>CALUGP010000061.1 GCA_944320195.1 uncultured Prevotella sp. | reverse complement strand
GAAACCGTCTTTGAATATTGACATCATTGACAAAAGCAGGCTTATTGCATAAACTTCTTATGCCGAACTCGCGTTTTTTTAGTTTAATTTGTATTACAACAATGCAAATATAGGCGGAATTCTTGTGATTTGCAAGAAATTCCGACGTATATTTGATAAATTTCATCATTCCGCGCTGCCCCGGCTGCGGCCCTCCGCCGTCAGATTTTCTTCAGCTCGCGCGCCGGCACTCCGCCCACAACGGTGTCGGCCGGCACGTCCCTGGTCACCACCGCGCCGGCGGCTATTATGGCGTTGTCGCCGATGGTTACGCCGGGCAGTATCGTGGAGTGTGAGCCTACCCACACGTTCTTGCCCAGGCGGATGGGCGCCGGGGTCATGGTGCGGCGCGTCTCGGCGGAGAGTCCGTGGTTGAGCGTGGCGAAGACAACGTTGTGGCCTATCTGGCAGCGGTCGCCGATGTAGACTCCTCCGTGGTCTTGGAACTGGCAGCAGGCGTTGATGAACACGTCGTCGCCTATGTGGATGTTCTTGCCGAAGTCGGTGTACATGGGCGGAAACATCTTGAAGCCGCGACCGGGAGCCCGTCCGGTCAGCTCGGTCAGCAGGGCGTTTATCTCCTTTTGGTCGTGGTATGCCGAGTTGAGGCGGAAGGTCACGCGGCGCGCCTCCTCGCTCATGTCGTCCATCAGGCGGTAAATCTCCGGCGTGTCGAGCGGCCGGCCGGTCTTCACGTAGTCTAAGAATTCTTGCAGTGTCATGTCTCTTTGTGTTTGTCTTGATGTCTGCGTGCAAAGTTACTGCATCCCGCTGTCATCCGGCGTGGCTAACAACTGTTTTTTTGTATATATTTTACGGTTTTGTGAAAGACGGTTCATCCGCAAATCTTTTGTATGGACATATGGCTCTATCAAATGTGACACATTATTTCATTTACAAATACATCCTGCCATAATCCAGGCAGTCGGTAACTGTCATTCCGCGCTCCGACGCGGAATCCAGTAAATACCGCATATGCTGCTTGATGTATAGGATGTTCTCTGGATTCCGCGTCGGAGCGCGGAATGACAGTTACCGACTGCCTGGATTAAGGTTGGATGGTGTTATTAATAGAGCCATATGTCCATCCAAAAGGTTTGCGGATGAACCTGAAAGACCGTCTTTTGTTTTGCAAAAGGCCATTAACCGCAACGCAAAAGGCCGTGTTTTGCGGTGCAAAACACGGCCTTTCGCCAACTTGCTGAATGTCAGAGCGTTGCGCGGCGGCTACCGGCCGCCGTCTGCCTGTGACTCTTCCATGAGGTCTTCGCCCCAGTGTGTCACGGCCTCGCGGGCCTCGCGCTCCTGTATCTCGTGCGCCTTCTTGGGGTAGAAAATCATTCGGAGCGACTGGTTGTAGTTAAAGTAGTTCCACATCCAGTTGAGCATCACTACCACCTTGTTCCTCACTCCGAGGATGGAGCGCAGGTGTACGACGAGCCACATCAGCCATGCAATGAAGCCACTGGTCTTCACCGTGGAGAATTCGGCCACCGCCTTGTTCCTGCCCACGGTAGCCATGGAGCCGAGGTTCTTGTACTTGAAGGGGCGCATCTCCTTGCCCTTCTCCATCCGGCGGATGTTGCGGGCCAGGTTCTTGCCCTGCTGTATGGCAACCTGCGCCAGCTGCGGATGGCCGTTGGGGTAGTCTTCGTCGCCGCAGACGATGCACTGGTCGCCTATGCAGAACACCGAGTCCATGCCCGTCACCTGGTTGAACCGGTCCACCTTTATCCTCTGTCCGCGGCCCAGGCATTCCTTCCTGATGTTGCCCACGGGGCTTCCGGCCACGCCGCTCACCCAGATGAACGTCCTCGTGGCTATCGAACTGCCGTCGGCCAGTATCACCTTGTGGTCCTGGTAGTCGGTAACCATCTTGTTCAGGAGCACGTTTACGCCCATGCGGCGCAGGAAACGCTCCACCGCGGCCGACGATTCGGGCGACATTCCCGAGAGCAGGCGGTTGCCGCCCTCTATGAGGTAGATGTTCATGAGGCTGGGGTCGAGGTCGGGATAGTCGTGCGGCAGCACGGTGTGCTTCATCTCCGAGAGCACTCCGGCCACCTCGACACCCGTGGCTCCTCCGCCCACAATGACGACGTTGAGCAGTTCCTGCTGCTCCACCTTGGTGGCGCAGGTGATGGCTCGCTCTATGTTCGCCAGTATGGCGTTCTGCAGACCCATCGCCTCCGACACTGTTTTCATCGGCATGGCCTCGGCCTCCACGTTCTTGTTTCCGTAGAAGTTGGTGGTGGTTCCGGCGGCAAGCACCAGGTAGTCATAGTCCACCTTGCCGATGGATGTCTGTATGAGCTTCTTCTCGGGGTAGATGGCTCGCAGCTCGGCCATGCGGAAGTACACGTTGCGGCAGCGCTGGAAAATCTTGCGGAAGGGGAACGATATCGAGCTTGGCTCCATTCCCGCCGACGCGACCTGGTAAATCATGGGTGGAAACTGGTGGTAGTTGTTGCGGTCGATAAGCACTACTTGCATACCCGAACGCTTAAGCTTGTTGGCCACTTTCAGTCCGGCGAATCCTCCGCCAACGATGACGACGCGCTTCTTGTCGCCTTTTTCGATGTTCAGACTCATACTGTGTTTCTAGGTTTTTTTGTTAAAATAAATGATACATTGACTAAGACTACTGCAAATTTACGTATTTCACAGCATGCCCCAGGCCTTTGGCCTGATTTTTTTGCGTAAACGTTTGTTTTTTTTGATTTAGGTAAATTCCGAGTCAGCCCGCAGCCGCCTTTTCCGCGCCTTTTGCCCGCCTTCGCGGCGGTTTGCCGCCCGGCGTGCCGCGGTCTGCCATGCGCGCCATGCGGGTTAGCCGCCTCTCTGTTTCTCGTAAAAATGTTTCCATAACGGCGCGGCCATCAGGCTTTGCAGTATCTTGCCGTCGGCGAGCAGGCCGAACACCTCGTTTTCAGTCATTACGCGCACCTCTATGTCTTCCGTGCGGTCGAGATGTTGCCCGCCCTTGCGTTCCACTCCCGTGGCCAGGAAGCAGTGGCAGACGTTGTTCATGGTGCTTGTATTGGCCGATACGGTCATCAGTTCGCGCCACGTGCCGCCGCTGTAGCCCGTTTCTTCCATGAGTTCGCGCCGCGCGGCGGCCTCGGGTTGTTCGCCGGGCTCGCACACTCCGGCCACTATTTCGATGCCGGTGCGCCCTATTCCGTGGCGGTATTGGCGTATCATTACATACTCGCCGCCGCCGGTTACGGCTATAACGTTCACCCATGTGGGGTATTCCAGCACGTAGTATTCGTCGTTCACCACGCCCGTGGGCAGCTCCACGGTGTCCCTGCGCGCCGTGAGCCACGGGCGGCGTATGATGTATTCGCTCTTGAGCGTCTTCCATTTCATGTCTCGTTGCATAGTTTCAGAAGTTAAAGAAGTTACAGAAGTTAAAGAAGTTAGAGGCATATGCCTTGTCGGATAGTAAAAAACAAGCCCAATGTGCCTGATTAGCCCGATGCGCCTTGGCTGTAAACAAACCAGCAAGGCATATTAAGCCCCCTCCCTTCGGGAGGCTTGGGGTGGGTGTCTGGTGGCTTTGGGGAGGGTGTTTTCTTCCTCAAAACTCCGCTCGCCGCTCGAATGTCATCTTCTTGCCGGTCACGGGGTGTGTGAACTCCAGCTGTTCGGCGTGCAGGCATAGGCGGCCGTGGCCGTGGCCGTAGAGCCGGTCGCCGATGATGGGCGCGGCCAGTCCGTCGGCGTGTGCGCAGTGCAGGCGCAGCTGGTGGGTGCGCCCTGTGTGCGGGAAGAGCGCCACGCGCGTGGTGTTGCCTTTCGTTTCGAGTATCCGGTATTCGGTCACGGCCTCCTTGCCGCCGGCGAAGTCCACCTTCTGGTATGGCCGGTCGAGTGGGTCGGGGCGCATGGGCAGCCTTATTTCGCCGTACACGGGGCGGCAGGTCACGCCGTCGAGCAGTGCGGTGTACCGCTTCCTGACCTCCCGGCGCAGGAATTGCGCCTGGAGTTTTTTGTATGTTTCGATGTCGAAGGCCACGAGGAGCAGCCCCGACGTGTCCATGTCAAGGCGGTGGGCAAGCGTAAGCTGCGGCTTGTCGGGATGCCGCAGGCGCATCTCCTCGAGCACAGACGTGCCTCCGCCGCGTCCCGGCACGCTCTTCATTCCGGCCGGCTTGTCTACCACGGCCAGCCATCCGTCTTCGTAGACTACCTCGAGCGGCTCGCCTACGGCGGTCTCCGGGCTGCCTTTCTCCACGTCAAGGCCACGCAGCATGTGCCTGAGTATCGGCAGGCACTTTCCCCGACAGGCCGGATAATAATGCAGGTGGTGGCGCACTTCGCCCTTTGGCGACTCGCCCCACCAGAACTCTGCCATGCACACGGGGCGCATATGGTTGAGGTAGGCGTACTGCAGCAGCTTAGGCGCGCAGCAGTCTCCGGCTCCGGCCGGGGGCACGCGCTGCGGCGTGTGGGCGAAGATGTCGCAGAGGTCGCGCCGCTCTCCGAGGGCGTTAAGCATGGAGTATTGCGAGAAGAGCCAGTGTTGCAGCGCGTCTGACATCTGCCTGCGCCGCGCTTTCAGCGACTCAATTTCACCCTCGAAGGCCTTTGCCGCCTGTTCCTTTGCCGCCAGCAGCTCCCTGCCGCGCTGCTTCAGGCGGCGCAGTTCGGCCTTCATGTACTGGCTTTCGCGCGTCATCGCCTCTTTCTCTTCGTCCGTCAGCGGCTGCGGCGACAGCCTGCGCGCGTCGCGCCTGGCCTTGGCCTGCCGCATGGCTTGCCTGTATTCGTCCTCAGCCTTGGCGTTCTCCTCCGCGCAGTGGGCCTTTCCGCGCAATGCAGTCTGGAACTCTTCAGAGCGTTCCAGGCTGTCTATGCGCCTGTTTATGGCGGAAATCTCGGCCTCGCGGGTCTTGAAGTATCCGTCGGGAGACGTCGCGTCGAAAACCGGCGGCACGAAGAACTCATGGTCGTTGGAGCCGGCCAGCAGTCCTGAGAACGCCGCGAGGTAGCCTGTCCGCCCGTCGGCCGTCTCTACGACAAGCACCCCGAACATCTTGCCGCGATCGGCGTCGGCGCGCAGGCGGCTGTCACCGGCGATGTAGTCCTGCAACTCCTTGGCCGCCGCGAGGCACAGGGGATGAGGCTCGTAGCAGAAAGGGTCGGTGAACCTGGCAGGCCGTGGCAGGGCGGTTTGTAATGGGTGAAATGGTGTCATGAGGTTGTCTTGTGGTTAATTGATGGGCCTAATGGGCCTGATAAGCCAAATTGGCCAGACGGGATGATGAGCCTGATAAGCCCGATGCGCCGCTTGAAGGGCTGTCGGCCTTGACTTCCAAGCGACCGCATGGAGCGAGAGTTTCCTTGAGCGAAGCGGAAAACTTCTCTAAATTTTTAACTTCCCGATAAAAAACAAAGGCCGTGCGGGGCACGGCCTTTGTTTTTTTATCGGGATGACAGATTACTTCAGCTTTGCGTATCCGTAGCTTGCAGCCTCGCCGAGCTCCTCCTCGATGCGGATGAGCTGGTTGTACTTGGCCATACGGTCGGTGCGGCTCATTGAACCGGTCTTGATCTGGCCAGAGTTTGTTGCTACGGCGATGTCGGCTATAGTGGTGTCCTCTGTCTCGCCAGAGCGGTGAGATGTAACTGTGGTGTAGCCGTGGCGGTGAGCCATCTCGATTGCGTCAAGAGTCTCGGTGAGCGAGCCAATCTGGTTGACCTTGATGAGAATAGAGTTGCCTGCGCCCATCTTGATTCCCTTCTCGAGGAACTTCACGTTGGTAACGAACAGGTCGTCGCCTACGAGCTGGCAGCGGTCGCCGATGGCAGCGGTCAGCTTAACCCAGTTGTCCCAGTCGTTCTCGTCGAGTCCGTCCTCAATTGAGTCGATAGGATACTTGGTGATCAGCTCCTCGAGGTACTTGATCTGCTCCTCTGCGCTGAGCTTCTTGCCGTTGGGGTCCTTCTTCTTTCCGTCCTTGAGCTGGCGGTAGTCGTAGTACCACTGGCCGTCCTCGCATACTGCGAACTCGCTGGCTGCGCAGTCCATTGCTATCTTGACGTCCTTGCCCGGCTCGTAGCCTGCGTCCTTGATGGCCTGGCAAATGCTCTCGAGAGCGTCCTCGATGCCGTCGAGTGCGGGAGCGAAACCACCCTCGTCACCTACTGCGGTAGAGAGTCCGCGCTTCTTCAACAGCTTAGCGAGAGCGTGGAATACCTCAGCGCCCATGCGGATAGCTTCCTTCTCTGAAGGAGCGCCTACCGGACGGATCATGAACTCCTGGAACGCGATGGGCGCGTCAGAGTGGGCGCCGCCGTTAATGATGTTCATCATGGGCACGGGCAGAGTGTAAGCGTTGCAGCCGCCGATGTAGCGATAGAGAGGCATGTTCAGAGCCTTGGCTGCTGCCTGTGCTGTAGCCAGTGACACGCCGAGGATGGCGTTTGCTCCGAGCTTGCTCTTTGTAGGTGTGCCGTCGAGGGCGAGCATCTTATGGTCGATACCGCGCTGGTTGAACACGCAGTCACCCTGCAAAGCCGGCGCGATGATGTTGTTTACGTTCTCTACAGCTTTCAGCACGCCCTTGCCGCCGTAGCGGTTCTTGTCGCCGTCGCGAAGCTCGAGGGCTTCGTTCTCGCCGGTAGACGCTCCTGACGGAACGGCTGCGCGGCCCATAACGCCGTTTTCGAGGGTTACTTCAACTTCAACTGTCGGATTGCCTCTTGAGTCGAGGATCTCTCTTGCATGAACTTTCTGGATCTTCATAATTACATTAAGTTTTATAAAGTTGTAATTTGTGCTTTCTTCAATTTGCCTGCAAAGGTAGTGCAAAATCGGCAATAAAGGAAACGTTGGGGCGGCTTATTTCGGGCGATTTAATCTTTATTAATATATATAAGGTGTGGTGGGAGGACTGGGAGTGCCGGGAAGGCCGGGAGGGCTTGGAACAAAGCGGGCAACGGTTGGCGCAAGTGGCCGCGGCAGGCCGTTTTGCGAAAGGCGGTCTTTTACATTCCAAAAGGCCGTCAACCGCACTGTAAAAGGCCGTCTTTTGCAGGCTAAAAGACGGCCTTTCGCAACACGCTGTGCCACAAGGCGTTACGCAGGCGGTTTTTCAGCGTTTTATGAAAAATTATATATAACCGTGTGCCTTGTTCATCATAATTCACTATCTTTGCAGAAAAGAAGTTGCATACGGAAAATTGCAAGAAAGCTTGCATTCCGCTCGTTTGCATCATCCTTATAGGGAATATGGAACGCGAAGTGTTGATAGAACGCCTGAAGATGCTTGCGCGCGCCACCATGCCGGCAGGAAGTTCGCTGCTGCTGTACGGTTCGCGTGCGCGTGGCAATGCCCGTGAGGACTCCGACTGGGACTTGCTCATACTGCTTGACAAGCCCCGTCTTGAGGCCGACGACTACGGCGTGGCCTATCCTTTCCGTGAACTGGGATGGAATGTGGGCGAGGAAATAAACCCATCAGTGTACACCAAGAACCAATGGGAGGCATGGAAATACCTGCCTTACCACAAGAACGTGGAACGCGACAAAATCGTATTGATATGAGTTTGACAGATGAAGAGCGGTCAATCATTGTAAGATTGGAGCTTGAAAAGGCGCGTAACACCTTCAGGCAGACAGAAGAGTTGCGCAAACTTGGCTATTGGGACACGATAGCCAACCGCCTTTATTATGCCGTTTTCCATGCGGTCTCGGCATTGTTGATACGGGACGGCCATCTGGTGAACACTCATAAAGGCGCGATTTCAGCTTTCGGGCTTCATTATATCCGTACCGGCGTGTTGCCGCAAGAGCTGGGCAGGCTGTATTCCGACTTGCAGATAATGCGCAACAACAGCGATTATAATTGTTCTTACGATGTGACACGGGAAGAGATTGAGCCCAAGATAGAGCAGGCCGAAAGGTTTATCGCCAGGATATCTGAACTTGTAGGTGATATTTGAAAATTCAGTTAAAAACCCCGTTTTGTTTTGCCATGATGCCGAAAAGGCGTAACTTTGCAGCCATTTACAAACAAAGCGAGGTAATATGTCATATTTGTTTTCTTCAGAATCAGTGTCGGAAGGGCATCCCGACAAGGTTGCCGACCAGATATCAGACGCCATACTCGACCAGTTCCTGGCCTACGACGGCCACGCGCGCGTGGCCGTGGAGACGCTCGTCACCACGGGCCAGGTGGTCATAGCCGGCGAAGTGCGCAGCTCGGTGTACATCGACCTGCAGACCATAGCGCGCCGCGCAATCAAGCGCATAGGCTACACCAAGTCGGAATACCAGTTTGACGGCGACTCATGCGGCATCCTCAACGCCATACACGAGCAGAGCGACGACATCAACCGCGGCGTTGACAACGGCGACGAAGAGGAGCAGGGCGCCGGCGACCAGGGCATGATGTTCGGCTACGCATGCAACGAGACGGAGAACTACATGCCCGTAACGCTCGACCTTGCGCAGCTCATCATGAAGACGCTTGCCGACATCAGGAAGGAAGGAAAGCTGATGACCTACCTGCGCCCGGACTCAAAGAGCCAGGTAACCGTGGAGTACTCTGACGAAGGAATACCGCAGCGCATCACCACAATCGTGGTATCCACGCAGCACGACGAGTTCGACACTGACGATGCCCGCATGCTGGCACGCATCAAGGACGATGTGAAGAACATACTGATGCCGCGCGTAAAGGAGCAGATTCACTCGGAGAAAGTGCTCGCGCTGTTCAACGACGACATACAATACCTGGTCAATCCTACCGGCAAGTTCGTCATCGGAGGCCCCAACGGCGATACCGGTCTGACGGGCCGCAAGATAATAGTTGACACCTACGGAGGCCGCGGTGCCCACGGCGGAGGCGCCTTCTCGGGCAAGGACTCGAGCAAGGTGGACCGCTCGGCAGCCTACGCCGCACGCCACATTGCCAAGAACATGGTGGCCGCCGGAGTGGCCGACGAGATGCTCGTGCAGCTCAGCTACGCCATAGGCCGCGCAGAGCCGGTAAGCGTCTACGTGAACACCTACGGCAAGAGCCGCGTCAACATGACCGACGGCGAAATCGCAATGAAGATACAGCAAATGTTCGACCTGCGCCCGAAGGCCATCGAGCGTGAGCTGAAGCTGCGCCAGCCGATGTACGTAGAGACGGCAGCCTACGGCCACATGGGCCGTAAGAACGAGGTGGTAAGCAAGACTTTCACCAGCCGCTATCACGAGAAGAAGACCATCGACGTGGAACTGTTCACATGGGAAAAGCTCGACATGGTGGACAAAATCCGCAAGGAATTCTCCCTGGAAAATTAAGAATTAAGAGTTAAGAATTAAGAAAACATGCCGCCTACGGCCTTCGCCTCGGCGGCATGCTGCAATACAACAAGAGGCTCATTGGGCTTGCCAAGCCCATTGGGCCGATTCGTATTATTACAAACAGCACTTATGCCGGCACTCCAGCAAGACTCCATAACATCGGCGCAAGCCGCCGTAAGCACCGACACCGCGTCGTGGAAGCCGGCCGCAAAGGCCGCGCCCACCCCGGCAGAGGTGATAGCCAGCCTGCCCGACGACGCCACGCCAGAGCAGCAGGACTCAGCCGTCCAGGCCAACATCAAGGTGGTGAACACCCACCTAAGCACCCGCCCCGACACGCTCACGCTGCCAGGGCAGGAGCAATGGACGCGCCCCGGCGAGCTAAACCGCCCCGAACACTACATGGAGACGCTGCTCGAAGGCGACTCAGTGCTGACGCAAGGCGCATGGCGCGGCCGCAACGGAGAGGCCGGCGACCCCGTGCCCTACTCCATGAGGGGCGACGACGTGCTCACGGCGCTGCTCATCTTCTGCTTCATCACCGCCGTGACGGCCTACAAGGGCACGCGCCGCTTCGTCACGATGCAGGCCAAGGCATTCTTCAGGAAGAAAGGCCAAGGCGCCTCGGACATGTCGGAGACAACGGCCGAGCTGCGCTCACAGTTCTTCTTCGTGCTGCAGACATGCCTCCTGCTGGCAGTCACGTCGTTCATATACACCCTGGAAAACGTCGCCGACACGTTCATCCTGGCGTCACAGTATCAGCTCGTGGCCGTGTTCTTCGGCGTCTACGTGGCCTATTTCGCGGTAAAGGCGCTGGCCTACTGGGCAGTCAACAGCACATTCTTCGGCCGCAGGGACAGCGTGCTCTGGCTCAAGGCGGCGATGTTCGCCGTGTCGGTCGAAGGCGTGGCGCTGTTCCCCCTCGTGCTGCTGATGTCATATTTCGACCTGTCCATGCAAAAGGCGACAGCTTATGTGGCATTTGTCATAGTTTTGGTTAAAATCGCATTGTTTTACAAGAGCTTTATACTGTTTTTCCGACATAAAGCCTTTTGTTTGCAGATAATTTTGTACTTTTGTGCCCTCGAAATAATGCCCTTGCTTACGTTGTGGGGGGTTCTCGTAAAAGTAGTTGATCATTTGAAAATAACCTTTTAGGAAATTGACTGATGGTAAGAAAGATTTTGGTGTCACAACCGAGACCAAGCAGTGACAAGTCACCGTATTTCGAAATGGAGAAAGACTATGGCGTGGAATTGGTTTTCCGTCCGTTCATAAAGGTGGAAGGGCTTTCGTCTAAAGAGTTCCGCCAGCAGAAAGTCAGCATTCTCAATTACACCGCCGTGGTGTTCACCTCGCGTCATGCGATTGACAATTATTTCAAACTGGCAGGCGAAATGCGGCTCGAGATACCAGAGACGATGAAATACTTTTGCGTTACGGAGACAATCGCCCTGTACATACAGAAATACGTGCAGTACAGGAAGCGCAAGGTGTTCTTCGGCAAGACAGGAAAGATAGACGACCTGTTGCCTACGATGGTGAAACACAAGGCCGAGAGATTCCTCATACCGATGAGCGACGTGCACGACGACACCGTGAAGAAGCTACTGGACGCCAAGAAGCTGAACCACACGGAGTGCGTGATGTACCGCACGGTGAGCAACGACTTCACCGAAGACGAGGTAAAGACGTTCGACTATGACATGTGCATATTCTTCAGCCCGTCAGGAATCAACGCCTTCAACACCACCTTCGGCAACTCGATGAACGACAAGGTGGTGGTCGGAACGTTCGGTCCCGCCACGGCGAAAGCCGCCCACGACGCGGGGCTTAAGGTGGAGGTGGAGGCTCCCACGGTGCAGCATCCCTCGATGACGAGCGCCCTCAAGGACTTCCTCGAGAAGAACAAGTGACATAAAACATGTCGGAACACGGCACAATGACATTCCGCAAGGACGAGCGTTTGTGCAGCAGGACGCTGATAGAAAAGCTCTTCCACAAGGAAGGCAGCCGCTCGATGGCCGCTTTCCCGTTGCGGCTTGTCTACATGAAGACAGCCACCGAAGAGGCCGAAAGCCTGCCGCAAGTGCTCATAAGCGTGCCGAAAAGGTGCTTCAAGCGTGCCGTGAAGCGCAACAGAGTAAAGCGCCAGGTGCGCGAGGCGTACCGCAAGAACAAGCAGGTTTTGGTGGAAAGCCTGCGCGAAACGGGCGGACAAGGACTTGTGATGGCCTTCATATGGCTGGACGACAAGCTCTGGGACACGGCGGAAGTGGAGTGCAAGGTGGCAAACCTGCTGCAAAGGTTAGCCGAAAAGACAAGGCGAGGATGACACGTTTGCTGCACATCCTGTCAAAAGCGGCGGTCTGGCTGCTGTGCATTCCCATCCTTTTTTATCAGAAATGCATTTCCCCGTTCACCCCTCCGTCATGCAGGTTCACACCCACTTGTTCCGAATACGCCAGGCAGGCGCTGAAGAAGCACGGCCCGATAAAGGGACTTGCCATTGCCGTTTGGCGCATACTGCGCTGCAATCCGTGGGGAGGCAGCGGCTACGACCCGGTGCCTTAGGGAAGGAAAAGTTAAAAATTAAAAGTGGAAAATTCATTGGCGGCCATTTCCCTTCCATTTATCGTAGTTCTCCCAGCTCTCCCACAATTCCCCCAAAAACAACATTTAAAGAAAAACCATACGATGAACAAGAACTTTGTTGAAGAACTCAGGTGGCGCGGCATGCTGGCACAGATCATGCCGGGCACTGAAGAACTGTTGCAGAAAGAGCAGGTAACGGCTTACCTTGGCACCGATCCTACGGCGGACTCGCTGCACATCGGCCACCTCTGCGGCGTGATGATGCTGCGCCACTTGCAGCGTTGCGGCCACAAGCCGCTGGCTCTCGTGGGCGGCGCTACCGGCATGATAGGCGACCCGTCGGGCAAAAGCCTTGAGCGAAACCTGCTCGACGAGGACACGCTCCGCCACAACCAGGAGTGCATAAAGCGGCAGTTGGCCAAGTTCCTCGACTTCGAGAGCGACGCGCCCAACCGCGCCGAGCTTGTGAACAACTACGACTGGATGAAGGACATGGGATTCCTCCAGTTCGCCAGAGAGGTGGGCAAGCACATCACCGTGAACTACATGATGGCCAAGGAGAGCGTGCAGCAGCGACTGAACGGCGAAGCCCGCGACGGCCTTTCGTTCACGGAGTTCACCTACCAGCTGCTCCAGGGCTACGACTTCCTCTACCTTTACCAGCACAAGGGGTGCAAGCTGCAGATGGGAGGCAACGACCAGTGGGGCAACATGACCACCGGAACGGAGCTTATCCGGCGCACACTTGGCGCGGAGGCGGAGGCTTACGCCCTGACATGTCCGCTCATAACCAAGGCCGACGGCAAGAAATTCGGCAAGACGGAGACGGGCAACATCTGGCTCGACCCGAAGCGCACGTCACCCTATAAGTTCTATCAGTTCTGGCTGAACGTGAGCGACGACGACGCGGAACGTTACATAAAGATATTCACCAGCCTTGAGAAGGAGACGATAGACATCCTCGTGGAGGAGCACCGCCAAGACCCGGGCCGCCGTACTTTGCAGCGACGGCTGGCCGAGGAGGTAACCGTCATGGTACACTCGCGCGAGGCCTTGGATGCCGCAATAGAAGCGTCTAACATCCTGTTCGGCAAGTCTACGAAAGAGAGTCTTCTCAAATTGGACGAGCAGACATTGCTCGACATCTTCGAGGGCGTGCCCCAGTTCGAGATAGGGAAAGACCAGCTGGGCCAGCCGGCGGTCGAAGTGTTCACCCAGGCGGCCGCCGTATTCGCCAGCAAGGGCGAGATGCGCAAACTCGTGCAGGGCGGAGGCGTGTCGCTGAACAAGGAGAAGCTCGCGGCGGCAGACCGTGTAATCACGGCCGACGACCTCATAGACGGCAAGTATCTGCTTGTGCAGCGCGGCAAGAAAAACTATTACCTGGTGACTGTAAAAAGCTAAATAGTCGGGTGTTTTTTTGGTAGTTGTGCAAAAAAACACTACCTTTGCACCCGTGATTGTCCAATGGTGTAATGGTAGCACAACAGGTTTTGGTTCTGTTTGTGGTGGTTCGAATCCGCCTTGGACAACATCCTGAACGTCAAGACCTCACGCAGCGTAGAGCAGCGTGAGGTCTTTCGTTTTCCAAAAGGCCGTCTTTCGCATTGTGAAAGACGGCCTTTTGCGTGCCCAAAGACGGCCTTTTGCAAGGCGAAAGGCCGTCTTTGGCAAAGCGTCCGCTTACAGGCATGGCCGCGCATGCGCACACGCCGCCTTTCCACGAGCGCACCGGCATGTGCGCAAAGATGTCTTTTTAAGTATTATTCATATAATAATCGTACTCTTATATGCAGTGAGTGCGATTTTTTTTAGTAACTTTGCAAAGACTGTTCAGCGTCTTTCGGAAACTATCTAAAA
Organism: uncultured Prevotella sp.; assembly: GCA_944320195.1. Taxonomy (GTDB): domain Bacteria; phylum Bacteroidota; class Bacteroidia; order Bacteroidales; family Bacteroidaceae; genus Prevotella. The sequence continues at coordinate 17,488 of CALUGP010000061.1, read as the reverse complement.
CTAAATATACATTATGAAAACAAATTACGAAATCCGTTACGCAGCGCATCCCGAGGATGCGAAGAGCTATGACACGCAGCGCATACGCCGCGACTTCCTCATAGAAAAGGTGTTCGCGGCCGACGAGGTGAACATGGTCTATTCGATGTACGACCGCATGGTGGTGGGCGGAGCGATGCCCGTCAATGAGGAGCTGAAGCTCGAGGCCATCGACCCTCTTAAGGCTCCTTACTTCACCACGCGACGCGAGGTGGGCATATTCAACGTAGGCCAGGGCGAGGGCGTCGTCAAGGTGGGCGACGAAGAGTTCACCCTCGGCTACAAGGAGGCCCTCTACATCGGCCGCGGCGACCGCGACGTGCTGTTCTCGAGCAAGGACTCTGCCCGTCCGGCGAAGTTCTACTTCAACAGCGTCACGGCCCACAAGGAATACCCCTGCAAGAAAGTGACCAAGGCCGACGCCGTGGTAGCCCACATGGGTTCGCTCGAAATGAGCAACGAGCGCGACATCAACAAGATGCTCGTAAGCCAGGTGCTGCCCACCTGCCAGCTGCAAATGGGCATGACGGAGCTTGCCCCGGGCAGCGTGTGGAACACCATGCCGGCCCACGTGCACAGCCGCCGCATGGAGGCTTACTTCTACTTCGAGGTGCCCGAAGACCAGGCCGTGTGCCACTTCATGGGCCAGATAGACGAGACACGCCACATCTGGATGCGCGGCGACCAGGCTGTCCTCTCGCCCGAATGGAGCATACACAGCGCCGCCGCAACGCACAACTACACCTTCATCTGGGGCATGGGAGGCGAGAATCTCGACTACGGCGACCAGGACTTCTCCAAGATTACGGACTTGAAATAGTAACTAACACCCACCCCAACCCTCCCCAAGGGAGGGAGCCTGATATGCAAAGACATATAAGAAGGTAAAATCATGGTACTGAAATTGTGATAATGCCTGTCATAATTTGGTATGGCATACCACGCTCCCTCCCATCGGGAGGGCGGGGTGGGTAAATAATGGCATAACAAAATGGACACATTCTCAAAGAAATTCTCACTTGAGGGCAAGGTGGCCCTCGTCACGGGAGCGGCTTACGGCATAGGCTTCGCCATAGCGGAGGCTTACGCGCAGGCCGGCGCGAAAATCGCATTCAACTGCCGTTCGCAGCACCACATGGACCAGGCCCTGGCCGACTACAAGGCCAAGGGCATCGACGCGAAGGGTTACATCTGCGACGTAACCAAGGAAGACGAGGTGAAGAAGATGGTGGAAGACATCGAGCGCGAGCTCGGCACAATCGACATTCTCGTCAACAACGCAGGAATCATCAAGCGCATACCCATGACCGAGATGTCGGTTGAGGACTTCCGCCAGGTGGTAGACATCGACCTCAACGCACCGTTCATCGTCTCAAAGGCCGTAATCCCCGGCATGATAAAGAAGGGGCACGGCAAGATCATCAACGTGTGCTCGATGATGAGCGAGCTGGGACGCGAAACCGTGTCGGCCTACGCCGCGGCGAAGGGCGGACTGAAGATGCTCACGCGCAACATCTGCTCGGAGTTCGGCGGGCACAACATACAGTGCAACGGCATCGGCCCGGGCTACATCGCCACGCCGCAGACGGCCCCGCTGCGCGAACGCCAGGCCGACGGCAGCCGCCATCCGTTCGACAGCTTCATCGTGTCGAAGACTCCCGCGGCGCGCTGGGGCACGCCCGAAGACCTGATGGGCCCGGCAGTGTTCCTCGCATCGGACGCCTCCGACTTCGTCAACGGACACATCCTTTACGTTGACGGCGGCATCCTCGCCTACATCGGCAAGCAGCCTTGACATTGAGTTTTACATAAAACAATGCACCCGTTCCGGCCTTCCAAGAGGGCTGAAGCGGGTGCATTGCATTTATGCTTGTCCTAAAAATACTCCCTCATCTGCGCCGCAAGGGCCGCGAGAGCCTGCGGGTCGCCGTTGCCGTAGCGCTGCCATATGTCGCGGCAGGCGGCATAAAGCCCGCTGTCCGTCGGTTGCCTGTGTTTCAGGTAAGGGTCGCACGCCTGGAAATTGTCCAGTATCTCCACCACGGCCTGCGTCTTCAAGTGGGTCAGCCTGGCCAGTTCGGCCACCTCTGGCGTGTCCTTCACCATCGTGGCCGGAGTAAGGCGGAAGTACAGGTCGAGCACCACTATCAGCGTCACTGGCGTAAGTTCGGGACGGCCAGGCAACGGGCGGAAGTCTTTTTCAAACGTCTCGTTCACCTCCACGCCGTCATAGAATCCGCCGCCGCTGCCCAGTCCGCTCATGCGGCGCAGCGTCTTGATGTCGCGTGAGAGGCGCTTGGGATTGCCGGCATACCGCTCCAGCAGCCTGGCCAGGCTCGGCGTGTCTGGCCGCCGCAGGCGGAACATCTGTCCGTAAAGCACTTGCGGCGGAATGTGCAGCTCCAGGCTGAGCTTCACCATGCCGCGCGAGAACATGGGCTTTACGCCCTCGGGCCGCCTTTGATACAGCCTGAGCAGCGGCAGCCAGTATTCATCTGTCCATAATGGGTGTGTCGTCATGTCGGTAAAAGGTTTTAGACACCCGCCCCAACCCTCCCCAAGGGAGGGAGCTTAATATGCTTTTTGTTGCTTTTGCGTATCTGGCTTGTTTGGCTTATAGGCCGATTCTGTCTATAAGACTGATTAGCCTAATAGGCCGGATGCGTCGTTGTTGCAATCATATCAGGCCCCCTCCCTTGGGGAGGGCTGGGGTGGGTGTATTTCATTCATCTTCTTAAGTCGCTCGGGAGAGTATGTGCGGCTGTGCCGGTCGACGAAGTCGAACAGCATGTAAGCCCTGTCGAGCACTGCCGTCCGCATAGGTTCGCTCAGCGTGTCGGCCTCGGCGTAATACAGTTCGGCCAGCATCGTGATGCGGTCAAGACGCTCTTCATCGGGATATTTTCCAAACCACTGCATCACGTCGTCCATCGAAGCGGTGTGGAAGAAGGCGTAGTCGCCCAGATATTGCGTGAACAGCCGTCGCGCCTCTTCCTGCCTCTGGCCAATCTCCTTTTTCTCAATCAGCCGCTGCAATGCGGCCATGAATTCGCGGATAAGCCGCTGTATGTAGTCTCGTTGTAGCATGTCCTTTAACTCATTGATGACACATATTCATACAGTTTCCTGTAAAACGGATGGCGCGTCATGGTCTGCACGTCGCCGAGAATTATGAGTTTCATGCGTGCCCGGGTGATGGCCACGTTCATGCGGCGCAGGTCTGAGAGGAAGCCTATCTGCCCGTCGGCGTTGGCGCGGACGAGAGATATGACGATGATGTCGCGCTCCTGTCCCTGGAATCCGTCCACAGTGTTGACCGAGACGAGGCCTCGGAAGGGCTTGAAGAATTCCTTTTTCCTTATCATCCGGCGCAACAGCTGCACCTGGGCGCGGTAAGGCGAGATTACGCCCACGTCTATCCGTTCGTCGAGTATGCGCTGCTTGCCTATCTTCGTGAAGTATTTTTCGAGCGTGTCGAGTGTCAGTTGGGCCTCGGCGCGGTTGATGCGGCCGAAGCTCTCGCCCACGAACTCCTCCTTGCCCTCCACCTCCGCCGTGTCGATCCACGTCATCGGGTTGTCCAGGTCGAGTATTCCGCGGTACTTGATTTGCGGCGCGGCCTCCACCATTCCGCCGTAGAACCAGTCGCTCGAGAAGCGCATTATCTGCTCGTTCATGCGGTATTGCGTCTTCAGCAGAGTCACCGCTTCGGGCTTCTGGCGCACTATGCGCTCCATGAGCGTGACGCCCAGTCCGCCGCGCAGTGCCGCGACGCTCTTCACCGTGGGCGGCAGCTGGCAGTGGTCGCCGGCCAGTATCACTCTTGACGCGCGCCTTATGGCTATCCAGCAGGCCGCTTCCAGGGCCTGCGCGGCCTCGTCGATGAACAGCGTGCCGAACTTCTGGCCCATGAGCAGGCGGTTGGCGCTGCCCGTAAGGGTAGAGGCTATCACCCTCGCCTCGCCGAAGAGCTGTGCGTTTATGCGTATCTCAAGCTCTGTGGCACGGCTTTTCAGGCGGTCGAGCTTCTGGTGGTAGCCCTCGTCGCGCCGCCTTTTGTCGCCTTGGCGCAACTTGCGTATCGCCTGGCGTATGCTCCACAGCTGCGGATAGTCGGGATGGTCGGCGAAGCGGCGTTCGTAAGTGAACGACAGCATCTTGTCGTTCACCTTGACGGGGTTGCCTATGCGCAGCACGTTCACGCCGCGGTCCACGAGCCGTTCGCTTATCCAGTCGACAGCCATGTTGCTCTGCGCGCACACGAGCACCTGGTTCTCGCGGCGCAAGGTCTCATATATCGCCTCGACGAGGGTGGTGGTCTTGCCGGTGCCCGGCGGCCCGTGCACTATGGCCACGTCCTTTGCGCGGAGCACATTGTTCACCGCCTGTTCCTGCGTTGGGTTGAGCCATGGGAAGCTGATGGGGCTGAACGAGAACGTCTCGGCCTTCTGCCGCGACGCGAAGAGGTCGCGCAGGTAGGCCAGCCGGTTGCCCTTGGCGCCTATTACGCGGTCGAGAGCCTCGAACATCAGCCTGTATGTAGTCTCGTCGAAGAACAGCTGCACGCCAACGTTTTCCGCCGTCTGCAGTCTTGTAATCGGAGCGTTGTCGGGCACGGTGACAACCATGCGGTCGCCGTCAACATAGCTTACGGTGCCGGTGAAGAGGAAGGAAGCCCCCTGCCGGGCTCCCCGGGTGGAGGAGCTTGGTTTGCCCTGCCTGTCAGTCCCCTCCCCTCGGGGAGGCTGGCAGGAGTCATCCTTTGTCTCGAAGAACACCACGGGGCGGCCGAACTCGAAGTTGTGCTCAATCTCCTTGTCCTGCGTGCGCAGCACCTCCACGGCCAGCTGGTTGAGCGAGTTGTAGTAACTCTTGCCCACGCTTACGGGCATCCACGCGTCGCCGCGCTTCACCTTGCGCTGCAGGCCCGCGGCCTCGGCCTGGCGGCGGAACTCCTCCTTCTCGCAGTTGTATTCCATCTCCAACAGCAGGCGTTGCTGGCGGAGATACTGAACGGGTGATGATGAATAGTTGTCCACGGCTACAAAGATAGTCATTTTTTTAGAAGTTGAACGCCTGAAGATGAGCCAAATTAGCCTGATAAGCCCGATAAGCCTGATGTGCCAAGGACAAAACCGGCAATACCAATCAAGCTCCATCCCTTTGGGAAGGTTGGGGTGGATTTGTCATTGACGGCCTTTCGCATTGCAAAAGGCCGCAAACGGCAACGCAAAAGGCCGTCTTTTGCATTGCAAAAGACGGCCTTTTGTAACATGCTGGATGTCAAGACGTTATGCCTTACGCTCGTATTTCCTGCAAAAGATGATGAACGACACCAGTCCGAGCACGATGAAGGGCACGCCCGTCAATGCCGCATAGCGCGGCGGCAGGCCGGCGGCGATGGGCAGTCCGCCGCAAAACGCGCCCACGGCGTTGCCCAGGTTGAACGCCACCTGTATGCTCGCGCCGCCCAGCAGTTCGCCTCCGGGTGCGTGCTTGAGTATGAGGAACTGCTGCGGACTGCTCACGGCGAAGAGGCATCCGGTGCAGACCACCATCAGCGCGGCCGACACCCAGCCGCAATCGGCCAGCCAGAAGACGAGCAGCAGCGCGGCTATGGCTATGCACTGGGTCACAACGACGACATGCCCCGGCCTGTGGCGGTCGCACAGGCGGCCGCTTATCAGGTTGCCGGCCACCATGCCGAAGCCGGCGGCTATCATCAGAGCCGGCAGCGTGTCGGCGGAGAAGCCGCCCTCTACGAGCAGCGGACTGATGTAGCTGTACCAGCAGAAGATGCCGCCGTTGGCAAACATCGTGGCCGCAAGGATGAGCCACGGCGCGTCGTTCTTAAGGAAGGCGAACTGGTGGCGGAAGCCGTTGTCGGGCAACGCGCCTACCGACGGCACCCACTTCCATACGTAATAAAGCACTATGAGGCTGACAAACACAACCAGGAGGAACGGGAACCGCCACGACACCGACGCGCTCAGGCCGGTGGCCAGGGGCACGCCGAAGAGATTGGCCACGGTCATTCCGGCCACCATTATCGACACCGCGCCCGTCTTGTGGCGCTCGTCGGCCAGGCGCACAGCCACTATCGACGCCACGCCGAAGTAAGCCCCGTGGGGCAGGCCCGATATGAACCGCGCCGCCAGCAGCATCCAGTAGTTCACCGACAGGGCCGCCAGCGTGGAGCCTAAGAGTATGATGCACGCCAGGCAGAGCAGCATGTTCTTCAGCGGATACTTGTGGACCACCACCAGCATGGGCGCTCCGCAGCACACGCCGATGGCGTAGGCCGATATCAGGTGGCCGGCCTCGGGTATGCTTACGCCGAGGCTCCGCGCCACGTCGGGCAGTATGCCCATCATCACGAACTCGGCAATCCCCAGCGCGAGAGTGCCGAACGCAAGTGCGACTAAGCTTTTCTTCATTGTATGTTATCCTTTTACCTTTTTACTTTCTCACCTTTTCACCTTCTCACTTTCTCATCTTTTCACCTTTCCTACACCGCCATCGTGTCTGGCAGAGGCTTCTGCTTCTTCATGGTCTTGCCTATTTCGTCGGCATCGAAGGTGAACACATGGCCCAGAATGCCGAACGACACGGTCTTCGTCTCGCCGCCGTAGCGTATCCTGCCGACGGAGAACACCACGTAATTGTCCACCCTCATGAACTGCCCCACTACGGCGTCGGCGAACTGGGCCACCAGCATGTTGCCCAGTGTCTCGCCGAATGCGCCCAGCAGTCCGTCGTCTCCGGCCTGCCAGATGTTGTCCTTCAGCGCCACCTCGGCTATCTCGTCGACCACCGTCTGGCGGTGTTTCTCCTCGCCGGGGCAGGTTATCAGCAGGACGAAGAACACCACTGCCGCGGCTGCGAGCCACTTGGCGGCTCGCCGGCGGCGGCGCTTGCCGGGTTGCGCGGCCACGTCCGCAGGCTCGTCAGCCGGCACTTCGTCATGCCCGACGGCGTCTTCCTGCGGCGGAACGGGCGGCGGCGCGGCCGTGCCGTCAGGCTTTCCGCCGAGCAGGCCGCGCAGTTCGTCAACCTGCCAGGCCGGTTTCCACAGTCCCATGCCTTCACGCCACACGAGCGTTTCAGACGTCAGTCCCATCCCGGCGAGCTGCTCCATGGAGTAAGGGCCTCGCTGGATGTTGTCTTTTATGATGAAAAATTCCATATATTTTTTAAGGAGTTAGGATATTCAAGGGAGCTCTTGCCTGCTGGGATGCAGGCCAAACAAGCCCTATAGGCCGGACAAGCCCGATGCGCCATGGCTGCCTGCAAGGCATGCCAGGCCCCCACCCTTGGGGAGGGTTGGGGTGGGTGTATGGTCGAGCGGTGACGGGTGTCCAGTCTTTTTATTTCCCCAAGCCGTATTTCTCTTTCCATTTATCATAGCGCTTGAACACCTCCAGGCCGTCGGAGTTGTACCAGTCGTAGCCGTTGCGGCGCTCGTAGCCTATCTCGGAGACGCTGAAACGCATCACGCCGTCGCGGTCGCAGAAGAAGGGGCGGTTGTCTTCCAGCGTGTAGAAGCGCGCCCACAGCGGCTTGCACGGCGCGTCGCCCTGCGGACAGTCTACAAGGCGGTAGTCCTTCTTGCCGTCGGCGTTGGTGAACGTCTCGATGCGCTTGCCCGTGATCATGCTCTTCCTGAACCACGCCACGGCATCCTCCACGGCCTGCCTTATCTCCATCGACGGCTTTGACAGCGACATGAGGAAGAGCACGATGTCGTCGCTCTCCTGTCCGCTGAGGCTTGCCAGCTCGAAGGCGCGCGCCGGAGCAGGCTTCAGGGTGTGCTCGTCGTGCTGCGCGCACCATACGGTCTTTACGCCGTCCTGCACTACCTGGGTGTTCAGTATGCACTGTATGCCCTTGTCGAGCGAGGCTTTGGCCCTGGCCCTGACGCTGTCTGGCAGGAAGGCGAAGGGCTTTTTGCCCAGCGATGCGTCGCGCATCAGCTTCAGCACGTTCACCATGGCGTCGTCGTTGTAGGTTATGTGCGTATAGTATCCCTTTGAAAGGGGGTAGAACTGGGGCCATCCGCCGTTACCGTACTGTGCCTCGAACAGGTAGCTGAAGCCCCGTATGGCGGCGTCGCGGTACTTCGCGTCGTTGGTGGCGGCGTACAGCCGTGCCAGGTATTTTATCTCGGTGGTCGTGGCCTTGTTGTCTATCGTGGCGTAGCGCTTGCCCTGCTTCAGCTTTTCCACCCTCTTGCGGCCGGCCGCGGTGAGGCTGTCCTGCATCTGCGTGTTCTTGGGCCAGCCGCCCGTAGGGTGCTGGTAAAACAGCAGGTTGTCGCCTATGCGCTCCGCCTCGGGCGTGGCGAAGAAGGCATCGCTTAGCTTTTCGGCCGCGCTTGTCCATTTCTTTGTCGTCAGTCTGTCGCCTCCGTTGCCCGTGTCGGCGACGGCCGTTGCCGTTGCGAGCGCCATTGCAAGCATTACGGCCAGTGTCTTGATTTTCATTTCGTAGTAGTTTTTGTTAGTAGCCGGCCGCCGTTTCCGGCGGCATTAGTCATTCTTTAATTAGACGCCGTAGGCCGCCGTAAGTTTAATCGCTGGCCGCTAAAATTACGGTTTGCCGTGTTTTGCTCTCTAAAAGGCCATGTATTGCGCCGTGAAAGGCCGTCTTTTGCAGCGTAAAAGACGGCCTTTACGGATTAAAAGCGAATCGGCCTGATATGCTTACGCTTGTTTACTTAAACGGCTCTCACTGCGCCTGACCGTAAGCGTGGCGGCACTTGCGGGTTACGGTTTTCATGAGGCGTCGTAATGCCGGCCGTTTTTCACGCCGCATAGTGTGCCGGCCGCCGTGATGAATGTTCTTTTGGTGCTGCGCTTACATTAACGCATAAACGGATTGACAGTAATTTTGACGAAATCATAACAAAAGAAACGTATTTAAGGCCGATTGCTTACAGTTTTCCGATGCGTTAAATTGTTTTTAATATTTTATATACAAATATTTGTTAAGTCACAATGTTTGTATTAACTTTGCGAACACTTCGGCATCATATCCCGGTGTGAACCGGGCGTTATATTACGGAAGAAAGGATTATCCTTAATAATATTATTTCATTCTATTCATTAATTATTTATTCATTAATTAAAATCAACATTTATGCGAAAAAACCTACTCAAACTGATGTTGCTGCTTATGGCAATAGCCTTAGGCACGCAGCTATCGGCTCAGTCGGTTGCTACCTCTTCCGAAAAGAAGGTAGTGCGCGTCAAGCTTCAGCGTGAAGTTGCCGACCGCCTGCTCAGAGCGCCCATGACGATGAGCAACGGCGTGGTGACCACAGGCATTACCCCGCTCGACCGCGCCAACCGTAAGGTGAAGGCAGTCAGCATCAGGCGCCTTATCCCCTACTCCCCGAAGTTCGAGGAGAGGCACAAGGCAGCGGGGCTTGACCTCTGGTATGAAGTGACATTCGACTCCGAGGCTGCTACCCCCGCGTCGGCACGCTCGCTCTACAAGACCGTGCCCGGTGTGCAGATTGCCGAGGAAGTAAGGCCGATGAAGCTCATCGGCGAAGGCAAGGCGCGCGTGGTGTCACAGGCCGAACTGGCCGCAAAGGCTTCGGCAGACATGCCGATGAACGACCCCATGCTGTCACAACAGTGGCACTACAACAACGACGGAACCCTGCTGCAGGGCGCGGTTGCCGGCGCTGACGTCAACCTGTTCGAGGCATGGAAGGAGGAGACCGGTAAACCGGACGTTATCGTCGCGATAATCGACGGCGGATTCCAGACAGACCACCCCGACCTGCAGAAGAACGCGTGGACTAACGAGGCCGAGCTTAACGGAGAGCCGGGCGTTGACGACGACGGCAACGGATACACCGACGACGTCTACGGATGGAACTTCGTAATCAACTCTTCCGACGTCTACCAGCACGAGCACGGCACGCACGTGGCCGGAACCGTGGCCGCTGTCAACGGCAACGGCATTGGCGTAAGCGGCGTGGCCGGCGGACAGAACGGCGAGGGCGGAGTGAAGATGATGGCATGCCAGGTGTTCGACTCACGCTCGAACGCTAACGCCAACTTCGCGGCAGCTCTCGTCTACGCGGCCGACATGGGCGCAAGCATTGCCCAGTGCTCATGGGGATGGGACACCGACGGTTACTACGAGCAGGCCGTGCTCGACGCCATCGACTACTTCACGCAGTACGGCGGAGGCGGTGTCAAGGTAAGCAGTGACCCCGACGAGTGGGACTATACCAATGCCAAGATGAGCGGAGGACTCTGTATCTTCGCCAACGGCAACACCGGACTGGAAGGCCAATACTATCCGGGCTGCTACGAGCCGGTACTGGCCGTGGGAGCGATGAGCCCCATGCTCACGCCAGCCACTTACTCGACACGCGGCACATGGTGCGACGTGACGGCGCCGGGCGGCGAGATGGACTACGGCGACCCTTACGGAGTGCTCAGCACGCTGCCCAACGGCACGTACGGATACATGGAAGGCACGTCGATGGCCTGCCCGCACGTATCGGGAATAGCGGCGCTCGTACTGTCGAAATACGGCAACCCCGACTTCTCGAACTCTACGCTAAAGTCACAGCTGACGTCGTCGGTTAACGACTTCTACACACGCAACCCCGACGTCGAGGGACTGTTCGGAAGCGGATACATCGACGCGTGGAAGGCCCTGCAGATGGGCACCGGCGAGGCTCCCGAGCCCGTCAGCGACTTCACGCTGACACCGTCGCAGGACAACATCCTCATAGAATGGACGATACCGCAGGCCGACGAGGGCAGCGTAGACCACCACGTGATATACTACAGCACCAGCGAGTTCACGGCCAGCACCGACCTGTCGACACTCCGCTCGGTAACTGTGGACACAAAATTCCAGACCTCGGGCGACGCGTTCTCGTACGAACTGGGAGGCCTTGAGCCCACCACGACCTACTACGTAGCCATCGTGGCCGTCAACCGTTACGGCACGCGCGCGGCCATGTCGCCCGTCAAGAGCGCCACGACCAACGAAGGCCCCGAGATAAGCCTCGACAAGACGGAGCTGAGCCTCAATGTCGACGCTGCCAATGGAAGCGTTGCCACCGACCAGCTAACCATCAACAACATAGGCAAGGGTATCCTCGAGTACAGCCTCTCGGCAAACACCGTATCGGAGCAGATATCAACGTCGGCGCTGACGGCCCCGTCACCGGGACGCATAGTGCCCGCAAGCAAGAGCGTGCAGGCATACTCGGCAGTGACTAACTACCCCGTAGTGACAGCCGACTACGTGCAGGAGGACTTCCCGAAAGAGATGACCTACTCTAATGGCATTTACCACTACATCGGCGACAGCGACACGTCGAAGCCCAACGCCCTGGCGCAGTACTTCTACGTAGACCCGACAACGTATCCTGACGGATTCAACCTGACCGCGATAAACTTCGGCGGACCGGGCGAATCGTTCACACCTACAATCGAAATCTATAACGGCTCGCAGTCAATCTCGACGGCCAACCTGCTCACGTCGTTCACGCCCGAGTGGTTCACGTACGGCTATGACCAGGACCTCGAGGAGCAGATATTCTTCGAGCCGGGCTCAAGCTTCTGGGTTGTCGCAAAGTTCCCGGCAGGACAGACCAACCCGCTCGGCGCAGGATACGCCAACGCAGAGAACGTAAACCAGTACAGCTTCTATAGCGGTGACAACGGACAGACGTGGACACAGCTCAAGCAAGTGCTCAGCGAAGGCAACCTCGCTGCCAACGCCGACTCGATAGTATGGGACGTTTACGCCGTAAGCAAGAACCCCAACTGGAGCTCAGTGCTCTCTCCCGAGCCCGTCAGCGGCACGGTAAGACCTGGCGGACAGCAGGTGGTAACGATGCAGAACGACGGACAGACCATGCCCAACGGCAGCTACACCTTCAACCTTGACGTCAACACCAACCAGACTGACAAACCCGTGCAGAAGGTGACGGTACGCATGGAAGTAACCGGCAACAAGCCCGAACTGGTAACCGCCAAGGTGGTGGACTTCGGCGAACTGCTGATAGGACAGGAGAAAACGCTGTCCGTAGAGGTTGTCAACAACGGCTACGGAGCCTTCAACGGCGAGTGGGGAGGACTTCAGGCACCCGACAACATCACGTGCAGCTCTACCGAGTTCGAGCCTGCCGACTACTGCGAAGGCTTCGCCCCGCGCTCTACCGGCACGTTCGAAGTGACATTCAAGCCTGCTACGGCCGGCAGCAAGTCGGGCACCGTTACCTTCAAGGACAAAAACGGACAGACATACAGCTTCGTAGTACGCGGCGTGGCCACAAATCCCGCCAAGGCTGAGGTGACACCCGCCACTTACGACTTCGGCGACCTTGAGGTCGGCGGAGAGACAAAGACCACTACGATTACCGTAAAGAACACCGGCGAATACCCGCTGGAGTACGTCTTCCCACGCTTCTCTGACGAGACGATAGGCGACGTGGCTGCCCACAAGTTCGGCTACAGCTACGAGTCTAACCTCAACGGCTCTGACGAGTTCCAGTATGACGGCAACCCCGACCTGCTCAACGAGACCGACATCACGGGCCAGTTCAACAACAACGTATGGCAGTCAGAGGCCGTTGACCTGGGCTTCCAGTTCCCGTTCTACGGCGAGAACTACTCCCGCGTGTACATCAACGACCGCGGCGGCGTGGCGTTCAACCAGATAGACGGCAACATCACGTGCATGGTGCCCGTGGCAAGCTGCGTCGAGGGCCTTGGCTACATCTCGGCATTCGCATGCTCGGGCAACCTCTCGATGGGCGCCAACAGCAAGATAACCTACGGACGCCAGGACGGCAAGTTCACCGTGAAATACAAGGACGTGCTGGCTCCCGCCCTTGACGGCGGCGACCAATACACGCCAGTAAGCTTCCATATGTCGCTCTGTGCTGACGGAAGCGTTGAGGTATATTACGACGACTACGACCGCACCACGACCTTCAACGAAGGCCAGAACGTATTTGTCGGCGTGGCCGACGTAGACTGCGCCGACCCGTTCGTGGTAACCGACAACGAGGCTGCGCTCGAAGGCAACACCCTCTACCAGCAGATAACCACCGGCTCGGCAATACGCATCGTGGCGCCGGCAACGTCGATGGTATCGCAGCTCTCAAGCCCGAGCGGCGTCGTGGGAGTGGGCGAAAGCAAGGAGATAACCGTAACGGCTAAGGCCGTTGAAGGCATGTACGCTGGCGAGTTGAAGAACAACCTGACCATGCTCACCAACGACCCGACGACCCCGAGCGTAAACATCGCGCTCACGGCCAACATCACCGGCGACGGACTCGTGCCCGTGGCACAGCTCGACGCGACGTCGGTTGACTTCGGAGAGGTGTTCCGCACGGCTACGGAGATACGCCCCGTGCTGCTTAGCAACAACGGAACCAACGACCTCGTCGTAACGTCAGTAACTGTAGAGGGCGGCAAGTTCACCGTGCCCGACGACGTAGCCAAGGGCTTCACCATCAAGCCCGGATACGGCAAGGACATCATGATAACCCTGCCTACAGAGACTGAGGGCGAGGTAAGCGACGTGCTTACCGTCAACTACCAGGACGGAACGTCGGCACAGGTAACGCTCAGCGGTAACGTCATCGGCTGCCCCGAAATCAGCGTTACGCCGGAAAGCGTGACGGTTGACACGCCCTACGGCACGGACATGGCTCAGACGCTGACCGTCAACAACGGCGGCAACGAGGCGCTGACCTTCTCGGTTGAGCCCAACGCATGGTTCAACATAACCAACCTTGAGACCGACGAGAACTCGTCGCTCGGCTACATCTACAAGTCGAAGACCGACTACGACGAGATAGAGTACAACTGGATCGACATAACCAACGACCCGGAGACCGAGCACCAGGACTTCACTTACTACATTGACAAGACCGACTACTACACGGTTGAGCTGCCCTTCGAATTCCCGTTCTACGGCAAGAAGTACAAGACGATGTACATCTACAACACCGGCTTCGTATCGTTCAGCCAGCACGAGGACTACAAGGAGTTCCCCGCTCCGCCGGCTACGTTCCCGACCACGGAGACGTTCTACACCAACATCATAGCTCCCTTCTGGGGCAACCACTCGATGGACGTCTCGACGACGAACGGAACTTACTACAAGGCCGAGGACGACCGTGTAATCATCTCGTACATAGGCTACGCCAACAGCATGATGCTCGGCATGGACTTCCAGCTCATCCTCAACCGCGACGGCAGCTACAAGTTCCAGTACCTGCTTGAGGACGGCGGCGTGATGAGCGGCGTGTTCGGACTTGCCGGCATGCAGGACGAGACGGGAGAGACGGGCTTGCGCCTGCCCGACCAGTGCATCGCCACCGGCAACGCGGTAGAGTTCTATCCCGTAAAGACCTTCACAGTGCCCGCAGGAGGCTCTGTCGAACTGCCCATCGAGGTGCTTGCCGACAGCCTTGGCGGCAACTACGAGACAACGCTCGTAATGCAGACCAACGTGCCGACGAAGCCCGTCGTAGAGATTCCTATGGCTATCAGCATACAGGGCGAGCCTAATCCGGTGATACCCGACGCTATCGTTGACGAGGCCGTAGTAGGATCCAACCTCACCGGCTATCTCGAGACCGAGTTCCAGGTGGCAAACACCGGTTCAAAGGCATTCAAGATAACCAACGTGGAGTTCGCTCCCGACATGATGACAACTCCCGCGCAGCTCTTCGTCTACGCAGAGATGCAGCAGGGCGGCGGTATCGACCCGGGACCCCTCAGCGTACAATCTTCCGACAGCAACATGGGCTGGATGCAGTACGACGGCCGCGAGCTGGAAGTAGGCAAGGAGCCCGTGAGGTTCGCCATCTGGACGTTCGAAATGGGCATGCCGTTCACGGTTAACGCTCCGGTGAAACTGACGTTTGAGGGAATTGACGTCACAGAGCAGGAGATTCCTGTCGACATCAGGATGACCGAGGCTCCGCTGCTCGTCACCACCCCTGCCGAAGGCGTGACCATCGGCGGCGTAGACGTCAACAACGACTACACGGGCAAGGGCAGCATGACCATCAAGAACGAAGGACAGTACAAGCTGACCTACTCGCTCCGCATGGACCCGACCGGCATAGGCGAGACTCCTGAAGTGCCCGGCGGCGAAGGAGGAGGCGGCATAGCTCCATGGTCAACCAACAAGGGCGTGTACAGCCTGACCGAGGCCGAGCGCGACTCGCTCATCAAGGCTTCCTGCCGCGGAATAGAGCCCCACACGGTATTCGAGGGCTTCCCCTACGACGTGCCCGAGGGCTACGACTGCAGCAACATACTGTACTATCCGATACTCGGCGTTGAGCAGCCCCAGACATACATGATAGGCTCGCGCGACAACGTCAACAACTTCATCGCGGCTACGCGTTTCGTCGCTCCCGCCGAAGGATTCAACCTGTCAAAGCTCTTCTTCTACGGAACGATAGGCACACGCGAGAATGTCGACTTCGAGGCCCAGGTTATCCAGGGCGGCGACGTAGCGGCAGGCACCGTGATAGGACAGGGCACGCTCAGGGTTGAGCGCGAGACTCCAATCGACGGCCACTACATGGGCGAACCGCGCATGCTCGAGTTCGACAAGGACGTGTACATCAACCCAGGCGACACCTTCTACGTAGCGCTGAAGTATCCTACCGGAGAGGAAGTGATGGCATACGTACCACAGAAGGAGGACGCAATGGAGGAAGGACGCTTCATGGCATACAACGCCACTACGGGATGGTATGACCTCGGAGCGGCAATGTACGAGAGCTACTACTCTTCGTTCGGCTACTTCATGACGTGCATCGAGGACGTGCCCGGCAAGCCTTGGATAAAGCTGCTCACGACCGAGACCGAGGGCGAGCTGGCAATAGGCGAGGAGAAGACCGTAGAGTTCGAAATCAACGGCGAAAGCTCATACTTCGACCACGGCAACAAGGCCGTAATCGTAATCAAGAGCAACGACCCGACACAGCCGGTTGTCAACTACCCGATAACGCTCAACAAGAACGCGGCGCCCGTTGTAACCCTGCCCGAGGGAACGATAACCGTACCCGAAGGCTCGACAGCCGAGATGGTAATAACCGTCGAGGACACCGAGGGCGAGGCATTCACCACAAGCGTAAGCGACGAGAGCGGCATAGCAACCGTAAGCAAGTGCACACTGACAGCTTCAGACGGTACGGAAACAACTGTTGAAGCCGTTGAAGGCACAATTGAAGTACCGGCAGGCAGCAAGCTGCAAATGACCGTAACGGTAGCTCCCGACTACGGCACTGCAGGCCAGCACACTGCGGTAATCACCGCCGAGGACGCTTCGGGTAACTCAACAGATGTACAAGCTATCTACAACGTAGAGTTCACCAACCGCGCCCCGGTTTACGAAGGCGACGACGAGATGACCGTATACGTAGGCCAGACATCGGGCGTGATAGCATACTCGACAATCTTCAGCGACCCCGACGACGACGAGATGACCTTCACGGCAGAGCTGTCAGACAGCCCGGCTGCAACGCTCTACCCGAGCGTTGACGGATTCATCATCGGCGGCAACGCGGCAGGCACGGCCGAGCTGACGCTCACCGCCACCGACGCTAACGGCGGCGAAACCGTAAAGAGGGTGACTGTCAACGTGGTACCGGCTACGGGCATAGGCTCGGTTGAGGCCGGCAAGGACATCAGCGTAGGTCCGAACCCCGTGACCGACAGGCTTGAAGTAGCTCTCGGCGAGGCTGCCGACAACGTAAATTACTACGTGTACGACAACGCCGGAGGCATGGTTGCCACCGCTCACGCCGCCCACAAGGCGGCAGGCGAGCCGCAGTATATCAACATGGGCGCGTGCGCCCCGGGCATCTACCGCGTCAAGGTAACGGCCGGCGGCAAGCAGTATGACGCCTCGGTATTGAAGAAGTAAGACCCAAAGGCTCGCAAGCCTTATCCTGAAAGGCCGTCTTTCGCGCTGCGAAAGGCGGCCTTTTGCGTTGCCGTTTGCCGTCTTTCGCAAGCCGAAAGACGGCCTTTCGCAACACGCCTGACTATCAGGCAGTTGGCAGGCACGCGCCATTGCCCGCCCGTCCCGTGAAGTCATTACGTTAATCCAGCGCGAGTTCGGCACAAAGATTTATCTTCCCATTTAAAAAAGATTCTTACCGATTTGCTTTTCTGCCACTCAGTGTCAAGCCGTCATTCCGCTGAAAAGCGGAATCCAGTCGAAAAGACAAAGGCGGCTTACCCCTATGGCGGGTTTCTGGATTCCGCTTTTCAGCGGAATGACGACATGACACCGGGCTGCTGAAAGTTGGCTGGTGTGGCATTCCTGTCATGCCGAACTCACGTGATTTCATGTAAACCCAAATCGGTCATTAGAGACGGAGTTAGCACTATTTCTAATGACCGCCATTAGAAAGATGTGGTTGTATATA
>CALUGP010000060.1 GCA_944320195.1 uncultured Prevotella sp. | reverse complement strand
ACTTTGTTGGACTTTTTCGCATAATTGCACACATTTTTATTGGTCGTAAATGTGTCAACTTATGGCAGGACAAGACATTTCGCAACACATTGGCGACCAACGCGTTACGCGGCAAGATTTTCACCGCATTCAAAACAAAATGCTGTGAAAATTTGCTTTGTGCCGGCAAAAGCCTTATTTTTGCGTTAAAAACACAGCCATGGCAAAACAACTCATCACAATCCTGGCCCTCGCCTGCATGCTGGCAGCGCCGGCCTGCGCCCAGACCGGCGCGAAGAAGACCAAGACCGAGCTGTCGATGGAGAGGCAGGGAATGGTCGACATTCACACCAGGGACAAGTCGATACCCGTAAGCCTGATGTACTCGAGAGCCGACAACTTCACAGGCACGGTGCTCTACACCGACCTCACCCGCGCCTACCTGCACCCCAAGGCCGCCGCCGCGCTGGCAAAGGCGCAGCGAAGGCTGAAGCAGCTGCGCCCCGACCTGAGCCTTAAGGTCTACGACGCGGCGCGGCCCATGAGCATACAGCAGCGCATGTGGGACAAGGTGAAGAACACCAATAAATACTTTTACGTGAGCAACCCCGCGCGCGGAGGCGGCCTGCACAACTACGGCATGGCCGTGGACATAACGCTATGCGACGCCCGCGGCGACACGCTCGACATGGGCACGAAGATAGACTACATGGGAGCCGCGGCCCACATAGACCGCGAGGAGGCGCTCGTAAAGAGCGGACGCATCAGCCGCCAGGCGCAGAAGAACCGCCAGCTGCTGCGCCAGGTGATGCGCTACGCCGGCTTCCGCCCCCTGAGGACGGAGTGGTGGCACTTCAACCTGATATCAAGGGCAACGGCAAGGAAATACTACAAAGTCATCAAATAACAAGGGAATAATGGGAGAACTGAGAATTCTGGGAGAACTGTGAGGCGTGGGAGAGCTGCCTTGTTTGCAGTTCTCCCACACCTCACAGCCCTCCCAGTCATCCCATTAAATATTAAAAACAACAATACCATGACAACATTCAACAAGGACTTCATGCCCCAGCAGGGCGACTACCACAAGCTGCTGGTGTACCGCAAGGCCGAATGTATCTACGACATAACATACCACTTCGCCCACAAATACCTTGAAAAGGGCGACCGCACGGTAGACCAGATGGTGCAGGCGGCGCGCAGCGGCAAGCAGAACATTGCCGAAGGCAGCCAGGCGGCGACAGCTTCGCGCGAGACGGAAATCAAGCTGTACAACGTGGCTAAGGCCAGCCTGCAAGAGCTGCTGGCCGACTATGAGGACTATTTGAGAGTGAGGGACATGGAGCTTTGGCCCAAGGACTCGCCCAAGGCCGTGCAAACCAGGCAGGTATGCCGCGCCCACGCCGACTCTGCTTACTACCGCGAACGCGTAAAGACACGCTCTGCCGAGACCACGGCCAACATCGCCATAATACTGATTCACCAGACAGACTACCTCATGGTGCGCCTGATAGAAGCCGCCAAGCAACGCTTCCTGACACAAGGCGGCATAAGAGAGGAGATGACAAGGGCGCGACTGAAATACCGCAACGGCCTGAAATGACAAGGGAACAGGACAACCTGGGAGGACCGGGAGAACTGAGAGAACTGTGAATGAGGCTGAATACCCAGTCCTCCCAACCATCCCAGTCCTCCCAGTTCTCCCAGGCCTCCCATAAAAAAGAGAAAAATGACAACCCAGGAATTCATCAACCAGAACCTCGACGCCGACATACGACGGCTCGCCCTGGCACACGCCGGCCGCAAGGACATCGACCTGCCCTACGCCCTCGACCAGATAGCGGGCCGCCAGACGGCGCGCACGAAGCTGCCGCGATGGGCCGCAACCGAGGGCATAATATATCCGCCGCACATCTCGATGGAGCAATGCTCGTCGCAGCAGACGGCCATGTACAAGGCCGCAGTGGCACGCCGCCTCATCACAGAACTCCCAGTCCTCCCAGTTCTCCCAGCCAACCCGTCAACCCTCGTCGACCTCACGGGCGGCTTCGGCGTGGACTTCTCTTACCTGGCGCCGCTCTTCGGCAAAGCCGTCTACATAGAGCGGCAGAGCCGTTTGTGCGACATCTCGCGGCACAACATGGCCGCGCTGGGCATCAGCCAGGCCGAGGTGGTTTGCGGCGACTGTGGGCAAATTATGAAAGAAATAAGCCATGCCACGCTCGTCTACGCCGACCCGGCACGCCGCTCACAGTCGGGCGGACGCACGTTCGCCATCGCCGACTGCACGCCCGACGTGCTCTCGATGCGCGACATGTTGCTCGAGAAGGCCGACTACGTGATGATAAAGCTATCGCCCATGCTCGACTGGCGCAAGGCCGCGGCCGACATGGGGCCGCACGTGGGCGAGGTTCACATAGTGTCGGCGGGCAACGAGTGCAAGGAGCTGCTGCTGGTGCTCTCGCGGAAATACACTAAAATAGAGCGCATCTGCTGCGTGAACGACGGCCAGGAGTTCACGTTCACGCCCGAAGAGCTGTCCCGGTGCTCACAGTTCTACCACAACTCCCAGCCCTCACAGCCCTTCCAAGCAGCCACGCCGGCCTTCCTCTACGAGCCGAACGCCTCGCTGATGAAGGCCGGATGCTTCGCCCTCCTGGAACAACGCTACGCCGCACGGCAGATAAGCCGCGACAGCCACCTGTTCTCGTCGCCCGTGGAGATACCGCGGTTTCCCGGCCGGGGCTTCGCCATACGCGCCGTGACGACGATGAACAAGCGCGGGCTGAAGGCCGCGCTCGGAGGCATCAGCCAGGCGAACGTGAGCGTGAGGAACTTCCCCTTGCCGGCCGACGCGCTCAAAAAGAAGCTGAAGCTGCGCGACGGCGGCACGACTTACATCTTCGGCACGACCACGGAAGACGGGCGGCACGTGCTCCTGATATGCGAGAAAAACGACAAGACAAAAACCATAAGGCAATGAAAAAACTTATCACATCAATCGCGCTGGCGCTCTGCACGATGGCGGCCGGCGCACAAGGACCGCAGGCCAGGACGGCGTGCGGCGTGCTTGAAGGCACTTACGAGGCAGGCATCAAGGTGTTCAGGGGCGTGCCCTTCGCCCAGCCCCCTGTGGGGGAGCTGCGCTGGAAGGCGCCGCGGCCGGTGGAGCCGTGGACGGGAGTGAGGCAGGCAAAGCAGTTCGGCCCCAACCCGATGCAGCTGCCCATATACGGAGACATGGGCTTCGGCACCGACGAAATGAGCGAGGACTGCCTCTACCTGAACATATGGACGCCGGCGAAGACCATGGACGAGCGCCTGCCCGTGCTGATCTACTTCAACGGCGGAGGGCTGGCGGCAGGCTCGGGCAGCGAGCCACGCTACGCGGGAGCGTCCATGGCCAGGGGCGGAATAGTGTCGGTGACGGCCAACTACCGCGAGGGAGTGTTCGGCTTCATGGCTCACCCGGAGCTGTCAAAGGAGACCGCCTACAAAGGCTCGGGCAACTACGGATTCATGGACCAGGCAGCGGCCATACGCTGGGTGAGGGACAACATAGCGGCCTTCGGCGGCGACCCGGAGCGAATAACGATAGCGGGCGAGTCGGCAGGGTCGGCATCGGTGAGCGCGCTGATGGCCTCGCCGACGAGCAAGGGGCTGTTCGCCCAGGCCATAGGGTCGAGCGCGTCTGTCATGGGATATGACCGCCTGGCA
The DNA here is from genome assembly GCA_944320195.1 of uncultured Prevotella sp. Classification (GTDB taxonomy): domain Bacteria; phylum Bacteroidota; class Bacteroidia; order Bacteroidales; family Bacteroidaceae; genus Prevotella. The sequence goes on along the minus strand of CALUGP010000060.1, from coordinate 29,594 downwards.
ACGCTCGAGGAGGCCGAGAAGGCCGGCATGGAGACGATGAAGCGCACGGGATGCCGCTCGCTGCAGGAGATGAGGGCAATGCCGGCCGACGAGCTGATGAGGAAAGCAGGCAATACGGGCATGCAGAAGATGTACAACATAGACAACCACTTCTTCACGGAGCAGCCCGTGGAGACGTTCATGAACGGCCGCCAGGCAAGAGTGCCGCTGCTCGTGGGATGGAACTCGGCGGAGATGCCGATACAGTTCTTCACCGGAGACAGGCCGCTGACCACGGCCACCGTAAGGGAAGTGATAAGCGGACGCTTCGGCAAGGACACCGACAGGGTGATGCGGGCATACGGACTCATGACCGACGAGGACGTGGCCGGAACGCCGGGAGCGCGGCTGGCGGGAGACATGTTCGTGGCGTTCGCCACGTGGAAGTGGTGCGACATGCACACCGCCACGGGCGGACAGCCCGTGTACCGATACCTGTTCTGCCATCCGCGCCCGGCCATGCGCATGGCCGGCAAGACGGCGGGACTGGCCGGCGGAGTGAAAGACAAGACCGGGGAGGACAAGGACGAGACGAAAGCCACAGGCGCGGTGCACTCGGCCGACATAGAATATGCGATGGGAACGCTGCCCACCAACCGCGTGTATGACTGGCAACCGGAGGACTTCACCGTGTCGGCCGTGTTCCAGGGCTACTACCTCAACTTCGTGAAGACGGGCGACCCCAACGGACTGGGACTGCCCCAGTGGCAACCGGTGAACGGCAAGGACACGCCGCCAGTGATGCAGATAGGCATCGACACGTATGAGAAGACCGACCCTCAACTGGAAAACACATACCGCACGGTGGACGAAGTGGTGTGGGGAAAATGAAAAGGTGAAAACCACTCGGGAAAGGTAAAAAGGTAAAAGGGTAAAAAGGTAAAAACAAGTTGGGGAAAGGTAAAAAAGTAAAAGGGTAAAACGGTAAAAGAAGCCTGTGCATAGGGCTTTGCAAAAAGCCGTAAACCACCTCCCCATTTGCCGCCCTTTACAAGCAGAAAAGCCGTCTTTCGCATTTCGAAAGACGGCTTCTCATTTTCACCCTTTTACTTTTTTACCGTTTTACCGTTTTACTTTTTTACCTTTTTACCTTTACCTTCAGTTCCTTCCTGAAGCGCAGGAAATACAGCAGTCCGGCCAGCGACAGGCACACGGGGAAGGCCGACCATATGCCCACGAGGCCGTAGCCCATGTGGATGCCGAGCAGCCAGCCCAAGGGCAGCGACACCACGAAGTAGGAGAAGAAGGCTATCCACACCATGGGGCGGACGCACTCTATGCCGCGCAGCGCGTTGGCGAAGGTGTACTGAAGGCCGTCGCCGAACTGGTAGGCTATGAGCGGAAACACCGTGACCGACACCAGCGAGCACACCTCGGCACTGTCGGTGAACCACCAGCTCAACTCCCCGCGCAGCAGAAATATGGGCACAGACAGCGTGAAAGCTATCGCAAGGACTACATGAAGGCCGCTCGCCGCCGTGCGCCTGACGGCCTCGTAATCGCCCTGTCCGGCGAAATAACTGGCACGCACGGCCACGGCCGCGGCCATGCCGCTGTTGATCATGTAAAGCACGGACGACACGGTGAGCATCACCTGGTGGGCGGCCAAGGCCGTGGTGCCGAGCCATCCCACGAAGATGGCCGACAGCGAGAAGGCCGCGCTCTCCATGCCCAGCTGCAGGGCTACGGGCAGGCCCAGAGCGGACAGCCGCCTGACGTCGGCGCGGCTCACGCTGCCCGAGGCGAACCCGGCGCGGTAGTCGCGGTAACGCCTGTGACGGAAGAACACCACGGCGCACGCCGCGGCCATCACCACACGCGACAGGGCAGTGGACACGCCGGCACCGAAAAGGCCCAGCTCGGGCGCGCCCAGCTCGCCGTAGATGAGCACCCAGTTGCCGAAAATGTTGAGAAGGTTGCCGCCGATGATGACGTACATCGGCGTCTTGGTGTCGGTAACGCCGTCGAAAAACTGCTTGAACGTGTTGAAACAGCACAGGAAGGGCAGCGACGCGATGTTCACCCACAGGTAGGGACGCATCAGCGGCAGCAGCTCCTCGGGCTGGCCGAAGTGGTGGATGTTCACGCAGAACACCGACAGCACAGCCACGAGCGCCACCGAGAGGCTTGTGTTGGCCGCCAGGCCGTTCTTCACCGCCGCGCCGATGGACGCCCTATCGCCGCGCCCGAAGAGGCTGCCCACAACGGGCGTGAGGCTGTACGAGAAGCCCGTGGCGAACAGCACCACGAGCATGAACATGGTGTTGACGAAACTGGCCGCGGCCAGCTCACGCATGGAGTGGTGGCCCACCATGAGCGTGTCGGCGAAACCGAGCACGACGTTGCCTATCTGCCCCACCACAATGGGCACTCCGAGGCGCACCAGCGCGCCGTATCTTTCAACGATTTTCGAGTAAGTAAAAGCCATAATGGCTGCAAAGATAATAAAAAAAGTGAGAAGGTGAGAGGGTGAGAAGGTGAGAAATAAAGGTGAGAAGGCAGGAAGGTGAGAAGGAGAGAAACAAAAAAGCCCCGCCGTTGTTGCCAACGGCAGGGTCTTCCACATTCCCATTTATTTAAGCCTTAATGGTGTTTTGGGTTAAGTCTAAAGGTGTTTTGGACGGTTAAGTTTTTACGGTTTTACAACCTTAACTTAACCCGAAGGCTCTCACCTTCTCACCCTCTCACCTTCTCACCTTTATTTCACTTCAATCTGCTTCAGCTCCTTGTCTTCCTTCTTCTGGGTCTTTGGCAGGGTTACGGTCAACACTCCGTTGTCCACCTTAGCCCCGATGCCGTCCTTGTCAACGTCGTCAGGCAAGAGCAGCGTCTGCTCGAACTTAGAGTAAGAGAACTCGCGGCGCAGGTAGTGGCTCTTCTTGTCCTCGTCCTTCTTCTCGGCCTTGCTCTCCATGTGGATGTGCAGGTTGCCGTCGCGGTCGATGTTCACGTTGAAGTCATCCTTCTTAAGGCCCGGAGCCGCAAGCTCCACGGTGTACTCAGTGTCGCTCTCCTTTACGTTGATTGCGGGCGCCGTGGCGTTGGCGCGAGTCATGAAGTCATTGTCGAAAAAGTCGTTGAAGATGCTCGGCATCCAAGCGTTCCTTCCAAAAACTGGTAATGTAGCCATAATCAAATCCTCCTTGCATTTATGTTTAACCTTTTTCATCCGGCGGCTCGGCCCTGCGGGCGTCGCCTCCTTCGATTGCCTCCCGCTTTCGTTCAAGGCTTTCACCCATCAGGATGCAACATCCGTGCCACTTACAGATTTTGACATACAGACACATCGTGCTGACAAATCGTCATGAAAGATTAAATATTTTAATCATATTAGCACTTGTTTAACGACAGATTGTCAACAGAAAGACTGCAGCCGCGCCCCACCCCACTCCACAGACCTCAGCCAAGAGCGCAAAAAAAGCGGCGCGCATCACTGCGCACCGCCCTCAACAATTATGATATTTTGGAAAAATAAAATGATAGATCTTAGTCGTCAAGCTTCGCCTTGATGAACTCGCGGTTCAGTCGGGCGATGTTGGCTATTGACTCGTTCTTGGGGCACTCGGCCTCGCAGGCACGTGTGTTGGTGCAGTTGCCGAAGCCAAGCTCCTCCATCTTCATCACCATGGCCTTGGCGCGCTTTGCGGCCTCGGGGCGTCCCTGTGGCAGCAGGGCCAGCTGGCTGACCTTGGAGCTGACGAAGAGCATGGCAGAGCCGTTCTTGCAGGCTGCCACGCAAGCGCCGCAGCCGATGCAGGTAGCGCAGTCCATGGCCTCGTCGGCGGCCTCCTTCGGTATGAGGATGGCGTTTGCGTCCTGGGGCTGGCCGGTGCGCACGCTGACGTATCCGCCGGCCTGCATTATCTTGTCGAACGCGCCGCGGTCAACCATGCAGTCCTTGATTACGGGGAACGCGGCCGAACGCCACGGCTCGACAGTGATTACGTCGCCGTCATGGAAGCGGCGCATGTACAACTGGCAGGTGGTAGCTCCGGTGGCAGGGCCGTGGGGATGGCCGTTGATGTAGAGCGAGCACATGCCGCAGATGCCCTCGCGGCAGTCATGGTCGAATACGAACGGCTCCTTGCCGTCCTCGATGAGCTGCTCGTTGAGGATGTCCAACATTTCGAGGAATGAGGTATCCGTCGGGATGTCCTTCATCTCGAACGTGTCAAAATGACCTTTTGCCTTAGGCCCGTTCTGACGCCAGACCTTAAGCGTGAAACTTATATTTGTCTCCATTTGTTCTTTGATTTAATAACCGATTGACAGTCAATTAGTTCTTATAATTTCTGGTCTGGACTTTTATAGCCTCGTAATGCAACGGCTCCTTGATGAGCTCTGGCGCTTTCTCGTCGCTTCCCTGGTACTCCCAGCAGCCTACGTAGAAGTAGTTTTCGTCGTCACGCTTGGCCTCGCCTTCCTCCGTCTGGTACTCCTCGCGGAAGTGGCCGCCGCACGACTCGTTGCGCGACAGCGCGTCATAGGCTATCAGCTCGCCCATGGTGATGAAGTCGCGCAGGTGGATCGCCTTGTCAAGCTCTGTGTTGAGTCCTTCCTTAGAGCCGGGGATGAAGAGGTTGGTCTCGAACTCCTTGCGGATTTTCTTTATCAGCTCGAGTCCTTCCTTCAGGCCTTCGGCCGTGCGGCCCATGCCCACGTGCTCCCACATGATGTGGCCAAGCTCCTTGTGGATTGAGTCGACAGAGCGCTTGCCCTGTATGCCCATGAGGCGGTCGATCTCCTTCTGTACGCCCTTCTCGGCCTCCTCGAACTCGGGCAGGTCTGTCGAGATGCGGGGCCAGATTGACTGGTCGGCCAGGTAGTTCTGGATTGTGTAAGGCAGCACGAAGTATCCGTCGGCCAGTCCCTGCATGAGGGCTGACGCTCCGAGGCGGTTGGCTCCGTGGTCGGAGAAGTTGCACTCGCCGATAGCGAAGAGTCCTTCGATGCTGGTCATCAGCTCGTAGTCGACCCAGATGCCGCCCATGGTGTAGTGTATGGCGGGATAGATCATCATCGGGTTGTAGTATTTCACGCCGTTGATTTCGTTGGCCAGCTCGCCCGGATTGACGTCGGTTATTTCCTCGTACATGTCGAAGAGGTTGCCGTAACGCTGCAACACGACGTCAAGGCCTAGTCGTTCGATGCTCTCAGAGAAGTCGAGGAACACGGCCAGACCGGTGTTGTTCACGCCGTAGCCCTTGTCGCAACGCTCCTTGGCGGCGCGGCTGGCCACGTCACGGGGCACGAGGTTACCGAAGGCCGGATAGCGGCGCTCCAGGTAGTAGTCGCGGTCTTCCTCGGGAATGTCGCTGCCCTTCTTCTCTCCGCGCTGCAGTGCCTTGGCGTCCTCAAGCTTCTTGGGCACCCAGATGCGGCCGTCGTTGCGCAGAGACTCGGACATAAGCGTCAGCTTCGACTGGTTGTCGCCGTGTACGGGGATACAAGTCGGGTGAATCTGCACATAAGACGGGTTAGCGAAGTATGCTCCCTTGCGGTAGCAAGCCATAGCTGCCGTACAGTTGCAGCCCATAGCGTTGGTAGAGAGGAAGTATGTGTTGCCGTATCCGCCGGTAGCTATTACAACGGCGTTGGCTGAGAAGCGCTCGAGCTTTCCGGTGACGAGGTTCTTCGCGATGATACCGCGTGCACGGCCGTCGACGATTACCACGTCTTCCATTTCATATCGTGTGTACAGCTTAACGCGGCCGGTGTGAACCTGGCGGCTCAACGCCGAGTACGCGCCGAGCAGGAGCTGCTGGCCGGTCTGTCCCTTTGCGTAGAACGTGCGAGACACCTGGGCGCCGCCGAACGAGCGGTTGGCGAGCATGCCGCCGTACTCGCGGGCGAACGGAACACCCTGTGCCACGCACTGGTCGATGATGTTGTTAGACACTTCAGCCAGACGGTAAACGTTAGCTTCACGTGCGCGGTAGTCGCCACCCTTCACCGTGTCGTAGAACAGGCGGTACACCGAGTCACCGTCGTTCTGGTAGTTCTTTGCGGCGTTGATACCTCCCTGCGCGGCGATTGAGTGAGCGCGGCGGGGAGAGTCTTGTATGCAGAAGTTGAGGACGTTGAAACCCATCTCGCCGAGCGACGCTGCGGCGGAGGCTCCGGCCAGTCCGGTGCCTACGACGATGACGTCCAACTTCAGTTTGTTCTTGGGGTTGACGAGGCGCTGGTGAGCCTTGTAGTTGGTCCATTTCTCAGCTATCGGTCCCTCTGGTATCTTGGAATTGATTTGCTTTGCCATAACAATTATGAATTATTAATTATGAATTATGAATTGAAGTCACCACTGGCTCGGGGCAAGTCCGAAGGCGAACGCCAGCACTACCACGAGGAAGCCCAGCATGAGCAGCGTGGTATAGACGAGGCCGATGGCCTTCCAGCGGTTGAACCACACCTTGCCGTTCCATCCGAATGTCTGCATCGCGCTCCAGAAGCCGTGCGAGAGGTGGAACCAGATGGCTACCAGCCATACGATGTAAAGCACAACGTAAACGGGGTTCGCGAACGTGTCGAGGATGTAGGCGAAGCCGTCTGACGGCAGATGGGGCACGGCGATGCCCGTCAGCTCGGCGAACATCATGTTGTACCAGAAGTTGAACAGGTGCAGCAGCAGGCCCAGGAGCACGATGATGCCCAGCACGAGCATGTTCTGCGAAGCCCACTCCACCTTGGCCGGACGCGCCGTCACGGCGTAGCGCTCCTCGCCGCGGGCGCGGCGGTTCTGCATTGTCAGCAGGAACGCGTACACGATGTGGATTACTGCCAGGGCGGCCAGGGCCAGCGTGGCCACGAGGGCGTACCAGTTAGCCCCGAGGAACTCACACACTGCGTTGTAAGCTTCGCCCGAGAAAAGTGCAACTACGTTCATTGACATGTGGAATGTCAAGAACAGGATTAGCGCGACGCCTGTGACAGACATCACTACTTTCCTTCCGATTGGTGAATTACATAACCACATAAATGATTGATTTTTTAAAGTATTAAATTGATTTAACGATAATGTCTACCAACGCAGGAACGGCTGTTCGCGCGCAGCGAACAGCTCGTGCCGCCCTACCTTATAATAGGTATTGTGGCATCGTTTTGAGATGCAAATATACTCCATTTTGGTGATAAATCAAACTATTTGACAAAAAATTCGATTTTAATTCTTACTTTTGCGGCGTAAAGGTTATAAGGTTATGCGGTCATGCGGTTGTAAGGTGATACGGACACTCTGATTATAAGACCGTAAAACCCGGCGACTGCAAAGCCGCAAGCCCGTGAGACGGGCCGCCCGATAACCGTAAAAGAACAACAAGCCCACAACCGTAAAACCGTAAAACAACATGCTTTTGAAATACGACGTCATCGTTATCGGAGGCGGACACGCCGGATGCGAGGCGGCAGCGGCCGCAGCAGGCATGGGCGCGCGCACCTGCCTCGTCACCATGGACATGAACAAGATAGCCCAGATGAGCTGCAACCCGGCCGTGGGCGGAATAGCCAAAGGCCAGATAGTGCGCGAGATTGACGCCCTGGGCGGACAGATGGGACTGGTCACCGACAAGACGGCCATACAGTTCCGCATGCTCAACCGGTCGAAGGGACCGGCCGTGTGGAGCCCCCGCGCGCAGTGCGACCGCGGCAAGTTCATCTGGCAGTGGCGCACCGTGCTCGACCACACCGACAACCTCGACATCTGGCAAGACCAGGCCGAGGAGCTGCTCGTGGAGCAAGGCGAGGCCGTCGGCGTGAGCACCGTGTGGGGCGTGGAGCTGAGAGCCAAGAGCGTGGTGATAACCGCAGGCACCTTCCTCAACGGACTGCTGCACATTGGCCGGCGCCAACTGCCCGGAGGACGCATAGCCGAGCCGGCCGTCACGCGGCTCACAGAGAGCATCACGCGCCACGGCATCACCGCAGGACGCATGAAGACCGGCACGCCCGTAAGAATAGACAGGCGGAGCGTACACTTCGAGGACATGGAGGTGCAGGAGGGCGAGCACGACTTCCACGGCTTCAGCTTCATGCCGACAGGACGGCCATTAAAACAGCTCACCTGCTGGACTTGCTACACCAACCCCGACGTGCACGCCACGCTCATGGCCGGACTGGCCGACTCGCCCCTGTACAACGGACAGATACAGAGCATCGGCCCGCGCTACTGCCCGTCAATCGAAACCAAGCTTGTCACCTTCCCCGACAAGCAGCAGCACCCACTCTTCCTCGAACCTGAAGGCGAAGACACCAACGAGATGTACCTCAACGGCTTCTCGTCCAGCATGCCGATGGAAGTGCAGATAAACGCGCTGAGGAAGATTCCCGCCCTGCGCGACGCCCGCGTCTACCGCCCGGGCTACGCCATAGAGTACGACTTCTTCGACCCGACGCAGCTGCGCCACTCGCTCGAATCAAAGATACTGCCCGGCCTCTTCCTCGCCGGACAGGTGAACGGCACCACCGGATACGAGGAGGCCGCCGGGCAGGGACTCGTGGCCGGAATAAACGCCGCGCTGCGCTGCACTGGCGGAGAGCCCTTCGTGATGCGCCGCGACGAGTCTTACATAGGCGTGCTAATCGACGACCTCGTGACCAAAGGCGTTGACGAGCCTTACCGCATGTTCACCAGCAGGGCCGAATACCGCATACTCCTAAGGCAGGACGACGCCGACGCGCGCCTCACCGAGCGCGCCTACTCATTAGGCCTTGCCACGCGCGGCCGCTACGACTGGTGGATGGAGAAAAAGCTGGCGACTGAGCATCTTGTCGATTTTTGCGCCAAGACACCGGTGAAACCGCGCGACATAAACTCCGCGCTCGAAGCTCTTGGCACCACCCCCCTGCGCGAAGGATGCAAGATAGCCGACCTCGTGGCGCGGCCGCAGCTCACAATGCAGAACCTCTCCGAAATACTGCCAAGCCTGAAACAGGCGTTGGAATCGCTGCCAAACCGCAAGGAGGAGATAACCGAAGCCGCCGAGATAAAAATGAAATACAAGGGATACATAGAGCGCGAACGGCTCGTGGCCGACAAGATGCACCGCCTTGAAAACATAAAGATACGCGGACACTTCCGCTACTCAGAGATGCAGCAGCTCTCAACCGAAGCGCGGCAAAAGCTCGAAAAAATAGACCCCGAGACCCTGGCCCAGGCAAGCCGCATACCGGGCGTGTCGCCGAGCGACATCAACATCATGCTGGTGCTCATGAAACGGTAAGAGACAAAATGTTTCACGTGAAACAAATTGAGGATTTTTCATCAAATAAAAACGTTGGAACCGACTGAAACATAGCGACATACGGGAAACGTCCACAACTTTGCTTGAATGTTAAAATCGCCAGGTTTCACGATGGAAAGGAGCAGCTTCAAGGCCGTCTCCCCACCCCATGCCGAGCATACAGCCGGCACACGCCGGACATGCGCCAGCCGCCCGTGAGACGGCCCTGAAACAGAGGCTTTGCAAAAGGCCGCAAAACGCCTTGCAAAAGACGGCCTTTCACAAGGCAAAAGACGGCCAATCAGACGACGAAAGACGGCATATTGAAGAGGTAAAAGAAAGGTGAGAAAGGTGAGAAAGGTGAGAAAGTGAGAAGGTGAGAAGGTGAGAAAATGGCCTGTTTCCAAATCCTCGCAGTTCTCCCATTCCTCCCAGCTCTCCCAGCACTCACAAAGCCCCGGTTCTCCCAGAACTTCCAAGAAAACAATCGATCAACAATAAAAAGAAAAGAAATGAACAACAAGACACTTCTGGACAATCTGAGGTGCATCCCCGATTTTCCGAAAAAAGGCATCAACTTCAGAGATGTCACGACACTGTTTGACAACCCTGAATGCCTGCAGATAATGCAGGACGAACTGTACGAACTGTACAAGGACAAGGGCATCACGAAGATAGTCGGCATCGAGAGCCGCGGCTTCATCATGTCGTCGGCGCTTGCCGTAAGGCTCCATGCCGGCGTGGTGCTTTGCCGCAAGCCGGGCAAGCTGCCCTGCGACACCATCCAGGAAACGTACAACAAGGAGTATGGCACGGACACCATCGAGATACACAAGGACGCCATAAAGCCCGACGACGTAGTCCTGCTGCACGACGACCTGTTGGCAACCGGCGGCACCATGCGCGCCGCCTACGACCTGGTGAAGAAGTTCAACCCGAAGAAGATATACGTGAACTTCATCATAGAGCTTACCCGCGAGGGACTGCACGGCCGCGACGCTTTCGGCAACGAGACCGAAGTAACAACGCTCCTGAAAGTTTAATCTAATTAAGAGTTAAGAATTAAGAGTTAAGGGAATTTGCCTTGAGGCTATAAAGCAGGTTTGGCAAGCATGACGCCAACCAATAAAGCATGTTTTCTTAACTCTTAATTCTTAACTCTTAATTCTTAACTCTTAATCGCCCTACGGGGTTAAGTTTCACGTGAAACATTTTTCATGAAAACCCCTTTGTACAAAGCACTTACGCGCTATGACTAAAGAAGAAAACGAGAAGCGGCTGGCCCGTCTGAAAGCCATCGTGAGCAACTTGCCCGCCAAGCCCGGCAGCTATCAGTACTATGACGAGAGCGGCACGATAATATACGTAGGCAAGGCGAAGAACCTTAAGGCGCGCGTGTCGTCTTACTTCCACAAAGAGGTGGACCGTTTCAAGACACGCGTCTTGGTGAGCAAGATTCACGACATCACCTACACCGTGGTCAACACGGAGGAAGACGCGCTGCTCTTGGAAAACAGCCTGATAAAGAAATATCAGCCAAAGTACAACATCCTGCTCAAGGACGGCAAGACGTATCCCTCAATTTGCGTCACCAACGAGTACTTTCCGCGCATCTTCAGTACGCGCAACATCAACCGCAAATGGGGCACCTACTACGGTCCTTACAGCCATATCGCCTCGATGCACGCCGTCCTGGAGCTGATAAAGAAGCTCTACCGGCCGCGCACATGCCGCCAAGTCATCACACGCGAGGGCGTGGAACAGGGCCGGTACAAGCCCTGCCTGGAGTGGCACATACACAACTGCGGCGCGCCGTGCATAGCCAAGCAGACGTATGACGACTACCAGGAGTGCATCGCCCAGGCGCGCGAGATACTGAAGGGGAACACGCGCGAGCTGCAGCGCACGCTCTACCGCCGCATGCAGGAGCTGGCCGCGGAGATGCGCTTTGAGGAGGCCGAGGCCGTGAAGCAGCGCTACTTGCTGCTCGACGGCTTCTGCGCCAAGAGCGAAGTGGTGAGCCATTCAATCACAAACGTTGACGTGTTCAGCGTCACAGACGACGAGCGCACGGCCTACGTGAACTACCTGCACGTGACGAACGGCTCCATCAACCAGGCGCAGACGTTCGAGATGAAAAAGAAACTGGGCGAGACTCCTGACGAAATACTGCAAATAGCCATCCTTCAGATACGCGAGAGGATGGGCAGCCGGTCGCGCGAAATCATAGTGCCGTCGCCTGTCGACATGACGCTCGATGGCGTCACGTTCACCGTGCCGCAGCGCGGCGACAAGCGCACGCTGCTGGAACTCTCAGAGATGAACGGCAAGCAGTACCGCTTCGACCGCATGAAACAGGCCGAAAAGCTTAACCCCGAACAGAAATCGGTGCGCCTGATGAAGGAGATACAGGCCGCGCTGAAGCTGCCGAAGATGCCTTACCAGATAGAGATGTTCGACAACTCTAACATCCAAGGCACCGACGCCGTGGCGGCCTGCGTGGTGTTCAAGAAGATGAAACCAAGCAAGAACGACTACCGCAAGTACATAATAAAGACAGTGACTGGCCCCGACGACTACGCCTCTATGCAGGAGGTGGTACGCCGCCGCTACTCGCGCATGGTGGAGGAAGGCCTGCCCCTGCCAGACCTTATAATTACGGACGGCGGACAGGGACAGATGAGCGTGGTGCGCGAGGTCGTGGAAGGCGAGCTTCACCTTGACATCCCCATCGCCGGACTGGCCAAGGACAACCGCCACCGCACCAACGAACTGCTCTACGGCGTGCCGCCCATGGTCGTCGGAATGAAGACCGACAGCGAGCTGTTCCGCCTCCTTACGCGCATGCAGGACGAGGTGCACCGCTTCGCCATTACCTTCCACCGCGACAAGCGTTCGAAGCACGCGCTGCACTCCGAGCTTGACGACATCCGCGGCATAGGCCCCAAGACACGTGACGCTTTATTAAAAGCGTTCAAGTCAGTAAAGCGCATCAAAGAGGCTGACATTCAGCAACTTACGGACATTATAGGTTCGTCAAAAGCCGAAATCATATTCAATCACTTCAATAAAAAAGCAACAATCTAATGTGTTAAAGGCATTAAATACTTGCTCATAAATGAAATAAACACTACTTTTATAACAAAAACAAGATGAAGACAGTAATCCAGCGCGTCAGCCGCGCGTCAGTAACGATAGGCGGAGAGGTGAAATCCGCAATAGGAAAAGGCTACATGATACTGCTCGGAGTGGCCGATGGCGACACCGAGGAGGACGTAGATTGGCTCGTGAAAAAGACCGCCGCGCTGCGCGTTTTCGATGACTCTGAGGGCGTGATGAACCTGCCCGTGACGGCCGTTGGCGGCGAGATACTCGTAGTGAGCCAGTTCACGCTGCTGGCATCCTACAAGAAAGGCAACCGCCCCTCTTGGATACACGCCGCCCGCCACGAGGTTTCCATACCGCTGTACAACTCGTTCTGCGAGAAGCTACGCCGCGAGACAGGCCTCAAGGTGCTCACGGGCGAGTTCGGCGCAGACATGAAAGTGGAACTCATCAACGACGGCCCGGTGACGATTTGCATGGACACGAGGCATAAGGAATAATTAAGAGTTAAGAATTAAGAGTTAAGAATTAAGAGTCAAGAAAATTACCACAAAAGGTCTTATTGGCACAACATACCTATTGGGCTAATATGGCCTATCCGGCCTATTAAAAAATACAAGACAATGAATGACGAAATAACCATACGCGAGGCGCAACTCATTGTAGACCAATGGATTAGGCAATACGGCGTGCGCTATTTCAGCGAGTTGACCAACATGGCGTGCCTCACAGAAGAGGTGGGCGAACTGGCGAGGGTGATGGCGCGCAAATACGGCGACCAGAGCTTCAAGAAGGGCGAACCGCAAGACCCGGCTGACGAGATGGCCGACGTGCTGTGGGTGCTGCTCTGCCTGGCCAACCAGACGGGCGTTGATCTCACCGAGGCACTCAAGAAGAACCTCGAAAAGAAGACGAAGCGCGACAAGACGAGGCATTTGGAGAACGAAAAATTAAAAATTAACAATGAAAAATGATGGAATGAACAATGAATAATCTATTGATTAACAACTAAAAAGAACGACAATATGGCAACAGAAAACGACAAGAAGGCCTGCGGATGCGGGCATGAGCACAAGCACGAGACGGAGCTCCCGAAGATGAGCAAGTATGACGAAGCCCTGAGCAAATACAACACCGACCTTGACGACAACGCCGTGCGCGAGGCAGTCAGAAAGATAATAGCCGAAAAGGTGCACGAGAACGACACACCGGAGGTAAAACGCTTCCTCTTCGGCAGCATCGAGCTGACATCACTCAAGACGACGGACAGCGACGAGTCGATACTCGCTTTCACGGAGCGCGTCAACCAGTTTGACGCCACCTACCCCGACCTGCCCCACGTGGCCACCATCTGCGTGTACCCCTGCTTCGCACGGACGGTGGCCGAGTCGCTTGAGGTTGACGGCGTAGAGATAGCCTGCGTATCGGGCAGTTTCCCGTCTTCCCAGGCTCTCATAGAGGTTAAGGTGGCCGAGACCGCGCTCGCCGTGAAGGACGGCGCCACTGAGATAGACATCGTGATGCCCGTGGGCAAGTTCCTCAGCGGCGACTACGAGGGGCTGTGCGACGACATCTCGGAGCTGAAGCAGGCGTGCGGCGACGCGCCGATGAAGGTAATCTTGGAGACGGGTTGCCTCAAGACGGCCAGCAATATCAAGAAGGCGTCAATCCTGGCGATGTACGCCGGCGCCGACTACATCAAGACATCTACGGGCAAGCTCGAGCCTGCCGCCACGCCTGAGGCAGCATATGTGATGTGCCAGGCCATCAAGGAATACTACGACGAAACGGGCATTCAGATAGGTTTTAAGCCCGCTGGCGGCCTTAACTCGGTCACTGACGCACTTATCTACTACACGATAGTAAAAGAGGTCCTGGGCGAAAAATGGCTGACCAACAAGTGGCTGCGCCTCGGCACCAGCCGACTGGCCAACATGCTGCTCAGCGAGATAGTTGGGGAAGAGACGAAATTCTTTTAAGAAGAATGGGGCTAATGAGCCTAATGAGCCCAATGAGCCAATAAGCCCAATGGGCCCAATGAGCCTAATACGCCATGGCGCATCAGGCTAATCAGGCTCATTGGGCCAATCCCCTATAAGGCTTATCTGGTCTATCTGGCTCATTGGGCCAATCCCCTATAAGGCTTATCAGGCCTATCAGGCTCATAATCAATAATTAATCACCAAAAAAGAAAAGAATACCATGACTGACAACAACCGCCCGTTCATGCCGCAACGCGGCAATTACCGCAACCTGATTGTCTACCAAAAGGCGGAATGCATTTATGACATCACGTTCTATTTCGCCCACAAATACCTTGAAAAGGGCGACCGCACGATAGACCAGATGGTGCAGGCGGCGCGGTCATGCAAGCAGAACATAGCGGAAGGGAGCGCGGCAAGCACCACGTCGAAGGAGACTGAACTGAAGCTTACCAACGTGGGACGGGCGAGCCTGCAAGAGCTGTTGGCCGACTATGAGGACTACATCCGCGTGCGCAATCTTGCGCTATGGGATGTCAACAGTGCAAAGGCGGCGCAGACCCGCGCCGTGTGCACCAGGCACAACGACAGCGCGTATTACCGCGAGGCCATAGCGCAGCGAAGCGACGAGACGGTGGCCAACATCGCGATAACGCTAATCCACCAGACTGACTCGATGCTGAGAAAGTTCATCGACAGGCTGAAACAGGACTTCGTAGAGGGCGGCGGACTGCGCGAGGAGATGTACAGGGCAAGGAATGAATGGCTCAGAAAGAACAAGGGAAGATAACTTAGGAATTGGCACAATGGGGCTAATGAGCCAATAAGCACAATGGGCCTAATAAGCCCAATAAGCCTAATGGGCCTAATACGCCATGGCGCATCAGGCTTATCGGGCTTATTGGGCTCATTGGGCCCATCAGGCTCATTGGGCCCATCAGGCTTATTGGGCTTATCGGGCTCATTGGGCTTATTGGGCTATTGGGCTTATTAGGCTAATCCCCCTTAATCTTGATTTGCGGCCTTTCGCCCAGCGAAAGGCCGCAAACGGCAATGCAAAAGGCCGCATTTCATCGAGCGAAATGCGGCCTTTTGCTTTTATCGTTTTACCGTTTGGTCCTTTTGCCTTTAAAGTTTTACTTTTTTACCGTTTTACCTTTTTACCCTTACGTCACTTGCTGCGCTTTATCACGAAATCCAGATAGGCCTTTAGGCTTTCGCGCAGGGCGGCGTCGTTCACCTCCTTGCGGATGAACTCCTGCGCCTCGGCGTGCAGCTCGTCCATGCGGCGTTCGGCGTATTCTATGCCGCCGCACCGCTTGGTGAAGTCCACCAGGGCTGCTATCTCGTCCCGCGTCACGGTGCCTTGCTTCACCTTGCGCGCCAACGCGAGCATGGCCTCGTCGCCCGTGGAGCGCAGGGCGTAGATCACGGGGAGGGTCAGCTTGCCCTCGGCCATGTCGTTGCCGGTGGGCTTTCCAATCTCGGGCGAGTCGTAATAGTCGAATATGTCGTCGCGTATCTGGAATATTATTCCGAGCGTCTGGCCGAAGCGCTTGGCCTGCCCCACCCTGTCTTCCTCCATTCCGGCGGATATGGCTCCTATGGCGCAGCACGCCTCGAAGAGGGCGGCGGTCTTGCGGCTTATTATCTTATAGTATGTGTCTTCGGATATCTCGTCGTCGCCGATGCTGGTGAGCTGCAGAATCTCGCCGTCAGAGAGGGTTCGTCCAAGCTCCGCCAGATACCTTACGATAAGCTCGTTGTGCGTCATCGAGACGTGCAGCAGGGCCGTGGAGAGTATGTAGTCGCCCACGAGCACGGCCACCTTGTTGTCATACAGGGCGTTGACCGACGCCTGTCCGCGGCGCTCGCGGCTCTCGTCCACAACGTCGTCGTGCACGAGCGAGGCCGTGTGGAGCAGCTCCAGGCCCACCGAGGCGTGCAGCGTGGCGTCGGTGACGCGGCCGTAGTTCTTCGCCATGAGCATGATGAGCATGGGCCTCATGCGCTTGCCTGCGCGGTTGCGGATGCGCGCGAAGATCTCCTCCTGGAGCTTGTCCTGGTGTGTCAGCGACGAGTTGAACAGGGATACAAACTGGTTCAGCTCGCGCTCTATCGGTCGTTTGATGATGGATAAAAAGTCAGTCATGCTACGAAATTTGATACAAAAGTAGTTATTTTCTCGGATTAATTGCAAAAAATCAGTAACTTTACACGTAAAAAACAAGCAAAACATGGACAAACTTTTCCTTTTGGACGCTTACGCCCTGATATACAGGGCTTATTACGCGTTCATCAAGAATCCCAGAATAAACTCCAAGGGCATGAACACGTCGGCCGTGATGGGCTTCTGCAACACGCTGCACGAGGTGCTCTCGAAGGAGAAGCCGCAGTACATCGGCGTGGCCTTCGACCCCCACGGGCCCACCTTCCGCAGCGAGGCCTACGCCCAGTACAAGGCGCAGCGCGAGGAGACGCCCGAGGACATACGCCGCTCGGTGCCCGTAATAAAGGAGGTGCTGGCGGCCATGCGCATACCCGTCTTGGAGGCTGATGGCTTCGAGGCCGACGACGTGATAGGCACTCTGGCCATGAAAGCCGGCAAAGCGGGGGTGAAGACGTACATGCTCACGCCCGACAAGGACTACGGACAGCTCGTGGGCGGCAACGTCGTGATGTTCCGCCCGCGCCACGGCGGGGGCTACGAGACGCTCGACGGCGGCGGCGTATGCGCCAAGTACGGCATCGCGTCGACGGCGCAGGTTGTCGACCTGCTCGGCCTCATGGGCGACTCGGCGGACAACATTCCGGGCTGCCCCGGCGTTGGCGAGAAGACGGCCGTGAAGCTCCTGGCGCAGTTCGGCTCGGTGGACGCGCTGCTAGAGCGCACCGCCGAACTGAAGGGCGCGCTCAAGAAGAAGGTCGAGGAGAACGCCGGGCAGATACGCTTCTCCAAGTTTCTCGCAACCATACGCACCGACGTGCCCATTGAGCTTGACCTCGATGCGCTGCGCGTGACCGAACCCGACACCGACGCGCTGCGCAAAATATTCATGGAACTGGAGTTCAAGACGCTCTTGGACAAGTTTCTTAACAACCGTGAAAATATCAAAAACAACGCAAATCAGCAACTCGATTTATTTGCGGAAATTCCGGCCGACGGGCAGGTTGGCGCTGAAAAATCGATTCTCAGGACGTTAACTGACACGCCTCATACGTACAAACTCATTGACACTGAGGAAGATATGCTCAAAATCCGTGACTTTTTCATGACAAAAAGTTTTTTAAGTCTGGACACGGAGACCACCTCGACCAACGCGATTGACGCCGAACTGGTGGGTCTGAGCTTCTCTGTCGAGGAAAACGAGGCGTTCTACGTGCCCGTTCCGGCCGAACGTAAAGAAGCTGAAAAGATAGTTAATATTTTCAAACCGGTGTACGAAAACCCCTCGATAGAGAAAATCGGGCAGAACATCAAGTACGACCTTGAGGTGCTGGCAGGCTATGGCGTGGAGCTGGCGGGCGAGATGTTCGACACGATGATAGCCCACTACCTGCTGCAACCCGAGCTTCGCCACAACATGGACTACATGGCCGAGGTGTACCTCGGGTACAAGACCATCCACATAGACGAGCTTATCGGCCCCAAGGGAAAGAGCCAGCGGTCGATGCGCGACCTGCCGCCCGGTGAGGTTTACGAGTACGCCGCCGAGGACGCCGACGTCACCCTGAAGCTCAAGAACTTGCTTGAGCCAAAACTGAAGGAGGCCGGCGTGTGGCAATTGTTCACCGAAGTGGAGATGCCCTTGGTGCGCGTGCTGGCCGCGATGGAGATGAACGGCGTGCGCCTCGACACCGCGTCGCTCAGGGAAACGTCGCAGATACTGACGCAACGCATGACCGACATCGAGCAGGAAATATACCGCCTGGCAGGCGAGGAGTTCAACATAGCGTCGCCAAAGCAGGTGGGCGAGATCTTGTTCGGCAAGATGAAAATCGTGGAGAAACCGAAAAAGACCAAGACGGGACAGTACGTAACGTCGGAAGAAGTGCTCCAGCAGCTGCGCGGAAAGAGCGAGATAGTGGGCAAGATACTGGAACACAGGGGGTTGAAGAAGCTCCTCGGCACCTACGTTGACGCCCTGCCGAAGCTCGTAAACCCACGCACGGGCCACATACACACGTCGTTCAACCAGACGGTGACGGCCACGGGCCGACTCTCGTCGAGCGACCCCAACCTGCAAAACATCCCCGTGCGGGGCGAGGACGGCAAGGAGATACGCAAGGCCTTCGTGCCTGAGGAGGGATGCCTCTTCTTCTCGGCCGACTACTCGCAAATCGAGCTGCGCGTCATGGCTCATCTCAGCGGCGACGAGAACATGCAGGAGGCCTTCCGCGAAGGCTACGACATCCACGCCGCCACGGCCGCCAAGATTTACCACGAGACGATGGACAGCGTTACGCGCGACCAGCGCACAAAGGCCAAGCGAGCCAACTTCGGCATCATCTACGGCATCACCGTCTTCGGACTGGCCGAGCGCCTGGACATCAGCCGCAAGGAGGCCACCGAGCTGATAGACGGATATTTCGCCACGTTCCCCAAGGTCGCGGAGTACATGGAGCAGGCCAAGGCCACGGCGAGGGAGAAAGGCTACGCCGAGACCCTGCTCCACCGCCGCCGCTACCTGCCCGACATCGCGTCGCACAACGCCACCGTGCGCGGCTTCGCCGAGCGCAACGCCATCAACGCACCCATTCAGGGCACGGCGGCTGACATAATAAAGATAGCCATGGTGCGCATCTACGACCGCTTCAAGAAGGAGAACATACGCTCTAAAATGATACTGCAGGTGCACGACGAACTTAACTTCAGCGTCCTCCCCGACGAGCGGGAGAAGGTGGAGCGCATCGTCCTTGAAGAGATGCAGGGCGCATATCCGCTCAACGTTCCCCTCGTGGCCGACTGCGGATGGGGCCAGAACTGGCTGGAGGCGCACTGATTTCAAATGAAAAATGAATAATGAATAATGAAAAATCCAGTGCCATTTAAATGAAAAATGAATAATGAATAATGAAAAATCCAGTGCCATTTAAATGAAAAATGAATAATGAATAATGGAAAATCCAGTGCTGTTCAAGGGAAAAATGAACAATGAAAAGCGAATAATGCATTTCCTTTTTCCCATTAGGCCAATCTGGCTCATCGGGCCAATCCGGCTCATCTGCCCAGCCTCCCCTACCCTATAATCATGCAGAAGGCCGCATACCGCACCGCGATATGCGGCCTTCGGCGTTATTAAAAACCATCGTTCGCAAGCCCGAAGGCCGTCTCCTACAACTATCTGAATAACAACAAATTACCACGCCATTGCACACAACCCAAAAGAGTATTGGATTATTCACTTTTCATTATTCATTTTTCATTTAAATAGCAGTGTATTTTTCACTCTTCATTCTTCACTCTTCACTTAAAAAATCGTATCTTTGTAATCGAAAAAAATATCGCTATGAAACAATACCCAATAGGCATACAGAACTTCGAGAAGCTGCGCCGCGGAGGCTACTACTACGTTGACAAGACGCAGTTGGTGCACAAGCTCATATCGGAGGGCAGCTACTACTTCCTAAGCCGCCCGCGCCGCTTCGGCAAGAGCCTGCTAATCAGCACGATACAGGCGTTTTTCGAGGGCAAGCGCGACTTGTTCGAGGGGCTTGCCATCGACCGGTTGGCCGACGACTGGACGCCCCACCCCATATTGCACATCGACCTCAACACGCAGAAGTACGACCGGCCGGACTCTCTTGAGAAAGTGCTTGACGAACAGCTGGCCGAATGGGAAAAGCTGTACGGCAGCAACCCATTGGAAGAAGGGCCTGCCAGACGCTTCGACGGCATAATCAAGCGCGCACACGAAAAGACCGGACAGAGGGTCGTCATACTCGTTGACGAGTACGACAAGCCCATGCTACAGGCCATAGGCAACGAGGAGCTGCAGCACGCCTACCGCGAGACGTTGAAGCCCTTTTACGGCGCGCTGAAGAGCCGCGACGGCGACATACGCTTCGCCATGCTCACGGGCGTCACGAAGTTCGGCAAGGTGAGCGTATTCAGCGACCTGAACAACCTCAACGACATATCCATGTCGCCGTGGTTTTACGACATTTGCGGCATAAGCGAAGCCGAGCTTGAAGCCCAGTTCAAGGAAGACATCGAGATGCTGGCCGAGGCCAACGGCATGGCATACGGCGACTGCCTGAAAGAGCTTGCACGCATGTACGACGGCTACCACTTCGAGGAGGAAGCTCCGGGAGTGTACAACCCGTTCAGCCTGCTAAACACGTTCTACAACAAGAAGTTCGGCAACTACTGGTTCGAGACCGGCACGCCGACATACCTCGTGAAGCTGCTGCAGATGCACAACTACGACCTTGACGACATGTCGCACAACGTAACGTCCGAAGATGTGCTCAACAGCATCGACGCGGCGTCCACCGACCCCATTCCCGTAATATACCAGAGCGGCTACCTCACCATAAAGGACTACGACCGCGAGTTCGGCCTATACACCCTCGGCTTCCCCAACTACGAGGTGGAGCGCGGCTTCGTAAGGTACCTCATGCCCTTCTACACCAACGTGCCCCCTACCAAGACGGCCTTCGAAATCAAGCGGTTCGTAATGGACGTGGAGCGCGGCGACTACGACAGTTTCCTCTCCCGCCTCGCCACTTTCTACGCCGACATACCCTACGAGATGCAGCGCGACATGGAGGTGCACTACCAGAACGTGCTCTTCATCGTCTTCCGGCTCATGGGCTTCCACACAGACGTGGAATACCACACCGCCAGCGACCGCGTTGACCTCGTCCTCAAGACCAAGGAATACATCTACGTAATGGAGTTCAAGCTCGACGGCACGGCCGAGGAAGCCATACGACAAATCAACGAAAAGGGCTACGCCGCACCCTTCAAGGCCGACGGACGGAAAATCATTAAGCTCGGGATAAACTTCAGCCGCGAAACGAAGACAATAGACAAGTGGATTGCCGAGGAGGAAAACTGAAAACGAACATGAACATATGAGCAACATGAACAACTTTGACTGGGCCGAAGGCATGGCGTGCGCCGTGACCGCCGCCGATGCGGAGGGGGTTATAACGTACATGAACCGCAGGGCGCGAGAACAATACAAGAAGCACGGCGACCTCGTGGGCAAGAGCCTCTATGACTGCCACGGGGAGCGCGCGGCGGGCATTATCCGCCGGCTGCTGGCCGAGGGCGGCACGAACGCCTACACGATAGAGAAGAACGGTGTGCGCAAGATGATTTACCAGACGGCCGTGACGGCTGCCGACGGCCGCGTGGAGGGCATCGTCGAGGTGTCGATGGTGATACCCGAGGAACTGCCCCACTACGTCAGGGGATGACGGATTAAGAGTTAAGAATTAAGAAAATATGCCTTGCAGGCAGGCGCGGAATGTGTTTTTCTTGATTCTTGACTCTTAACTCTTGATTTTTTACGTACCTTTGCAGGCGTAATATAAACGTTTATAAAAAAGAGATGTCATTAAAATGTGGTATAGTGGGTTTGCCCAACGTGGGCAAGTCCACGCTTTTCAACTGCCTGTCGAGCGCCAAGGCGCAGGCGGCAAACTTTCCTTTCTGTACGATAGAGCCCAACGTGGGCGTGATAACCGTGCCCGACGAGCGGCTCACGCGGCTGGCCGAGATTGTGCATCCGGGGCGCATTGTGCCCGCAACGTGCGAGATTGTGGACATAGCCGGACTGGTGAAGGGCGCCTCGAAGGGCGAGGGCCTGGGCAACAAGTTCCTGGGCAACATTCGCGAGACCGACGCTATCATCCACGTGCTGCGCTGCTTCGACGACGACAACATCACCCACGTGGACGGCACCATCGACCCCGTGCGCGACAAGGAGATAATCGACACCGAGCTGCAGCTTAAGGACCTTGAGACCATAGAGGCGCGCCTGTCGAAGCAGCAGAAGGTGGCCGCCGCGGGCAACAAGGACGCGAAGGTGGAAGTCACGGTGCTGGAGGCGTACAAGCAGGTGCTCGAGCAGGGCAAGAACGCCCGCGTGGTGGAGTTCGAGAGCAAGGAGGAGCAGGAGGCGGCACGCAACCTCTTCCTGCTCACGGCCAAGCCCGTGCTCTACGTGTGCAACGTTGACGAGGCGTCGGCCAAGACCGGCAACGAGTACAGCCGCCGCATAGAGGAGATAGCCAAGGAGGAAGGCGCCGAGGCTATGGTGATAGCGGCCAAGACCGAGGAGGACATAGCGAGCCTCGAGACATACGAGGACAAGCAGATGTTCCTCGACGAGCTGGGACTGGAGGAGAGCGGCGTGAACCGCCTGATAAAGAAGGCCTACGCCCTGCTCAACCTCGAGACGTTCATCACCGCAGGCGAGATGGAGGTGAAGGCGTGGACGTACAAGAAGGGCTGGAAGGCTCCGCAGTGCGCCGGAGTAATACACACCGACTTTGAAAAGGGCTTCATACGCGCCGAGGTGATAAAGTATGACGACTACATCAAATACGGCTCAGAGGCCGCAGTGCGCGAGGCCGGCAAGCTTGGCATAGAGGGCAAGGACTACGTGGTGCAGGACGGCGACATCATGCACTTCCGCTTCAATGTCTGATTATCAATAAGCCGGATAAGCCTAATAAGCCTGATAAGCCCAATAGGCCTTGTAGGCAGGATAAGCTGGAGCTGCCCCGTCAGGGCTATCAGGCCCATTAGCCCTATTTGGCCTATTTGGCTTATTTGGCCTATCAGGCCTATTTGCCCAATTTGCCTATCACCCCTACCCTCCCAATTATGAATCATGAATTATGAATTGTGAATTATTATACATCCACTGGAACCCCGACCTCGTGGCCATCCACCTCGGCGGTTTCTCCATACGCTGGTACTCGCTGTGCTGGCTGCTTGGCCTGCTGGCCGCGTTCCTCATAGTGAAGCGCCTCTACAAGGAGCAGAAGATAAAGCCCGAACTGTTCGACCCACTCTTCATCTACTGCTTCATAGGCATACTGATAGGCTCGCGCCTAGGCCACTGCCTGTTCTACGAGCCGGGCTACTTCCTCTCAAGCGGCAAGCACATGGTCGAAATGATACTGCCCATACGCTTCCTGGCCGACGGCTCATGGAAGTTCACCGGCTACGAGGGACTGGCCAGCCACGGCGGCACAATCGGACTTATCATAGCCCTCTGGCTCTACGTGCGCCACACTAAGGTAAACCTGTGGCGCGTGCTCGACAATGTTGCCATAGCCACGCCCGTCACCGCCTGCCTCATACGACTGGGCAACCTGATGAACTCAGAGATAATAGGCAAGGCCACAGACGTGCCCTGGGCGTTCATCTTCGAACGCGTCGACCTCACTCCGCGCCACCCCGGACAGCTCTACGAGGCACTGGCCTACGCCCTGTTCTTCTTCATCGGATGGCACCTTTACCGCAAACGGCCCGAACGCGTGGGCACCGGCTTTTTCTTCGGCCTGTGCATAACGCTCATCTTCGCCGCCCGCTTCTTCATAGAGTTCACCAAGGACATACAGGAAGCCTTCGAGGCCTCGATGGCTCTCAACATGGGCCAGCTGCTCAGCCTGCCCTTCGTGGCGCTCGGCCTGGTCTGCATGTTCTGCCCGAAACTCATGAAACGCTTAGGGGCGGAAGGGTAAGAAAAACAAATAAATAAAGGAAAATAGAGGAAATTTACGGAAAATTTCCTCTATTTTCCTTTTCATCTTCATAAAAAACGCTTGTTTTTTACCGTTTCACCTTTACAAAATCAGCTCCATGTCGACCACATCGAGCCAGCGGCCGTGCTTGTAGCCAACGCTCCTGAATAGCGACGCACGCTCGAATCCGAGCTTTGCGTGGAAGGCAATGCTGGCCTCGTTGCAGCCCGTGATGCAGGCTATGAGCGCCTTGAAGCCGAGGCGGCGGCAGTCGTTTACAAGAAGGTTCATCAGAGCCGTGCCCGTGCCGCGACGCTTGGCATGCGGGTCAAGATAAATGGTAGTCTCGAGCGTGTTTGAATAAGCCGCGCGCTCCTTCCACGGATGAGCGTAGCAGTAGCCCTCCACCCTGCCCTCTTCGTCCACGGCCACGTAATACGGAAACCGCGCCGAAATCTCCTCAACGCGGCGGCGCATCTCGTCCACCGTGAGCGGCTCGGTCTCGAAGCTCTCCACGCCGTTCACTATGTACCAGTTGTACAGCTCCGTCATCTGCGGTATGTCATGTTCTTCTATCTTGCGGTAAAACATATATTTTTTGAATGAATGATTAAAAATGAATAATGAATAATCGGGCATACGCCATTGTCCAGATTATTCATTATTCATTTTTCATTTACTTCCCTGTTACTATCTTCTTTATGTCGTTGAGCTTGTTCAAGGCCTCCACGGGCGTGAGGTTGTTGATGTCGAGACCCAGAATCTCGTCGCGCACCTGGCAGAGCACGGGGTCGTCCAGCTGGAAGAAGCTGAGCTGCATGCCCTCGCGGCTTTGGCTTATCCGCTCTGTCGCGGCCGGCTTGCCGGCGGCTCCCACCTGGGCGTTGTCCGCCTCCAATTGTTTCAGTATGGCCTCGGCGCGCCGCACGATGCTCTTTGGCATGCCGGCTATCTGGGCTACGTGTATGCCGAAGGAGTGCTCAGACCCGCCGCGCTCCAGCTTCCGCAGGAATATCACCTTGCCGCCGGCCTCGCGCACGCTGACGTTGTAGTTCTTTATGCGTGTAAAGTTCTTCTCCATCTCGTTCAGTTCGTGGTAATGCGTGGCGAAGAGCGTGCGCGCCGCGGCCTTGGGATGCTCGTGCAGGTATTCCACTATGGCCCAGGCTATGCTTATTCCGTCGTAAGTCGACGTGCCGCGGCCAAGCTCGTCGAAGAGCACGAGCGAGCGCGGCGTGACGTTGTTCAGTATGTTGGCGGCCTCGGTCATCTCCACCATGAACGTCGATTCGCCGAGCGAGATGTTGTCAGACGCGCCGACACGGGTGAAGATCTTGTCCACCAGGCCTATTCTCGCGCTCTCTGCCGGCACGTAGCAGCCCATCTGGGCCATCAGCGTTATGAGGGCCGTCTGGCGCAGCAGAGCCGATTTTCCGGCCATGTTTGGGCCTGTTATTATCATTATCTGCTGCCTGCGGTCGTCCAGGTAGACGTCGTTTGGCACGTAGCTCTCCCCTACCGGCAGCTGTGTCTCGATGACAGGGTGGCGTCCTTGCTTTATGTCGAGCACTATTTCGCCGGCCTCAATCACCGGGCGCACATACCCATGCTCCTCTGCGGCCTTGGCGAACGAGAGCAGGCAGTCAATCTTGGCCACCAGGGCGGCATCGGCCTGAATGGCCGGAATGTACTCCTGCATGGCCATGACCAGGTCGGCGAAGAGCTTTGCCTCGAGCGCGAGTATCTTGTCCTCCGCCCCGAGAATCTTCTCCTCGTACTCCTTCAGTTCCTGGGTGATGTAGCGCTCGGCCTGTGCCAGCGTCTGCTTGCGCACCCAGTCCTGCGGCACCTTGTCCTTGAACGTGTTGCGCACCTCGAGGTAATAGCCGAACACGTTGTTGTATCCTATCTTGAGCGACGTGATGCCCGTGGCCTCCGTCTCGCGCTCCTGTATCTTCAAGAGGTATTCCTTGCCGCCGGTGGATATGCTTCTCAGCTCGTCAAGCTCGGCGCTCACGCCAGGACGTATCACTCCGCCCTTGCTTACCAGCTGCGGCGAGTCCTCGCTCACCTCGCGCCCTATCCTGTCGCGCAGGCTCTCGCAGAGGCTTATGTTCTCGCCTATGCGGCGCAGAGCGTCGTTGCCGGCCTCCAGGCAGGCGGCCTTCACGGGGCCCAGGGCCTGCAGGGCCGTGCGCAGCTGCACCACCTCGCGCGGCGACACGCGCCCCACGGCCACCTTGGATATGATGCGCTCCAGGTCGCCCACGCGGTGGAACTGCCCGTCTACGGTCTGGCGGAACGCCGGGTCGCGGAAGAACGTGTCCACCACGTCGAGCCTCGACTCTATGGCCTTGGCGTCGCGCAGTGGGAACACCGTCCACCGCTTCAGCAGCCTTGCGCCCATCGGCGTGACGGTATTGTCGACCACGTCGAGCAGCGACGAGCCGTCCTCCTGCATGGGGTGCAGCAGCTCCAGCGAGCGTATGGTGAACTTGTCCAGGCGCACGTAGCGCTCCTCGTCTATGCGTGAGAGCGAGGTGATGTGGCCTATGTGCGTGTGCTGCGTCATCTCCAGGTACTGCAGGATGGCGCCAGAGGCCACTATGCCGCTCCTTAGATGGTCAACGCCGAAGCCCTTGAGCGACTTCACGCCGAAGTGCTTCAGGAGCTTCTGCTCGGCCGTAGGCTCGGCGAACACCCAGTCGTCAAGCTCGAAGGTGAACCATTTGTTGCCGAAATACCGCTCGAACTCGTCCCTGCGTCCGCGCTCGAAGAGCACTTCCTTGGGCGAGAAGTTCACCAGCAGCTTCTCCACATAGTCGTAAGAGCCTTCGCCGGCGAGGAACTCGCCCGTGGATATGTCGAGGAACGACACGCCGCAGGCCGCCCGGCCGAAGTTGACGGCTGCCAGGAAGTTGTTTTCCTTGTAGTCGAGCACGTTGTCGGTCATGGCCACGCCCGGCGTCACCAGTTCGGTTATGCCGCGCTTTACGAGCTTCTTCGTCAGCTTGGGGTCTTCCAGCTGGTCGCATATGGCCACGCGGCGGCCGGCCCTGACGAGCTTCGGCAGGTAGGTGTCGAGCGCGTGGTGTGGGAAGCCGGCCATCTCCGTCGGCGCGCCGCCCTGCTGTCCGCCGTTGCTGCGGCGCGTCAGCGTTATGCCGAGTATGCGGCTGGCGTCTATGGCGTCCTGCAGGTAAGTCTCGTAGAAGTCGCCGCAGCGGAACAGCAGCAGCGCGTCGGGGTGCTGCGCCTTGAACGAGAAAAACTGCTTCATCATCGGCGTAAGTCCGTCGTCTTTCTTGGCCATCGTGTGTTTGCTGTTATCGTTTTCCTGCCTGCAAAGTTAAGAAAAATCGGGCGGATGGTGAAACTTCCGCCCGATTTTTATAGTGTAGGGTCTGCGAGTGGCTTGCCGGCCATGGCTTGAACGCATGCCACGGGACGTCAGTGGCTGCGCGTGCCCACGCCGTGGCCTATGCCGTTGGAATTGGTGCTTGCGCCCGTGCCTATCGTAGCGCCGTGGCCTACGCCGGTGCTCCCGTTACCGGGCTTCGCGCCAGTGCCTACGCTGTGGCCGCCGTGGTTGGTGCTTGCGCCCGTGCCTATCGTAGCGCCGTGGCCTACGCCGGTGCTCCCGTTACCGGGCTTCGCGCCGTGGCCTATGCTGTGGCCGCCGTGGCTGGTGCTTGCGCCCGTGCCGATGCTGTGGCCGGGCCTGGCTCCGTGGCCTACGCCGGTGTCATGCCGGCCTTCCTTCAACGGGCGGCCCGACCTGAAGTCCTTGCCCTTGTACCAGCTCACGTTGTTGTACTTCTTGCCGTGCTCGCCGCGGTAGAAGCGGTATGAGCGCGGGGCGTGGTAGTACATCTTGGAGCGGTCGGGGTAGCGGCTGTAGACTTTGAGCACCACGCCGTTGTCCCACTTCACCGGGGTGTAGAAGTAGTCGGCCTTGTAGAACTTGCTGTACTGCATTGGCGTGAGCACGAAGTTGATGTCGTAGTTGCGGCGGTTGAGGTAGGTGCCCTTTACGTTCTTCGACGACGAGATGTACGTCAGGTAGTCGAAGTTGATTTCATACACGGCGTCATGCTGCGCCTCGTTCAGTCCCAGCTCGTATGCCATCTTGTCCGTGAGGAACAGGGCCTCGCGGCGGGCCTCGGCGTGGCCCATTGCCTGTGCCGCGAGCATGGCGGCGGCGAAGGCGATAGTCATGAGTATCCGTCTCATTTTCCTTATGGTTTGGTTTGCGGACAAAGATAAGGATTTTTTTTCCACTTTTCCAACTTTCCCGTCTTTCACCTTCCCGTCTTTTCAGATTTTCTCATCTTTCCAGCCTCTTCACCATGCCGTTAAGCGGGTTGGCCGACTTGCGCATGTACATCAGCCAGCAGTAGCGGCTGAAGAGCGACACCTGCTTCACGCCCTTGCGGTTGCGCGCGTTGTAGGCCATGGAGTAGGGGTTGCGCGGCTCCACTACGTGCAGCACGGCGCACGCCCTCTTCACTATGCCGCCGAAGGGGAAGGGGCGGCCCTCGTCGTCCTTGAGCAGCTCGGTCATGTAGACCTCGTGCGAGAGGTCAATCAGGTCGGTCACGCTCTCCTGCCAGTAGAGCTTCTCCATGGGCGAGCGCGCCAGCAGCTCGGCGAACTGCCGGGCCATCTGCTCGCGCGCGTAGAGGCGCTGCTCCTTGGTAAGTGTCTGTGAAAACTCGTTTGACTGCACTCCGTGTGTGTTCATCTCGATGATTGTTGCCATTTTCGTTTGAAATTGTTAGGTTATACACTTTTGTTTCCTGAAAAACTTTTCAAGCGGCAAAATTACACACTTTCCGTGCACAATAAGTTCACAACACTATATACTTTCAGCCCGAAACGCTAAAATTTACAACATAAACGCTAAAATCTGTAAACGCCGCTTCCGCCGACAGACGCGCCCGCCCACGCCTCCGTCAAGGCGGATCTGCAAACTTTGTCTTGACGGATCTGCATCTTTGTTTGGGCGGATTTGCATCTTTGCCTTGACGGATCTGCATCTTTGTTTGGGCGGATTTGCAATCCGCCCCGTAACCACCTGACAGCCAACGGGTTGCGAAAGGCCGCGTTTTGCGGTGCAAAACGCGGCCTACCATCGCGCCGTTTGCGGCGTTTCGCGTGGCCGTTCGCCGTCCCATCGGTTCTTGTCTTTTTCCGCCGCTCGGTGTCAAGCCGTCATTCCGCTGAAAAAGCGGAATCCAGTAAATAATGCAAAGACAGTTTATTCTATGGTTGCACTCTGGATTCCGCTTTTTCAGCGGAATGACGGCTTGACACCGAGCGGCGGAAAAAGACAAGAACTGGGGGAACGGGTGCATTAAATTAGGAATTTCACAAGTCGGCGGCAAGTTGTCATTCCGCTGAAAAGCGGAATCCAGTAGATAATGCAAAGACGGCTTATACTATGGTTGCACTCTGGATTCCGCTTTTCAGCGGAATGACGGCTTGACACCGAGCGGCGGAAAAAGACAAGAACTGGGGGAACGGGTGCATTAAATTAGGA
>CALUGP010000059.1 GCA_944320195.1 uncultured Prevotella sp. | reverse complement strand
TCACCCTTAAAGATACTAAAAACATTCCATTCCCACAACTTTTCCAATGATTTTCTTATACCGAACTCACGTTAAATTTAGTACCTTTGCACCGGGTAAAGAGAATCAAACCAAGCTCATAATGATAAGAATAGGAATAGACATAGGCTCGACAACGGCCAAGGTAGTGGCCTTGGACGAAGCCGGAAACATGCTGTTCTCTAAATACGAAAGACATAACGCCAACGCCAACGACGTGGTTGTGAGCGTACTGGAAAAACTGATGACGGCCTGCGGCGACGCCGACGCAAGCGTCAGGCTGACCGGCTCGGTGGGCATGGGCTTCTCCGAGAAGCACTCCCTGCCCTTCGTCCAGGAAGTGGTGGCCGCCACAAAGGCCGTCATGAAACGCCATCCCGAGACATCGTCGCTCATCGACATAGGCGGCGAAGACGCCAAGGTGGTGTTCTTCCGCAACGGCCGCGCCGCCGACCTGCGCATGAACGGCAACTGCGCCGGCGGCACGGGAGCCTTCATCGACCAGATGGCCGTGCTGCTTAACGTAAGCATCGACGAGCTTGACAGCCTGGCCACGAGCGCCACGCACACCTACCCCATAGCGTCGCGCTGCGGCGTTTTCTGCAAGACCGACATCCAGAACCTCATCGCCAAGAACGTAAGCCGCGCCGACATAGCCGCATCCATACTGCACGCCGTGGCCGTGCAGACCGTGGTAACGCTGGCACACGGATGCGAGATAACCCCTCCGGTGCTGATGTGCGGCGGCCCGCTGACGTTCATCCCCGCCCTGCGCAAGGCCTTCACCGACTATCTGGGCATATCAGAAGACGACATAATCCTGCCCGAAAACGGCACGCTGCTGCCCGCAACGGGCGCCGCCCTGGCCGAAGTGGACGGCGAAAAGCCCCTCAGGCTGTCGGCAATCATAGCCAGACTGAGAAACTCCACTGTGTCAAGAAACGACCTCCACAACACATTGCAGCCAATTTTCAACGGCGACAGAGACTACTCTGAGTGGCAAAAGCGCATGTCGCGCCACGCCGTAGCGCACTCCAAGCTGCACAACGGGTGGCAAGACGCATTCATAGGAATAGACTCCGGCTCGACAACCACCAAGATTGTGGTGACCGACAATGACTCAAACATAATCTATTCTTACTACAACGCCAACAACGGCAACCCCATAGAAGCCGTCGAGAAAGGACTGGACGGCCTCAGGAAAGCCTGCGCCGAGAGCGGCACCGAGCTGAACATAAAGGGCAGTTGCTCTACGGGTTACGGCGAAGACCTCGTCAAAGCCGCGTTCCAGCTTGACTCGGGCATCGTCGAGACAATGGCTCATTACATGGCGGCCCACTATCTTGACCCCGACGTCTCGTTCATACTCGACATCGGCGGACAAGACATGAAGGCCATATTCGTGACCGGCGGAGTGATAGACCGCATCGAGATAAACGAAGCCTGCTCGTCAGGCTGCGGCTCGTTCATCGAGACTTTCGCAAAGACACTGGGCTACACGGCCCACGAATTTTCGTCGGAGGCATGCCGCGCCGACGCTCCTTGCGACCTCGGCACACGCTGCACGGTGTTCATGAACTCAAAAGTGAAGCAGGCTTTGAGAGAAGGAGCGAGCGTGGCCGACATCGCCGCCGGCCTGGCTTACTCCGTAGTGAAGAACTGCCTGTACAAAGTTTTGAAGCTAAGGGATGTCTCACAGCTGGGCAGCCACATCGTGGTGCAGGGCGGCACGATGAGAAACGACGCCGTGGTGCGCGCCTTGGAACTGCTGACGGGCGCCGAAGTGACGCGCTGCGACACGCCGGAGCTGATGGGAGCATACGGCTGCGCCCTCTTCGCAAGGCGCGGCAGCCACCGCGGCACATCTCTGGACGACATGATGGCGAAAGCCGGATACACGTCGCGCACGCTCCATTGCAAGGGCTGCGACAACCAGTGCCTCGTCATGCGCTATCGGTTTGACAACGGACACGAGTACTTCTCGGGCAACAGATGCGAAAAAGTGTTCACCAACAGCGGCGGAGACAGGCCGCAAAAGGGACTCAACGCATACGAGAAGAAGAACCGGCTGCTCTTCGACCGCGATCCTCTGAAAGGCCGGCCGGCAACTACAATAGGCATCCCCCGTTGCCTGAACATGTACGAGGACTATCCTTTCTGGCACACACTGTTCACCAATTGCGGAATGGAAGTGCGCCTTTCATCACATTCTGAATTCTCAAGCTACGAGCAAAGCGCCTGCATGGTGATGTCAGACAACATCTGCTTCCCGGCCAAACTGGCGCACAGCCACATACAAGACCTTATCGACAGCCGCGTGGACCGCATCTTCATGCCGTTCGTTGTCTATGAACGGCAGGACGGCGGACAGAACAGCTACAACTGCCCGATTGTGACCGGATACGCCGAAGTGGTGAAAGGAGTGCAGGGAGGGAACATTCCGATAGACTCGCCGACCATCAGTTTCAAGGACAAGAAGCTGCTCTTCAGGCAGTGCTGCGAATATCTGGCGACGCTGGGAGTTGACGACAAGACGGCGAGCCGCGCCTTCAGTCTGGCAGTGGCGGCGCAAGACGCTTACACGAGGGACATCACCGCATACAGCGAACACGTCTACCGCAAGGCCCGCGAGAAAGGGGCCATGACCATACTGCTGGCCGGAAGGCCTTACCATGCCGACATGCTGATACAGCACAAGGTGTCAGACATGCTTGCGGACATGGGCGTCTACGTCATCACCGACGACATTGTGCGCGGCCGGAAGGCGGCTGCCGACGATGCGCACTACCTGCCCCAGTGGGCTTATCCCAACCGGATACTTGAGGCGGCGAGGTGGAGCGCGGACAGGAAAGACGTGGAGTTTGTCGAGATGACATCGTTCGGATGCGGCCCCGACGCATTCCTTACCGACGAGGTGCGCGACCTGCTGATGCGCCACGGCAAGACGCTCACGCTGCTGAAGCTCGACGACATAAACAACGTAGGCTCGATGAAGCTGCGCGTGCGCTCGCTGATGGAGAGCCTGAAGATAGCCAAGGACAGGGCAAAAGACGGCAAGAAGACAACCGAGTTCAAGACAACTTCCGAGTTTGACGCGGCTTGCCGGGGGCGCAAGATAATAGTGCCGTTCTTCACTCCGTTCATCTCCCCGCTCATACCGGCCATCATGCGTGTGGCCGGCTACGACGTGGACAACCTGCCGCTGAGCGACACCGAGTCGTGCGAATGGGGCCTGAGATACGCCAACAACGAGGTTTGCTACCCGGCGACGCTCATCGTTGGCGACATAATAAAGGCCTTCAAGAGCGGCAAGTACGACCCGGCGAAGACGGCCGTGGCCATGACCCAGACGGGCGGACAGTGCCGCGCGAGCAGCTACGTGCAGCTTATCAAGAAGGCGCTGGTGGACGCCGGCTACGCCGAAGTGCCCGTTGTGGCGTTCACCTTCGGCGGCTCCATGGGCAACAGGCAGCCCGGTTTCCGCGTAAACTGGATGAAGATGCTGCCCATAGCGCTGTATGCCGTGCTTTACAGCGACTGCATATCCAAGTTCTATTACGCCTCGGTGGTGCGCGAGAAGCAGCCAGGACAGGCGGCGCGGCTGCGCGACCTCTACCTCGAGGCCGGCGAGAGCCTCATCGTCGAGGGGCGGCACGACGACCTGGTAAGCTATCTCGGCATGGCCGCCGCCGAGTTCAACCGCATCTGCCGCGACACGGAGTGCCCCAAGGTGTGCGTCGTCGGCGAGATATTCCTCAAGTTCAACCCCTTCGCCCAGAAAAGCGTCACCGACTGGCTCATATCCCAAGGAGTGGAGATTGTGCCCCCGCTGCTGCTCGACTTCTTCATGCAGAGCTTCGTGAACAGGCGCGCCGACGAGGCCGCCCACCTGCGCCGTCGGTCAGTGGCGGACTTCGCCTACACACTGGCGTACAGGCGCATAAGGAAGCACATTGACCGCGTGAACCGCGCCGCGGCGGCGTTCAGCCGCTTCACGCCGTTCGCCGACATCTTCGCCGAGGCCGAGGAGGCGCGCAAGGTGATAACGCTGAGCGCACAGTTCGGCGAGGGATGGCTGCTGCCGGCCGAGATAATGTCGTGCGCCAGGCAGGGAGTGCGCAGCGTGGTGAGCCTGCAGCCCTTCGGATGCATAGCCAACCACATAGTGTCCAAGGGCGTGGAGAAGAAGATCAAGGCCTTCTTCCCCGACATGAACATACTCTCGCTCGACTTCGACAGCGGCGTGAGCGACGTCAACATAACCAACCGCCTGCTGCTCTTCATCGACAACCTGAAGGAGGGAAATGCCACGCCCGCAAACCGCTGACAATCAGCATGTTCGCAAAAGGCCGTGTTTCGCATCGTGAAACACGGCCTTTTGCGTTGTAATCGACGGCCTTTCGCATTGCGATTTACGGCCTTTTGAAATTCGGCATACATGCTGACAGGCTGCAACAGGGCATACGGCCACACATGTTTTGTTTTTTTATATGTAAAATTTTGCTTGTGCATCCATTATTGCTTATCTTTGCAAACTTGCAGAAATGTGTCCCGGCAAAGCCCGGCGACTATTGGTTTTACAAGAATGGAGACAGTAAACAACAACCAGAACGAGTTTGTGCGCCAGGTGGCCGAGCAGAAATACGAGTTCGGCTTTACTACCGACGTGCATACGGACATAATCGACGTAGGACTTAACGAGGACGTGGTGCGTCTCATCTCGGCAAAGAAAGGTGAGCCGGAGTGGCTGCTCGACTTCCGCCTTAAGGCCTTCAACTACTGGCAGACGCTGGAGCAGCCGACGTGGGGGCACGTCAACGTGCCCGACATCGACTACCAGGCAATATCTTACTATGCCGACCCTATGGCCAAGAAGAAGGACGAGGGCAAGAAGGAGATTGACCCTGAGCTGATGAAAACGTTTGACAAGCTGGGCATTCCGCTCGAGGAACGCCTCGCGCTGAGCGGTCAGACGGCCGTCGACGCGATAATGGACTCGGTGTCGGTGAAGACTACGTATAAGGAGAAACTGGCCGAGAAGGGTATCATATTCTGCTCGATAGGCGACGCGGTGAAGCAGCATCCCGACCTCGTGCGTGAGTATTTGGGCAGTGTTGTGCCGTACCGTGACAATTTCTTCGCCGCGCTTAACAGCGCCGTTTTCAGCGACGGCTCGTTCGTCTACATACCCAAGGGCGTGCGTAGTCCGATGGAGCTCAGTTCGTATTTCCGCATAAACGCGAGGAATACGGGGCAGTTCGAGCGTACGCTCATCATCGCCGAGGACGACAGCTACGTGTCTTACCTTGAAGGATGCACCGCTCCGATGCGCGACGAGAACCAGCTTCATGCCGCCATCGTCGAGATAATAGTGAAAGACAACGCCGAAGTGAAATACTCAACGGTGCAGAACTGGTATCCCGGCGACGAGCACGGGCGAGGCGGTGTGCTGAATCTCGTGACCAAGCGCGGCGACCTGCGGGGCAATAACTCGAAGCTCTCGTGGACGCAGGTAGAGACGGGGTCGGCAATAACATGGAAGTATCCGTCGTGCATATTGCGCGGAGACAACTC
Organism: uncultured Prevotella sp.; assembly: GCA_944320195.1. Lineage (GTDB taxonomy): Bacteria > Bacteroidota > Bacteroidia > Bacteroidales > Bacteroidaceae > Prevotella. The sequence goes on along the minus strand of CALUGP010000059.1, from coordinate 63,641 downwards.
GGTGGCGGAGTTTTATTCCGTGGCAGTGACCAACAATTATCAGGAAGCTGACACCGGAACGAAGATGATTCACTTGGGAAAGAACACCAAGAGTACCATCATAAGCAAGGGTATCAGCGCCGGGCACAGCCAGAACTCGTACCGAGGACTGGTGCGCGTGTCGCCTAATGCCGACAATGCCCGCAACTATTCGTCGTGCGACTCGCTGCTGCTCGGCTCAGACTGCGGCGCGCACACGTTCCCCTACATGGACATACACAACGACTCGGCCATAGTTGAGCATGAGGCTACGACCAGCAAAATCAGCGAGGAACAGCTCTTCTACTGCAACCAGCGCGGCATACCGACCGAGCAAGCCGTGGGCCTCATCGTCAACGGATACGCCAAGGAAGTGCTTAACAAGCTGCCCATGGAGTTCGCCGTTGAGGCTCAGAAGCTGCTCAGCGTGTCGCTGGAGGGGACAGTAGGGTAAATCTTTAATTCATAATTCATAATTCACAATTCATAATTGGGCATACGCCATTATTATTATGGATTACGCATTATGGGTTATGAATTGACAAGGCGCAGCCCGATTATGTATTATGAATTGTGAAACGAAGTTCGGCGAAAGCCAATTATGAATTAAATAAAATGTTAGAGATAAGGAACTTACACGCCAAAATCGGCGACAAGGAGATATTGAAGGGCATCAACCTTACAATAAAAGACGGCGAGACGCACGCCATAATGGGGCCCAACGGCTCGGGAAAGAGTACGCTGAGCGCGGTGCTTGTAGGCAACCCGCTGTACGAGGTGACCGAAGGCGAGGTTACGTTCAACGGCAAAGACCTGCTCGCCATGAAGCCCGAGGACAGGGCGCACGAGGGACTTTTCCTCTCGTTCCAATACCCGGTGGAAATCCCCGGGGTGTCGATGACCAACTTCATGCGTGCCGCCGTCAACGAGAAACGCAAGTATGAGGGCAAAGAACCGCTCAACGCGGCCGACTTCCTGAAGCTCATGCGTGAGAAGAGGAAAATCGTCGAGCTTGACAGCAAACTGTCAAGCCGCTCGGTGAACGAAGGCTTCAGCGGCGGCGAAAAGAAGCGCAACGAGATTTTCCAGATGGCGATGCTCGAGCCGAAGCTGAGCATCCTCGACGAGACCGACTCGGGTCTTGACGTTGACGCGCTGCGCATCGTGGCCGAAGGCGTCAACAAGCTGCGTACGCCGGAGTCGAGCTGCATTGTCATCACGCACTACGAACGCCTGCTCGACATCATCAAGCCCGACATAATCCACGTGCTCTACAAGGGCCGCATTGTGAAGACCGCCGGGCCGGAGCTGTCGAAAGAAATCGAAAAACGCGGCTACGACTGGATTAAGGAGGAAGTGGGAGAATGAAGAATTGTTGGAAGTTAAAGAATTTAGAGAAGTTATAGAAGTTAAAGCCAAATGCCTTGCAGGCTTTAATATCGAGTTATCTTATTTGCCTAATAGGTCTGATTAGGCTTGTTCGGCTTATCGCCAATCATCCGAGGAAGCATTTGGCTTTAACTTCTATAACTTCTCTAAATTCTTTAACTTCTATATAAACATAAAAAACATGCAAAGCGAAAAACAATATATCGACCTCTATGGGCAGTGCCGCGACATGCTAATGTCGCACAGCGCGGAGCCGATGAACGCCGTGCGCGACGCCGCTTTCAGCGACTTCCGCCGCCTCGGCTTCCCCACGAAGAAGGTCGAGAGGTATAAATACACGGACATCCCGGCGTTGTTTGAACCTGACTACGGGCTTAACCTCAACCGCTTGGAAATACCGGTAGACCCGTATGAGGCGTTCCGCTGCGACGTTCCCAACCTCAGCACGTCGCTCTATTTCGTGTTGAACGACGGCTTTTACGACAAAGCCCTGCCCAAAAACCACCTTCTGCCAGAAGGAGTCGTAGTGGGTTCGCTGGCCAAATACGCCGCCGAACACCCAGACTTCGTGGCCAAGCATTACGCCAAGCTGGCCAAGACGGCCGACGACGGCATCACGGCTCTCAACACGATGCTGGCGCAAGACGGGCTGCTGGTGTACGTGCCGAAGGGCGTCGTGGTGGACAGGGCCGTGCAGGTGATCAACATCCTGCGCTCCGACGTTGACCTGATGGTCAACCGCCGCGTGTTGATAGTAGTCGAGGAACGCGCCGAAATCAAGCTGCTCTTCTGCGACCATGCCGCCGACGACCGCCGTTTCCTCGCCACCCAGGTGATTGAGGCATACGTCGGTGACAACGCCTCGTTAGACCTTTACTGCCTGGAAGAGACCCACGTGAAGAACGTCCGCGTGAGCAACGTGTTCATTGAGCAACAGAGGGACAGCCGCGTGAGCCACAATGTCATCACGCTTCACAACGGGGTGACGCGCAACCGCACCGACCTTGTGTTCGCCGGGGAGGGTGCCGAGTGCGACCTTTACGGCTGCGTGATAGCCGACAAGCACCAGCACGTTGACAACAACACGCTCATCGACCACCGCGTAGGCCGCTGCACGAGCCGCGAACTGTACAAATACGTGCTTGACGGCAACGCCGTTGGCGCGTTCGCCGGCCGCGTGCTGGTGCGCCACGGTGCGCAGCAGACCGTTTCGCAGGAGACCAACCAGAACCTCTGCGCAACCAAGGAAGCCCGCATGTACACGCAACCGATGCTCGAAATATACGCCGACGACGTGAAGTGCGCCCACGGAAGCACCGTAGGCCAGCTCAACGACGCGGCCCTGTTCTACATGCGCCAACGCGGCATACCGCTCAAGGAGGCCAAGCTCCTGCTTGAGTTCGCTTTCATAAACGAGGTAATCGACGGCATAAAGCTCGACCCCCTGCGCGACCGCTTGCACTATCTCGTGGAGAAACGCTTCCGCGGAGAGCTGAACAAATGCGAGGGATGCAAGCTGTGCAGATGATTTTTATTTTAGTAGTTAAGGAGTTATGTAGTTAAGGAGTTAAGACAAATGCTTTGCAGACAAATTAAATAAAGCGTAGTCTTAGCTCCCTGAAACAAAACATTTGTCTTAACTCCTTAACTACATAACTCCTTAACTCCCTGAAATAAAACATTCGTCTTTAACTCCTTTGACTTCCTTAATTCCTTTAACTCCTAAAAAAGAAATATCATGTTCGACATCAACCAAATACGCAACGACTTCCCAATCCTCGGCCGCAAGGTTTACGACCGGCCATTGGTATACTTGGACAACGCGGCGACCACCCAAAAGCCGCGCCCTGTGGTCGAAGCCATCACCGAAGAATACTACAACGTCAACGCCAACGTGCATCGCGGAGTGCATTACCTGTCGCAACAGGCCACCGACCTGCACGAGGGAGCGCGCGAGAAGGTAAGGCAGTTCATCAACGCAAGGGCGACAAGCGAAATCATATTCACCCGCGGAACAACCGAGAGCCTCAACCTCGTGGCGTCTTCCTTCTGCGACGAATTCATGCGGGAGGGCGACGAAGTGATTGTCTCGGTCATGGAACACCACTCAAACATCGTGCCATGGCAACTACAGGCGGCCAAGCGCGGCATATCAATACGGGTAATCCCGATGACCGACGAAGGCGAGCTGAGGCTCGACGAATACGAAAAGCTGTTCACCGACAAGACGAAAATCGTCAGCGTGACGCACGTCAGCAACGTGCTCGGCACGGTCAACCCGGTGGACGAAATCATACGTATAGCTCATGAACACGGCGTGCCAGTGATGGTTGACGGCGCACAGAGCGCGCCCCACTTCGCAGTGGACGTGCAGGCGATGGACTGCGACTTCTTCGCCTTCAGCGGCCACAAGATGTACGGTCCTACTGGCGTAGGCGTGCTTTACGGCAAGGAAGACTGGCTCGACCGCCTGCCGCCTTACCAGGGCGGGGGAGAGATGATTGAGAGTGTGAGCTTCGAGAAAACAGTGTTCGAGCGTCTGCCGTTCAAGTTCGAGGCCGGCACACCCGACTACGTGGCCACCCACGGCTTGGCAAAGGCCATTGACTACATCACAGCCATAGGCATGGACAACATCCAGATGCACGAACAGGAGCTTACACGCTACGCCATGCGGCGGCTCGCCGAGGTTGACGGGCTGCGCGTATTCGGCACGTCGGCACGCAAGGATGCCGTGGTTTCGTTCCTTGTGGGCGACATCCACCACCTCGACATGGGCACGCTGCTCGACCGCCTTGGCATAGCCGTGCGCACGGGCCACCACTGCGCCCAGCCCCTCATGCTGCGCCTCGGAATACAGGGCACGGTGCGCGCCTCGTTCGCCCTCTACAACACGAAGGAGGAAATCGACACGCTTGCGGACGGAGTGAAGCGCGTCAGCAGGATGTTCTGATAAAAATTAAGAGTTAAGAGTTAAGAATTAAGAGTTAAGAAAATATGCTTTGTCGGCAATATTGTACTTCAAGTCATATTTTCTTAACTCTTAACTCTTAATTCTTAACCCTTAACTCTTAACTTCCTCAACGCCACCACGAACCACGCGCACACCACAAACCTGAGCGCCAGGGGATAATCCACCGGCAGGGTCACGGCGAAGAAGGCCGCCTGGGCTTCGGTCATGGCCCGCGCACGGGCTTCGCCGACGTTCTCGCCGAGCACCTTTGAGTAGTAGTTGCGTAACATCCGTTGCGGCATACCGGCACAACGGCATATCCTTCTCACAGCCTCAGCACACTTTCCAAACACATTCTCGTTTGCGCCTAATGATATTTGCTTTTCCATATGCGTATATTTTACAGTTTCGTTTCTGCCTGCAAAATAAACATGCATTTGTGCACAATAAGTTCACTCATGCCGCGTTTTTAGTTAAATAATGACAAAACCATGCTTAAAAGCCACATGAACCCGGGCCTCATCGAGGCCGGATGCGACGAGGCGGGGCGCGGATGCCTTGCCGGCAGCGTATTCGCCGCGGCGGTCATACTGCCCGAAGACTATGTAAACGACGGCCTCAACGACTCAAAACAGCTCTCGGCCAAGCGGCGTTACGAGCTGCGACGCGAGATAGAGCGCGACGCCCTGGCCTGGGCCGTGGGCGTGGTGACACCAGAAGAGATTGACGAGATAAACATCCTCAACGCCAGCATACTGGCCATGCACCGCGCACTTGACCAGCTGAAGGTGCGCCCCGAGGCCATCATCGTTGACGGCAACCGCTTCAAGCCATACCGCTTCATCCCCTACTCCACCGTAGTCAAGGGCGACGGCAAATATCTCTCGATCGCGGCGGCGAGCATCCTCGCCAAGACTTACCGCGACGACTACATGGACAGGCTGGCCGGGGAATTCCCCCAGTACGGCTGGACCGAGAACAAGGGCTACCCCACACGCGCCCACCGCGAGGCGATAAAAAAGTATGGCCCCACGCCGTATCACCGCAAAAGCTTCAGGCTTTTGTGAGTTAAGAATTAAGAGTTAAGGATTAAGAAAGAATGCTTTGCACCTTGCACATGTGGTATTTTTCTTAATTCTTAACTCTTAATTCTTAATTAGTAATAGCGTTTTTCTTAACTCTTAATTCTTAACTCTTAACTTAACAGAAGTGCGCCACGACAAACTTGAGCGCGAGCTCCACCTGCTGTTGCTGCTCGCCGAGAACCACAGATACACCGTAAACGAACTCTGCGACAAGGTGGGGATATCCCGCCGCAACCTTTACTACTACCTGGAGTTCTTCCGCGACTGCGGCTTCAAGGTGCAGAAGCACGGCGCCTACCACACGATAGACCGCTCGTCGCCCTTCTTCAGCCACCTGGTAAGCCGCATATCCTTCACCGAGGAAGAGGCGGTGCTGCTGCGCCGCATGCTCGACAAGGCCGAGCACGGCAACGCCCTGATAGCCGGGCTGAAAAGGAAACTGGAGAATTTCTACGACTTCGACATACTGGCCGACGAACAGCTGCGAGAGCACGCGGTGCGCAGCATCGGTGTGCTCTACGACGCGATAAAGCTGCGCCGCCAGGTAGTGCTGCGCGGCTACGCCTCGCCCCACAGCCAGACCGTGCGCGACCGCTTCGTTGAACCGTTCCTGCTGATGAACAACAACAACGAGGCGCGCTGCTACGAGCCGTCCAGCGGCATGAACAAGACGTTCAAGATAAGCCGCATGCAGGGCGTGGAGATGCTCGAGACAGAGTGGGAGCACGAGGACAAGCACCGCCAGATGTTCACCGACGTGTTCATGTTCAGCGGCGAGGCGCTGCTGCCCGTAGACATCACGCTCGGCCCCTTGTCTTACAACATACTGCGCGAGGAGTATCCCCAGGCCATGCCCCACGTCGTGCCCGACGGCGGCGGACGCCACCGCCTGCGCCTCGATGTGTGCAGCTACGCCGGCATAGGGCGCTTCGTGCTCGGCCTTTACGACGACATACGGGTGCTGGGCGGAGACGGCTTCAGGCGGTATCTCAGCGAGAAAATAGCCTCCATGCGGGCACATCTGCAGCCAGGCGCGTAACAGCCTGTGGCACAGCCAATTGCAAAAGGCCGTCTTTCAGCGTGTGAAAGACGGCCTTTTACGTTGCGATTGACGGCCTTTCGCACGGCGTTTTGCGGCCTTCCGCAGTTCATCCGCAAACCTCTCGGATGGACATACGGCTCTATTAAATGTGACACATTATTTCATTTACAAATACATCCTGCCATAATCCAGGTGGTCAGTAACTGTCATTCCGCGCTCCGACGCGGAATCCAGTAAATACAGCATATGCTGTTTGATGTATAGGATGTTCTCCGGATTCCACGTCAAGGCGCGGAATGACAGTTACCGACTGCCTGGATTAAGGTTGGATGGTGTCATTAATAGAACTTATGTTTAATCCAAAAGGTTTGCGGATGAATCCCTTTCGCAAAAACAAGAAAGGCGGACAGGGAGCCAAGTCCCCGTCCGCCCGTATGGCTACAGCCCCCGCGCGGGCCGTCAAAGCTTCTGCTTCACCTCGATCTCGGTGAACGTCTCGAGTATGTCGCCAACCTGTATGTCGTTGAAGTTGACCAGGCTGATGCCGCACTCGAAGTTCACGCCCACCTCCTTCACGTCGTCCTTGAAGCGCTTGAGGGCGTTTATCTCGCCCGTGTGCACAACGATGCCGTCGCGCACGACGCGCGCCTTGTCCGTGCGGTGCACCTTGCCCTCGGTGACGTAGGCTCCGGCCACGGTGCCCACCTTCGATATGTGGTAGACCTCGCGCACCTCCACCTGTCCGGTGACAACCTCCTTGACCACCTTGTCGAGCATTCCCTCCATGGCCGACTTGACATCTTCTATCGCGTCGTAAATCACGGAGTAAGTGTTGATCTCGACACCTTCCTGCTCTGCCAGCTTGCGGGCGGCGGCCGACGGGCGCACCTGGAAGCCCACGATGATGGCGTCTGAAGCGTCGGCCAGCGACACGTCGCTCTCTGATATCTGGCCTACGGCCTTGTATATCACGTTCACCTTGATCTTCTCCGTAGACAGCTTGATGAACGAGTCGCTCAGGGCCTCGATGCTGCCGTCGGTGTCACCCTTCACGACGATGTTCAGCTCCTTGAACGAGCCGAGGGCTATGCGGTGGCTGATGTCGCTCAGCGTCAGTCGCTTCTGCGTGCGCAAGCCCTGCTCGCGCTGCAGTTGCAGGCGCTTGTTGGCTATCTCTCGCGCCTCCTGCTCGGTCTCGAGGATGTGGAACGAGTCGCCCGCCGTGGGCGCTCCGTTGAGTCCCAGGATGATGGCAGGCTCGGCCGGACCGGCCTTCTCGATGCGCTGGTTGCGCTCGTTGAACATGGCCTTTATCTTGCCATAGTGCGTTCCGGCAATCACCACGTCGCCAACGTGCAGCGTTCCGTTGCTTACAAGCACCGTCGACACATATCCGCGGCCCTTGTCCAGGGACGACTCTATTATGCTGCCCGTGGCCTTGCGGTTGGGGTTCGCCTTCAGGTCGAGCATCTCCGCCTCGAGAAGCACCTTCTCAAGCAGGTCGTCCACGCCTATGCCCTTCTTCGCGCTGATTTCCTGGCACTGGTACTTTCCGCCCCAGTCCTCCACCAGCAGGTTCATGTTGGCCAGGTCCTCACGTATCTTGTCGGGGTTGGCTCCCGGCTTGTCAATCTTGTTTATGGCGAACACCATCGGCACGTTGGCCGCCTGCGCGTGGGCAATGGCCTCGCGCGTGGTCGGCATCACGCTGTCGTCCGCGGCGATGATGATGATTGCGATGTCGGTAACCTGCGCTCCGCGGGCACGCATGGCGGTGAACGCCTCGTGGCCCGGCGTGTCGAGGAAGGTTATCTTGCGGCCGTCGGCCAGCGTCACGTTGTACGCTCCGATATGCTGGGTTATGCCTCCGGCCTCGCCGGCTATGACGTTAGACTTGCGGATATAGTCGAGCAAAGACGTCTTTCCGTGGTCCACATGGCCCATCACGGTGACGATGGGAGCGCGCGGCACGAGGTCGTTCTCGTCGTCGGGCTCCTCCGTTATGGCCTCAGACACCTCGGCGCTGACATACTCCGTCTTGAAGCCGAACTCCTCGGCAACGAGGTTTATGGTCTCCGCGTCAAGGCGTTGGTTTATCGACACCATGATGCCAACGCTCATGCAAGTCCCTATAACCTGGTTCACGGAAACGTTCATCATGCTTGCCAGCTCGCTGACGGTAACAAACTCGGTCAGCTTCAGGATCTTGCTCTCGGCCTTGGCCTCGGCGCGCTGCTCCTTCAGATGCTCCTGAACGGCCTCGCGCTTCTCCTTACGGTACTTGGCGCCCTTCTTGTTCTGGCCCTTGCTCGTCAGCCTTGCAAGAGTCTCCTTTACCTGGCGTGCGACGTCTTCCTCGTTCACTTCAAGCGGCTTGTGGCCCCGCTTGCGGTTCTTCTTCTTCGCGCTGCCCTTCTCGCTTGGAGCGCTTCCCTGGCCGTTCTGCTTCACGGCCTGGTCTATGTTGACGCGTTCCTTCGTTATGCGCGAACGCTTCTTCTTGCCGTCGGGCCTGTTCTGGGCAGCCTTCTCCTCACGCTCCTTGCGGCGCTCTTCCTTGGATTTCTTCTTAGGACGCGTGCTTTGGTTGAGCGAGTCGAGGTCAATCTTGCCCAACACGTTCACCTTCGGGGCAAGCTTCTTCTCGCTTTTCAGAGTGAAAATCTTGCTGTCCTCGCCTGCTGCGGCAGCCTGGGCGGCATGCTCCTTGCGCTCTTCCGCAGGCTTGCCGTCAACCGGCCGCGCCTCGGCAACGGGCTTGTCGGCCGGCTGCTTGTCTTCTTTCTTCACGGTGGCTGACGCCTCCTGAGGCGCCGCATGCTCCTTCACGGCCGGACGCTCCTGTCCTGCGGCCGGCTTCTGGACCGGTTTCTGCGGCGGTTCTGCGGCATTCGCCGGCTCGGCCGGCTTCTGCTTGTCGGCCGGCTTGCCGCCCCCCTGGCCCTGCGGTGACTCGTTCCGCACGGCATGAGACGGCTTCTTGCCTATGCTGTCAAGGTCTATCTTGCCAAGCACGGTGTATTTCTGCGGCGAAGAAGGCTTCGCCACGCCGGCAGACTTTGCTCCGCCTTCGGAGCGTTTCTTCTCTTTCTGGTGTTTCGGGAAGAGCTCCTCGGCCTTTTTCCTCACCTCCTTGTCCGACTTGAACTCTTCCACCAAGGCGTTGTACTGGGCATCGTTGAGCTTGAAGCTCAGGTCGTCCCTCACTTCGCCAAGGTCACTTTTCTTTTTCAGGAATTCAACTGCCGTTTGAAGTCCTATATTCAATTCACGGATTGCTTTATTTAATCTGATACTCATACTCTTTTCAATTCACAATTCATAATTCATAATTCATAACTCCCATTGGCTTGACCGATATTCAATTCCATAATTCATAACTGACTAAACACATATTCCAGTTTTTGCTGATGCGCAGCCAATTATGAATTATGAATTATGAATTATGAATTATTCAAACTCCGCCCTAAGCACTTTCAGCACGTTGTCGACGGTCTCTTCCTCGAGGTCGGCCTTCTCGACGAGCATCTCGCGCGGAGCGTTGAGCACGGCCTTGGCGGTGTCGAGGCCGATGCCTTTGATGGCGTCGATGATCCACTGGTCTATTTCGTCTGAGAATTCGTCGAGGTAGATGTCCTCGTCGACTTCGCTCTCGTCAAGTTCGCGGAACACGTCGATGGTGTATTCGGTAAGCATGCTGGCCAGCTTGATGTTCATTCCGCCGCGGCCGATGGCGAGGGATACTTCCTCCGGACGGAGATACACCTCCGCTTTCTTGTTTTCCTCGTCGACGTTGATGCTTGATATCTTGGCCGGACTGAGCGCGCGCTGTATGAAGAGCTTTATGTTTGCGGTGTAGTTCACCACGTCGATGTTCTCGTTGCAGAGTTCGCGAACGATGCCGTGGACGCGGCTTCCCTTCACTCCGACGCACGCTCCTACGGGGTCTATGCGGTCGTCATAGCTCTCGACGGCTATCTTGGCGCGCTCGCCGGGCATGCGTGCGATGCGGCGTATGGTGATGAGTCCGTCTGCGATCTCGGGCACTTCGGCCTCGAGCAGGCGTTCGAGGAACATGTTGCTCGTGCGCGAGAGGATTATCTTGGGGTTGTTGTTCTCGTTGTTCACTTCCTTGATGACGGCGCGCACGGTCTCGCCCTTGCGGTAGACGTCGTGGGGTATCTGCTCTGACTTCGGCAGGATGAGCTCGTTGTTCTCGTCGTCCACGAGCAGAACTTCGCGCTTCCACACCTGGTAGACCTCGGCGCTGATTACCTGGCCCACGCGATCCTTGTACTTGTTGTAGAGGCTGTCGTGCTCAAGCTCGAGTATTTTCGAGGCCAGTGTCTGGCGCAGGTTGAGTATGGCGCGGCGGCCGAACTTACTGAAATCGACCTTCTCGCTGACTTCCTCGCCCACCTCGTAGTCGGGTTCTATCTTCAGCGCGTCGGTAAGCGATATTTCCTTGTTCTCGTCTTTCACCTCGCCGTCGGCCACGACGATGCGGTTGCGGTAGATTTCGAAGTCGCCCTTGTCGGGGTTCACGATGACGTCGAAGTTCTCGTCGCTGCCGAATATCTTGGCGATGACGTTGCGGAAACTCTCTTCCAGGACGCTCATCAGCGTGGTGCGGTCGATGTTCTTCGTGTCTTTGAATTCCTTAAAGGTGTCCACCATGCTCACGGTGTCTTCACCACTCTTTCTTGTTGCCATATGTTTTTATTGTTTTTTCCTAATGAGAAATCGGGATAACCGGGAGAACTGAGAGGATCTGGAACGTTCCCCGGCGCCTCGTCACTCACCGTCTCTCCTTCTATTTAAAGCTTATCAGGTACTTGGTGTACTTCACTTCGTCCATCGAGAACGTCTTGTCCACGTCTTCAATGACAGGGCGCTTGGCTCCTTCCTTCTTCACCTTTTCCTGCACGGTGACGGTGAACATGCGGCCGTCGACGGCCTTGAGCGTGCCGCGGTGCTTCTTGCCGGCGGCGTCGAGCACCTCGACGTCCTTGCCCACGAAGTTCTCGTACTGCTGCGGAACCTTGAAGGGCTGGCCCAGGCCGGCGCTGCCCACCTCAAGCTCGTAGTCCTCCTCGTCGCGGCTCAGGTGGTCTTCTATGTAACGGCTCAGCTGCACACAGTCTTCAATCCACACTCCGTCGGCGTGGTCTATCTCTACCACAATCTTGTCATCGGGGCTGATTTCGACGTCGACCAGGAAATACTCCTTGTCCTTCAGCCATTCTTCAACTAAACTTCTAACAACGTTCTTGTCTATCATAAAAGGGTATTTAAAATAAAATGAGGAGCTTTCTGGAAGCCCCTCATTCCTCTGAACGCTGCAAAGGTAGTAATAAAATCGCATACGTGCAAATATTTTTCCGCTTTTTATTAAAAATGTAAAACCTTTGCCCGCCGCGGCGGCCTGACTGCCGCCGAGCCACGGGGCGGAATGCGTTTCACGGCCTTTTGCATTCCAAAAGGCCGCAAAACGCGTTGCAAAAGGCCGTCTTTTGCAGACTGAAAGACGGCCTTTTGCAACGCGCTGAGTGCCAGACCGTTACGCAGCAGGCCCGGAAGCGTCCGCGGAGACGGCGCGCGAAGCACCCGTGCGGACGAAGAAGAAATGTGAATATTCAATGAAATTTATTAAAAGAAAAGCGTTTGTCGTTTTTTTTACGTATGTTTGCAGCCGATACGGCCGGGGCACGCCGCCCCGGCGCAAACACTCAACAAAACGGAACTTAACAAAAAACAAGAAGATTATGAACGAAGACAGACTGTATGAACTGATACGCGAGAAAGAACAGACGGCCTCCGTGGCCCTTCCCGCCCTTATGCGCAAGGTGTACGTATGGATGGCGCTGGCGCTGGCCATAACGGGCTTCACGGCCTACGCCGTGGCCGCCAGCCCCGGCATAATGACGGCAATCGCCACCAACAGGATGCTGATGTGGGGCCTGCTCATAGCCGAAGTGGCCATGGTGTGGTACGTCTCGGCGCGCATCGACCGCCTCTCCCTGGCCACGGCCACCGTGATATTCGTAGTCTATTCGGTGCTCAACGGCGCCACGCTGTCGATAATATTCCTTGCATACACCATGCAGTCGATAGCCTCGGTGTTCTTCATCACCGCCGGAACGTTCGCCGCCATGTCGCTCGTGGGCATGTTCATAAAGAAGGACCTGTCGGCGCTTGGGCGCATACTGTTCATGGCGCTCATCGGACTCATCATCGCCACCCTCGTCAACGCGTTCCTTATAAAGAGCGGAGGCTTCAGCCTCATCGTCAGCTACATAGGCGTGCTCATCTTCACCGGCCTCACGGCGTATGACACACAGAAGATAAAGATGATGCTCGTAGAGGCCGACGACGTGAGCGAAGGCGCGCAGAAGATAGCCCTGATGGGCTCGCTCGCCCTCTATCTCGACTTCATCAACCTGTTCCTCTACCTGCTCCGCATATTCGGAGGGAACAGGGAGTAATTATTTCCGGAAGTTAAAGAAGCTTCTTCAACTCCTTCAAAAAGGCAAGAAAATATGCAGAAAGTTGCATATTTTCTTGCCTTTTTGAATAAATATACATATCTTTGCATCCGGAATTGCATAAATATACAGAAAATGAAATCAAAGAACAGCCGTCTGCAAACACTGCGCATGCTCATATCCAGCCAGGAACTGTGCTGCCAGGACGACGTGCTCAAGGCTCTCGCAAAGGAAGGATACAACGTCACGCAGGCCACACTGAGCCGCGACATGAAGCAGCTCAAGGTGGCAAAAGCCACAAGCCTCGGCGGCAAATACTTCTACGTGCTGCCCAACGAGACGATGTACAAGCGCGTGGCCAGCCCCAAGCGCGCCGCCGAGATGCTGCTCACGTCGGGCTTCATGGCAATCAACTTCTCGGGCAACATGGGCGTGATAAAGACCCGCCCGGGCTATGCCAGCAGCCTGGCGTACAACATCGACAACGGCGGAATAGAGCAGATACTCGGCACGATAGCCGGAGACGACACGATATTCATAGTAATCAAGGACGGCGCGACGCACACCGAAGTGGTTGAAGAGCTGCGAAGCGTAATACCGGACATCAAGTAGACACCCACCAAAAGACAGCTAACACCCACCCCAACCCTCCCAAAGGGAGGGAGCTTGATTACCATCAGCACCCAAGGCGTATCAGGCTCATTGGGCATATCGGGCTTATACGACCATATTGGAAAAGAACAAGAAAATGGAAGAGATAAAAGTATTGGTGGCCGACGCCTCACACGAGAAGTACGTCGACACCATTCTTGAGACAATGGCGGCCGCCGCAAAGGTGCGCGGAACGGGCATCGCCAAGCGAACACACGAATACCTGGCCACCAAAATGAAGGAGAACAAGGCCGTGATAGCACTCTCAGGCGAACGCTTCGCCGGCTTCAGCTACATCGAGACGTGGGGAAACAAGCACTACGTCACCACATCAGGACTTATCGTCCACCCCGACTTCCGCGGCCTCGGCGTGTCGAAGCGCATCAAGGACATGACCTTCACCCTGGCACGCACGCGCTGGCCAGAGGCCAAGATATTCAGCCTTACAAGCGGCTCGGCCGTGATGAAGATGAACACCCAGCTGGGATACGTGCCCGTGACGTTCGCCGACCTTACCGACGACGAGGCCTTCTGGCGCGGATGCGAGGGCTGCATCAACGTTGACGTGCTGAAACGCACGGGCCGCAAGTACTGCATCTGCACCGGCATGCTTTACGACCCGGCCGTCCACCAGGGCGAACCTACGCCGATAGAGCTGCCCGAGGAGGTGATGAAAAGGATTAGGAAATAAGGTAAGGAGAGAAGGAGAAAGGAGTGAAGGAGTAAGTAAAAACGCCTTGCAGCCAGTGTTTCCAAGGGCGCACCAGGCTCATTCGGCTCATTGGGCTTATCCGCCGCATTCATCCTTGTTGCTTTACTCCTCAAAAAAACAATAAAAACAAACGATTATGCCAGACAAGAAGAAAGTGGTTGTCGCCTTCTCGGGAGGGCTTGACACGTCTTACACGGTGATGAAACTGTCGCACGACATGGGCTACGAGGTCCACGCCGCATGCGCCAACACCGGCGGATTCAGCGACGAGCAGCTGAAGAAGAACGAGGAAAACGCCTACAAGCTGGGCGCGAAGGAGTACGTAACGCTCGACGTAACGCATGAATACTACGAGAAAAGCCTCAAGTACATGATATTCGGCAACGTGCTCCGCAACAACTGTTACCCCATATCCGTGTCGTCGGAACGCATATTCCAGGCCATAGCCATAGCCCGCTACGCCAAGCAGATAGGCGCAGACGCCATTGCGCACGGCTCCACCGGCGCCGGCAACGACCAGATACGCTTCGACATGACGTTCCTCGTAATGGCACCGGGAGTGGAAATCATCACACTGACACGCGACAAGGCATTGTCAAGGAAGGAAGAAGTTGACTACCTGAACGCGCACGGATTCACGGCAGACTTCGCCAAACTGAAATACTCTTACAACGTGGGCATCTGGGGAACGAGCATCTGCGGCGGCGAGCTTCTCGACTCGGCCGAGGGCCTTCCGGAGGAAGCTTACCTCAAGCACGTCACCCGCCAGGACGAGAGCGAGCTGCGCATAGAGTTCTGCAAGGGCGAGATCGTGGCCGTGGACGGCGTGAAGTATGACGACAAGGTGGCCGCGATACAGAAGATCGAGGAGCTGGGCGCGGCCTACGGCATAGGCCGCGACTGCAACGTGGGCGACACCATCATCGGCATAAAGGGCCGCGTGGGCTTCGAGGCCGCCGCCCCGAAGCTCATCATCGAGGCTCACCGCATGCTTGAGAAGTACACGCTGAGCAAGTGGCAGCAGTACTGGAAGGACCAGGTTGCAAACTGGTATGGCATGTTCCTGCACGAAAGCCAGTACCTGGAACCCGTCATGCCCGACATCGAAGCCATGCTTACGAGCAGCCAGCGCAACGTAAACGGCACGGCCATACTGAAGCTACGGCCCCTGGGATTCGAGTGCGTGGGCGTTGACTCGCCCGACGATTTGCTCAAGTCCAAGCTCGGGGAATACGGCGAGATGCAGCACGGCTGGACGGCCGAGGAGGCAAAGGGATTCATCAAGGTGCTCTCCACGCCGCTCCGCGTGTACTACGGAATACACGAAGACGAGCAGCGGTAATAGACAATCCTTACCCCGACACCCACCCCAACCATCCAGAAGGGAGAGGGCTTGGTATGCTTTTGCCGGTTGGTTCACAGCCTTGGCATATTCGGCTCACCGCGCTTATCAGGCCAATTAGACCCAATAAGCCATATAAGCCGAATGTGCCTGCTAAACCGCTGACAATCAAGCACTTTGTAAAAAGCCGCCTTTCAGGTTGCAAAAGACCGCCTTTTAGGACACGAAAGGCGGCCTTTCACAAGACAAAAGACGGCCTTTCGCAAAACAGGCGGACGGCCATGCCCGACACATCAGTTACATTAAAATCAGAAACATATGACATGAGAAGGTTTTACCGTTCCTCCACCGACAGGATAATAGGCGGTGTCTGCGGCGGCATAGCCGAGTATTTCAACATCGACCCGCTGCTTGTACGCATCGCGTTCGCCTTTCTTGTGTTCGGATACGGCACAGGATTTCTGGCCTACATACTGTTATGGATTCTTGCGCCGAAGGCTTATTGATTGACACATTATAATAAACAACAAATAAAAATACCCGCCACGGCCATTCAAGCCCCCTCCCTTGGGGAGGGCCGGGGTGGGTGTCAAGGTCTTATGAAAATTGGAATCTTAGGAGCCGCGGGCTACACCGGCGGCGAGCTTATCCGCCTTCTGCTCAACCATCCGCAGGCGGAAATAGTATTCGCAAACAGCGAGAGCAACGCCGGCAACCCCGTGGCCGACGTTCACGAGGGGCTCTACGGCGACACGGAGCTGCGCTTCACCGACGCAATGCCGCTCGGCGAGGTAGACGTCCTGTTCTTCTGCTTCGGCCACGGCAAGAGCCGTCAGTTCCTGTCGGAGCACCATGTGCCCGGCAATGTCAAGATAATCGACCTGGCGCAAGACTTCCGCCTCAAGGCCGAAGGCAACGACTTCGTCTACGGCCTGCCCGAAATCAACCGCGCGAAGATTGCTTCGGCCATGCATGTGGCCAACCCCGGATGCTTCGCCACGTGCATACAGCTGGGACTCTTGCCCGCCGCGAAGATGGGACTGCTCGCCGAAGACGTCTCCGTCAACGCCATAACGGGCAGCACCGGAGCCGGACAGAAGCCCGGAGCGACTACTCACTTCTCGTGGCGCACGGACAACATGAGCATATACAAGCCCTTCACTCACCAGCATGTGCCCGAAATCCGCCAGAGCCTGGAGCAGACCCATGGCGCGCCCGTAGGCCAGATAGACTTCATTCCCTACCGTGGCAACTTCGCCCGGGGCATCTTCGCCACCGCGGTGGTGCGCACCGAGGCAAGCATCGAGCAGATAACAGAAGGCTACAAAGCCTTCTACAATGACGAGCCTTTCACCCACTACGTGGACAAGCCGATAGACATGAAGCAGGCCGTCAACACCAACAAGTGCCTCGTTCACTGCGAAAAGTTCGGCGACAAGCTGCTCATAACCTCCTGTATTGACAACCTTTTGAAGGGCGCCGTAGGACAAGCCGTCGAAAACATGAACATCATGTTCGGAGTGGAAGAGACCTCCGGACTCAAACTAAAGCCGTCAGCCTTCTGACATCGGTGCATAAAATGAAAAAGTTTGACAGGCAAGTCTTTGCCAATGCCTTCGTTGCCGGGACGCTGATTGGCGGTGCGATATATATAGTTTTCAAAATCTTAATCTGACAAAATGGAATTGTTTGACGTATATCCGTTATTTGACATAAATATTGTCAAAGGTCGCGGCTGCTCCGTCTGGGACGACAAGGGGCAGGAATATCTGGACCTTTACGGCGGCCACGCCGTCATAAGCATAGGCCATTGCCATCCGCACTACGTAGAGAAGATGACCGAACAGCTTAACGCTCTCGGCTTTTACAGCAACTCGGTGATAAACATGTTGCAACGCCGGGTGGCCGAACGCCTGGGCAAGGCGTGCGGATACGAGGACTATCAGCTGTTCCTTATAAACAGCGGGGCCGAGGCCAACGAGAACGCATTGAAGCTGGCGTCGTTCAAGACGGGGCGCACACGTGTGCTGTCGGCCGCAAAGGCATTCCACGGACGCACGTCGCTGGCCGTCGAGGCTACCGACAACGCCAAGATAATAGCGCCCATCAACGCCAACGGGCACGTGACTTACCTGCCCCTGAACGACCTCGCGGCATGGGAGGCGGAGCTGAGCAAGGGCGACGTATGCGCCTGCATCATAGAGTGCATACAGGGAGTGGGCGGCATAAAGCTGGCCACGGAAGAGTTTGCGCAGGGCCTGCAAGAGGCCTGCAAGCGGCACGGCGCGGTGCTGGTGTGCGACGAGATACAGTGCGGCTACGGCCGCTCGGGCCGGTTCTTCGCCCACCAGTGGCTCGGCATCAGGCCCGACCTTATCACCGTTGCGAAGGGAATAGGCAACGGATTCCCCATGGGAGCCGTGCTCATCTCGCCCGACTTCAAGCCCGAATACGGCCAACTGGGCACCACCTTCGGCGGCAACCACATGGCGTGCGCAGCCGCGCTGGCCGTGCTCGACGTGATGGAGGACGAGCGGCTGGTGGACAACGCGCGCGAGACTGGCGACTATCTCATGGCGCGGCTGAAGGAATTGCAGGCGGAAGAGAAGCACATCGCCGACGTGCGCGGCCGGGGACTCATGATTGGCATAGACCTCGACATGCCGCACAAGGAGCTGCGCAGCCGCCTCGTCTACGACGAGCACTGCTTCACGGGCTGCGCCTCGACCAACATCCTGCGCCTGCTGCCGCCGCTTACGTTCACCAAGGCGATGGCCGACGACTTCATCCTGCGGCTCAAGCGAGCGTTCGCGGCTGTCAAGTAACAATGGTCAGGATGTTTGCCCATGCCTGATTTCACATTAAGCTGCAGGCTGCAAGCATACGGGCGGACAAGAGGACTTGCCTTGTTCCACGGAAAAAGCAAGTCCTCTTGTCCGCCCGTATGCGTATTGTCCGCCTCTTACAGGCCGGCTCAAGCCGAATACCACGCGGCCGCGTAATACGTTCCGCCGGTATGACAGCCGTCCACGAAGGCGCGGTGGTGCGGACGGCGTGGCGGCTTCGGCTTCTTGTGCTTCTTGTGTTTCCTGTGATGCGGCGGCCCGTCATAGTGCCTGTGGACAACGCACGAGCCGAAAAGCAGCGACATGCACATGGCCGCCACTGCAGTCTTCACCGTAGTCAATGATTTCATAACAGTATGGATTTTTAGGTTTTACATCTATAGAAACGCCGCGTCTGCCGACGCGCTCTTTATCATATAGACCCCGAAAACCGCCGAAAGTAAAACCCGCAACGCTCCATATTTGCATTTTTTCACCTGTCGCCGCAGCAGCGCGGACCGCCGTTTACCTGCATTATCGGACTTATCAGGCACATTCGGCTCATTGGCCTATTAAACTTGTCAAGCCCGACGAGCCTTATGAACCTAACTGGCTGATGCTCAACGCGTTGCAAAAGGCAGTCTTTTGGCGTGCAAAAGACGGCCTTTTGCAACGCGATTCATGGCCTTTCGCAACGCAAAAGACGGCCTTTCGCAGCACCGCCAATATGCAAACGGAAGTTAAATTATCGTTTTTCGATAAATATTTATTGAAAAAGTTTGGAACATACAGATATTGTCCATATCTTTGCATATCGAAAAACGATAAATAATAATCAATATTCGATAACACACTCTCTAACAAAACAACTCGCCCAAGGCCAGACGCCCGCCATGACAAGGCGGCTGGCCTTGGCGGAACAAAAACCGGAACAACAATGAAAAAGAGACTCAACCTTTTCTGCACGCTCATCTTCGTGGTGATAGCCTGCCACCTGGCGTCCATGTCGAACACGTTTCTCACGGGCTTCTCGGCCGGCATGAAGCACGGCATGGAGGAACGTTCGGTCACGGAGACAACGCCAAGCAACTTCAGCCACATCACGCTGCTGCCGGCCGAAATGGACGAAGCCACCGCCGTGACGATAACCGACAAGGCCACATTCAGGCAGCTGACGGCCTGGCCCACGCAGCTGATCGTCCCCCTGGACGACAGCCTCGGGCTGGGCACAGCCGTGTTCCGCCTGCTCTACACGCTGCTCTACGGCGCGGCGGCGGTGGCAGCCCTTGCGGCCTTCATCCTCTTCGTGCGCAACGTAAACAGGAACGCCATCTTCACACGGCGCAACATCACGCTGCTGCGCGTCGTGGGATGGTGCCTCGTGGCGACGGGAGCCATAGCCACGGCCGACGGCTGCTACGACACGTATCTGGCCCAGCAGTCGTTCAGCCTGACGGGCTACGTGGTTGATTACGGCTCGGCCGCCTACATCACAAGCGTCATCTTCGGCCTCTTCGCCGTGGTGGTGGCCGAGGCGTTCGCCATAGGGCTGAGGATGAAAGAAGAACAGGAACTGACGATATAAGCCCCACCCAAGCTTACTTTTTTACCTTTCACGATATGGGAAAAATAATAGTCAACCTCGACGTGGTGATGGCGCGCCGCAAGATCTCGCTCTCCGAGCTGGCCGAGCGCGTAGGCCTGACACAGGCGAACCTGTCCATACTGAAGACGGGCAAGGCCAAGGCCGTGCGCTTCTCCACGCTCGAAGCAATATGCCGCGAACTGGAATGCCAGCCAGGCGACATACTTGAATACAGCGACGAGCCGTAAGCCGCCTTCTTACAGATTGC
This sequence comes from uncultured Prevotella sp., assembly GCA_944320195.1. Classification (GTDB taxonomy): domain Bacteria; phylum Bacteroidota; class Bacteroidia; order Bacteroidales; family Bacteroidaceae; genus Prevotella. The sequence goes on along the minus strand of CALUGP010000059.1, from coordinate 43,286 downwards.
AGGCAGAACCCCCGTTTGCGTCTGCAAAAAGTATAAAAAACATTAATTTTAAGATAAGGTCAACACCGTTGACCACGGAAAAAACTATATTTGTACACCTTTTAAAATCAAACTTTTATGAAATTAAAACATCTTTTCGTCGCCGCAGTGCTATTCGTCACAAGCGCAGCGGCTGTTATGGCGCAAGGAATGCAGCTGCCCCCAATCCCCGTGGACAGCGCCGTAAGGATTGGCAAACTGCCTAACGGCCTTACATATTACATCCGCCATAACGGTTATCCGGAACACCGTGTCAACTTCTACATCGCCCAGCGCGTAGGCTCCATACAGGAGGAGGAAGACCAGCGCGGACTGGCTCACTTCCTGGAGCACATGGCCTTCAACGGCTCTGACAACTACCCGGGCGACCGCCTCATCGAATACCTGCGCTCAATAGGCGTGGAGTTCGGCTCCGACCTGAACGCTTACACCGCCGTAGACCAGACCGTCTACCGCGTGTGCAACGTGCCTTCGGCCAACATCGCGTCGCTGGACTCCTGCCTGCTCATACTCAAGGACTGGTCAAACGGCCTCACGCTCGACGCCAAGGAGATTGACAAGGAGCGCGGAGTGATACACGAAGAGTGGCGCCTGCGCTCTTCCGCCGGCCAGAGAATGATGGAGCGCAACCTCGAGAAGCTGTATCCCGGCAGCAAGTACGGCAAGCGCATGCCCATCGGACTTATGTCCGTAATCGACAACTTCAAGCCCGAGGCCCTGCGTGCGTACTACCACAAGTGGTACAGACCCGACAACCAGGCCATCATCGTGGTGGGCGACGTTGACGTGAACCGCACCGAGCAGAAGATAAAAGAGATGTTCAGCTCCATAAAAATGCCAGAGAACGCCGTTCCGGTGGTTGACGAACCCGTGCCCGACAACAACGAGGCAATCATCATCGTCGACAAAGACAAGGAACAGCAGGTAGACGTGGTACAGATAATGTTCAAGCACGACGCCGTGCCCGACAGCCTGAAGGGCAACATGATCTACCTTCTCCAGCAGTATGCCGTCAGCCTTTGCACGCAAATGCTCAACGCGCGACTCGGCGAAATAGCGCAAAACCCCGACTGCCCGTTCGTCCAGGCACTCGTCCAGGACGGCGAATACATCTACTCAAAGACGAAAGACGCGTTCTCGCTAATCTGCGTTCCCAAGCCGGGAAAGACCGAAGAGGCCATCAAGGCGGCGATGCGCGAGGTCATGCGCGCCGCCAAGTTCGGCTACACCGCTACCGAATACGTCCGTGCAAAGGACGAATACATGAGCTGGCTGGAGAAAATCTACACCAACCGCGACAAGCAGGAAAACAGCTTCTGGGGCGATCAGTACCGCGATCACTTCCTCAGCAACGAGCCTATTCCTTCCATCGCAGACCAATACCAGACCATGCAGCAGATTGCGCCGATGCTTCCCGTCGAGCTTGCCAACGAGACAATAAAGGAGCTTGTCAGCGTTACCGACACCAATCTTGTCGTCTACGCCGTATACAACGAGAAGGAAGGAGCGGTCTATCCCACTCCTGAGGCCGTCAAGGCGGCCATCGACGCCGTTCACGGAGAGCAGCTCACGGCATGGGTTGACAACGTGAAGAACGAGCCGCTCATCAAGGAACTGCCCAAGAAAGGCAGCATCGTGAGCGAGAAGGAGAACGCCGCGCTGGGCTACAAGGAGCTTACCCTTTCAAACGGCGCACGCGTATTTCTGAAGAAGACAGACTTCAAGGATGACGAAATCATCATGAGCGCATCGTCAAAAGGCGGCTCGTCACTGCTGCCTGAGAGCGACATGTCGAACGCGAAGCTGTATGACGCCGTGATAGCATCAAGCGGACTGGGCAACTTCAGCAGCACGGAGCTTGAGAAGGCGCTCGCCGGTAAGCAGGCAAACGTGAACCTCACGCTCTCCAACCTGCACGAAGGAGCTAGTGGAAGGTCTACGCCGAAAGATCTGGAGACGCTGTTCCAGCTGACATATCTCTACTTCACAGACATCAAGAAGGACGAGAAGAGCTACGGCCAGCTGATGAACATCCTCGAAACCAGCCTCAAGAACCAGGGTCTGTCGCCTGAAAAGGCTTTCTCTGACTCGCTCCGCGCCACACTGTACAGCCACAACCCACGCTTCGAGTCGCTGAAGATTGAAGACCTGAAGAACGCCAACTACGACCGCATTCTACAGATTGCCAAGGAGCGCACGGCCAACGCCGGCGACTACACCTTCACCTTCGTGGGCAACTTCGACGAGGCCGCCATACGTCCGCTCATCGAGCAATACATAGCCTCGCTGCCTGCAAACGGCGTGAAGGAGGAGTGGAAGCCCGTGTCAAGCTACGCCAAGGGCAACATTGAAAACAAGTTCACTCGCAAGATGGAGACGCCCAAGGCCAACTCTTACATCTACTGGTACAACCTCAACGTGCCCTATTCTCTCGAAAACGCGGTGGCTGCCGACGCTGCAGGACAGATTCTCGACATGGTTTACCTGAAGGCAATCCGCGAGGATGCTAGCGCGGCTTACTCTACGGGCGCAGCCGGATTTGTCGACCTCGGAGGCGACACGCCGTTCAACGCGATAATCGGCGTATGCCCGATGAAGCCCGAGATGTGTGACGTGGCATTGAAGATAATGAACGACGAGGCCCACAAGATGGCTACTACCGTTGACGCGGAGAAGCTCGCCAAGGTAAAGGAGCTGATGCTGAAGCGCGCCGACGAGAACGCCAAGACCAACAGCTATTGGGTCAGTGCAATCAACGACTTGGACGAGTACGGCGTTGACACCGTTACTAAATACAAAGACGTAATCAACGCTCTGACACCCGAGAAGGTGGCCAAGTTCATGAAAGACGTGATTTTCGCAGGCGGCAACAGCGTCAAAGTGGTGATGCTGCCCGAGGCGGAGAAGAAATAACAGCCAACGTTAGTTGACCATAAGCAAGCCCCCTTGCGGCACACTATCAGCCGCAAGGGGGCTTTTTCATGCCGCATTGACAACATCCTGGTTTTCAACACATTACACAACGGCTTTCAAAAGACGGCCTTTTACACGCCAAAAGGGCGCAAATCGCAACGCAAAAGGCCGTCTTTCATCGTGCGAAAGACGACCTTTTGAATTAAGAGTTAAAAGTTAAGAATTAAGAGTTAAGAATTAACAATCGTGTCTATGCACCACGTCGCCTATGACGAGTCCGGCCAACGTGAAGCCGAACACGGCCGTTATGTGCACCATGGAGCCGTTGGCGCGAGGCTCCAGAGACGTTCCGGCATTGTCGAGCAGCTCGTCGCTGTACACGCACTGGAACTTGCGCGATGGCAGCAGGCCGCTCTTCTTGAAGCCCTGCCGCAGCGAACGGGCCAACGGACAGCCCTGTACCTTCCAGAACTCGGCCACCCGGACGCGCGTAGGGTCAAGCTTGCGGGCGGCTCCCATCGACGAGAACAGCGTGGCGCGGGAGTCGCACGCAGCGCGTATGAGCAGCATCTTGTCCTGCAAGCTGTCTATTGCGTCGATGACATAATCATACCCATTCAGGTCAAACTGGCCTGCCGTGCCGGCGCAGAAGGCCATGTGGCGCGCGTCAATCTCGGCCTCGGGGTTTATCGTAAGCAGGTGTTCCTTCAGCGCGTCCACCTTCACACGGCCTACGGTCTCGGCCGTAGCCATGAGCTGCCGGTTGACGTTCGAGGGGCAAACGCAGTCGGGGTCAACGATGGTGACACGCCTCACGCCCGAACGCACCAGCCCCTCGACGCACCAGCTGCCAACGCCGCCAACGCCGAAAACTATCACTCTGATGTCTGAAAGCCGCCCTGCGGCATCGTCGCCTACAAGCAGGCGCGTGCGTGATTGAAAGTCGGTAGTCATTTATTGATGGGGGTTAATGGAGTTATGGGAGAACAGGGAATAATGGGATAACCGGAAAACACCGTGCAAACAGCCATGGCTAATCAAGCTCCCTCCCTTCGGGAGGGCTGGGGTGGGTGCTCAACATCTCCCGGCATTGCTCCAATATGCCCGTAAGTTCACTCACCGTCTCGGCGCGGAGCATGGCTATGCGCGTCTGGCGGAAGTTCGGTATGCCCTTGAACACAGGGCTGGCCGCCAAGTGGCGGCGCGTGTGCAGTATGCCGCGATACTCGTCGATGCGCTCCACGTTGATGCGCAGCTGCTCCTCGAGGATGTCTATCTTCTTGTCGATTGTCAGCGACGCGTCCTCCGGACGGCCGTCGAGATAGTCGCGCATTTCCTTGAACAGCCACGGATGTCCGAACGTGGCGCGACCCACCATCACCGCGTCCACGCCGTAACGCTCGAACGCCTGCCGGGCCTCCTCAGGCGTGCGGATGTCGCCGTTGCCAATTATCGGTATGCGTATGCGCGGATTCTGCTTCACCTTTCCAATCAAAGTCCAGTCCGCATCGCCCGTGTACATCTGGGCTCGGGTGCGTCCGTGTATGGTGAGAGCCTCTATACCGCAGTCCTGCAGCTGCTCGGCCAGGCCATCGATTACCAGGTTCTGCGCGTCCCATCCCAGCCTGGTCTTCACCGTTACGGGCACTTTCACCGCGTCAACCACGGCCCGCGTTATCTTCAGCATCAGCGGAATGTCGCGCAGCATGCCTGCCCCGGCGCCCTTGCCGGCCACCTTCTTCACCGGACAACCGAAGTTAAGGTCAATCAAGTCAGGGCCGGCCGCCTCCACGATTTTGGCCGCCTCGGCCATCGACTCGGCGTCGCGCCCGTATATCTGGATGCCCACGGGCCGCTCGTCGTCGCTTATCGTCAGCTTCGACACGGTGCTCTTGACCGACCGCACAAGGGCTTCGGCGCTTACAAACTCGGTATATACCATGGCCGCTCCGTATCTCTTGCACAGGCGGCGGAAGCCGATGTCGGTCACGTCTTCCATCGGAGCGAGGAAGAGAGGCCGTTCCCCAAACTGTATGTTGCGAATGTTCATTGTCTTTTTTGTTTTAGAATTTAGAGAATTTACTGAAGTTATAGAAGTTAAAGCCGCATGCCGTGCCGGTCGTAAGAACATATCCAAGTGCCTTTTGACAAAGCATTCGGCTTTAACTTCTATAACTTCTGTAAATTCTTTAACTTCTTATTAAATGGTAAACTCCTCCAGCGCGACACTTCACAAGGCCTTTCATCTCGAGCGAGAACATCACGGCGGCCAGGCGGCCAACGGCCATTCCCGTGCTGACGGAGAGCGTGTTTATCTGCAAGTCGTTGTCTTTCAGGAGGATGTCGGCCACGGCCTGTTCCTCGACAGACAGCTCGGGGAAGAGCGTCCGCTCTATTCCCTGCCTCCGGGCGACGGCAAGCGTGGCGTCGTCCTGCCATCCCATGGCCCGCACCAAGTCGTCGGCCGAGGTTATGAGCGTGGCCTTGTTGTCGCGTATCAGGTTGTTGCAGCCCTCAGAATATTCGTCGCCCACGCGGCCGGGAAAGGCGAACACGTCGCGGCTATAGCTCTGGGCGATGCGTGCTGTGACAAGAGCGCCGCCGTGGCTTGCGCTCTCCGCCACCACCACGACGTCCGCCAGGCCGGCCACTATGCGGTTGCGTCGCAGGAAGTTCAGCTTGTCGGCGTTGGTGTGGGTGAAGTGTTCGGTGAGCAGTCCGCCGTGGGCGAGCATGCGGTCGGCCGTGTCCTTGTGGCGCGGAGGGTAAAGGTTGTCCAGTCCGTGGGCCAATACGGCCACTGTGTCAAGCCCGGCTTCGAGGGCGTCGCGGTGCGCGCAGATGTCTATTCCGTAAGCCAGTCCGCTAACGACGAGCGTCTCCGGGCACAGCTCGGCCAGCCGTCTTACGAACGAGCCGACGCAGTCTTGCCCGTAGGCGGTGCACCGGCGCGTGCCCACTATGCTGACAACACGACGGCTGTCAAGCCCGCCCGTGCCGCGGAAGAAGAGCACCAGCGGCGCGTCCTCGCACGAAGCGAGCCGCCGCGGATAGCCATCGCCGCCCCAGCAGAGTATCTTTACGCCGGTGCGCAGTGCGTATTCAATCTCGCTCTCGGCCCTGCCCCTCATCCTGTCGATGCCGGCCAAGGCATCGGCCACGCGCTGCGGACAGGCCGGAAGCATGCTCCTTGCGTCGCGCCGGTTGTCTATCACGGCCGACGCGCTGCCCGCCGCGCGGCACAGCTGCACGGCCGTGCCCAGCTGAATGCGGTCGAGCGATGAGAGGATAAGCGCGTTGAGGACTTCGTCCATTGAATTAAGAGTTAAGAATTAAGAATTAAGAAAGCAACACTTCATGAGTTAAGAGTTAAGAATTAAGAGTTAAGAAAGCAACACTTCAGGAGTTAAGAGTTAAGAATTAAGAGTTAAGAAAGCATGCTTAGGCTATGGCATACATGTCAACTTGCAAGGCATATTTTCTTAATTCCTAACTCTTAATCCTTAATTATATAAACCCGAAGGCCTCGTCGTACTCTCGGCTGTGGGCCAGGCGGCCGTCAACCAGGCACACCAGGTCAATCACTCCCTTGAAGCAGAGCTTGTTGTCGGCGGCGCGGTAGATGTCCTGGTAGAATACGTAGCGCAGTCCTTCTTTCTTCAGGTTGATGCAGGATATGAACTCGTCGTCGCATCTCAGCGGTGTCTTGTACTGCAGGTTCATCCTCGCCACGACGGCATCCACGCCGCGGCGGTGCATCTCGGCGAAGCTTAGTCCGCACTTCTTGAGAAACAAGTGGCGCGTGTGCTCGGCGTAATGCAGGTAGTTGGCGTTGTTGACAATGCCCTCGATGTCGCACTCGTAGTCGCGGACTTGCATCCGCGTAGTGAAAATATAATCCATAACGGATGCAAAGATAGTGCAAGTTAAGCGAAATGCAAAATAAAAAAGGGGGAAAAGAAACACCCTGACACCCACCCCAGCCCTATCAAAGGGAGGAAGTTTGGAATGACTTGCCGCATTAACAAGTGCATCATGTATACTTATCTCAGTTGCCATATTATGTCAAAAATGGAACTTCTTGACAATCAGCAACTTACAAAAAGGATGCAAACCATATTGCAAAAGACCGCCTTTCAGCCTGCGAAAGATGGCCTTTTACCGCCTAAATGACGGCCTTTCGCAACGCCGTTTGCCGCCTTTCATGTCATGGCTGATCACGCCCCTCCCCCCGGAGTGGTCGGGAGGGGGCTTTGGGAAGGCCGCGAAGAGGCATCTTTCCGCAGATACTCATACCCGATGCGGCACTTCAGGCAGTCCCTCTTGTCGCAATACTCGCGCTTCAACTGTATCAGTGCCTGGCTGTCGGCGGCGTTCTCGGCCTTCAGCCCGCACTCGGCCCATAGGCGCGTGATGTTGTTGTCCTCGGCCTTCAGCTGCGACATCATGTCGAGGGCGCGGCCGCACATGGCCTCGTCGTGCCTGTGACGGCCATAGGCGAAGAGCACAGGCAGGGCGGTGTTGATTATCACCACGTCGAGCGACGACGGCGAGAGAGCCTTCCTGGAGCGGCGCACTGGCGGGCCGAAGACGTAGTGCTCCTGCCAGTAAGGCGTGGCCTCGGCGGCCAGCAGGCGGCGCATGTCGGCGGCCGTGGCGCACTCCGCCAGCCTGCTAAGGTCGGACCGGCGCGAATGGTAAAGCCCCGCCAGCTGCGACAGGCGGATGTAAGGGAAGTTCTGCGGACGCATTCGCAGGAACTTCCACGCGCCTCCGTCCATCGGCGTAAGCCCGAACTTGTGGGCAAGATACTCGTATTCGCGCCTCAGCCTCACGAAATATTCATCGCCCAGGGCGGCCTCGCGGCGGCTTTCGGTCATGGCCGAGGGGTCAAGCAGGCCGGCCTGGCCCAGAAACAGGGCCTCCACCTGGAACAAGTCGTCCCTGTGGTGGGCGGCGGCATGCAGCCATCCGCCCGAAGCCCAACGCTCGAAGGCGTCGCCGTTCACGCCGAAGCCATACGTGCGCGCCATCGTGACGAACAGCGCCTGCTCCCACGAGCCGCCACACAGCTCCACCCTTGCCTCTATGCCGGCCGTCTTGCGCTCCAGCCGCTCTGCCACGAGGCGGCTCATCCAGCCATGCACCGTCAGGCGGTCAAGCCCCGGTATCACGGCGCGGCACGGCGGATAGCGGTCCTCGCGGAGCAGAGCCTCATAGTTGGCCGCCACATCCCGGGGCACCTCAAGCACCATCTGGGGCACACGCCGGCCTTCGCTCGTGACGACGTCGGCGTCAACCACCCCGGCCACATGCAGCACCACGTTGTCATAGGCGCGGTCGCGGTCGTGCCCGTGGACGCGCCAGCAAGACGACCTGTCGTGTATCTCGACGTTCCCTATCCACACAGTGCCGCCTATCTTCACCTTCGCGTTGAAGAAGTCGGGCCCCGCATCGCGGTTCTGCAGGCCCGCGTCAATCACCTCTACGGCCAGTCCGTCGGTCGTCACGAGCGGCTTCAGGGGGAACATCTTGTGCTTCCATGCGTATTGTAGGAGGGCTTCCATAATATCATCCAGAGGTTAAAGCAGTTCTTGTTCAACAGTCAGACAAGCCATGAAAGTTGCCGCCGGCAAATCCGCCAAAGAGCCGAAGCCCGGCGCACGGCGGACAGGCGGAGCCGTTTTTGCAACCCCTTGACAATCAGCCACATGCATGCGACTCTGCAAAAGGCCGCCTTTTGGCCTTTAAAAGACGGCCTTTCACCGCGCGATTTGCCGCCTTTTGCAAGGCGGTTTGCGGCCTTTCGCAAACCGGCTGATGCCATCGTGCATGGCTTGCGTCATGCAAATATACGCAAAAAATCCCGGACATGGCCTGCACGTCCGGGATTTTTATCATATTCTTTCTATCCGTATGTCCTTATTTCTTCAGCACCTTGACGGTGGTTCCGTCAGCCTTGCGCACGATGTTGATGCCCTTCTGCATCTCGTTCAGCCTGCGTCCGCTGAGGTCGTAGATGGCTTCCTCGCCGTTGTCGGGGGTGGTTGTAACATGGTCTATGCCCGTAGTAAAGTCATCAGTGCCGAAAACAACGTTTATACCACCCATCATATTGATCGTTATTTCAGCGTATAACTTATCTTCAGACATCTTCGCTTTAAGTGAAACAGGCACGTCGCCAAGGATCGGTCCCAGCCATGTAGTAACATCGGGATCGTCTCCCTCGGTTATCTTTATCGTCTGTTCGGCTGACAAGTTGACCACTCCGCCATTGTCAGTGCCTTCCACATCAGTAAGGACAACGTTGCCTACGCCCATTGTTCCGAACTTGAAGTTCTTGAGACTAAGCGTATACTTGCCGTCAGCCTGTGTCTCTACAAATATGGTTGTTGGCTGTGGGGCAGACGCTTCGCCCATGAAAGTGACCGTCAAATCGTCAGTGTAAGCCTTCGGGAAGTTGTCGTCACCGAACACGGCTGTGACATTTATTACGCCCAAGGCGACAATCGTCATGTCAAGATACAGTTTGTCGCCCTTCATGCGGCTGCCCTCGTTGATGGTGACAGAGGCATTGCCGAGGCTGACAGTCACGCTAGTGGTGGTCTCCTCAAAGCTTACCATGCCGTCTGGAGCAGTCTCGCCCTTCACGCCTTCTATCTTTATGTCACCCAACGGAAAAGTGTCGAAAGAGAAGTCGTTGAGCGTTATGTCATATGTATCGTCCGAACCCTCAACCTTGTCGACGGTTATTGTGGATTCAGAATTCAAGTCATTACCCATCACTGTCAAGTGCAGATTGTCCGTAAAGTCCTTAGCGCCGACAGACATAGCCGACACTACCGCTGCGATTAGTGTAAAGATTTTCTTCATATTGTTCCTTTCTTTTTTATTGGTTATTTGATTCTGTAACTAATACCGATTGTCCCGTAGACGGGATAGAGGTTCTGCTCGATGGTGTCGAAGCCGGCGTCGAAGATGTCGGTGAAGCCCCACGAGAGGTCGGCGAACACTCCCCAGTGACGGTGGAAGTACCAGTCGACGCCGGCAAGCATGCCGAACTGCCATGAGCGCATCGAGTCAGAGAAGTCGTATGTGCCGCGGCTGCCCTCCTCGGTGCCCACTTCCACCTTGGCTCCCGTAGGGTCGCCTACGCGTATGTAGCCGCCGTAGGCGTAGCCTGTGAAGTTGTGCGAGCGCACATAAGAGAGGTAAGGGCCGAGCTTTACGTGCAGGTTCTTGTTCACGGCGTAGGTCGCCATGAGGGGCAGGGTCAGCATCCACTGCTCCACGTCGATGCTTACGCCGCCGGTGAAGTTGCCCTCCAGGCGCTGTCCTCCGCGCACGAAGGCCATGTGATAGTTCTTGACGGTGGACTCCACGTCCATTCCCTTGTTCTCGATATAGAGTCCGGTGGTGACGCCCCAGTGCTCGGTGATGTCGCGATAGACGCCGAGGCCGAGGTTGAAGCTGGGCGTAAGCGTGTACTTGTCCATGCTGCGTATGGTGGCGGGCATGCCCATCGGGGCCGTGCCTCCTATGCTGTAGCCGAAGCGCAGGTTGTAGACGAGGTTGTCGAACAGGCGGAACGCCCCTGCCTGCGTGGCCGTCATGGCGGCCAACATCAGTGCCAATATGGTTTTCTTCATGGTCATTCAGTTTTTTCTGCGCAGATTATTTTCACTTCGTCGATGTGGAGCGTGCTGCCGACAGCTCCGCGGAAAGAGGCTCCCTCGATGCTCGAGGTGAACACAACGGCGAGGCTGTAGCCGCGGTTTGCCAACAGGTTGCGGTCTATCTGTCCGCTATACTCGAAGTCGACGGTGAACTCCGTCCAGTCGTCGGTGTCTGTGATTTCGGGCACTTGGGCCATTGCCACTATCTGCGGGCTGGTCTTCACGTCGTCGCCGTGCAGCGTGAAGGCGTTGCCCGAGGCGTCGTGGTTGCGGTAAAGCACGGCGTAGATGTCGCCCTTGTCATGCGTGCCGGGTATCGGGTTGCAGTCGCCGTCGACGCACTGTCCGGCCGACTTGTACTTGTACCACCCTGTGAACTGCAGCGGCTCCTGGTCGAAGGGCCGGCCGAAGCTGGTCGCCTTCATCGCGCCGGCCGTGCCCATGAGAGCCTGGCTGACGTCAAACTCGCCGATGTAGAGGTTGCCCGCGGCGATGCCCATGTGCACAAGGCCGCCCAGGGGGCCTGTCTCCATGGTCTCGAGCTTGACGGCCGAGCCGCTGTGTCCGTCGCTTACTGGCGACGAGGGGAACTCGTCGGGCTTCGCCGTGCCCATGCTTATGGCGAAGCCGGGATTGCCCGTGGCCCAGTTGCCTATCCAGTCGCCAGTGGACGAGAGGTCGCTCCACTCATAATACCTGTTGTTTGACGACAGGCGGAAGTTCTCGAAGTTGTATTCGTTGACGGGATAGACGGCCCTGAACGACACGTTGTAAGCCCTCTGCCACGCCCCGTCCTGCGACGTTACGGTGTAGACCACGGCCCGTCCGTCGGAAAAGTCGTGCACGCTTCCGCTCTCGGGGCTTATCGTCGCGCCGTCGGTTATCTTGAACACGGGAGCCATGGCCGACACGTCGGCTCCTTCCTTGATCTGGAAAGTCACGTTGTCGGCGTCTGAAAGCACGTTGACGAGCGTGTCGCTCGCCGCGAAGAACATGTCAGTCGGATTGTCGATATGCACGTAGGCCTGCTCGATGTCGCATTCGGCGTTGAGCGGTTCGTCCTTGAAACAGGACGTAACGGTGGAGCACAAGGCCGCGCCGAGCAGCAGATGGTAAATCTTCATCTTATATATTAATATGGTGAAATTGGTGCAAAGGTATACGAATTTTCGTTTTTCACAAAATTTTCACACGATAAGTGCACGTTTTTTGCAAAACTTTTTCCGTCCGCCGCGTTTCAGAATGCGCCTTGAGAATACACGCTATGCCATCGGGCGGCTTGCGAAAGGCGGTTCATCCGCAAACCTTTTGGATTAAATATAAGTTTTATTAATAACAACATCCAACCTTAATCCAGGCTGTCGGTAACTGTCATTCCGCGCCCCGACGCGGAATCCAGGGAACATCCTATACATCAAACAGCATATGCGGCATTTACTGGATTCCGCGTCGGGGCGCGGAATGACAGTTACCGACAGCCTGGATTATAGCGGGATGTATTTGTAAATGGAATAATGTGTCGCATTTAATAGAGCCACATGTCCACCCAAAAGGCTTGCGGATGAACCCGATTTGCGGCCTTTCGCGTTCCAAAAGGCCGCAAATCGCACGCTGAAAGGCCGTCTTTTGCAACATGAAAGACGGCCTTTTGCAAGCGCGCTGGCTATCAGGCACTTAGCAGGCCTGCCATACAAGCCTGCCACACCGGGCCGGACGAGCCTTGCAAACCATGCCGGCAGGACACTCCAAGACGGCCGCATGGCGGGTCTTCACTATTTTTATTATATTTCATTTCCTCGTCTCGTTAAATTGCATTACCTTTGCCACAGATTAAAACCAGTTTGAAATGAAGATAGCATTGATAGGCTACGGCAAGATGGGCAAGATGATTGAGCAGATAGCCCGCGGCCGCGGCCATGAAATCGTGAGCATAATCGACGTGGACAACCAGCAGGACTTCGACTCGGCCGAGTTCGCATCGGCCGACGTGGCCATAGAGTTCACCAGCCCGACGGCCGCCTACGGCAACTACCTCAAGGCCTTCGCCAAGGGCGTGAAGGTGGTTTCAGGCTCCACAGGATGGATGAAAGACCACGGCGACGACGTGCGCCGCATGTGCGAGGAAGAGGGCAAGACGCTCTTCTGGGCGTCAAACTTCAGCGTGGGCGTGGCCATATTCTCGGCCGTCAACCGCTATCTGGCCAAGATAATGAACGGCTTTCCGCAGTATGACGTGCGCATGGAGGAGACCCACCACGTACACAAGCTCGACGCTCCGAGCGGCACCGCCATCACCCTGGCCGAAGAGATAGTTGACCGCCTGGACCGCAAGACATCGTGGGTGAAGGGCACGCTGCTCGCTCCCGACGGCTCGCTCACCGGCACCGACGCATGCGCCGCCGACCAGCTGGCCATAGACAGCATACGCCGCGACGAGGTGCCGGGCATACATACCATAAAATATGACTCGGAGGCCGACTGCATCACCATCACGCACGACGCCCACTCGCGCAAGGGATTCGCCCTCGGCGCGGTGCTCGCCGCCGAATACACAAAGGAGCACAGCGGCCTGCTGACCATCGGCGACATGTTCAAGTTCTGACATAAAGAAGGGGACAGCATGGAAAAGAAAAACCTTAACATGAAGAAGCAATGGGCCAAGTGCGTCACGGTGCTCGTGCTTTACCTCCTCTTCCTGCTCTGGGTGAAGAGCTGGCTGGGGCTTATAGTCGTGCCGTTCATCTTCGACGTGTACATAACCAAGAAGATAAAGTGGCAGTGGTGGAAGAACTCAGAGCCGCCCGTGCGCTTCATCATGTCGTGGGTGGACGCCATAGTGTTCGCCCTCGTGGCCGTCTACTTCATCAACCTGTTCTTCTTCCAGAACTACGTCATACCCTCGTCGTCGCTGGAGAAATCGCTCCTTACGGGCGACTACCTCTTCGTTAGCAAGGTAAGCTACGGCCCGCGCATACCCGAGACGCCGCTCACCATGCCGCTGACGCAGCACACGCTGCCCGTAGTAAAGTGCAAGTCGTACCTGGAATGGCCCAAGTGGGACTACCGCCGCGTGAAAGGACTCGGCCATGTGGAGCTCAACGACATCGTCGTATTCAACTATCCGGCCGGCGACACGCTCGTGAGCAACGAGCAATACCAGGCCGCCGACTACTACCAGATGTGCTACTCCTTCGGCTCGCAGCTGCTCAACTACCAGCCCGAGATGGACAAGCTGACACCACAGGAGCAGTATGACTGGTACCAGAAGGTGTACAACACCGGCCGACAATACATCCTGGAGAACCCTGGAGAGTACGGGAAGGTAATCACACGACCCGTAGACCGCCGCGAAAACTACGTCAAGCGGTGCGTCGGACTGCCCGGACAGACGCTCCAGATAAAGAACCGCATAGTCTACCTTGACGGCAAACCGAACAAGGAGCCGGACAATGTGCAGTACACGTATTACGTGAAACTCCTGCAGCCCATACCCGAAGAGATGCTCCAGGAGCTTGGAATAAGCATGGAAGACCTAACAAGCCTGAACCAGGGCGGGTACATGCCGCTGACCAACAGGGCCGTCGACGCACTGAAGAAGCGCAAGGACATCGTGGCAAGCATACGCCTGAACACCGACACCATAACCGGTGACATCTATCCGCTGAACGCCAACACGGGCTGGACGCGCGACAACTACGGCCCCGTGTGGATACCGAAAAAGGGCGAGTCGGTGCGGCTGACGATGCAGAACATAGCCGTCTACGAGCGCCCCATCCGCGTCTACGAGGGCAACGACCTGCAAGTGCGCGGCGGAAAGATATTCATCAACGGCAAGCAGACCGACCAATATACGTTCAAGATGGACTATTACTGGATGATGGGAGACAACCGCCACAACTCGGCCGACAGCCGCTACTGGGGCTTCGTGCCCGAAGACCACATCGTGGGCAAGCCCATCTTCATCTGGTGGAGCAGCGACCCCGACCGCGGCGGCTTCTCAGGCATACGCTGGGGCAGGCTGTTCAGGATGGTGGACGATATTAAGTGAAGAGTGAAGAGTTAAGAATTAAGAAAATCACCTTTGCAGGAATGAACACTCAAAGCATATTTTCTTAATTCTTAACTCTTAATTCTTAATTCTCAAAACTATGAAGAGTGCGCTCAAGTTTGTGATGGCGCTGACGGTCACAATCTTGCTGATGTTGGCTTTCCGCGCCTTGGCGTTCACCGTGTACACGGTAAGGGGCACGGCCCTATGCCCCGCCTTCAACGACGGCGACCGTGTGCTGGTGAACCGTTGGAGCTATGGCCTGCGCACGGGCGGCGGCGCGACGTTCGGCTACGCGCGGTGGGCGGCAAGACCGACGGGGCGCGGCGAGCTGGTGGTTTTCAACTCGCCGGAGGACACCCTGCGGCCTGTGCACAGGCGGAAGACGATGGCTTACTTCTGCACCGCCGTGCCGGGAGACACCGTGAGGGCGTGGAGCGCGGCCTTGGCGCTGCCCCACCGGGGCGAGGCGGTGGCCGTAACGAAAGAAAACATCGGGCTAATCTGCCACATATATAATAGGTATGAGGGGCGCAAGGCCGACATCCGTGGCGGAAGGCTGCATGTTGGCGGCAGGGCGGAAGACTGCGCCGTGTTCAAGTATGACTATTACTGGCTCGCGCCTTCATGCCCCGACGGATTCAAGGACGGCACGACGGGCGCGCTCGTTCCCGACAACCACATAATAGGGAGGGTGATGACGAGGCTGTACAAATCACCCCAACCCGGCCAGACACCCTCTCCAACCAGACCCAGGTGAGGGAGCTTCAAATGACTTGCAGGCAGCTTAGGGCGCATCAGGCTCATTCGGCTTATATGGCTTATCAGGCCCAATATGCCCGATTGGCCCAATGAGCCAGATACGCCAAGGCGGCAAAGCATACGTCTTTAACGTCTTGGCGAGCGCAGCGAGCGACAACTTCTTTAACTCCCTTAACTTCTGGAAACAACTCCTTTAACTCCTGAAAAATGTCACAAGCACTTCTTTCATCGGCGTATTTCGCCCCGATACAATGGTACCAGAAGCTCCACCGGTACGACAAGGTGGAGATAGAAGCCCATGACAGCTTCATAAAGCAGACCTACCGCAACCGCTGCCTCATAGCCACAACGGCCGGAGTGCAGGCGCTGACGGTGCCCGTGGAGCGCGGCTCGGACGGCTCGGAGGCAGCCAATGCGCAGCCAACAAGAAAGTGCCTGACGAGGGACGTGCGCATAAGCGACCACGGCAACTGGCGCCACCTGCACTGGAACGCGCTGGCGAGCGCATACGGCGAGTCGCCGTTCTTCGAGTTTTACGCCGACGACGTGCGCCCGTTCTTCGAGCGGCGGTGGACGTTCCTGTATGACTTCAACATGGAGATATGCGCAAAAATGTGCGAATTGATCGGCATTTCGCCCGACGCAGGCCCCACGGCGGAGTACATCGCGGCCGACGACCCGGCGCTCGCCGGCACGGCGGACTTCCGCGACGCCATCCGCCCGAAGCATCCCCTGCCCGACCCTGGGTTCTCGCCGCGCCGCTACTACCAGGTGTACGAGGCGAAGCACGGCTTCCTGCCAAACCTCAGCATACTCGACCTGCTCTTCAACATGGGGCCCGAGAGCCTGCTGTATCTATGACAACGCAATAGCAACACATGGCCTTTCGCCCTGCAAAAGGCCGCAAAACGCACGCCAAAAGGCCGTCTTTCACAAGCTAAAAGACGGCCTTTTGCGAGGCGTTTCATAACAGCCTGGCAATCAACATGTTACACGCGGCACCGCCACTGGCGGCACTGCGCTGCGGAAACAACCGCCGCCGGCGCACACGGTTTTATGCCGCGCCGGGCGCGGCAATGCCCGCCCACAAGGTGAAAAAATGACAATTTAATGCAGATTTAATCCAAAACATCGTTGTGTTCGGCAAAAAATAAGTACCTTTGGACGATTTTTTGATGTAAAAAGATATTTTTTCGATTTTTAGATGAACGTAATTACAAAAACAGTTTCATTGCCTGATGGAAGGACCATCAGCATTGAAACCGGGAAAGTGGCAAAACAGGCTGACGGCTCCTGCGTGCTCCGCATGGGCAACACGGTATTGCTCGCCACCGTTTGTGCCGCAAAAGATGCAGTTCCCGGAACAGATTTCATGCCTTTGCAGGTTGAGTACAGAGAACAATACGCCGCAGCGGGCCGTTTCCCCGGCGGCTTCACGAAGCGCGAAGGCAAGGCAAGCGACAACGAGATCCTGACTTGCCGTCTTGTAGACCGCGCCTTGCGCCCGTTATTCCCGGCAGACTTCCACGCCGAGGTTTATGTAAACATCATCCTTTTCTCCGCCGACGGCGTTGACCAGCCCGACGCCCTGGCAGGCTTCGCGGCCTCTTGCGCCCTGGCATGCTCTGACATACCGTTCGAGTGCCCGATATCAGAAGTGCGCGTGGCACGCGTAGGCGGCGAGTACGTCGTTGACCCGACGTTCGAGCAGATGAAGGAAGCCGACATGGACATCATGGTGGGAGCGTCTAAGGACAACATCATGATGGTAGAAGGCGAGATGAAGGAAGTGTCTGAGCAAGACCTGCTCCAGGCCCTCAAGACCGCCCAGGAGGCCATCCGCCCGATGTGCGTGCTCCAGGAAGAGCTGATGAAGGAGCTGGGCACCGACGTGAAGCGCGAGTACTGCCACGAAGTGAACGACGAGGAGCTGCGCGAACAGCTGCGCAAGGAAACCTACGACAAGTGCTACGCAATAGCCGAGGCCGGCGACCACGACAAGAAGGCCCGCGAAGAAGCTTTCGACAAGATAAAGGCCGACTTCGAGGAGGCTTACGCCTCGGCTCACACCGACCTCAGCGAAGAGGAGCTTGAGGAGAAGTACGCTCTCGTAGACCGCTACTACCACGACGTGATGCGCGACGCCATGCGCCGCTGCATCCTCGACGAGGGCAAGCGTCTCGACGGCCGCAAGACCGACGAGATTCGCCCCATCTGGTGCGAGGTGTCACCCCTGCCCATGCCCCACGGAAGCTCCATCTTCACGCGCGGCGAGACGCAGAGCCTCACCACCTGCACACTCGGAACGAAGCTCGACGAGAAGCTCGTAGACGACGTTCTCGACCGCTCTTACCAGCGTTTCCTGCTGCACTACAACTTCCCGCCCTTCTGCACGGGCGAAGCCAAGGCGCAGCGCGGCGTAGGCCGCCGCGAGATAGGCCACGGCCACTTGGCTTGGCGCGCGCTGAAAGGCCAGATTCCCGAGGAATTCCCCTACACGGTACGCCTCGTATCGCAGATACTCGAGAGCAACGGCTCGTCGTCAATGGCCACCGTCTGCGCAGGAACATTGGCCCTCATGGACGCCGGCGTGCCGATGAAGAAGCCCGTGAGCGGCATCGCCATGGGCTTGATAAAGAACCCCGGAGAAGACAAGTACGCCGTGCTTAGCGACATCCTCGGCGACGAGGACCACCTCGGCGACATGGACTTCAAGACCACCGGAACCAAAGACGGACTCACGGCAACGCAGATGGACATCAAGTGCGACGGCCTGAGCTTCGACATTCTCGAGAAAGCGCTCATGCAGGCAAAGGCCGGCCGCGAGTACATACTCGGCAAGCTGACCGACACCATAAGCGAACCGCGCGCCGAGCTGAAGCCGCAGGTACCGCGCATCGAGGCGTTTGACATTCCCAAGGAGTTCATCGGAGCCGTAATAGGCCCCGGAGGAAAGATAATCCAGCAGATGCAGGAAGAGAGCGGAGCCACCATCACCATCGACGAAATCGACGGAGTGGGCAAAGTCCAGGTGAGCGCGCCCAACAAGGAGAGCATACAGAAGGCCATAGCCAAGATAAAGGCCATCGTCGCAATACCCGAAGTGGGCGAGGTTTACGAGGGAACCATCCGCTCAATCATGCCCTACGGCTGCTTCGTAGAGATTCTGCCGGGCAAGGACGGACTGCTCCACATCTCTGAAATAGACTGGAAACGCCTTGAGACCGTAGAGGAAGCCGGCCTGAAAGAGGGCGACAAGATAACCGTCAAGCTCATGGAAATCGACCCGAAGACGGGCAAGTACAAGCTCTCTCACCGCGTGCTGATACCGAAACCGGAAGGCTACGTAGAGCGTGAGCGCCGACCCAGGCCCGAGCGCCGCCCCCGTCCTGAGCGCGGAGAACGCAGGGAGAGGGAGCAACGCCGCTTCGAGCACCGTCCGGGACGTGACGAATACCACGACCCCCTGGCGCCGAAAGAGCCGCGCGACTTCAACGACAGCCTTGACCACGGCGACTTCTGACAAAGTCAATAGCCAATAACACCACGGCGGCGGCACACGATGCCGCCGCCGTTCTTTCATTATCTTTAACTCCATCTTTTTTGTTCTTACCCATACTTACATTACCTTTGCACACATGTTGAGGAACATTTTGCTCGTAGCCGCAGGCGGAGCGGTTGGCAGCGTGGCGCGCTACCTGCTGTCAAAGGCCGTACAAGGCGCGGCGGCTTCGGCTTTCCCGTGGGGCACGATGACTGTAAACATAGCCGGATGCCTGCTCATCGGCTTCATCGGCGGCCTGCCAATAGGCGGCGGCGATGGCCAGTGGGACGGCCTGAAGCTGGCGCTCACCGCGGGCTTCTGCGGCGGATTCACAACGTTCAGCACGTTCGCCAACGAGTCGCTCACCCTCGCCAAGGGCGGCGACGCGCTGCTCCCGGCCCTATACATCGGTGTCAGCGTGGCCGTGGGAATACTCGCCGCGGCGGCCGGAACACAGCTGGCCAAGGCGCTGGCCGGCTAAAACAAGGAAACAAAAAAACACAAATAAAGATGAAATCCACATTCAACAGACTATCAACCTTTGCCGTAGCGGCAGCCGTCGTCATTGCGCTTGGCTCGTGCGACAACAGGAAATTCAACGTGAAAGGCGAAATAGCCGAGGCCAAGGACTCAGTGCTTTACTTTGAGAACATGAGCCTTGACGGCCCGGTGACGGTAGACTCGGTGAAGCTCGGCGGCGACGGAGCCTTCAGCTTCAGCGAGAAAGCGCCCGAAGCGCCCGAATTCTACCGCCTGCGCATTGCCGGACAGATAATCAACCTGAGCGTAGACTCCACCGAGACAATCACCGTCAAGGCCTCGTATCCCGCCATGGCGACGGGCTACACGGTTGAAGGCTCGGCCGAATGCGCCACCATCAAGGAGCTTGCCTTGAAGCAGATAGACCTCCAGAGGCGCGTAATCGCCGTACAACGCAACGCAACGCTGGGCTTCGACCAGACCAACGACAGCATCGCAAGGATGATAGAAGCGTACAAGAAGGACATCAAGCTGAACTACATATACAAGGCCCCGATGCGCGCCTCGTCGTATTTCGCACTGTTCCAGACGCTCGGCAACATGCTGATATTCAACCCGCGTGAGAACGAGGACGACATAAAGGCCTTCGCGGCGGTGGCCACAAGTTGGGACACTTACCACCCGAAGGCCGTGCGCGGACAGAACCTGCACAACATCGCGATACAAGGCATGCGCGACATCCGCATCGTGAAGAACCAGAGAGCGGCCGAGATGGTGGACGCGAGCAAGGTGCGCGTGGCCGACCTGATAGACATCTCGCTGCTGGACAACAAGGGACAGACGCGCCGCCTGACCGACCTGAAGGGCAAGGTGGTGATGCTCGACTTCCACGTGTTCGGCTCGGAAGGCTCTACGAAGCGCATAATGCAGATGCGAGAGATATACAACAAGTACCACGGCCGCGGCCTGGAGATATACCAGATATCGCTGGACCCGGACGAACACTTCTGGAAGACGCAGACGGCCGCGCTGCCATGGATAAGCGTCCGCGACGGAGAGGGGCTGCAGTCGCGCAACCTCGCGATGTACAACATACAGTCCATACCGACGTTCTTCCTCATCGGGCGTGACAATACGCTGAAGAAGCGCGACATACAGATAAAGGACCTTGACGCCGAAATCGAGGCCCTTCTGAAGTAACGGCGGCGCGCCCCACAGCAAAAGGCCGCAAACGGCTCTGCGAAAGACCGTCTTTCGCAAGCCAAAAGGCCATCTTTTGCACAGTAAAAGGCCGTCTTTCGCACGACGAAAGACGGCCTTTTAGCATTCCCCTTACAGTCAGCCACTTACGCGCCTGCCGCCGTCCGCCGCCCGGGCAGCGCCCTGCCAACCGCCCGAATACAGCCCGTGAAGGCGCATATAAATACGTTTTTTACCCACTTTTAAAGCATTTGTAACATCTGTTCACAAAATTCTTTTTATCTTTGCGGCAGTTTTCAAGGTATTAAACAAATTTATTTAAACATCATGGTAAAAAGAATGCGACTATTTCTCGCAGCCGTCATGCTCATGACGGCAGCAGTTGTGAACGCACAGATCACCACTTCGTCAATGGCCGGACAGGTTACCGGCACTGACGGCGAGGACATCATCGGCGCCACAATCAGGGTAACACACGAACCGTCAGGTACAACCTACAACGCCGTGACCAACGTAGACGGCCGCTGGGCCATACAGGGTATGCGCGTGGGCGGACCTTACACGGTGAAAGTGACCTACATCGGCTACGCCGAAAAGGACTACACAGGCATCAACCTCGCCCTCGGCGAGACCTACAACCTCAACGCCACCATCTCAGAGGACGTCAACGAGCTGGGCGAAGTGGTAGTAGTGGGCAGCGCGTCTAAGTTCGCAGCCGAGAAGACCGGCGCCACGACGAACATCAGCAACGCGCAGATACAGGTGCTGCCCACCGTCAGCCGCAGCATCGAAGACATCGCCCGCATATCGCCATACGCCAACGGCATGAGCCTGGGCGGCGGCGACGGACGCTCCACCAACTTCACGCTTGACGGCGCGAACCTGAACAACAACTTCGGCCTCAACGACGGTCTGCCCGGCGGAGGCAACCCTATCTCGATGGACGCGATAGACGAAGTGCAGGTAGTGGTAGCTCCCTATGACGTGCGCCAGACCAACTTCATCGGCGGAGGAATCAACGCCGTCACAAAGTCGGGTACCAACACGTTCAAGGGCACGGCCTACATCTACTACAACAACGAGAACATGCATGGCAACCGCGTGGCCAACCAAGACCTCGGCGAGCGCGGAACCGACCGCAACACCACATACGGATTCACCCTCGGCGGCCCCATCCTGAAGGACAAGCTCTTCTTCTTCGCCAACGCCGAGTACTCAAAGATACCGACCGTTGCCAACCGCTGGCGCGCCTCTGAGGACGGAGTGGCCGACCCGGAGAACTACATCTCGCGCACCACTATAGCCGACATGGAGAAAGTTCGCAACTTCCTCATCGACAAATACGGATACGACCCGGGGTCATACACCAGCTTCCCGGCCGACGAGGACAACCTCAAGCTCCTTGCACGCGTGGACTGGAACATCAACAACAACCACCACTTGGCCGTGCGTTACAACTACACCAAGAACACGGCGTGGAACTCAACCAACGGAAACTCCAGCGATACAGGCTTCCGTCTTAACAACATGAACCGCTTTTCGCAGTACTCGATGGCCTTCTCCAACTCGATGTACTCGCAGAACAACTCTGTCAGCACCATCTCCGCTGACTTGAACAGCCGCTTCGGCAACAACATCTCAAACCAGTTGCTCTTCACCTATACCAATATTGATGAAAAGCGCGGCTCTGACTCTTCACCATTCCCATTCGTGGACATCATGAACGGCTACGACGCATCTACCAACATGCAGACCCTGGAGCCGTACATGAGCTTCGGATACGAGTTGTTCACACACAACAACCGCGTGCAGAACAAGATCCTTACGCTTAACGACAACTTCACGTATTACCTCGGCGACCATAAGCTCATGGCCGGATTCAAGTTCGAGCACCAGATGGCCAACAACTCTTACATGCGCAACGGCACGGGCTATTACCGCTACCGCTCGCTCGACGACTTCCTGAACGGCGCAGCACCTGAGACCGTTGCCCTGAGCTACGGCTACAACGGAGAGACCAACCCGGCAGCCGAGGTGAAGTTCAACCAATACGGCTGGTACGTTCAAGACGAGTGGAACGCCCTGCCCAACCTCATGATTACAGGCGGCATCCGCTTCGATCTGCTCTCGTTTGACAGCGACGACCTGATGCGCAACAACGCAATCTACAACCTCGACTTCGGCGGACGCCACATCGACACTGGCCGCTGGCCGGGCAGCAACGTGCAGATCTCGCCGCGTATCGGCTTCACTTGGGACGTGTTCAACGACAAACGCCTCAAAGTGCGCGGCGGTACGGGTCTCTTCGCAGGCCGCCTTCCCCTTGTGTTCTTCACCAACATGCCTACCAACTCGGGCATGGTGCAGAACCTGGTGAACGCCGTAACCAGCTATGACAAGAACGTTACGGGTCTCGTTACAGGCCGCGACCCACTGCTTGACAAGTTCAAGGGCGGTATCGTTACCGACGTAAACCAGATACGCGAGCTGCTCGGCGCACCCGAGAGCATCACTCCCGAGGAGGGAACTCTGCCCAGCAAGATTGCCGGAGTTGACCCCGACTTCAAGATGCCGCAGGTATGGAAGACGTCAATCGCCGTTGACTACCAGTTCCCTGTATCGTTCCCGCTGACCCTTACGGGCGAGTTCACCTACATCAGGAAAATCAACGACGTGATGATCAACAACTACAACTTCAAGCCGGTGGGCGACAACGCAAACCGTTTGAAGGGAGCTGACAACCGTGTCATCTACGATGCGTCGAGCCTCTACTACCCGACGAAAAAGGACGAGGCCAACCCCGACGCGCCATATGTGGGCAGCGGAGCATCCGTACTGACGAACACGAGCCGCGGACACGGCTGGACTCTCAACTTCACCGCAACCGCAGAGCCTGTCAAGGACTTGCACCTCATGGCCGCATACACCCACACCGTGATGAAGGAAGTATCCGGCATGCCGGGCAACGACCCGTATTCTACATGGCAGGGCAACCTCACCGTCAACGGAGCGAACTACGGCGACGTGCACAACTCGGAGTATGTCATCCCTGACCGCATCATCGCTTCGGCAAGCTACAAGTACCACAACGACAACTTCTCGCTGTTCTACACCGGCTACAGGCCGTCGGGCTACAGCTACACTTACTACGGCGACCTCAACGGCGACGGTATCAGCGGCAACGACCTGATGTACATTCCGAAGAACGACAGCGAAATCAACTTCACCAACGAAAGCGACCGCCAGCTCTTCTGGGACTTCGTAAACCAGGACGACTACCTGAAGAACCACAAGGGTGAGTACGCCGACTCTTACTCTGTGTACGCTCCGTGGGTACACCGCTTCGACTTCCGTTGGACTCATGACTTCAACCTGAAGGTAGGCAGCACGCACCACACGCTGCAACTCATCCTCGACATCATGAACGTAGGCAACCTATTCAACTCGAAATGGGGCGTGGAGAAGAACATGTCGGCATGCAACAACGGCCAAATACTGCAGGTTGACAGGATAGACAACGGCACTCCTTACTTCTCGATGTTCAGGGGAAGCAAGGGCGACCTGCCAGTTGCAACGAAGACCTGGTCGTTCAACCGCAACTACGACCAGTGCTGGAAGATGCAGATCGGCGTGAAGTACTACTTCAACTGATAAGAAAATTTCTTTGAACAAATCGGAGGAAATGGAACGATTTATTTCGATTCATTTCCTCTTTTTGTAATAAACAGACAAAGGCACGGCCATGACGGCATGACGGCATGCTGCAACGGACATGCTGCAGGCCTGCGACGTGCATTAAAAACATTATCAAGAAATGAGAAAACTTACTGTTATCTTGTTCCTCCTGGCCGCCCTCTTCGCGCACGCCGGGCGGCATTACACGGTGATTGTGTCGCTCGACGGCTTCCGCTGGGACTATCCGCAGATGTACGACACGCCGTTCCTCGACTCGCTGGGAGCCAGGGGCGTGAGGGCGGTGATGCGCCCGTCGTTCCCGTCGAAGACGTTTCCCAACCACTACACGCTGGCCACGGGCCTGGTGCCCGACCACCACGGCATCATCGCCAACAGGTTTTATGACGTGGCGTCGGGCCGCACTTACAGCATCGGCGACACGCTGACGGCCAAGGACGGCTCCTTCTACGGCGGCGAACCCATCTGGCTTACCGCCAAGCGTCAGGGCGTAAAGGCGGGCGTGGTGTACTGGCCCGGCTCCGACGTGGCTATCCGTGGGCAGTACCCCGACTACTGGCACGACTACGCCCGGCGGCCTCTGCTGACCTTCCCGGAGCGCGTCGCCGAGATTGAACGCCTGATGAAGCTGCCCGAAGGCGAGCGCCCGCAGCTCGTTATGGCTTACTTCAACGAGCCCGACCACAGCGGACATTCCTACGGTCCGGCGTCGAAGGAGGTGAAGGCGGCCGTAGAGAGCCTCGACCGTTTGCTCGGAATGCTCTACAACGACCTGCGCTCGCTGCCCTACGGAGACGACATCAACTTCATCGTAACGTCCGACCACGGCATGGCGCAGACCTCGCCGGAGCGCACGATACGCCTTACGGACTATTTGCAGGCCGACTGGTGCGAGCGGATTATGCCTGACCTGCCCACCCTTATCTTCCCCAAGAAAGGCCGCGAGAAGCAAATTCTGAAGGCTCTTGAGACCGTGCCGCACGCCCGTGTGTGGCGCCGCGAGGACGTGCCGGCCTACCTCAACTATGGCACCGACCGCAACATAGCGCCCATAGTGCTGCTGCCCGACGCGGGCTGGACGGTGAGCGAGGACGACCGCGTTATCCCCGGCAACCACGGCTTCGACCCATATACGCCCGAAATCAACGTGCTCTTCCGCGCCGCCGGCCCCGACTTCCGCCGCGGATACGTGAAAACCGAGCTGTTCGACAACACCGCCGTCTACCCCACCCTGTGCCGCCTGCTTGGCATAGAGCCGGCTGAGTGCGACGGCTCTGTGCCCGAAGACTTGCTGGCACGCTGACGGGCAGTTTCCGATTGACGGCCTTTCGCCTTGCAAAAGGCCGTCAAACGCACGCCGAAAGGCCGTCTTTTGCACTGCGAAAGACGGCCTTTTGCAATGCGCTCAACGCCAGGCAGTTACGCATGCGGCCAAAGTTTTTGCAAATATCAGCCGCCATGCAGGCCGCAATAGGAATATTATGCTTACTTTTGCAGAGTTTTTCAAACACCATCAAGATGGAAATAATAAAGTTCATAAAGGAGTGGACGCTGCCGTGCGCCATGGTGTTCGGCGCGGCCATGTACCTGCTGTTCACCGAGATTCCGCCGCTCGCGCCCGTGGGCGAGGCCGTAGGGCCGTGGTTCATCGAAATCCTGCCGGTGCTGATTTTCATGACGCTCTACGTCACGTTCTGCAAGATACGCCTGCACGACCTTCGCCTGCGCACGTGGCACGTGTGGATGCAGGTAATCCGCATAGCCATGGCCGCCGCGCTGGTTGTGGCCGTCAAGAGCGCGGACGACCCCACGCTGCGCCTCGCCCTCGAGGGAGCCTTCGCCTGCGTGATATGTCCCACGGCCTCGGCCGCAGCCGTGGTGACCGAGAAACTGGGAGGCAGCATAGCCTCGATGACCGTCTACACGCTCATAGACAACGCCGTGACAGCCCTGCTCGTGCCCCTGCTCTTCCCGATGATCGAGAAGCACGCCGGCCTCGACTTCATGTCGTCGTTCGCCACGATACTCGAGCGCACCGCCGTGGTGCTCGTCCTTCCCTTCGTCTTCGCCATGGCCACGCGCCGCTGGCTGCCGCGCATGGCCAAGGCCATAAAGGACTGCCGCAACCTTGGCTTCTACTTCTGGGCCGTCAACCTGTCAATCGTGATGGGCATGACGCTGCACAACATCTTCACAGCCGGCATATCGAGCCTCTCCATGGCGGCGCTGATCCTCGTGCCGGCCGTGGTCACGCTGCTGCTCTTCGGCACAGGCAAGGCCGTAGGCCGGCACTTCGGCGACAGCGTGGACGGCGGCCAGGGCCTCGGCCAGAAGAACACCGGCGTGGGCATATGGCTCGTGATGGTCTACCTGAACCCCGTCGTCGCCATAGCCCCCTGCGCCTATGTAGTGTGGCAGAATACGCTCAACTCATGGCAGCTGTGGTGCATGGAGAAGTACGGACGGCTGAAATGGTAGGACATTACACTTGAAAACATAAAAACAAACGCATGAGAACAACAACCATTATCCTTGCCGCCGCGCTGGCCTTCGCGCTATCCGCGCCAACGGCCGGAGCCTTCACGCAAGACTGCATGGCGCAAAACGAGCGCGCAACGACCCTACGCAAGCATGAAAACAGCCACCACAGTAAGAAGAAACGGCGCGGAAGGAAGAAATACGTCGTGACCGACTTCGACGTGTTATACGGCGGAAAGAAGATTGAAGGAGCCAGCGCGATGACGTTCAAGGTGCTCGGCGACGGCTACGCCAAGGACGACTTCGACGTCTATTACAAGGGAAAGAAGGTCGGGGATGCCACGGCGATGTCGTTCAAGACGCTCGGACACGGCTATGCCATGGACGATTTCACAGTGTATTACAAAGGCAAGAAGATGGCAGGCGCAAGCGCGATGTCGTTCCAGGTGCTTGAAGACGGCTACGCCAAGGACGCCTTCGACACATACTACAAGGGCCGCAAATGCGGCCGTTGACGGCAAAGCGGCCAAACCGCGGCCCCACCCCGGGCAGAAGACAGGCTGCGGACGCATGCCCGGATACTCCACCTGGAAAGGAGGGAAGTGGGGTTTGGAGAAACCATGGCTGGCTGCACAACAGAAAGAGGGCCGCCGTCACACTTGACAGCGGCTCTCTGCTTCACGTTAGTATGTTATGAAAATTTGAGAGAATTGAAGCTTCACAGCTTCGTTGTTTTTGTTTTATTAAACACTGTTTTATAGAGAAAGCATAGAAAATTGTCTACTTCAATATGTTGGCCGTGGCCGGAACATGCTGCAATGTGTCCACCTTGGCCGAGTCGCCCATGGCCACCGACGGGCCTTCCTCGGCCTGCCTGTAGTCCGCCACGCCAGTCTGCGGCTTGTCGCCGTCGGTGAAAGCCACCTGCGCGGCGTTGCCGAGCGTAAGGAATATGGCCACCATCGCGGCTGCCTTGAACAGCGGCATGAGCCTCTGGCGGAAGGTGATCGTGCGTGCGCGGAGCATTCCGGGCTCGCCTACCAAGGCCTCCATGCGCGCGTCGAAGTCGTCGCCCAGCGTGTCGGCCGCCGTCTCCGCCTGTTCGTAGCAGAACAAGCCTCTGTACTTGGCGAGGCTCGCGGGCACATCCTTCTGGCTGAAGAACGTGCGCAGAATCTGCTCTTCCTCGAGCGTCGTCTCGCAATTCCAGTAGCGTTCCAGCAGTTGTTCTATGTATTTATAGTCCATATTCTTCTATTTCGTTGTACTTTTGCTTGACCGCCTGGCGTGCGCGGAAGATGTTGACCTTGACCTGCTCCTCGGTTATCCCGAGCGCTTGGGCTATCTCCTTGTAGCTTTTCCCCTCGAAGTCGCGCAGCTGCATACAGCTCTTTTGCTTCTCGGGCAGACTGTCTATGATGCGTCTCACCTGTTCAACCCTGTCCCTTTGCGCCGCCGTCTCAAACGGGTTGCGGTCGGGGTCGGCCGTGAAGTCCTCGCCGTCGGCTATCGCCCGGTTGTCAGCTCCGGCCTTTTTCATCCTGTCGAGCGAGAGGTTGCGGCACACCGTGAGGCTGAAAGCCTCGATGGAGTCGATGTCATGCCAGTCGTCGCGCCTGTTCCAGACCTTTATCAGCGTGTCCTGCACGATGTCCTCGGCCTCCTCGCGGCTCAGGGTTATCCTCAAGGCAAGGCGGTAGAGAACGTTCTTCAGGGGCAACACGTCGTTGCGAAAACTGATATTTTCCATCTGCTCTCTAATTGAATGACGATTTACGGGGGTGAAAGTTACAGCAATCTTGTGATTATTCCGCTATTTAACGGTTTTTAAAGATTGGCGGCTTATTTGGCCTATCGAGCCAATTAGGCCAATGGGGCCAATGAGCCTTATAAGCTGCTGGTGGCCTGCCGCTAAGTGGCTGACGGCCAGAGGGTTTGCAAAAGGCCGTCTTTTGGTCTGCAAAAGACGGCCTTTTGGCGTGCTGTTGACGGCCTTTTGCCTTCCAAAAGGCCGTCAACAGCAATGCCTCATGGCACAATCATCGTGCCGTGCCGGCCGTCGATGGCCGTCGAAAGGGTTATGTTTACTCGGCTCACGCCGGCCGATATCGCGCTGAAAGCGTTTTCCAGCTTGGGCAGCATGCCGCCGCTCACAGTGCCGTCGGCGGCGAGCCGGGCGAAGTCCTGGCGCGTTATGACGGGTATCACGCTGCCATCGTCGTCGGGATTGGCCAGCACGCCTTTCTTCTCGAAGCAGTAGACGAGCGTCACGTCATACCTTTCGGCCAGCGCCTTGGCCGTCTCGCCGGCTATGGTGTCGGCGTTGGTGTTGAGCATGCGGCCCTGTCCGTCGTGCGTAAGTGGGGCAAGCACGGGCGTCATGCCGGCCTCTACGAGCGTCGATAGCTTGTCGGCCGCCACGCGCTCCACGTCGCCCACATAGCCGTAGTCTACGTCCTTGACGGGCCGCTTGTGCGAGCGTATGGCGTCGATGTCGGCCCCGGTCAGGCCGAGAGCGTCCGTTCCGCGCGCCTGCAGCTGCGCCACGATGTTCTTGTTGACCAGCCCGCCGTAGACCATAGTAACAACTTCCAGCATCGAGCGGTCGGTGACGCGCCGTCCGCCCACCATGCGGCTCTCTATGCCCAGGCGCGAGGCGATGGCCGTGGCGCGCCGTCCGCCGCCGTGCACGAGCACCTTGCGGCCCTCTATCGCGGCGAAACCGTCGAGCAGGCGTGCCAGCTGCGCATCGTCCTCGACCACGGCTCCGCCCACTTTCACTATCGTAATGGGATGTTTCATGACAAATAATTTATATCATTCAAACCCGACACCCACCCCAACCATCCCAAAGGGAGGGAGCTTGACTACCAATAAGGCTTATTGGCCTTATTAGTCTTATTAGCCTAATGGGCCTAATGAGCCAAATAAGGCCAATGAGCCGTTGCTGGAACCGGCAAGGCTTGCTAAGCTTCCTCCCTTCGTGAGGGTTGGCGTGGGTGTCAGGTTTGCTTATGTTTATTCCAAATAAGTGTATCCGTAAAGCCCGGAGCGGTAGTTGGAGAGGAACTCCTTGCCCTCCTCGAGCGATATCTTGCCCTGCTTCACGCTCTTGGCCACCCACACTTCGAGCTGGCGCACCAGCTTCTTCGGGTTGTACTGCACGTACTCGAGCACCTCCTCCACGGTCTCGCCGTCGATTATCTGGTCGATGTGGTACTTGCCGTCCTTCACCGTTATGTGGGCGGCGTTGGTGTCGCCGAAGAGGTTGTGCATGTCGCCCAGTATCTCCTGGTACGCTCCCACGAGGAACACGCCCAGATAGTAAGGCTCGTTCTTGCGCAGCGAATGCACCGGCAGGATGTTCGAGATGTTGCGGTTTGTCACGAAGTTGGCTATCTTGCCGTCGCTGTCGCAAGTGATGTCTTGCAGCGTGGCGCTGCGTGTCGGGCGCTCGTTGAGCCTCTGCAGGGGCACGATGGGGAATATCTGGTCGATTGCCCAGGCGTCGGGCAGCGACTGGAAGAGCGAGAAGTTGCAGAAGTATTTGTCGGCAAGCAGCTTGTCAAGCCGTTTCAGTTCCTCGGGGATATGCTTCTGGCGCTTGGCTATCGAGTTGATTTCGCGGCACACGCTCCAGTACATCCGCTCAATCTCGGCGCGCGTCTTGAGGTCCACCATGCCGTGTTCGAAGAGGTCGAGCGCGTCCTCGCGTATCTGCTCGGCGTCGTGCCAGTCCTCCAGCATGGTGCGCGGATTGAGGTTGTCCCATATGTCATAGAGGTCCTTCACCAGCTTGTGGGAGTTCTCCGTAGGCTCGTATTCCTCGTTCATCTCGGGCAGCGAGGCCGTCTCAAGCACGTCGATGACCAGCACCGAGTGGTGGGCCGAGAGCGAACGGCCGCTCTCCGTGATGAGGTTGGGGTGCGGCACGCCGTAGTGGTCGGCAGCTTCTACGAAGGTGTAGATGCAGTCGTTGACGTACTCCTGTATCGAATAGTTCACCGAGCTTTCGCTGTTTGGCGAGCGCGTGCCGTCGTAGTCTACGCCCAGTCCGCCTCCGCAGTCAACGAAGTCGACGTTGTAGCCCATCTTGTGGAGCTGTATGTAGAACTGCGAAGCCTCCTTCAGGGCGGTCTGTATGCGGCGTATCTTGGTGATCTGGCTGCCTATGTGGAAGTGGATCAGGCGCAGGCAGTCCTTCATGTCCTTCTTTTCGAGTATCTCGAGTGCCGAGAGCAGCTCAGAGCTTGTAAGCCCGAACTTGCTGGCGTCGCCGCCGCTCTCCTCCCACTTGCCGCTGCCCGACGAGGCCAGCTTTATCCTTATGCCGAGGTTTGGGCGCACGCCCAGCTTCTTGGCGGCCTTGCCTATTATCTCGAGTTCGTTGAGTTTCTCCACCACGATGAAGATTCTCTTGCCCATCTTCTGTGCCAGCAGCGCCAGCTCGATGTAGCTCTGGTCCTTGTATCCGTTGCAGATAATGAGCGAGTCGCTCTGGCACTGCACGGCGATGACGGCGTGCAGCTCGGGCTTGGAGCCGGCCTCGAGGCCGAGGTTGAACTTCCGTCCGTGGCTGATAATCTCCTCAACGACGGGCTGCATCTGGTTGACCTTGATGGGATAGATGATGAAGTTCTCGCCCTTGAAGCCGTATTCGTCAGAGGCTTTCTTGAAACAGCTCCACGTCTTCTCGATTCTGTTGTCCAGGATGTCGGGAAAACGCAGCAGCACCGGCGGCGTAACGTCGCGCAGGGCCAGCTCGTCCATGACGTCGTGCAGGTCTATCTGCACGTTGTCCTTGCACGGAGACACATACATGTCGCCGCGTTCGTTGATGCCGAAATAGGATGTTCCCCATCCGCTGATGTTGTAAAGCTCGTTAGAGTCTTCAATCGTCCATTTCTTCATTTAGGTGTGGTTGTATTATGTTTACTTGTTTTATTCCTTCGTTTATATGGCCCCGGCGTAAGCGTCTGTACATCAAGCGCTTGGCCGAGCTGTGCCGCCAGCGTTGCAAAAGGCCGTATTTTGGCCTGCGAAAGGCGGCCTTTTACAAGACGAAAAACGGTCTTTCGCAACGCCGTTTGCCGCCTTTTGCAACATGGTGTGCCGCCGCAGGCCGGACAAGCCGTGGCGGGCCTGCTATATGCCGAGCATGGAGCGCAGCCTCTCCACCGACACCTTGATTTTCTCGTAGTTGTCGAGCAGGTCTACGTCGAGCACATGCCGCGCCGCGAGATAGTGCTGTTCGCGCCGCGCCAGCTGCTCTGTCACGAAGCCGAGCAGCTCCTCCGGCGTCTTGCCCTCAAGCAGGGGGCGGCGCGTCTTGCCCATCCTCAGGTGGGCGCAGAGCACCTCGGGCGAGGCCTTCAGGTAGACGGTGTCGCCCTGGGCGTTCATGTAGTCCATGTTGTCGAAGAAGCACGGAGTGCCTCCTCCGCAGCTTAGTATCACGTCCTCGAACTCCGCCGCCTCGTGGAGCATGGTCCTCTCGACCTGGCGGAAGCCGTCCTCGCCACGCTCGGCGAAGAGCTGCGGCACAGTCTTGTGCATGCGTCCTTCTATGTACCAGTCAAGATCATAGAACTGCAGGCCCGTCTCCTTGGCCAGCGCCTTGCCCACGGTGGTCTTGCCGGCGCCCATGTATCCGACTATGATTATGCGTCTCACGGGCTATTTCTTCTTCGAGTTGTTTATCACGTCCATGCACTCTTCAAGGGTAAGCTCGGCCGCGCGGTCGTGCATCGCCTTGGGAAGGCGGTAGTTCTTGCCGTCGTATGACAGGTAAGGGCCATACCGCCCGTTCATCACCTCAAGCTTTGGCTCGTCGTCGAAGGTCTTTATGTGGCGTTGCGTTTCCTGCTGGCGTTTCTTCAGGATAAGCTCTATGGCGGCGTCGAGGGTCAGTTTCATGGGGTCTTCGCCCTTGGGTATGGACACGTACTTGCGGTCGTGCATGACGTAAGGGCCGAAGCGTCCCGAGCCGATCACCACCGGAGTGCCCTCGAATTCGCCCACGGTGCGGGGCAGGCGGAACAGCTCCAGCGCCTCGTCGAGCGTGATGGTCTCCATGCTCTTGTCGGCGGGCAGCTGGGCGAAGCGCGGCTTCTCCTTGTCCTCGGCCTTTCCGATCTGCACCACTGGGCCGAACCTGCCTATCTTGACGAACACGGGCTTGCCCGTCTTAGGCTCCTTGCCAAGCTCGCGCTCGCCGGCCTTGTGCTCCTCGCGGGCGTTCATGGTCTTTTCAACGGTAGGCTCGAACTTGTCGTAGAAGTGCTCTATCATGTCGGTCCACCGGGCTTTTCCCTCGGCTATGGTGTCAAACTGTTGTTCCACCTTGGCCGTGAAGTTGTAGTCCATGATGGCCGGAAAATATTTCATGAGGAAGTCGTTGACCACGATGCCGATGTCGGTGGGCAAGAGCTTGCCCTTCTCGCTGCCGGCCATTTCGCTCTTGGTGCGGTTGGTGAGGCCGTTGGAGTCGAGTATGTCAACGCTGTAGAAGCGCTCCTCGCCCTTCTTGTCGCCCTTCTGGACGTACTCGCGCTGCTGTATGGTGCTTATCGTAGGGGCGTAGGTAGACGGTCGGCCGATGCCCAGTTCTTCAAGCTTGCGCACGAGGCTGGCCTCAGTATAGCGCACGGGGCCTTGCGTGAAGCGCTGCGTGGCGGTGATCTCGTCGCGCTGCAGCTGCTCTCCCTCAATCATGAGTGGCAGCATATGGGACGCGTCCTCCTGGCCGTCGACGTCGTCGTCGGACGATTCGCGGTAGACCTTGAGGAATCCGTCGAACTTCACCACCTCGCCGTTTGCCACGAACTGCTCCTTGGCTCCGGTCATGCTTATGGTCACGGTGGTCTTCTCTATCTGCGCGTCGGCCATCTGGCTGGCGGCCGTGCGCTTCCATATCAGGTCATAGAGGCGCTTTTCCTGCTGCGTGCCGTCTATCTGGGTGTCGGCCATGTAGGTGGGGCGTATGGCCTCGTGGGCCTCCTGCGCGCCCTTTGAGTGGGTGTGGAACTGGCGCGGCTTGCTGTACTCGGCTCCCCAATGCTTGGTTATCTCGTCCTTGCTGGAGTTGATGCAGAGGGAAGAGAGGTTGACCGAGTCGGTACGCATGTAGGTTATGCGTCCGTTCTCGTAAAGGTGCTGGGCCACCATCATGGTCTGCGAAACGGTGAAGCCGAGCTTGCGGGCGGCCTCCTGCTGCAGGGTGGAGGTGGTGAACGGCGGCGCGGGGGTGCGCCTCATGGGCTTCTTCACGATGGTGGAGACGGTGAACTTGGCCGTCTTGCAGCGGTCGAGGAAGTCCATCACCTCGTCGCGGGTGGTGAAGCGGCGGTCAAGCTCGGCCTTCACTTCGGCCGTGGAGCCGTCGCCGCCCGGCACGGTGAATACGGCGTTCACGCGGTAGTATGTCTCGCTCTTGAAGGCCTGTATCTCGCGCTCGCGCTCTACGATGAGCCTTACGGCGACGCTCTGCACGCGGCCGGCCGAGAGGGCGGGCTTCACCTTGCGCCACAGCACGGGCGAGAGCTTGAAGCCCACCAGGCGGTCGAGCACGCGGCGGGCCTGCTGCGCGTTGACCAGGTTCATGTCAAGACGGCGCGGATGCTCGATGGCCTCGAGTATGGCCGGCTTGGTTATCTCGTGGAACACTATGCGGTTGGTCTTCTCCTCGTCGAGGCCGAGCACCTCGCACAGGTGCCATGATATGGCCTCTCCCTCGCGGTCTTCATCGGACGCGAGCCACACTTTCTCAGAGTTCTTCGCGCTGCTTCTCAGCTCTGCCACGAGCTTTCTCTTCTCTTCGGGTATCTCGTAGTCGGGCTGGAATGTCGACGTGTCGATGCTCAGTTCCTTCTTTTTCAGGTCGCGTATGTGGCCGTAGCTGGACATCACCTTGTAGTCCTTGCCTAAAAACTTTTCTATTGTCTTGGCCTTGGCGGGGCTTTCGACGATTACCAAATTCTTCTGCATAGCGTCTTGTTGGATTTCTAATCAGGGCGCAAAAGTAAGCAAAACTTTCGCCATACACCTTATATAATGTCGCGAAACTTACGTTTTTTAAGGAATATTAAGAGCCTCTGCTAAACGGCTCACTGTCAGGGGGTTTGCGAAAGGCCGTCTTTCGCATTGCAAAAGACGGCCTTTCGGGCTGTAAAAGACGGCCTTTGGCGAGCTAAAAGACGGCAAATGAGACACCCACCCCAGCCCTCCCGAAGGGATGGAGCTTGGTATGCCTTGCCAATTACGCCATCTGCGCATAGGACTTATTTGGCCTATCAGGCTCATCGGGCTTATTCGTCCAAGCCTGCCTGGCGGTAAACGCAGTACAGCCTGGCGGAGCTTCCGCCAGCCGTATTGTATCTCTGCTGTATAAGATGCATCTCGTCCCCGGCCAGGCGGAGTATGCTGAACGTGGTGCCGCCCTGCGTCTCGACGTACCGCCCGTTGGCGTTGAACGTGTAGGCGTAGCCCGTGCGCACAGGCTCTGGCCGTCCGCCAAGACGCGTCACTTCGTAAACCGAGT
Organism: uncultured Prevotella sp.; assembly: GCA_944320195.1. Taxonomy (GTDB): domain Bacteria; phylum Bacteroidota; class Bacteroidia; order Bacteroidales; family Bacteroidaceae; genus Prevotella. The sequence goes on along the minus strand of CALUGP010000059.1, from coordinate 7,914 downwards.
CGGCGGTTATCTCGTAGTCTATCGGATTCATCCACGTGTCAGTGGCGAAGAAGTCAGCCTTGTCATAGCGGCCCGTCACGAACAGCCCGTGCGCCTCGGCGCACCGCCACGTCCGCCCCACTGCAAGCGCGGTGAAGTCGGCCTCGGTCAAGTCCTCCTGTTCGGGCAACAATGGATAGTCTTCGTCGATGGTGTTGAGATTGACGGGATACAACTCCTTGAGCGACGGACGCTCGCCGGCGGCCATGGCGCGGTATACGGAATAGACATACATCCTTTTCCCGTCGGCGGCAGAGCCTTTGTCGGCCAGTATGCAGAGCCGGTCCTCGCTTACGCTTACCACGGTGAACACGTCGTCCTGGCCTGCCTTTATGACGTTTGTGCCTTCCTGGAAAGTGTATTTCTCAACCTTGTGACATTTCAAGGGGTACGCGTCGAGATACATGTAAGTGGTGACGGAATCTCCGCTGAAGCTGTATTGCTCGGGGCCTATGCCTATAAGGTCCTCGAAATAGCCGTCCTTCCGCATCGTGCCGTCGCCGTTCAGCTCGTGGCTTTCCACGTATTTCCACGACTTGCCGTCGACAAGGCGCGCGAACTCAGCCCCTGACACATGGCGCACCGGCGGCACGATGAGGTCTCCGTCCTCGTCGCACGAAGTGAAAGACATTGCCGAAAGAAACAAAAACAACGCTGAGACAAGACGAAAGTGCTTCATGGTCAACATTTTTTGGTACACGATGGCAAATATAACGAAAATCCCGTTACATGGCATGAAAAACGGAAAGAAATAGCGAAAAAACGACAACTTTCCGTCTGAATATCAGTATTTTAACAAAAACATGCGGCAAAAAAAAAGAGTCAAGAACCAGGAAGCGCACGCTTTCTTAATTCTTAATTCTTAACTCTTAATTACCATCAGAAGCTGCGGAGCCATGCCTTCAGGTCGAGCTGCATCTCGTTGTGGAACATGAAGGAGTCGCGGTTGCCCCAGCCGTGGCCGCCCGACGGGTAGACGTGGAGCGTGGCCGGCACGTCGTGGCGGTACAGCTCGATGTAGTAGTTCACGCCGTTGGCCGGCAGGACGACGTGGTCGTCGTCGCTCAGTGCGATGTAGGCGCGCGGCGTGACGCGGCTCACCTGCAGGTCGTTGCTGTACTTGTGCTCGTCTTTCTTCTTAGCCTCGGGGCCCAGGAAGTTGTCGTGCGAGCCCTTGTGGGTGATGTCTGGCATCATCGTTATCACCGGATAGAAGAGTATCTGGAAGTCAGGCGCGGCGTCGCCGGTGGCCTGCGTGGCTATGGTCGACGCCAAGTGGCCGCCCGCCGAGGACCCCATTATGCCTACGTCCTGAGCGTCAACGCCCCACGACTGCGCGTTGCGGCGCACCAGCCTCAGGGCTTCCTCCGCGTCGCTGACGGGCACTTCGCGGTTGCCGTGCGGCATGCGGTACTTCAACACCACGGCGGCTATGCCCATGTTGTTGAAGAACGGCGCCCAGTCGTGCCCCTCATGGCTCATGGCCAGGTGCGAATAGCCTCCTCCGGGGCATATGACGACGGCGCGCCCCGTGGCCGCCTCCTTCTTGGGCAGGTACACCCACACCTTAGCCGAGTCGGCCGCGTCGCCATTGGAGTTGGGAGCTCCCTGCGGCCACAGGTTCATCTCAAACTTCTGCTGGGCGCACACGGGCATGCACAAGGCTGCAAGCACGGCCGCCAAAATGGTCTTTCTCGCTTTCATTTTTGTTTCAGTAATTGCACGGTTTTGTCTCAATAGCGGGCAAAAGCCTGTCTTATTGTGATTTATTAAATGTTTATTTTGCAAATATAGACAATTTTTCCGTAATATTGCAGGACATTTGATTATTATAACAATCTATAAATCTAAGACTTTATGTATAAACGAATTTTAATGCTTTCGGCACTCGCCGCCTCGCTGGCAGGCGCGCAGGCCAAGGTCAGGCTGCCGCACATAATAGGCGACAACATGGTAATACAACAAGCCTCCGACGTGCGCCTGTGGGGCACGGCTGCGCCCGGCGCTACGGTCAACGTGGCCGTTTCGTGGAGCGACGACGGCTACAAGGCCAAGGCCGATGCCCAAGGGAAGTGGCAACTCACCGTGAAATCGCCCAAGGCCGACGGCCGCAGGCTCTCCATGAGCTTCGGCGACGGGGACGGGGCGGTGACCGTAAGGAACGTGCTTGCCGGCGAAGTGTGGGTATGCGCCGGGCAGAGCAACATGGAGATGCCCATAAAGGGCTTTGACAACTGCCCCGTTGACGGATACAACGACGTGGTGGCCGGGGCCAGGGCCGACTCGCTGATACACTTCGTGAAGATACCGGGCGTGATGAGCATGACGCCGCTCGACGACGCCGATTGCGAGTGGAAACAGTGCTGCCCGGCAACGGTGGGTGACGCGAGCGCCGCCGGATACTTCTTCGCAAAGACCATAACGCGCGCCACCGGAGTGCCCGTAGGCCTGATAATGGCCAACAAGGGCGGCTCAAGGGTGGAGAGCTGGCTGACGAGGGAGAACCTTGAGAAGTACACGAGCGAGCCGCTTGACTCGGCTGAGATGGTAAAGAAGTTCAAGTGGGACTTCCACAGGCCGATGCTGTGGGCCAACGGCACGTTCAACCCGATACTGCGCTGCACCGTGAAAGGCATCCTCTACTACCAGGGATGCTCGAACGTGGGCGACCCGGGCAACCAGTATTCTGACCGCGTTGCGCTGCTGGCCAAGCAGTGGAGACAGGCATTCGGACTGGGCGACATTCCCTTCTACATAGTCGAGATAGCGCCTTACAAGAGCGGAAACGCCGACGGCACATGGTCGGCGAAGCTCCGCGAGCAGCAGCTGAGGGCGTCGAGGATAATACCCAACAGCGGCTTCGTGAGCACAAACGACTGCGTATATCCCTGGGAACTGAACCAGATTCACCCGGCGCAGAAGCGCCCCGTGGGCGAGAGACTGGCCTGGCAGGCGCTCAACAAGACGTATGGGATGAAGTCGATATGGTGTGAAAGCCCGTCGTTCAAGTCGCTGACGATAAGCAATGACACGTGTTACGTGAAGCTGGACAACACCTACGGCGGCATGAACCGCATGGAGGGAATAGAAGGATTCGAAGTGGCGGGGGCCGACAAGGTGTTCCACAAGGCCGCGGCCACATACGACGGAGCCAAGGGAGTGACTCTGACGTGCCCCGAGGTGAAGGCTCCCGTGGCCGTGAGATACCGCTTCAAGAACTTCAGCCCTGGCAACTTCGCCAACATGGCGGGCCTGCCGCTCATACCGTTCCGCACGGACAAGTGGGACGAATAAGTTAAGAATTAAGAGTTAAGAATTAAGAAAACATGCCTTGCAGACAGCATTCAAAGGTATTTTTCTTAACTCTTGACTCTTAATTCTTAATTCAATAAACTCTTAATTTTTAATTCTTAATTCTCATGGATCTGATTGGAAAGTTCGGATATTGCCCCGTGTGCGGAAGCTCCCACTTTGAACAGGACTCGCCGAAGAGCAAGAAATGCCGCAACTGCGGCTTCGAATACTTCATGAACCCGGCGGCAGCCGTGGTGGCGCTGATTACCAACGCCAAGGGCGAGCTGCTCGTGGAGCGGCGCAAGATGGAGCCGGCCAAGGGCACGCTGGACCTGCCCGGGGGCTTCGCCGACGTTGGCGAGACGGCCGAGGAGGCCGTGGCGCGCGAGGTGATGGAGGAGACCGGACTGGCCGTCAAGGCCGCGCGCTACCTGTTCAGCCAGACGAACGTCTACCGCTACTCCGACCTTGACATACAGACGCTCGACATGTTCTTCGCCTGCGAGGTGGAAGACACGACCGGCCTTGCCGCCGGCGACGACGCAGCCGAGTGCATGTGGATTGCCCCGGAGGACATACACACCGAGCTGTTCGGCCTGCGCTCGATAAGGCACGGGCTGCAGAGGTGGCTGGAGAGATAAAGACCCGCCCCGACCCTCCCCAATGGAGGAAGCCGTAATGCCTGACGACTGATTGGCCGGAAGTTGCTTCCGCTGCCCTTGTCATGCCGGGTCGAAACACCCGGCGGGTAGCCAAGCTCCCTCCCTTGGGGAGGGCCGGGGTGGGTGTTTATTTTTCTTTTCTGAACTCCACCCTTGACGGTATCTTCTGCCACTTTCCCTTGACGGCGAACTTCAGCGTGCTGCCGTCCTTCTTGCGGTAAGTGTACGTGCCGTCGTGATTGGCCTTCAGCTCTGCCGTGAAGTCCTCGCTGCCATAGTCGTTGACCACCTCCAGCTCGGCCGTGCGCTCGTCAATGAGGGTCGAGGAGATGATCATCCACGTGGTGCGGCTCTGCTTCGAGCCGATGTATCCGTCCACCTTGCCCAGCACGTCCTGCCCGGGCACGGATATGTCCTTGTCATACAAGTCCATCTTGATGTAAATCTTGTGCTCGTCGTCGTGGATTGTCGCGTCGAACGGCCTCGCCTCCTGCGCCGCGGCCGGCAACGCTCCGCAGGCCAGCAGCAATGCAAACAGAACCTTTCTCATAACCATAAAAGTTGTTTCTGCAAATATAACCCGTTTGCGCGAGAATCCGGCCGCCAGGCGTGCAAAGTTTTCTTAAAAAGCTGAAGACGGCATTCCGCCTTGCAATTTGCGGTTCATCCGCAGTTCAGGTGTATAACGTATAGGTGTCAATCCAGTCCCCGAAGGGGGCGAACTATGCTTAACCGCATGTGGAGTGACCGAAGGGAACGGAACTTGCGGCAAGTCAAAACTGACAAGCCCGTCCCCGAAGGGGGCGAACTGCAGGGTGACATTCGCCCTCTTCGAGGACGATATCATTACGTGAGTCCGGCATAACAGTAATGTCACACTTATCCGTTTCTTGCAAGTCGGTGGCAAGTCGTCATTCCGCTGAAAAGCGGAATCCAGTCGAAAAGACAAAGGCGGCTAACCACTATGCCGCTTTCTGGATTCCGCTTTTCAGCGGAATGACGACTTGCCACCGAGCTGCAGAAAAGCAAGGCGGCAAGAAATTATATAATTTGAAAGATGATTCCTTGTGCCGAACTCACGTATATTATTGGCGGCATACCTACCGCAAGTTCCGCTTCGCAACACATGCGGTCAAGCATAGTTCGCCCCCTTCGAGGCCCTATTGACACGAATGCCAATACACTTAAACTGCGGATGATCCCAATTTGCGGCCTTTCGCCTTCCGAAAGACCGTCTTTTACACGCCAAAAGGCCGCATTTCATCGGGTGAAATGCGGCCTTTTACAAAGTCGTTGGGCATCAGAGCGTTACGCGCCTGATGCCGATGAAATGGCTCATTTTGCGTTTATCTCCTTCAGCAAGCGGTCGGCATGGCCCCACTTGTCCATCATGTAGAGCACGTAGCGTATGTCGACGCCGATGCAGCGGGCCAAGTTCTTCTCGAAGTAGATGTCGCTCGAGAGGCTGTCCCAGTTGCCGTCGAAGGCCAGGCCTATGAGCTCGCCCTTGCCGTTGAACATCGGCGAGCCGCTGTTGCCGCCCGTGATGTCGTTGTTGGTGAGGAAGCAGAGCTGCATCTTGCCCGTGGCCTTGTCCTGATACTGGCCGAAGTCCTTGGCTGAGAGCAGCTCGTGCATTATCGGCTCGGCGAAATAGTCGGGCATGCGGTCGCCGTAGCCCATCTTCTCGACGATGCTCTCGGCCGTCGTGTAATAGCCCGAGGGCGAGCCGTTGAGCGTGAATCCGCCAACGCGGCCGTAGCTCAGGCGCATCGTCATGTTGGCGTCGCTGTAGTGGGGCATGTCCTGCTCCATCTGCAGACGCGCCGCACAGAGGTAACGCTCCTGGATGTCGATGGAATCGGATGTCTTGCCCAGTGCCTCGCGTTGCTCTGCGAGATATTCCTGCAGGCTGAGTCCGAGCTGCACGCCGGGATCCTGGTTGAACTTCTTTTTGTTGAAGTATAGCTTCTTGCCGTTCTTCATCAGCACCGACTTCTTGTACAGATGGTTGACGTAGGCCGTGTAGTCGCCGTTGAAGTCGGTGTCTACCGTCTTGTAGAACGACGGCAGATACTCTTCCGACACGTGCTCGCGGTAGTTCTTCATCAGGGCTGCGAGCACCTCCTTGTCGAGCGCCTCGTCCCACGAGTCGCGGTTGTCCTCAAACTCGATGTACTGCTTCTCGGGCTTGCCGTCGGGTCCCTTCACCTCCATGCCGTTGCCGGCCTTGAGGGCGCGGGTGACGAGCTCGCTCGTGCCGCGGAACGTCTCGCTCCAGTAATAGAAGGCGCGCATGCGCTCGAAACGCTCCCCGTAGTACTTGGCAAGAAGGTTGAAATCGAGCTTGCCCTTGAGGTATCCCGTTGTGTCCTGCCAGTGGCGCAGGCGCAGCTCGTAGGCCTGTTTCTGCTCGATTATGCCGATGGAATCGATACATTTGTTCATTCCCATGGAGTTTTTCCAGTAGTTGGCGCTCTGTGCGTACTTCGAGTCGTACTTGATGCGCACGGCCTCGTCGGCGCGCATGTGGCGCTGCATTATCTCCTGCTTCAGTCCGCGCACCTGCACACGGGTGGCGTTGCCGGCGTCGCGCATCTCCCTGATGCCGTAAGACGAGAGGTAACGCTCCGTGCTTCCGGGATAGCCGATGGTCATGGCGAAGTCTCCGTCCTTGTAACCTTGCAACGACACGGGCGCCCACGTCTTCGGGCGGTAGGGCACGTTGCGCTCCGAATACTCCGCCGGGCCGTTGGTCTCGGGGTCGGCGTATATGCGGAACACGCTGAAGTCGCACGTCTGGCGCGGCCACATCCAGTTGTCTGTCTCGCCGCCGAACTTGCCCATCGACTTTGGCACGGCGAAAACGAGGCGCACGTCGGGGAAAAGGCGGTATGTGGTGGCGAAATACTGGTTGCCCTCGTAGTACGGGTCTATCTCCACGTGGAGCGTCTTCTCGATCTTCTTCACCGAGTCTGTCATCACCTCGGCAATCGAGTCTATCAACGCCGACTGCCCGTCGAAAGACAGGCTGTGTATGCCAAGCGCCTCAAGACGCGCCGTAACGTCCTGCTGCTCCACCATGAAGCTGACAAAAAGGTTCTCGTTAGGCAGCTCGTCCTTGTAGTCCTTGGCGTAGAATCCGTTGAGCATGTAGTCGTGCTCGACGGTGGAATGGCTGCGTATAGCCTCGAAACCGCAGTGGTGATTGGTGAACACGAGGCCGTCGGGAGACACCACCACGCCCGAGCAGAAGCCTCCGAAGAGCACCGCCGAGTTCTTGATGGCGTTGTCACTGGAGTAAAGATTCTCGTAAGGCAGGCTGAAGCCGTAAGCCTTCATCTGGTCGTACACCGCCTGCGGCAGGTTGTACAGCGTCCACATTCCCTCGTCGGCCTTCACCGGCAAGAGGGTAAGCAGACCCAAGATAAGTAAAGATAACTTTTTCATTGTTGTTTGATTTTTATATTATAAATATTGTTTATTTGAAGTATTTGCCTATCACGGGCAGGTTTTTCAGCGGAAAGTCGCGCCTTACTATCATCGCCGCGAACGCCGCGAGCAGCACAGTGTTCACCGCAAGCGCGCCAAGCATTGGCAAAGAGGCGTTCGCCCAGCGCATAGCAAGGCACAAGACGACGGCCACGAGGACATACACCGCCATGTCCTTGACCGGATAATTTATCGGATAATGCCTCTGGCCGACGAAGTAAGAGAGCAGCATCGCCGTGCCGTATCCGGCGAATCCGGCCCAGGCGCAGGCCATGTAGCCGTAGCGCGGCACGAAGACTACGTTGACAAGCACCAGCACCAGGCAGCCCGCTCCCGAGAACCAGGCTCCCCAGATGGTCTTGTCGATGAGCTTGTACCAGAACGACAGGTTGAAGTAAACGCCCATCATGATCTCCGCCGCCATGAC
>CALUGP010000058.1 GCA_944320195.1 uncultured Prevotella sp. | reverse complement strand
CAGATGGTCTTGTCGATGAGCTTGTACCAGAACGACAGGTTGAAGTAAACGCCCATCATGATCTCCGCCGCCATGACGATGGGCACCACGCGGAGGCCGCTCCAGTAGTCAGGGCCTATCAGGTATTTCAGCAAGTCCATGTATCCTATCACGGCTAAGAAGGCCAACAGCGTGAAGACGACAAAGTATTTCATCGCCTTGGCGTAAGTGTCGCGGTTGTCCTTGTCCTTCGCCTTACCGAAGACGAACGGCTCGTAGGCGTAGCGGAAGGCCTGCGTTATCATGGCCATGATCATCGCAATCTTGCTGGCCGCGCCGTATATGCCCAGCTGTGCGTGCGCGTCGGCACCCTTATATATATAAGGAAAGAGAATCTTGTCGGCCGTCTGGTTCAGTATTCCGGCGATTCCGAGCACCAGGATTGGCCAGCTGTACGAGAGCATACGCCGCAGAAGGGCGCGGTCAAGGACGTATTTGAAGCCCGTAAGTTCCTTCAACAAAAGGAACATCAGCGCGGCGGAGCAGAACAGGTTGATGTAGAAGGCGTAGCCTACGCCCACCTCCGGCGAGTATATCCGCCCCACGAGGCCCTCGCCGCCGGTGCTTTCATGCCACTTTGGGAGCACGAGGAAGAACACCAGATTTAGCGCGATGGACATCATTATGTTTGCAAGCTTGAGCGCGGCGAACTTCACCGGCCTCTTCTTGTACCGCAGGTAAGCGAACGGAATGCACTGGAACGCGTCCAACGCCACGGTTATCGCCATCACCCAAATGTACGAGTGGTGCTCCGCATAGCCCATCGCCGATGAAATGGGGGAAATGAACGTCAGCACGAGCGCGACGAACACAAGCGACGTTGTGCCGACGGAAACGAGCGCGGTGGAGTAAACCCGGCGCGGGTCTTCGCCCTCCTTGTTGGCGAAGCGGAAGAAAGTGGTCTCCATGCCGTAGGTCAGAATGACCAGCAGCAGCGCCGTGTAGGCGTAAACGTTGGTGATAACGCCGTAACCGCCGCCGGCCGCAGACAGCGCGGCGGTGTACAGCGGCACGAGCAGATAATTGAGGAAACGCCCCACGATGCTGCTCAGTCCGTAGATTGCGGTGTCCTTTGCTAAACCCTTTAGATTGCTCATTGTTTTAGGTGAGAAGGTGAGAAGGTGAGAAGGTGAGAAACACCCCCGGTCTGCCAACTCAACCTTTTCTAAGTTTTTTTATTATTTTTATTAATGTTCCAATTATGATATTCAAATCGTTTGACATTGATTCAAACTGCTTATTGTCAATATTTTCCGACTCATGCAGCAATTCCAACCAATACATTGTCTCATCAGCTTCTTTCAAGGCTATGCTCAACTTGTTTATAAAGTCCGCCTTGCTTTGTGCGTTGCGGCTTTCGGCGATGTTCGCTCCGATGCTTGTGCCCGAACGGTAAACCTGCTTTGACATGATGTATTCATGCTTTTCTTCAAGCAGGTATTTGTATAGTTTAATCACCCTAAGGGCAAAACTTTTGCTTAACCTTGATATTGTGTTCTTCTGATACATCATATGAGGATTACTATTTAAGCTCAATGAACTTTTCTCACCTTCTCACTTTCTCACCTTCTCACTTTAAAAAAACAAGTAGCATACGGCTATCGCCGCCACTACTCCGGCCAAATCGGCCAGCAGGCCACAGGCAACGGCGTGGCGGGTGTAGCGCACGCCGACGCTGCCGAAGTAGACGGCGAGGATGTAAAAGGTGGTGTCAGTTGAGCCTTGGAAGATGCAGCTGAGACGGCCGACGAACGAGTCTGCGCCGTAGGTGGCCATCGCGTCGACCATCATGCCGCGCGCTCCGCTGCCCGAGAGGGGCTTCATCAGCGCGGTGGGCAGCGCACCGACGAATTCGGTGTCGCCGCCGCACAGTTCCACGAGCCATTTCACGCCGTCCACTATGGCGTCCATGGCTCCCGACGCGCGGAAAACGCCGATTCCAACGAGTATCGCCACCAGGTAGGGAATGATGCGCACGGCCGTGGTGAAGCCGTCCTTCGCGCCCTCGATGAAGGCGTCGTAGACGTTGACGCGCTTCCTCATGCCGGCCACGATGAAACCTACGATTACGCACATCAGCATGATGTTGGCCGCCGTGGTGCTCGCCAGGTTCATCCGTTCCTTGTCCATCGAGCCGAAGATCCATATTATCGCCGCCACGGCGAGGCTCATTCCGCCGAGCGTGAGCAGCATGGTGCGGTTCAAGAGGTTGATGCGCTGGTACAGGCTGGTCACTATCACGCCGGCCAGGGTCGAGAAGAAGGTGGCTATCAGTATTGGTATGAACACGTCTGTAGGCTGCGCCGCGCCCATCTGCGCGCGGTAGACGAGGATGGAAACGGGGATGATGGTAAGTCCGGACGTGTTCAGCACCAGGAACATTATCATCGGGTTGGTGGCCGTGTCCTTCTTTTTGTTAAGGTCTTGCAGCTGCTCCATGGCCTTGAGGCCGAGCGGAGTGGCGGCGTTGTCGAGGCCGAGCATGTTGGCCGCGATGTTCATGAAGATGGAGCCGGTGGCCGGGTGGCCCTTTGGTATGTCGGGAAACAGCTTGGTGAACACCGGGCTGAGCACCCTGGCCAGCGCGTTCACCACTCCGCCCTTCTCGCCTATCTTCATCACGCCGAGCCAGAGCGACAGCACGCCCGTAAGCCCCAGCGATATCTCGAAGGCCGTCTTGGCCGAGCTGAACGTGGAGTTCATCATGGCGGGGAACACCTCGGTGTCGCCCATGAACAAGAGCCTTGCCAGCCCTATCACGAACGCTACGAGGAAAAACGCTATCCAGATGTAGTTCAGTACCATACAAGCTGCAAAGATAAGCTAATTTGAACGTAATGCAAAATAAAAGTAAATGAAACGAGTTTTTATTTTCATTTCCGTTACTCGGAATGCCCCGCTTTACACGGTCTGGCAACATGCCGGTTTGCAAAAGGGGTTCATCCGCAGTTCTGGTGTATGCGATAACAGCATTGCCTTTTGCTTTTGCCATAGCATTTCATGTGTACATCCTGCCACAAGCCAGGCGGTCGGTAACTGTCATGCCGCACTCCGATGCGGCATCCAGTGTATGCAGCCTGTTTCGTTTGGCGTATCGGGTGTTTTCTGGATGCCGCATCGGAGTGCGGCATGACGGTTACCGACTGCCTGGATTAATGTAGGAGGCGTACATAAAATGCTATCACAAAGACAAAAGAAGGTACAGTAATACTGTACACCTGAACTGCGGATGAACCCGAAAGGCCGTCAATCGCGATGCGAAAGACGGCCTTTCGGGTTGCTGTTTGCGGCCTTTTGCAAGGTGATTGAAGGCCTTTTGCAACGCTCTGGATGCCAGGCTGTTGCGCCGCCTGCAGCTGTCCGCCCGGCAAGGGCGTGCCGTGGGCTATGACACGGTCACCGTGTTGCCGCTTATGTCGAACCGGGCTATGCCCATGTCGTTGAGCGCGCGCACCACCTGTTGCAGTGTCAGCGTGCGCGGAATGTTGAAATGCACGCGCGTGGCGAGCGTCTTTTCCGACTTGAACACGATGTTCACGTTGTACCAAGAGCCGATGTCGGTCATCACGTTTTCCAGCCGTTCGTTGTCATAGACGAACTCTCCGTGTGTCCACCCTGCGGCCGACGCCAGCGATGTCCTCGCCACGCTGAAGCCCCTGCGGCCGGTGAACGTGGCCTTTTGGCCCGGCTCCAGCACCGTCTTGTGCCGTCCGCGGCCGTCGTCAACGGCCACTCGCCCGCTGTAAAGGGTCACAGAGCGTGCGGCTCCCTTGTACGAGCTGACATCGAACACGGTGCCAAGCACGCGCGTTGTAACGCCCTCAGCCTCAACGGTAAAGGGCTTTCCGGGGTCGTGCCTCACCTCGAAGTGAGCCATGCCGGCAAGCCTCACGTGCCTGGATTCTTTCCCGTCGAAGCTCTGCGGATACTCCACGCTCGAGCCTGCGCCGAGCGTCACCTTCGAGCCGTCGGGCAAGACGACGGTCTGTATGGTTGCCGGCGGAGTGGCCACGGTCACCGTTCCGCCCCCGGCCGAGCGCGTCACGTTGTCGGGAAGTTCGGCCGCGGCGAATGTCATGAGCCCTTCCGCCGCGCCGCCAAGCCCCGTCCACGGGGCCGTCATGACAAGCAGCAGGGCCACGGCGGCCGCAGCAGCCAGTCCCGATATGGCCGCCACGCGGCGGCGACGGCGGCTTTCGGCCCTGCGCGCGGCCTCAAAGTCGGCCAGCGCGCGGCGCGTCTCCTCGTCGCTTGGCATGTCGCCCAGCGCCTCGCCGAGCGTGTACAGCAGCCTCAGGTCGTCCCTGTCAAGGCCTTCAAGGTCGTGTCTGTTGTCATCGGTCATCGTCAGTCCTCCTTCTCGTTTACGTGTTTTCTCAGCAGGCCCAGCGCCTTGCGTATGTGTTTCTTCACCGTCTCGGGGCTTATGCCCAGCCGCTCGGCGGCCTGCCGGTGGGTGTTGTGCTCGTAGTAACACAGGCGTATGATGCTCCGCCCTGGTTCTTCCAAGGCGTCGGCCACGGCCTCGACGCGCCTCAGCAGGCGTTCGTGCTCCAGGTACGCGCCGTCGTCGGTCACGGCGGTGACGGCCGCAGCCTCGGCCATGCGCATGCGTTCCACTCCCATATGCTTCAGCCTGTTCAGGCAGGCGTTGGCCGTGCAGCGGTAGAGCCACGCCCCGCGGTTGTCAGGGTCGATGCGCCTGAAGTCGCGCCAGGCACGCTCCATCACGTCGGCCACTATGTCGCGGCCCTCGTCGGTGTCGCCCGTCATCTGCACGGCGTAGCGCACCAGGCGGGCGTAATGCCTCGTGAACATCTGCCTGAACTGCTCTTTGTCGTCGTTGTATGGTGTCATTCTTCCTTCTTTACGGCTCCGTCCGCGGCCGGAACGGCTGTTTTCGCCTGCAAAGTTAGGCATTATCGGCCAAACAACGGCTTTAAAGACGGTTTTTCTCAGCCTGCCCGGCGCCTTTGCCCCGGTATTTGTTCTTCGTCATGTTGAACGAATATGTCACCGCAAGGAACACCCTCCTGGAATCATCCGTGACCGGGGGCGATGCGAAAGACGGCAAAACGCGTTGCGATTGGCCGTCTTTTGCACGCTGAAAGGCCGTCTTTTGCAGTGCGTTTTGCCGTCTTTTGCAAAAGGGCATGCAGCCTTTTGTTCAGGCACATGGCATGTTTTTCTGTCATTTCCTTAGCATTTAACGCTTTTTGTGCTACCTTTGCATATAACTAAAACCAAAACGACTTGCCAATGAACGACATCATAAGCCGCACGGGCATCGACGAAGCCCTGGCCGGGGGGCGCATCCTGGTGCTCGACGGAGCCATGGGCACCATGCTGCAACGCCTCAACCTGGGCGAAGAGGACTTCAGCCGCGGACTGCCATCAGGCAGCGGCCGGGGGCTGAAGGGCGACAACGAGTGCCTCAACCTGACACGGCCCGACGTGATACGCCGCATCCACGACGAATACATAGCCGCCGGGGCGGACATAATAGAGACCAACACATTCGGCGCGAACAGCGTGGCGCAGGCCGAATACGGCCTCGGCGGCATGGCCTTCAGCATGGCCCTGGAGGGCGCGAGGATAGCGCGCGCGGCGGCCGATGAGGCCTTCAGCCGCACGGGGCGGCGCGTGTTTGTGGCCGGGAGCGTGGGGCCTACGTCGAAGTCGCTGTCGCTCTCGCCGAGCATCGACGACCCGGCGCAACGCCCTGTGTCGTTCGACGAGATGGCCGAGGCGTACTACGGACAGATGCGCGGACTGATCCTGGGCGGCGCCGACGTGATAATGCTTGAGACATGCTTCGACGCGCTCAACGTGAAAGCCGCCATATACGCCCTTGAACGGCTGCTTGACGACAAGGACTTCACTTCAAGCGAGGGCGTGGCAGGCAGACTCGCGGCCGGCGGACACTTCCCCCTGATGGTGTCGGCCACGGTGAGCGACCGCAGCGGACGCACGCTGACGGGGCAGACGCTGGAGGCGTTCTACACGTCGGTGAGCCACTATCCGCTCACCGCATTCGGCCTGAACTGCTCGCTGGGGGCCGACGAGATGTACCCAATGCTAAAGGAAGTGGCCTCCTTCGCGCGGTGCCCCGTGAGCTGCCACCCCAACGCCGGACTGCCCGACGGCCTTGGCAACTACGCCGAGACACCGGCCGAGACGGCGCAAGCCATGAGGCGCATGGCCGCCGACGGGCTGCTCAACATAGCCGGGGGATGCTGCGGCACCACGCCAGAGCACATCCGCGCCATAGCCGAAACCGTGAAGCCGCTCGCCGCAAGACCGCTGCCAACGGCGCGGGCGGAGGGCTACGGACTGGCTCCGCTGGACGTCAGCGGACTGGAGACGGCGCACATAGACCTGAAGACGCGCAACTTCACCAACGTGGGCGAGCGCACCAACGTGGCCGGCTCGCGCAAGTTCGCACGCCTCATAGCCGCCGGCGACTACGCCGAGGGGCTGCGCATAGCCGCCGGACAGATAGAGGGCGGAGCCGAAATAATAGACATCAACATGGACGACGCCATGCTCGACAGCCCAAAGGAGATGCAGACGTTCGTCCGCCACATATCGGGCGACCCTGCCGTGGCGCGCGCCGCGCTGATGATTGACTCGTCTCACTGGGACACAATCCTGGCCGGACTGAAGAACGCGCAGGGCAAGTCGATAGTAAACTCGATAAGCCTGAAGGAGGGCGAGGCCGCCTTCCTGGCCAAGGCAAGGGAGATAAGCCGCCTCGGCGCGGCCATGGTGGTGATGGCGTTCGACGAGAAGGGACAGGCCACCACATACGAACGCAAGACGGAAATATGCTCGCGCGCGTACCACTTACTTACCCGGCAGGCCGGCATACAGCCGCACGACATAATCTTCGACGTGAACGTGCTGGCCATAGGCACGGGCATAGAGGAGCACGCCCGGTATGCCGTAGACTTCATAAAGGCCGTCAGCTGGATTAAGGAAAACCTGCCCGGGGCGCTCACCTCGGGCGGAGTGTCAAACCTGTCGTTCGCCTTCCGCGGCAATAACACCGTGCGCGAGGCCATGCACTCGGCATTCCTCTACCACGCCATAAGGGCCGGACTCGACATGGCCATAGTCAACCCGGCCATGCTCCAGATATATGACGACATAGAGCCGACCCTGCTGCGCTGCGTCGAAGACGTGATATTCGACACCGACGAGGGCGCGACCGAGCGGCTCATAGCCAAGGCCGCCGAAATAGCCGGAGCCAAGGCGCAAGCCGCCGAGGACAGGACGGGCGGCGAAACGCCCTCGCCCACCGCCCCGGCAACGCCCGAAGAGCGGCTGGCCGAAGACCTTGTAAAGGGCAAGACGGACACGCTGGCCGAAGACCTGGCGGCCTGCATGGCCACGCAAGGCAATGCCGTGAGCATAATAGAGGGGCCGCTGATGGACGGAATGAAGCGCGTGGGCAGCCTCTTCGGCGACGGACGGATGTTCCTGCCGCAGGTGGTGAAGTCGGCAAAGGTTATGAAACAGGCCGTTGACATACTGCAGCCATACATGGCAGACGCGCCCGGCGGCACGCCAGAGGGACACCCGGCGGCACGGCCCAAGGTGGTGATTGCCACGGTGAAGGGCGACGTGCACGACATAGGAAAGAACATAACGGCCATCGTCCTGGGATGCAACGGCTTCGAAGTGGCCGACCTGGGCGTGATGGTTGACAAGGAAAAGATACTCGACGCGGCGCAAGACAGACACGCGGACATCGTGGCGGCAAGCGGACTGATAACCCCATCGCTCTTCCAGATGGAGGAGCTTTGCCGCGAAATGGCGGCAAGGGGCATGTCCAAACCGCTGTTCATAGGCGGCGCAACGACGTCGGCTCTGCACACGGCGGTGAAGCTCGCGCCGCTCTACGGCCACGTTTTCTACGGCGCAGATGCGTCGGCCACCGCCGTAATGGCCAAGAGATGCATGGCCGACAGGGCCTCGTTCGAGGCTGAGGAGCACGAGGCGCAAGACAGGCTGCGCTCCATCTACCTGAAAGAAAACGCCAAGGCGAAGGCCGGCGGCGGCGCAAGGACGGAAGGCGGAGCCGTGGAAGCGGCGGCGAAGCATGTGTTCGGTCCCGACAGCTACCTGCGCATGGCCGCTCCCGAAGGCTTCGGGCCGATGGAGATAAGCATCGGCGACGTGATGCCTTACTTCGACTGGAGGATGTTCTACACCTCGTGGGGCGTGAAAGCGGGCACAGCCGACACCGGTTCAAAGGAAATGGCAGCACTAAGAAAAGAGGCCGAAGCCCTGATAAGCAGGCTCGAAGAAAGCCACGGATGCCGCATAATGGCATGCACGGCGTGGCGCGACGCATGCTCCGAGGGCGACGACATACTATTCTATGACGGCAAAGGCGAGTGGAAGACACTGCCGACAATGCGCCAGGAAAGGCCGATGCGACTCGACGACGGGCGCGAGGCACGCCTTGCGCTGTGCGACTTCGCCGCGCCGAAGGACTACGGATTCACGTCGCCAGTGGGTTTCTTCGCCATAAGCGTGGACAAGACGCACGGCGGACAGACCCAAGCCGCAGCCCCTACGGCCGACTATGACGGCCTAATGGAGCACGCCGTGATGAACACCCTGGCCGAAGCCGCGTCGGCATGGATTGACGAAAAGGCAAGGAAAGACCTGCGGCTAAGCGGCGAATGGCGGCTGACAAAGCCTGCGGCAGGCTATGCGAGCTGTCCCGACCACACGCTGAAACGCGACATACTGGCGCTGCTGCCCGGCTCGGAGAAGCTGGGAATAACCCTGACCGAGAGCTGCGCGATGAAGCCCGAGGCTGCAATATGCGGACTGATGTTCATACACCAGCACGCCGCCTACCCCGACATACGCCGCGTGTCGCCACAAACAATCGACGACTACGCCGCCCGCCGCGGCATGAGCGGCGACGAGGCGCGCCACTTCCTGGGACACCTGGAAGAATGACAACATAAACATTATTACCGAAATGAAGATAAGCGAAATACTGGCAAAGGGCGGACAGGCCTTCCCATCACTTGAAATAGTGCCGCCGCTGAAGGGCTTGACCAAGGCGGAACTCGTGGAATCGATACGCCCGTTCATGGAGTTCAGCCCGAAATACATCAACGTGACCTGCCACAGGGACGAATACGAATACCGCCAGGAGGCCGACGGCACATACTCGCGCCACCTGGTACGCAACCGCGTAAGCGAAGTGGCGGTGTGCGGAGCGATAATGTCTGAGTTCGACATCGAGACCGTTCCCCACATAATCTGCGGCGGAGCTTCAGCCGAAGAGATAGACAGCGAGCTGCACGACCTGCGCTTCATGGGCATAAGCAACGTCATGGCGCTGCGCGGAGACTCGATAGTAGGCGAAAAAAGGTTCACCCCCGTGCCCGGCGGATACCGCTACGCAAGCGAGCTGGTGGCCGCGATAAGGCGGTTTGACGACTTCTTCTCAATCGGCGTGGGCGGCTATCCGGAAAAACACTTCGAGGCTCCCAACATCGAAACGGACATAGCCAACCTGAAGAAAAAGGTGGACGCCGGAGCCGACTACGTGATAACGCAGATGTTCTTCGACAACAACGTGTACTACAGATTCGTCGACAAATGCCGCAAGGCGGGCATAACCGTGCCCATAATACCGGGACTGAAGCCACTGTCTACCGCAAGGCAGCTGACCATGCTGCCCGAGGCGTTCTCGCTGGACATACCAGTGGAGCTCACGGAGGCCATGGCCAAGGCCGGCGACGACAAGGAGAAGGCCTACATGACGGGCATGGAATGGTGCACCATGCAGTGCAAGGACCTGCTGGCGCACGGCGCACAGGTGGTGCACTTCTACACGATGGGCAAGGCCCGCAACATAGTGGGAATACTGAAAGAATGCTTCTGAGCGGCACATCGCCGCCACACAAGGACGGCGCACATCGCCCCATGGCAGGCAATGTGCGCCGCATGCCTTTGCAAAAGGCCGTAAAACGCAATGCGAAAGGCCGTCTTTTGGCTTGCAAAAGACGGCCTTTTACAGCATAAAAAGCCATTAAACCCAAATCGTCGTCAGGGCGTAATGCCTGAACGCGCCCGTTTTTCACATACTCTTCGGTCTGCTTGCGCGTTTCAGCCGGCATCTTGCTCTCCGCCACGTCACGGCGCGGCGGGCCGCGCCTACGATGAGACGGAGACCTATCCGCCCGGCATCAACGCGCAATCAGACCAAAGCCTAACAACCAATTGGGGGTAAATTGAATTTTATCTAACTCAATGACGTCACGTCATGGAATCTCGTTCCAATAATCCATATTGGCTATCTTCTCCACAGTTATCTTGCGGTCGCCCCTGCGCGCGTTGTCGGCGGCAGAAGGCGCAACGATGGATATCCTGCTGCCAATGCCCCTCCATTTCATCATGCCGGCAGGGCATCCCCTCTTGACCAGCGCATCGACAACGGCCTTGGCACGCGCCTCAGACAGGTTGCGGTTGTATGCGTCGGAGCCGCACGCGTCAGTCTGGCCGGTAATGAGGTAGCGAGCAGACGTGTCTTGCTTCAGCATCTCGGCTATCTTGTCAAGAGTCTCGGCGGAATAGGCCGTTATCTCATAGCTGTCGAAGTCAAAATATATCTGCTCGAAAAGCTCGTTGATGGTCTGCGTGACAACCTTCTGCTCGGGCACCTTCACCACCTTCTCGACAACTTTCTCGACAACCCTCTCAACCGGGCGGTCAACATAGCTGACTACCGGGGCCGGCTTCTTCGACTTTCCGCCGATGCGCCATATCAGGCGCGCCGACCCTTGCAGCGAGTTGGCCACGTTCTTATAGGGCATCAGCAGGTAGTCTGCCTGCAGGCCTATGCCGAAACGGTCGTTCAGCCAGAAGTTTACACCTCCGCCCAATGAGATTGGCACCAGGTGCTTGCGGTCGCGGCCTTCCTTGTTGGCGTAGTTGCTCATGACCCACTGCATCTCGTCAGGAGCCAGACCTTCGCTGCCGTCGTATATAATCTGGAAGTCCTTGTACATGTAGTTGACACCGGCGCGGAGGTATGGGTCCACATAGCTGGACTTGAAATATTCGCCCAGGCGCCACTGCAGGCCGAGACCCGCCATGGCGAGAAGCTTGTGCTTGCCGTTGATTGACTTGTTGGTCATGCCTACGTTGCCCTGGAAGTCAAGGTAGAAATGCCTGTTAAGCTCGCGTGCGGCGTAAATGCCGCCGCCCCATACGGCGTGGTTCAGGGTGAGGTCGAAAGCATAACCGCTCTCCAATTGGCTGAAGTTGCTGAAACCCACACGGCTGAACTGGAACACAGTTCCGCCTACGCCCACTTCCCAGGCCTTCTTCTCTTTCTTCTCTTCTACTGTCGGCTCTTGCGCATTGGCTGACAGCACGCCGAAGAGAAGAAACAGGCTGATATGTGATTTTAATTTCATGTCAATGAATTTATTAGGTTTACCTTAATTCGAACTTACCTTTATCTCGATGCCGTTTTCCGAACCTGCGGGTGCTGTGACATAAGTGCCGTTGACGCGCAGGTAGAGCGTGCCAGAAGCTCCTGAGATGTTCCCAAGCGACAGGTTGTAGAAGTTGGCCAACGAGTTGTTGGTCAAATCCACCGTTGATTGGTAGTTCACGGCGCGGGCCGTAAACGCTCCGTCTATTGTTACTTTCGACTGTATTATATTAGTGGAAGTAGTAGAGCTTGAGAAGTTTATCTTGAATATCTCACCTGCTTCGTCAATTTTTCCCACCACAGGCTCGTAAACGTCCAATCCTCCTACTTTCGACGCCTTCTTGTATTCGCTCGCGAGGAACAGTTCCTTCTTGACTTTCGACACGTCCAGCGTTCCGGTAAGGTTCACCAAGTCGTCGACACCGCCGGTGCTGCCGTCGCCGTATAGTTCGCTGCGCGTCATCTCGCTGATAGTCGGAGTAAACTGTGCGGGCAGGAGCTTGATGTACGACTGGAGCATGATGGCCTCGCCGTAGCATCCCTCAATGCCGATGCGGGCGTAGCGGAAGGCGCCGGCACTGTATTCTCCCCAATAATCATCAGAGTCAGCCACCTTCGTCTTGTCAAGGTATTTCAGGTCAGTGTAAATGAACTTGCGCTTTATCTGCACCCTGCAGTTGCCGTAGTTGTGGCCCGTTCCGTCGTCGGCCACTTCTATCTGCGTGTGCGTGGCCACCGTGGTCGGGTTGCTTACGCCGTCCTTGTACTCATAGATTTTCACGGTCTTCTGCGTGTTGCCAAGAGCTGCGGGAATGCCTTCCCAGCTGCCGGAGCCGCTGGTGTTCAGCTTCTTGCGCTGCACCTTGAACCATAAGTTGACGCACGGCTTCGCCTGGTCTTCGCCCGTGCCGAACAGGCCTACGGTCGGTGTCTTTTCCTCATTGATGACTAAGCGCACCTGCATCTTGGCCGGCACTATCGTGTTAGTGGCCGAGCTCTTGAAGTCGGCCTCGCCGTCGATCTTCACCTCCACGGCTATGTTCTCATAGGCCTTGTCCTTAGGCAGGTCGCCCTTGGGCACGGTGATGAAGCCTTCGTCGTCCACCGTGTATACGCTCTTTGAGTCAGGTATTCCCTTAACTTGGGTTCCGGCTTCAGCCACTTTACCTGAAGCGTCGTATATCTTATAGGTGACGGAGCCGTCCTCCCAGTCAACATACTCTTTTCAGGTCAGGGTCGCCGTAGTACTGGATTATCACGTTGGGCGCGCCCAGCACTATCGTCGCGCCGTCTTGGCCGTCCTGTCCGGGCTCGCCGTCAGCGCCGTCGTTGCCGCGCAGGAACTCCCAGAAGTCAGCCACCGTAGTCCTGGTTGTAGGCCACAGCTCGCCGTTCTTGTACACACGTCCGGCTTTCACTTCCTCTACCCAAAGCTCGTATGCGCTCTGGCCGTTAGCGCCGGGCTGGCCGTCGTCTCCGTTATTGCCGTCCTTACCCTGTGCCGGTACGCCGGTGTCTTCGCCGTTAATATACCAGTTGCCGTTCTCGCCGATTGTAATGTCGGGCATTTGTCCGTCATCGCCCGGCTTGCCGTCCTGGCCCTTGGCCGGTACGCCAGTGTCAACGCCGTCAATCCACCAGTTGCCGTTCTCGCCGATAACAGGTGTCGCGCCGTCATCGCCCGGCTTGCCGTCCTGGCCCTTGGCCGGTACACCAGTGTCTACGTTGCCAATCCACCAGTTGCCGTTCTCGCCGATGTGTGGCGTAACGCCGTCATCGCCGTCTTCACCGTCCTGGCCATCCTGACCCTTGGCCGGAATGCCGGTGTCCTCGCCGTCAATCCACCAGTTGCCGTTCTCGCCGATTTCAGGCGTCGCGCCGTCCTCGCCGTCAGCGCCCGTAGCAGGAACACCGGTGTCAACGCCGCCAATCCACCAGTTGCCGTTCTCGCCGATAACAGGCGTTGCGCCGTCCTGGCCGTCAGCGCCGTCCTTGCCCTTGGCCGGAATGCCGGTGTCCTCGCCGCCAATCCACCAGTTGCCGTTGTCGCCGATGTTAGGCGTAACGCCGTTCTGGCCGTCAGCTCCTGACAGATAATACCAAAAATCGCTCATGTCCGTCTGGTCCTTCGGCCATTCGTGTCCCGGATTGTGGGGGATTCTCCAATCCTTTCTCCACTTCCGCCAGCCACAACTCGTATGCGCTCTGCCCGTCGGCTCCGTTCTTTCCGTCCTCACCCTTCAGGTAAAGAAAGAAATTGTTTACGTCGGTCCTGTCCTCCGGCCAGTCGATTGTTCCGTTGAGCACTTCCTCTACCCAAACCTCATAAGCAGACTTTCCCGCAGGTCCTTCTGGAAATAACATGTGCAACTCATTGTCGCACGACAAGAAAGTCACCGAGCATACAATGGACAACAAAACATGTTTCCACATATTCACCCTTTTTTGCTTTAAAAGAAACTTACTTTTCATTGCTTAATAAATTATCAGTTAAAAATCAGAAAGAAACTTCATGGGCACAGCGACACCACACACCGTCCTTTGCAGAACGGCGCGGATGCGGCAAAGCCCTAACACCGCAGTTGTCAACGCGAGTTAGGGTAAACAAAAAATTATTGTGAAGTAAATGCTTTTTGCTTTCTGTGCGCGAGTTTAAATCTTTCCTACAAAATCCCCTCCCCCACTGAATTTCAGGCAGTTACAGGGAATCTCAGACCCACACACGGCGTTTTTCCGCAAAGGATGCGGACACGACAAACCCTTCGGCATGGAATACACGCCGTTGCCGCATACACGAATAGCTGTGTTGGTCACATTGTCAAGAACAAGAATTCGCATTATATCCCAACGAAACATCAATTAATCGGTTGCAAAGTTAGTCCTTTCCAGATATTCCACACACATGCGGCAAGTTAAAATTCATTAAAAGCACCATTTCTTTACAATTCCACCCGATAATGTTTCATCCACTGCGCAGCCAAAAAACATCGCGCCGCCGTGCCTCTATGCTTTCCGTGATGTTGCACAAACAAACAAAGAGTTACAGGCTCTAAACCTGTAACTCTTTGTTTATCAACCTTTTAAGGTTGCGCTTCAAGATGGGCTTGAACCAACGACCCCCTGATTAACAGTCAGGTGCTCTAACCAACTGAGCTATTGAAGCAGTGAAGCATTATGTCTCAAATGCGATGCAAAGGTAGTGTGTTTTTCTGAAACCTCCAAACTTTTTGGCTAAAAAATTGAATTTTCGGCCAAAATACGATAATTTTCTTGCGGAATAGGGCGTTTTACGGCCGTAAAAGGCTATCTTTGCAGATATATATTGATATGTATCACGATAGAAAAGAATACTGATGGCAAAGATTGGAACAAGGATTTGTCTTTCCGCCTTGCTGCTTATGCTGCCCTGGGCGGCGTCTACGGCGCAGGAGGGGAGCGACCACAACTTCAACGTCGGCAAGAACATGCAGGTGTTCAACGAGATTTACGGTTACCTTGACTTGATGTATGTCGACACGCTCGACGCCGACGAGACGGTGGGCACGGCGATAAACTCGATGCTGCGCTCGCTCGACCCGTACACGGTCTACTACCCCGAGAGCGAGGTCAACAAGCTGCGCACGATGATTACGGGCCGCTACGTGGGCATAGGTTCCATCATACGCTACAACCAGAAGCTTGACCGCGTGGTCATCGACGAGCCGTTCGCCGGCACGCCGGCGGCCGAGGCGGGGCTGAGGAAGGGCGACGTCATACTGGCGATAGACGACTCCGTGATGACCGACAAGGACGTGCAGCACGTCAGCTCCCACCTGAAGGGCGACGCCGGCACCACGTTCGTGCTCAAGATAATGCGCCCGTCGACGGGCAAGGAGATGCGCCTGCGCATAAAGCGCCGCGCCGTCGAGACTCCCACCATAACCTACTACGGCCTCAACAAGGACGGCATCGGCTACCTCAACCTAACGAGCTTCACCGAGGGCTGCGCCAAGGACGTGCGCCGGGCGTTCATCGAGATGAAGAAGGAGGGGATGAAGGGATTTGTGCTCGACCTGCGCGGCAACGGCGGCGGCTCGCTGCCCGAGGCGGTGCAGATTGTCAACATGTTCGTGCCCAAGGGACTCACGCTTGTCAAGACGCGCGGAAAGCTGAAGCGCGCCAACCACGACTACACCACCACCGTGGAGCCTATCGACACGGTGATGCCCGTCGTCGTGCTGGTGAACGGCGAGTCGGCCAGCGCCAGCGAGATAACGGCGGGCAGCCTGCAAGACCTTGACCGCGCCGTCATCCTGGGCACGCGCACCTACGGCAAGGGCCTTGTGCAGCTGCCGGTGGACCTGTCTTACAACGGGCAGCTTAAGCTTACCACGGGCAAGTACTACATTCCCAGCGGCCGGTGCATACAGGCCATCAACTACCGCCACGCCCGGGGAGGATACACGGAGCACGTGCCCGACAGCCTTACAAAGGTGTTCCGCACGGCCGGAGGGCGCGAGGTGCGCGACGGAGGAGGCATAAAGCCCGACCTTGTGGTGAAACCCGACTCGCTGCCGAACATCGCCTACTACCTCACGGTGAGCGGACTCGACTCCACCGAGGTGTTGCTCGACTACGAGATCGACTACATGGCCGAGCACCCCACGATAGCCCCGGCGGCCGAGTTCGAGCTTTCAGACGAAGACTACGACGAGTTCAAGCGGAGGGTGATAGCATGCGGCTTCACTTACGACCCCGAGAGCGAGCGAGCCCTGAAGCAGCTGAAGAAGATAGTGGAGTTCGAGGGCTACTACGACGATGCCAAGGCCGAATTCGAGGCTCTGGAGAAGAAGCTGAAGCACAACATCGCGCGCGACCTTGACATGCACCGCGACGTGCTCAAGCAGATAATAACCAACGACCTCGTCACGGCCTATTACTTCCAGGCCGGCGGCGTGGAGAACAGCCTCAACTACGACAAGCAGGTGAAGGAAGCCTGCCGGCTGATAAACGACGAGGCTGAATACCGCGCCATTCTCGACGGCACTTACAAGCAGGACGCAAAGGAACAAGAAGAGAACGGGGGCGACGACGACGCCCAGGAGGAGTGAAGGCGGGAAAGCCATTGCCCCATTCCCGGTACTCCCGGCCATCCCAGATCTCCCGGATCTCCCGGACCCCCCCAATAACAACCTAAAAACAAGAAAGGAGCAAGATTATGACAAACCGTAAAGAAGTTTACCGCTGCACGGTGTGCGGCAACATTGTCGAAGTATTGCACGCCGGCGCTGGCGAGCTGACATGCTGCGGCCAGCCCATGAAGCTGCTCAAGGAGAACAGCGTGGACGCGGCAACGGAGAAGCACGTGCCCGTAATCGAGAAAATCGACGGCGGCTACCGCGTCACGGTGGGCAGCGTGGAGCACCCCATGCTCGACAACCACTACATAGAGTGGATCGAGCTGGTGGAGGGCGACAAGACACAGCGCCGCTACCTCAAGCCCGGCGACAAGCCCGAGGCCGTCTTCATGACCGACGCCGAGGACGTCTACGCCCGCGAATACTGCAACCTGCACGGGCAGTGGCGCTCAAAGTGAGCCGCCACGGAGACAAGCGCGTAACCGCCTGACAGTCAGGCTACTTGCAAAAGGCCGTCTTTCACACGCTGAAAGACGGCCTTTTAGCGTGCCGTTTGCGGCCTTTTGGACGGCGAAAGACGGTCTTTCGGGTTCATCCGCAGTTTAGGTGTATAGTATTACTGTACCTTCTTTTGTCTTTGTGATAGCATTTTATGTACGCCTCCTACTTTAATCCAGGCAGTCGGTAACCGTCATGCCGCACTCCGATGCGGCATCCAGAAAACACCCGATACGCCAAACGAAACAGGCTGCATACACTGGATGCCGCATCGGAGTGCGGCATGACAGTTACCGACCGCCTGGCTTGTGGCAGGATGTACACATGAAATGCTATGGCAAAAGCAATAGGCAATGCTGTTATCGCATACACCAGAACTGCGGATGAATCGTCTTTCGCATCAATTTTGATTTTTTATGACACAAAATGTTGTACACTCATTGGAAACAATTAGCTTTGTATCCTGTTACATCATAAAACCAAAAAAGAAATGAAAACCAAGACATTGAAATCGCTTACGCTGCTCATGGCCGGCACGATGGCCGTAAGCTCGTGCATCGGCTCGTTCGGACTGTTCAACAAAGTGCTCGACTGGAACAAGCAGGCAACGGGCAACAAGTTCCTCAACTGGCTGATATTCATCGTCATCTCGCCGGCCTACGTGCTCTGCGGAGTGGCCGACATGATAGTAATCAACAGCATAGAGTTCTGGTCGGGCACCAACCCCCTGGCCGAGAACATCGGCAAGACCGAGAACATAATGGGCAGCGACGGCAAGCTCTACGCCGTCACCACGCTCGAGGACGGCTACGAGGTGAAGGCTCCCGACGGCAAGACCGTCAACTTCAAGCACAACGCCGAGGACGACTCCTGGTCGATGATACAGGACGGCAAGACCACCAAGCTGCTCCGCATAAAGGACAAGGAGACGGCCGAGATATACCTCAAGGACGGCGGCCGGATGGACGTCAGCCTCGACCAGCAGGGCATGTACAACGCCCGCATGGCCGTTAACGGCGGCATGTTCTTCGCGCTAAACAAATGAAAAAAGCCCGCCTCGGCGGGCTTTTTTCATAAGGAGGAACGGCAAATTAAGCCGTCCCGGCTTTTAAAAGCCCCTCCTTCCCCTCTCCTCCTTCTCGGCGCACTCGGGGCAAAGGCCCTTTATCACATAGTTTATGCTGTCCATGCGGAAGCCGTCGGGCAGCTCCACCACCGGCACATGTATGCGCTTGAGGCAGAAAGTGCGGTGGCACCGCACGCAATAAAAGTGAGTATGCTCGTCGTCCACGCCGCAGTCGCAGTCGTCCGCGCAGACATTGTACTTCAGCGAGCCGCTCCCGTCGTCGACGGCATGTATCAGCTTGGCCATCAGGAACACCGACAACGTGCGCGATATCGTGCTCTTGTCCACCGTGGGCAGCAGCCTCTCGAGCTGCGGCAGCGAGACAGTCTCGTCGCCCCTGAACATCGCCCTCAGGATGAGCAGCCGCGTGGCCGTGGGCTTTATGCCGCGGTGCTCCAGCTTGTGTATGTAGAAATCCTCGTCAACCATGATGCTGCAAAAATACAGTATTAAGCCAACAACACCCACCCCAGCCCTCCCCAAGGGAGGGAGTTTAAATACCTTTATGTTTGTTTAAACACATTTATGACAACAAACGTAGCACAAACAACCGCAACGTAAACCCGTCCTTATCCTTCAAAGCACATCAAGCCCCTCCCTTGGGGAAGGGTTTGGGGTGGGTTCTCCATACAATCCTCGTGGCGTTCAGCACCGCCAGCAGAGCCACGCCCACGTCGGCGAACACCGCGCCCCACATGTTTGCCAGTCCGG
This sequence comes from uncultured Prevotella sp., assembly GCA_944320195.1. GTDB lineage: Bacteria > Bacteroidota > Bacteroidia > Bacteroidales > Bacteroidaceae > Prevotella. The sequence continues at coordinate 40,175 of CALUGP010000058.1, read as the reverse complement.
CCAGGCCCAAGGCCATCACCGCCACCTTGACTCCTATGGCGAAAACGATGTTCTGGCGCACAATGCGGCGCGTGCGCCGGCCTATGCCTATGGCCGCCGCCACGCGCGAAGGCTGGTCCGTCTGTATCACCACGTCGGCCGTCTCTATGGCCATGTCGGCTCCCAGTCCGCCCATGGCCACGCCCACGTCGGCAAGCGCCAGCACCGGGGCATCGTTTATCCCGTCGCCTACGAAGGCCACGTTGCGGCCCTCGCGCTTAAGCTTGTCTATGCGGGCGACTTTCCCTTCGGGCAGAAGGTCGCCGCAGCCTCTGTCCACACGCAGCTCGGCCGCCACCTTGTCAACCAGCGCCTGCCTGTCGCCGGAGAGTATCTCGATGCGTCCCACGCCGCTCTTGTGCAGCGAGCTGACGGCCTCCTTGGCGTCAGCCTTCAGCGTGTCGGCCAGCACCAGGCAGCCGGCATAGCGCCCGTCGCAGGCGCAGGCCACGATGGTTTCGGGCACACGGGCCAGCTCCGCGGGGTACGCCACGCCCTCGCGGTCGAGCAGCTTGAGCGTGCCTACGGCCCAGCGGTGGCCCTTCACGGTAGCGGTAAGGCCGTATCCGGGCATGTTCTTCAGGTCGGCGGCGTCTATGCCGGGCTCGCCCGCGTATTTCATTACGGCCTTGGCTATCGGGTGGCTTATGCCTTTCTCTATGGCGGCGACGGCTCCGAGCAGTTCGTCGGGCTGTGCCGCGTCAATCTTTACAACGCTGAACTCGCCGCGGGTGAGCGTCCCCGTCTTGTCGAACACCACGGTGTCTACCTTCGTTATGGCGTCGAGCCAGTTGCCGCCCTTGAACAGTACGCCGAATCTCGACGCCGCGCCGATGCCGGCGAAATAGCCGAGCGGTATGCTGATGACCAGCGCGCAGGGGCATGATATCACCAGGAAGATGAGCGCACGGTAGAACCATGTGCCGAAGTCGTAGGCAAACGCGGAGTCAACGAGCGACCATACGTAGGGCACAAGCACCGTGAGCGCGGCAAGGGAGATGACCACGGGGGTGTATATCCGCGCGAACCTGCGGATGAACAGCTCGGCCGGGGCCTTGCGCCCGGAGGCTTCCTCGACCATCGAGAGTATGCGCGCTACGGCGCTCTGGCCTGCCGGGCGCGACACGCGGATGCGCGACACGCTGTCGGTGGCCACCATTCCGGCCAGCACCTCGCCGCCCTCGCTTATGGTGCGCGGCATGCTCTCGCCGGTGAGAGCGGCCGTGTCGAAGGCCGCGTCGGCGCTCATGAGCGTGCCGTCGAGCGGAACGCGCCCGCCGGGGCTCACCTCTATCACCTCGCCCACGCGCACGTCCTCGGGCTTTTTCTCCACGACCGTGCCGCCGTCAACGACGAAAGCCTTGTCGGGACGGAACTCCATGAGGCTGCGTATGTTGTCGCGTGCGCGGTCGACGGCCATGTCCTGCAAGGTCTCGCCGACGCAGTAGAACAGCATCACGGCCACAGCTTCGGGAAACTCGCCTATCGCGAACGCGCCCACCGAGGCCACGCTCATCAGCATGAACTCGCTGAACACGTCGCCCTTTGCGGCGCACTCCCACGCCTCTCTTATCACTCCCAGCCCCACGGGCAGGAAGGCCACGGCGTACCACGCCGCACGCACGCCCACGGGGGCGAACCAGTCCACGCCCACGGCCGACATAACAAGGCCGGCTGCGAGCATCGCCAGCGACAGGGCCGGCTTCAAGAAACTTCGCTCTTCCATATCAATTGTTTTTCAGTCTTTCGCTTTACACTGTGCAAAATTACGGCAAAGCGTATGCAACCGGGTTGCAAAGTTGAAAACGGTTTGCGGTTCATCCGCAGTTCAGGTGTATGCGATAACAGCATTGCCTTTTGCTTTTGCCATAGCATTTCATGTGTACATCCTGCCACAAGCCAGGCGGTCGGTAACTGTCATGCCGCACTCCGATGCGGCATCCAGTGTATGCAGCCTGTTTCGTTTGGCGTATCGGGTGTTTTCTGGATGCCGCATCGGAGTGCGGCATGACGGTTACCGACTGCCTGGATTAAAGTAGGAGGCGTACATAAAATGCTATCACAAAGACAAAAGAAGGTACAGTAATACTATACACCTAAACTGCGGATGAACCGGTTTGCGGCCTTTCACCTTGCGAAAGGGCGCAAACGGCAACGCGAAAGGCCGTCTTTCGCAACATGAAAGACGGCCTTTCGCAAATATGCTGATTATCAGTGGGTTACAGGCGGCGCACTGTCAGACGAACATCAGGGTGGTGAGCCTGTCGGGATTGAACACCTCTTGCGCCACTGTCCGCATGTCTTCGGCCGTCACCTCGTCGACGCGCGCCATCAGCCTGGCCACGTCTTTCTCTATGCCGTGGTGCAGGTAGCTGCGGCCGAAGTCGAGGGCGAAGCTCTCGCGGTTGTCGCACGCCACGCCTATCTGTCCCTTTATCTGCCGCTTGGCGGCGGCCAGCGCCGCGGGCGAGAGGGGCTTCTGGGCCATGCGGTCAAGCTCGCGCATGACGAGGCGGCGGCATTTCTTCACGTCGTGTGGGTCGCAGCCGAAGTAGACACACCACAGGCCGGTGTCAGAATAGCTCACCATCGAGCTGTCCACGGTGTACACCAGCCCGTGCTTCTCGCGCAGGGCTATGTTCAGACGGGCGTTCATGCCCGGGCCTCCGAGGATGTTGTTCATCAGATAAAGGGCGAAGCGGCGGCGGTCGTGCACGTCATACGCGCGGTTGCCTATCATCACGTGGGCCTGGTGAGTGCCCCGGCTTGTCACCTCCTCGCGCGGAGTGTACCCGGGAACGGCTCCGGCCCGTCTCTTCTCCGTGAGCGGACTGGCCGGGTGGAAGCCGGCCGTGGCCTTCTCAAGCAGGCGCACCAGGCGGCTGAAGCTGATGTCGCCATATGCGAAGAATACGGCGTTCTCGGGGCGGTAATGCCGCCCTGTGAAGCGCTGAGGGTCGGCCTGCGTGTAGCGGCGCAGACGCTCCTGCGTGCCGAGGATGTTGTGGCCGAGGGGATGCCCGGCGAAGACGATGTTCTCGAAGTGGTCGTATATCAGCTCGGCCGGCGAGTCGTTGTAGCACTCTATCTCGTCGCACACCACCTCGATCTCCTTCTCAACCTCGGCCTGCGGGTATGTGCTGTGCAGCACTATGTCAGAGAGCAGGTCGACGGCGCGCGGCAGGTGCTCGCGCAGGATGGCCGCGTGGAACACCGTGTCCTCCTTGTTGGTGAAGGCGTTGAGGTCGCCCCCCACCCTCTCCAGGCAGTTCAGTATCTGCAAGGACGTGCGCCGCGCCGTGCCCTTGAACGTGGTGTGCTCGCAGAAGTGGGCCAGGCCCTCCTCGCCCGGCAGCTCGTCGCGCGTGCCCGCGCCGACGGCGTAGCCGCAATATACCACGGGCGATGCCGACTCCAGATGTATCACGCGCAGCCCGTTGCCTAAAACATGTGTGTTGTATTTCATAATCCAAAGTGCAAAATTACATGTTTTTCACGAGTTTAACACGCTACACATTACATAAAAAGCATTTTTTCACTATCTTTGCGGCCTGTATTCAACATATCGCAACACTCAGACAATGCGCAAGGTAATAGGAATAGGCGAGACCGTTCTCGACATAATATTCAAAAACGGACAGCCAGTGAGCGCCGTGCCCGGCGGCTCGGTGTACAACGGGATAATCTCTTTGGGACGCGCCGGAGTGCCGGCGGCCTTCGTCAGCGAGGTGGGCGACGACCGCATAGGCTGCAAGACCGTCAGCTTCCTGAAGGAAAACGGGGTCGACGCAAGCTGCGTGAACAGCTACCGGGGCACGAAGTCGCCCGTGTCGCTGGCCTTCCTCAACGACGACAATGACGCCGAATACATCTTCTACAAGGACCATCCGCACGACCGGCTGGACTACGTAACGCCCGAAATCAACCGCGACGACATCGTCATGATAGGCTCCTACTACGCCGTCAACCCCGTCATCCGTCCGCAGGTGGCCGCAATACTCAACGCCGCGCGCGACCACGGAGCCATCATCTACTATGACGTGAACTTCCGCGCGGCCCACGCCGACGAGGTGATGAAGCTCACGCCAAACATACTGGAGAACTTCGAATACGCCGACATCGTGCGCGGCAGCCGCGAAGACTTCAGCGTGATGTACCGCATGGACACGCCCGACAAGGTGTACAACTCGCAGGTTTCGTTCTACTGCAAGAAGTTCGTCTACACCGACGGAGCAGCCGCCGTGGAACTGCGCGGCGACGGCGGACTGAAGAAGAGCTACCCCGTGGAGGCCACAAAGACCGTGAGCACCATCGGCGCCGGCGACAACTTCAACGCCGGACTGGTGTACGGCCTCGTGCGATACGGCGTGACGCGCGACATGATGGACGACGAGATACCCGAAAAGACGTGGGACAACATCATAAGCTGCGCCCTCGCCTTCTCGGCCAACTGCTGCAAGAGCATCGGCAACTCCATCGACACCGCCTTCGGCGAAGCCATGAAGGCGGAGCTGGACGGCAAGGAATAAGCACAATGAGGCCAATGAGCCTAATCGGCCCAATATGCCAAATGCACGGCACATCCGGCCCATTAGGCTCATTAGCCCTATCAAAATAAAGAACAACTAAAACAAACATAGCCATGATTGAGATTACAGACAAGATCTATTACGTGGGCGTGAACGACCGCAACAAGGAACTCTTCGAGGGCCTGTGGCCGCTGCCCAACGGAGTTTCATACAACTCTTACCTCATCGACGACGAAAAGGTGTGCCTCGTGGACACCGTAGAGGTGGACTTCTTCATGCCTTACCTCAAGAACATACGCGAGATTCTGGGCGACCGCCAGATTGACTATCTCGTGATAAACCACATGGAACCCGACCACAGCGGAGCCATAGAGCTTATCCGGAAGTACTACCCGGGCGTGAAAATCGTGGCCAACAAAAAGACGTTCGGCATGATTGAGGGCTTCTACGGGATAACAACCGACGAGATTGAAGTGACCAACGGCTCCACGCTAAGCCTCGGCAGGCACGAGCTTTCGTTCGTGTTGACGCCGATGGTGCACTGGCCCGAGACCATGGTGACGCTCGAGACAACCACCCACACGCTCTTCTCGGGCGACGCCTTCGGCTGCTTCGGCGCGCTCAACGGCGGCATAATAGACTCCGAGATAAACTGCGACGAGTTCTGGCTGGAAATGATACGCTACTATTCGAACATCGTAGGCAAGTACGGAGTGCCCGTGCAGAACGCCCTGAAGAAGCTACAAGGCGTGCAGTTGGACTACATCTGCTCCACGCACGGCCCCGTATGGCACGAGTACATAGACAAAGTCATCGGCATCTACGACCGTCTGAGCCGTTACGAGACCGAGGAAGGCATCGTGATCTGCTACGGAACGATGTACGGCAACACCGAGCGCATGGCCGAAGTGATAGCCCGCGCGGCGAGCCAGGCCGGCATCAAGAACATCGTAATGTACAACGTGTCGAAGACTCACCACTCTTACATCATACGCGACGTGTTCCGCTACCGCGGACTCATCGTCGGCGCGCCGACGTACAACGCCGGACTGTACCACGAAATGGAAGTGCTCTTGAGCGAACTGGCCGGCAAGGACATCAAGAACAAGCACTACATAGGCTGGTTCGGCAGCTATGCGTGGGCCGGGAAGGCCGTGGAGCGCATCAGGGAATGGAACGAGACGCGCCTCAAGTTCGAGCCTGTAGGCGACCCGGTGGAGATGAAGCAGAGCCTCAAGGACGACACCTTCGCGCAGTGCGAGGCGCTCGGACGCGCCATGGCGGAGCGCCTGAAGCAGGACAGATGAGGGGCTGACATCCAGCCACGACACACCTGGCACCCACCCCAACCCTCCCCAAGGGAGTGGAGCTTGATGAGACTTTGAGGATGAAAACAACAAAACCGGCTTGGCGACATGAATTCTATCGCCAAGCCGGTTTTGTCTTATCATTATTCATAATGCTTACAGGAGCGTGTCAAGAAAGGCATTCCAGGCGTCTTCTTCTTGGTGAGTGACGGGCGGGGCTGCCACTTTTATTATGCTCCTCCAGTCTCCCCTGATCATTCCCTTGCGCTGGTATTCGTCGAGAAGGGCGGCGAGCGAGTCCCAGAATCCGTCCACGTTGAGCAGCACTATGGGCTTGTGGTGGTAGCCGATGGTGGCGGAGGCGGCCATGGTGAACACCTCGTCGAGCGTGCCCAGGCCGCCGGGCAGGGCCACGGCGGCGTCACATTGGGCGAGCATGAGATCCTTGCGGTCGCTCAGGTTGTCGCAAGGTATCGTCACGTCCATAGAGGGACTGGCCTTGCCGCCGCGCTCTATTATCTGCGGCACTACGCCTATCGACCGTCCGCCGGCCTCGCGCACGGCCTTTGCCACACACTCCATCAGCCCCAGGTTGCACCCTCCGAACACCAGGGTGTGGCCGCGACGGCCTATCCATCGGCCCAACTCCGCGGCCGCTTTGAAGTATCCGGCGCTGATGTCAGAGTTGGCCGAACAGAATACTGCTATCTTCATTTATGCTTATTTTTGGTTGTCATTCTTCACTCGGGCCGCCGTCCGTGGTGTCGGAGCAGCCTTTCGCCACGCGCCTGGGCAGCCCTATGGACCTCACCATGTCCTCAAACTCGTCGCGGCTCACCATCGCCCCGTTCTTTATCCTTGCGCGGTAGTTGTATATTGTGTTGACGGAGTAGTGCAGGAACTCGGCTATCTTCGAGCTGTCGTCAATCCCGAGGCGTATCAGCGCGAATATCCTTACGCCCGTGTTGAGCTTCGACTGGTCGGCCAGTGCTATGCGGCATTCGGGCCGGAGCAGCTGGTTGAACTCGTCGACGAACGTGGGGAAAAGGCGTATGAACGTGGAGTCGAATATCTCGAACAGCTCTTCCTGCTCCTTGTCGCGGAAGCCGTGTTTCTTCACCATGTCGTAAAGTTCGCCGTAACGCTTGGCCTTCACCATGGCGAGCACGTCGCGGCGCATGTGGTCCATGCGCTCAATGTATGACGAGCACTGGCGCAGGAAGAGGCCGATGTACTTTTCCTTTACGCGGTTGCTCTCGTCGAGGCCGGCCACGGCGGCGTTGAGCCGCTCGCCGGTGGCGGTGAGCCTGCGGTTGCTCAGGTCAAGTTCGCGCATGGCTTTCTGCATCTCGCCGTTGAGCTTCGTAAGCCGCTCGTTGCCCTCCCTCAGAGAGGCCTGCGCGGCGGCGAGCCGGCGGCGCTGCCTCACCAGGTATGCGGCGAAGCACAGCACGGTGAGGGCGAACACGCTGGCGGCCACCAGCGCCACGTACAGCATGCGGTTGGTGGAGGCCATGTCGGCCTGATATTTCTTGCTTATGACCGAGAGCACGGGCAGCACCTGGTAGCTGCGCAGGGCCGTATGGAACTTTCTCACGCACGCCCCGGCAAAATCTATGTAGCGGTTGGCACGCTCATAGTCGCCCGTAGTGTACATATGCTGTGCCAGCTCCCACATGGACGCCTGGTCGGTGGTGCCGTTGCGTATGTCGGCCAGGGCCGACATGGCCAGCCAGTAAGTCCACTCGGCCTCGTTGCCCAGCATCTTGTAGTCAAGGTAACGGTAAAAGGCTATCACGGCAAACTCCGTGGGCACGTGCCCCCTCAGCCTCATCCATTTCTCGTTGTAGCGCAAGGCTCCGTAATAGTCGCCTGCCGCGAACATCCTCTTTTCCATGTGTTGCAGGTACAGGGCATCGTCCTCGCCGGTGACGGCGAGCAGCGAGTCCTCGTAGGCCGACGACAAGCCGGCATACCCGCTCTTCATCGACGGCACGGCGGTGTGCGCCGCTATCCCGGCGTAGAGGTCGCTGCGCGCGTGGTAATACAGCGGCAGCCCCACGCTGTCGAGCGACTGCAGGTCGATGCGGCCAAGCACGACGAGCGCCTCGGCGTACAGCCCCGACATCGAGCACTGGCATGCCTCCAGGGCCATGCACTTTGCGGCCGACGCCTTGTCGCCGCGCGCCGCCGCGGTGGCCGCAGCCCTCTCTATGTAGGCCAGGGCCGAGTCGTTTGACAGGCCACGGTATTCCTCGTACAGGCTGAACTCCAGTGCGTACCGCCGCGCCGGCTCCCGGCTGCCTTGCAGGCGGCTCTTCAGTCCGTCTATGCGGGCCTCGCGCCGCTCGAAGTATGCGTCGGCCCCGGCCATGGCCTTGTCTATAAGGCGGTACACCGAGTCAGCCTTCTCCACGGCTGCGGCCTGGGCCACGGCGAGCAGCATGAGCAAGATGGATATTGTGTTTTTAATCATATGCGTTAGAGGCATGGCCTTGCCGTAAAAAACGACGACCATGCAAAATTAAGTCAATATCGTGAAAATCCCAAATTATGGCAGGCATTTCTTGACATACGGCTCCGTTGCCGGGCCGGGCACGGCCGGACAGATTCCAACCGGCGGCCTTTTACAATGCGAAAGGCCGCAAACAGCACGACAAAAGGCCGTCAATCGCAGTGCGGTTGACGGCCTTTTGCAAAGCGCTGGATGCCAGGCAGTTGCGCCGACTGATCATTCGGCCGTAATGGTTACGGTCTGGAGCGACGAGCTGTCGTGGCCTATCATGATGTCAAACGCGCCCGGCTCGAACACTTCCCCGCCCTCGGCGTTGTAGTATGAGAGTTCTTCACCGGTGATGTCAAACGTCACTTCCTTGCTCTCGCCGGCCTTCAGCATTACGCGGCTGAAGCCCTTTAGCTCCTTGTTGGGGCGAGATATCGAGGCCACGCGGTCGTGCACGTAGAGCTGCACCACCTCGCATGCGTCCCTCGCGCCTGTGTTTGTCACCGTGACCGAAGCCTTGAACGTGCGCCCCGAGCCTGTCACCGTGGGCTTGCCGTAGGCGAACGTGGTGTAAGTCAGCCCGTAGCCGAAGGGGTACAGCGGACCGCTCACGCAGTCGAGCCAGTTGGCCGAGAACTTGTGGAACTCCTTTGTGCCGTCGGGCAGCGGCCTTCCGCTGGTCAGGTAGTTGTAATACATGGGCAGCTGGCCCGTGGTGCGCGGGAACGAGGTGGTCAGGCGGCCGCTGGGAGCCACGTCGCCGAAGAGCACGTCGCAGATGGCGTCGGCCGCCTCGCTGCCTCCGAACCACACGTTGAGTATCGCGTCGACATTCTCATGCTCCCATTCGAGCACCGTGGGACGGCCCGAGAAGTTGAGCATCACCACCGGCTTGCCCAATTTCACAAGCTCGGCGAGCAGCTCGCGCTGCACGTCGGGCAGGCGCAGGTCGCTGCGGCTGGAGCTTTCGCCTGACATGTCGGCACACTCTCCCATGGCGCACACTATGACGTCGGCCTGCATCGCCACCTTAAGAGCCTCGGCCTTTAGGGCCGCGTCGTCGCCGCGCCTTATCGTCTTGCCCGATTCCGCAGCACGCTGCCGCGCCGGGTCGGCCATCAGGTTGCAGCCCTGTGCGTAGATCAGCTCGGCCTTTCCCCTCAGCGCGCGCTCGAATCCCTCCTTCAGCGTGGAGTACTTCTCGGGCGTGTAGGCCACGCACCACGTGCCGGCCATGTTGTCCCTCGTGTCGGCAAGCGGCCCTATGAGGGCTATCTTGCCCTGCTTCTTCAGCGGAAGCAGGCCGTCCCGGTTCTTCAGCAGCACGAAGGTCTCGGCGGCTATGCGGCGTGCGGCGGCGCGGTTTTCGGCCGTGAAGATGTCGGTTGCACGCCGCTTGGGGTCGCAATACTTGTAAGGATCTTTGAAAAGTCCCAGCTTGTACTTGGCCTCGAGCACACGGCGGCAGGCCTGATCAACGGCCTCCAGGCTCACCGTGCCGTCCTTCACCGACTGCTCCAGCGTGCCGTAGAATCCCATCGAGCACATGTCCATGTCGGTGCCGGCGTTGAGCGCCAGGGCCGACGCATGCTTAAGGTCGCCGCCCACGCCGTGGGACGTCATCTCGCCAATCGACCCGTAGTCGGTAGCCACGAAGCCGTCGAACTTCCACATCTTGCGCAGCACGTCGTCCAAAAGCCAGCGGTTGGCCGTGGCGGGCACGCCGTCGACGATGTTGAACGACGACATCACGCTGCCCGCTCCTTCCTCCACAGCCGCCCGGTAAGGCGGAAAATACTGGTTGAACATGCGCAGGCGGCTCATGTCGACCGTGTTGTAGTCGAGTCCGGCCTCAACCGCGCCGTACAGCGCAAAGTGCTTCATGCAGGCCATCACGTTCTCGCGGCTGGAGTAGTCGCCCTGGTATCCGCGTACCATGGCCCTGGCCAGCTGCGCCCCCAGGTAAGGGTCTTCGCCGTTTCCCTCGGCTATGCGGCCCCAGCGGGCGTCAACGCATATGTCCACCATCGGGCTGAACACCCAGTTCACGCCGTCGGCCGAAGCCTCCTTGGCGGCAATGCGCGCCGCCTCCTCCACCGCATCCACGTCCCATGAGCACGAGAGGGCGAGCGGTATGGGGAATATCGTCTCGTAACCGTGTATCACATCCATGCCGACAAGCAGCGGAATGCCCAGCCGGCTCTGCTCCACGGCAATCTGCTGCAGCTCCCTTACCTTCTCGACTCCCTTCAGGTTGAACACTCCGCCCATGCCTCCGGCCCTGATGATGCCGGCCACCTCGGTGTTCTGGGCCTGGCCGGTGGTTATGTCGCCGGCCACCTGAAGGTTGAGCTGTCCTATCTTCTCGCTGAGCGTCATGCGCGACATGAGCTTGTCGACGAACTCGTCCATGCCCTCTGTCTGCGCCATTGACGGCAGCGTGAGCACACATGCCGCCACGGCTGCCATTGTTTTTCCCAATCTTATCATATGTCTTTTATTTTAATTTGAACTTTACTTTTTGCGCAAGGTTGTCCGACGAGTTGCCTATCATGGCCTCAAACTCGCCCGGCTCCGCCTTCCACTCGTGCGCCTTGTCGTCGAAGAAGCTGAGGGCGTCGGTGCCTATCGTCAGGCTTACCCACCTCGTCTCGCCGGGCGCAAGGCTCACTTTCCTGAACGCCTTAAGCTCCTTGTAGGGGCGGACGAGCGACGACTCGCAGTCGCGGACATACAGCTGCACCACCTCCGCGCCGGCCTTCCTGCCGGTGTTGGTCACGCTGACGGTGAAGGTTATGCTGTCGCCCAGCGCCATTTCGGCCTTGTCTGCCGTGGCCTTTCCTATCTTGAAGGTGGTGTAGCTCAGGCCGTGGCCGAAGGCGAACGTGGGCTTCAGCTTCTCCTTGTCGGCCCAGCGGTAGCCCACGAAGATGCCTTCCTTGTATTCCTCGTCGATTATCTTCTTGCCGTCGCGCCACGTTCCGGGATACGTTCCCAGCTTGTGCGCCCCGTAGTCGTCGAGCTTCGCCATCCATGAATAGGGCAGCTTGCCCGACGGGTTGACGCGCCCGGTGAGCACGTCGGCCAGAGCCTCGCCGGCCGTAGAGCCGAGGAACCAGCCCTGCACGATGGCCGGCACCTTGTCTTTCCACGGCATGGCCACGGCGTTTCCCGATATGTTGACGTACACGAAGTTGCTGTTGGCCTTGGCAAGAGCCTCTATCAGTCGGTCCTGGCCGTACGGCAGGCCGTAGTCCAGGCGGTCGTTGCCCTCAGAGTCCTGGTGGTTGCCCTTGTTGAGTCCGCCGAACATTACCACACAGTCGGCCTTGCGGGCCTTCTCCACGGCCTCGGCCAGCAGCTCGTCGGGCGTGCGCGGGTCGTAAAGGCTCTGCTTCGCCACCACTCCGTCGCAGTTGCCGGTGGTGTCGCCCACGTATCCGCGGGCGTATTCAACCTTTATCTTGCCGCCCAGCAGGCTGCGCATGCCGTCGAGCGGAAGCGTCTCTCTCTGCGCCTTGAGCGACGAGCTGCCTCCGCCCACGGTCATCATCTTGATGGCGTTCTCGCCGACCACGAGCACGCTGAGGGCCTTCGTCGTGTCAAGCGGCAGTATGCCGCCCTTGTTCTTCAGCAGCACTATGCCCTCGCCGGCCACCTTGCGCGCCACGGCGTAGTGCTCCTCGGAGTTCATCGAGCCGAATCCGCGGCTGCGGTTCATCGACGTGCGGAAGAAGAGGCGGAGCACTCGGCGCACCTTGTCGTCGAGTTCCTTGGTGGTATATTCGCCCTTCCGTATCAGCTCCTTGTAGGGACGGGCCATGAAGTAGTTGTCGTATGCGTTCGACAGGCCGAAGACAAGGCCGTCGGTCCATGTGCCGAACTCCATGTCGAGGCCGTTCTCTATGGCCTGGCGAGTGTCGTGCGTTCCGCCCCAGTCGCTCACCACCACGCCGTCGTACCCCCACTCGCCTTTCAGTATGTCGACGAGCAGGCGGCGATTGTGGCAGTTGTGCTGGTTGCCGTAGAGGTTGTAAGAGCCCATTATGCCCCACGTGCGCCCTTCCTTCACGGCGGCCTTGAAGGCCGGGAGGTATATCTCATACAGCGCCCGGTCGCCTACGACGACGTTCACCTGGTGGCGGTACACCTCGTCATTGTTCAGCGCGTAGTGCTTCACGCACGCGGCGACCCCGTTGGACTGAAGTCCGCGGATGTATGGAACCACCATGCGCGAGGCCAGGCACGGGTCTTCGCCCATGTACTCGAAGTTGCGTCCGCCCAGCGGAGTGCGGTAAATGTTCACGCCGGGGCCCAGGATCATGTCCTTGCCGCGGTAGAGCGCTTCCTCGCCGAGGGCCTTGCCGTAGGCGGAAGCCATGGATGGGTTCCACGTGGCGGCGAGACACGTAAGCGCGGGGAAGGCCACGCAAGAGTCGTTGGTCTGCCCGGCCTGCACCCATTCGTCCCAAAGCACGTCGGGGCGCACGCCGTGGGGGCCGTCGTCGGTCCAGAACTCTGGTATGCCGAGGCGCGGCACTCCGGGCGAGCTGAACTTGCTCTGGGCGTGGATTACGGCGATTTTCTCATCGAGCGTCATCCTCCCGAGCGCGTCCTCGACGCGCTGCTCGATCGGTTTTGTGTCGTCAAGATACACGGGCAGTGCCTGTCCCCAAGAAGCCGGGGCCGCGCACGCGGCGAAAACGGCTGTTGTCAGAAATGTCTTCATATGTCAGTGTTTGTAAGGTTATGCTTCCATCGCACAAATTTACGATATTTTATCCGTACCGCGAAACCTTGCACCGACAAATGTCTCTGCGAAAAGGTTTTTGCGAAAGACGGCCAATTGGCGTGCCGTTTGCCGTCTTTTACAGAATGAAAGGCCGCAAACGGCAAGCCGAAAGACGGCCTTTCACATGATGAAGCATGCACAGCCGCCGTCACGGCGGCAATATCGTAAACTGGCGACAGCGGCCAAACAGGCGCGGACTGCGCGCCGCAATCAGTAATTGTTCTGCGTAAGCGTGCCCTGTGCGGCGTCTATTTCAGACTGCGGTATGGGCAGGTACTTCTTAGACTCGGTCCAGGTGTTGGTGCGGTAGCCGTACTTGTCGGGCACAAGCGTGGACGCGGCCTTGCCCGTGCGCACCAGGTCCCAGTAGCGCTTGCCCTCGCCCACGAACTCGAGGCGTCGCTCCTGCACGATGTTGTCTATCGTCGGGGCCACGTCGTCGGCAAGTCCGGCGCGGTGGCGCACCTCGTTGAGGTAGCGGCTTGCCTCGCCGGTGTCGCCTCCCGTGCGCACGATCAGCTCGGCGGCGTTGAGCAGCGTCTCGGCGAAGCGGTACACGCGGAGGTTGTTGTTGAAGTTGAGGTCGTCGTCGGCCGACTGGTCCTTGTTGTTCTCAGACTTGCCGATGTACTTGCCCAGGAAGTAGCCCGTGTCCTGGTAGCGGTGCTCGTAGGTGCCGTGGGCGTTGGCGTCGAAGCACGTCACGTCGCGGCGCGTGTCGCCCTCGGCGTACATCTGGTATGCCTCCGTGCGCACGGGGCCGAATCCCCAGCCGTTCACCACGCCGCAGTCGTCGCCCGGATTGGGGGCCCAGGCGCTTGGGCTGATGAGCCGCGGCAGCACCGTTCCGCCGGCCACGAGCGGCGTGTCCCACGAGCGCATGGCGTTGTCGTCCTTGTAGTCCACCTCGAATATGGACTCCCTGCCCCACTCTCCGCTCTCCTCGAAGATGTCGGCGTAGCTGTCAAGCAGGCCGTAGTCGGGGCAGCTTATTATCTCCCTCATGTATCCCAGGGCCTTTGCGTAGCGGCTCTCGTCGTTCTGGTACATCACCATCTCGGCGTAGAGCATGTATGCCATGGCCTGCGACACCTTGCCCACATTGTATTCCGTGGCCGTGTCTTCCCACTTCATGGGCAGCACCGCGGAGCCGATCACGTCCTCAAGGTCGGCTATCACGGCCTCATACACGTCGTCGGCCTGCTTCTGCTCGGCCAGGTAAGGCATCTCGAGATTCTCCATGTAGAAGGGTATGTTGCCCCAGAACTTCCACAGGTTGCAGTAATAGTAGGCGCGGAGCACGCGTGCCTGCGCGGCCCAGAGGGCGCTCTTTTCCGCGCTGATGTTGCCGGCGGCCCATCCAAGATAGGTCAGCACGTCGTTGCAGCGCTTCACTCCGCTGTACTCGTCGCTCCAGAGTCCGGTCATGCAGTTCTCCGGATTGGCATCATAGTTCATCATCAGGTGCATGTACTGGTTGTCGTTGCGGCTGGCTCCGCCCGGCCAGATGTCGTCGGCCATGACGTCGCTCATCAGGTTGACGGCGTTGTACTGCGCGCCGTCCCAGTCGGGCCAGTGCAGCGGGTCGTAGGCGGCTATGAGCGCTTCGTACACATGTTCCTCTGTGGTAAAGTATTCCTCTATCGGGGTCTTGGTGGGCGGAGCGAGCTCGAGGAAGTCGTCGCTACACCCGGCAAACGCCACTGATGCGGCCATCAGCAGGCCTGCGAATATGTTGCTTGTCTTCATTTTCTGTTGTTTTGATGCCAGCCTGCGGAAGCGCCCTTGCCCGGGCCTTCTGCGAAAGGCCGTCTTTCACGTTGCGAAAGGCCGTCTTCCGCGCTGCGTTTTGCGGCCTTCCGCAATGCGTTTTGCCGTCTTTCGGAAAGGCGGGCGCAAGCCGTCAGTCGACGGCTGCCGGCAAGCGTCCGCGCGGCTGGCGTTGTTTAACGTTCTTGATGTTGACGGACAGGGCCGCCGTTCACTCTCTGGCGCACGCCAGCGTCAGAACTCCAGGTTGAAGCCCACGCGCCACACGCGTGCCTGGGGATACACTCCGTAGTCCACGCCGAGCGACGTTCCGCCTGAGGAAATCTCCGGGTCGAAGCCGTGGTACTTTGTAAGCGTGAGAAGGTTCTCGGCAGACACGTACAGGCGCAGCCTGCTGATGAACACCTTTTGGGTGAGCCTCTGCGGCAGGGTGTAGCCAAGCTCTATGTTCTTCAGGCGCAGGTATGATGCGTCGTGCACGTACAGGTCAGACGACTTCCAGTTGTCTGACGCGTCGCCCACGATGAATATCGGGTACTTGTCAGACGTGCCGGGGCCCGTCCAGCGGCCGAGCATATACGAGGGCAGGTTGATTGAGTTGATGTCTATGCGGCGCGTGGCGTCAAACACGTCGTTGCCGGCCGTGCCCTGCCACATCATCGCGAAGTCGAGTCCGCGCCATGCGGCGGTGAAGTTGAAGCCGAACGTCCAGTCGGGCATGCCCTTTCCAATCTTCGTGCGGTCGTTGTCGTCAATCTTTCCGTCGTTGTTCAGGTCCTTGAAGCGCACGTATCCGGGCTTGGCGTTGGGCTGTATGGGCGTGCCGTCGGGGCCGGTGTAAGAGTCGATCTCCTCCTGCGTCTGGAAGATTCCGTCGGTCTTGAGCCCGTAGAAGTAAGGGAACGGCTCGCCGTTCATGGCGCGCGTGATGGTGCCCACGTTGATGAAGGAGTCGTATGAGGCCCAGCCCGTGTCGTTGCCCAGCTCAATGAGCTTGTTGGTCAGGTATGAGGCGTTGCCGCGCACGTTGAATACGGCGTCGGCCACGCGGAACTTGTAGCCCAGTTCGAACTCCACTCCCGAGTTCTCCATCTTGCCGACGTTGCCTATGGGCTTGGTCTCGCCCACGTATGAAGGTATCGACATGGTCATGAGCATGCCGTTGGTCTTCTTCTTGTAATAGTCCGCCGAGAACGTCAGCGCGTTGTTGAAGAAGCCCAGGTCGAGGCCTATGTCGGTCTGCTCTGACTCCTCCCACTTCAGGTCTGGGTTGGACAGGCCGTTGGCTTTCACTCCGTTGACCACGCTCTCGCCGCGTCCCAGCACGTAGTTGTTGCCCGTGGCGGTGAAGACCGCATAGCGGAAGTCGTCTATATTCTCGTTGCCGTTCTTTCCCCAGCTGGCTCGCAGCTTCATGTTAGTCAGCCAAGAGGGACGCTTCTGCATGAACGGCTCGTTAGTGATGTTCCATCCCAGCGAGAACGAGGGGAACGTGGCGTACTTGTTGTTTGTGCCGAAGCGGCTCGAACCGTCGCGCCTCACGGTGGCCTGGAGCATGTAACGCTCGGCGTAGTTGTAGCTCAGACGGGCGAAGAGAGACGACAGCGTGTGCGGGTCTGACGGCCCGCCCCATCCGTCGCGGTCGCCGTTCTCGGCCAGTCCGCTGGCGAAGTCGATGTAAGGCTTTGACAGGTCGATGAGCCCGCGGCGGCTCGCGCCGAGCGTCCAGCCGGTGTTCTTCATGGCCGACTGGCCCAGCACGACGTTGAACGAGTGGTCGCCCAAGGTCTTGTCATACGTGAGCACGTTCTCAATCTGCCACACGGTGCTGCGGTCGCTCTCCTGCGACGCGCTGGTGTGGGTGGCCTTGTTGCTGGTGGTAAGGTAGTAAAGCTCGGTGTGGCTCTCGTTGCCCCAGAAGGACATGTCGGCTCCGTATGACACGCGATACTTCAGTCCGTCCCATATTTGCAGCTCGGCGGCGAAGTTGGCCACGAACTTGTGGCTCCAGTTCTGCGCTCCGGGGAGCGACAGCATGGCCAGCGGGTTGGCCATGTCGTTGAACATCGTGCCCGAGATGGTGTAAGGTTCGCCCGACGGCGAGTATATCGGGCCGGGATAGTCGGGCTGTGTCTGGCGGTAATACTCGTCCTGCGCCTCGGCGGCCTCGCCTGTGAGGGTGGGCGTCAGTATGGGCGAGAGGGCCAGTGCCGCGCCGAGCGGCGAGCCGAACTGCGAGTTCACCTCGATGTCGTGGCTCTTCACGCGGGCGTAGGAGAGGTTCACCGTGACGTCGAGCTTGTTGAGCCAGTTGCGCTTCTTTGACTCGTCGAACACCTTGTACCTGGTGTTGCTGCGCAGCGACAGTCGCTGATAGTCGGAGCGTCCGAAGTTTCCGCCCACGATACCGTCCTGCGTGTAGTAGCCCAGCGACAGGTAGTAGTTCACGTTGTCGGTGGCTCCGCTCACGGTGACGTCATGGTTCACAACGGGCGCGTTGTCGTAGAACACCTCGTCCTGCCAGTCAGTGCCCGTGGTGACGGGGCGCCCCATGGCGTCGGTAAGACTGTAAGGGTCGGCATAGGGGGCCTCCATGCCGGCGTTGGTGTATCCCTCGTTCATCATCACGGCGTACTCGGTAGCGTCAAGAAGGTCGCGCTTGCGCCACTTGCTCTGCCATCCGTAAGAGAAGTTGTAGTTCACTTTCACCTTGCCCTTGGTGCCGCTCTTGGTGGTGACGAGCACCACTCCGTTGGCCGCGCGCGCTCCGTAGATTGCGCCGGAGGCTGCGTCCTTGAGCACCTCGATGCTCTCGATGTCGCTGGGGTTCACGTAGTCGAGGCCGCCCTCGATGGGCATTCCGTCGACGATGTAGAGCGGGTCGGAGTTGTTGATGGTGCCGATGCCGCGCACGCGTATCCTCGCGGCGGCTCCGGGCTGGCCGGAGGCCGAGGTCACGGTCACGCCGGCGGCGAGACCCTTGAGGGCGTTGTCCATGCGGACGGGAGCCGTCATGCCCAGCTCGTCGGCGCCTACCTTGGCGATGGAGGCGGTGACCACGCTCTTCTTCTGCACGCCGTAGCCAACGACCACAAGGTCGCCCAGCGTGGTGTTTTCCTCGTGCATGACGATGCGCATGCCCGCGGCGGCCTTGGCCTCTACCGTCTTGTAGCCTATGTACGATATGGTTATCGTACTGCCTTCGGGCACCTGCGCCAACTTGAACGCTCCGTCAAGGTCGGAGACCGCGCCCTTGCTGCTTCCCTTCTGGAAGACGGACGCCCCGATTATCGGCTCGCCCGACTCGTCTACGACCACGCCCGAGCACACGAAGTCTTGCGCGTAGGCGGTCATCGACACCAGCGAAACCAATAACGCCAGGATTAATAATCTGCATTTTTCCATAAACTTGAATTTTGATTTTGGTTAAAGGTTGTTTCCATGATTTTCGACTGCGCAAATTTATGTAAAAGAACAGCTCTTGGAAAGCGTACAAATATAGAAAGTGGAAACACGGACAACACGCATTGCATGCATGTGCCTGTGCCACAACAAGTTAGCCATTACGAGACGGACGGCAAAAAGTGGACGCGTAATAATTGTAAAACTTACATCTTATCGGCGAAAAAGCGTGTCATGGCTGGTGTTTTTCCGCCCGCAGCGGCGGTGCCGGCACAAGGCTCTCCGGTTGCCGGGGCATGCTGTGCCGGCGTGAGTAAGGCATGGAAACAAGCCAATGCGACGGATGCGCCCGTTCATGATTGCCTGGCCGCGAGGCGGACATTCCGCATGCCCGGACTGCGGACTGAACCGCGAAAGGGTTCATCCGCAGTTCAGGTGTATAACGTATAGGTGTCAATCCCGTCCCCGAAGGGGGCGAACTATGCTTAACCGCATGTGGAGTGACCGAATGGAACGGAACTTGCGGCAAGTCAAAACCAACAATCCCGTCCCCGAAGGGGGCGAACTGCAGGGTGACATTCGCCCTCGTCGAGGACGATATCATTACGTGAGTCCGGCATAACAGTAATGTCACACTTATCCGTTTTTTGCAAGTCGGTGGCAAGTCGTCATTCCGCTGAAAAGCGGAATCCAGTCGAAAAGACAAAGGCGGCTAACCACTATGGCGCTTTCTGGATTCCGCTTTTCAGCGGAATGACGACTTGACACTGAGCTGCAGAAAAGCAAAGCGGCAAGAAATTATATAATTTGAAGGATGATTCCTTGTGCCGAACTCACGTATATTATTGCTGCATACCTACCGCAAGTTCCGCTTCGCTACACATGCGGTCAAGCATAGTTGGACCTCTTCGAGACCCTATTGCCACGAACGCCAATACACTTAAACTGCGGATGATCCCGAAAGACGGTCTTTCGCCGTGCAAAAAGCCGCAAATTGCAACGCAAAAGGCCGTCTTTCAGCGTGTGAAAGACGGCCTTTTGCAAACCGCTGTGCCTCAGCATGTTACGGAGCATGCCGCGAGACTGCGGCTGTTGGGCTACAAGTCGTTCTTCGTGATGTCGGCCACGAGGCCATGATACTGCCTCTCCAGGTCGGCGTAGGCCTGCATGTTGCGGTACACGCCGTCGGCCTCGACATAGTAGTCGGTCACCGACATCTGGCCGCTCTCCACCGCCTTGCGCAGCAGGCGGAGCGTCTGGCGCATCAGGGGCACGTCATACGCCGCCATCGACGCGCCCAGCCGCCTCATGCTCTCCACCGCGGCGCGTGCCGCGCTCTCGGCCTTCAGGCGTGCGTCGGTCCTCGCCATCTCGGCCTCGGCCTGCCTGGCCTTGGCCGCCTTCACCTTGTGGCGGTTGGCGAAGATGGGTATCGAGCCGCCTATGAGGAAGCCGTTGCTGGCCTCGGGACCCTCGGTGTTGCGGCGGAAGCCTATCTCCAGCTTGGGCATCCAGCCTTGGCGGCTCACCTTCACGTCCTGCCCGGCGGCATCGACGGCGGCTGCGGCGGCCATCACCTGCCAGTCGGAAGCCACGGCGCGGGCGTAAACGGCCTCATAGCCTTCATCAGGGCGCGGCGGATACAGCGTGTCGGCGCACTCTATGCCGACGCCGCCGTTCATGGCGCGGAGCTGTTCAAGGGCCGTGGCGCGGTCGGCCTCGGCGGCCGCAAGCTCGGCCTCCAGGTTCATGCGCTCCATCTTTATCTTGTTAAGCTCTATGGCCGTGGCGTCGCCCTTGTCGTATTTCTCGGTGAACATGGCCAGCAGCTCGTCGGCCGCAATGCGCCGCTCGCGGAGCAGGGCGCGCCGCTTGTTCATGTGGATAAGGTCGAGGCAGAGCTGCTTGGCGGCCAGGAGGACGTCGCGCCGCGCCGTGCGGTACTGCAAGTCGATGGCCTCGCCCTGCAAGCGGGCGGCCTTACGCCGCGCACCGTAGAGCGTGGGGAAGTCGAATCCCTGCGTCACCACCAGCTCTGACGAGGCTATGCCCTTGGTGTTTCCGTTGAAAAACGGGCTGTATTCCACCGAGAGGCCCTCCAGGTTGTTGGCCTGCCTGAGGTCGAGGCGCGCCGCCTCGTTGCCCTTGGCGAGGGCTTTCAGCTCGGTGTTGTTCTTCTCCACGCTCTCAAGAACGCCGCCCAGGGTCTGCGCCTTGAGGCTTGTCGCGGCCATGAAGGCCGCTATCGTGACAATTGCTGTTTTCATCGTTTGTTATTGTTTGATAAGACTAATGAGCCGGATAGGCCGAGTGTGCCGTGGCAGAAACCTTAGACGGCATTTTTACTTACTCCTTTACTTCTCTGCTCCTTACCGCTTCGGCAAATCTACTTTACTGCCTTACTCCTTTCCTCCTTACTCCTTATAAATTCATACACTATGGGAATGATGAAGCCGTTGAGGAACGTCGAGGTGAGCAGTCCGCCCAGGATTACCTTCGCCATGGGGCTTTGTATCTCGTTGCCGGGCAGCCCTCCGCGCATGGCAAGCGGTATCAGGGCGAGCGCGGAGCACAGGGCGGTCATGAGGATGGGGTTCAGCCTGTCGAGCGAACCGCGCACCACGCACTCCCTCACACTGCCCGCGCCCTCGCCGCGCAGCGTGTTGTAATGGCTCACGAGCAGCATGCCGTTGCGCGTGGCGATGCCGAAGAGCGAGATGAAGCCTATGATGGCCGGTATGCTTACCTCCCCGGTGGTGAGCACCAGGGTGAACACGCCGCCTATCAAGGCCAGCGGCAGGTTGATGAGTATCACCGCACTCTCGAGCGTGTTCTTGAACTGCATGTACAGAAGAAGGAATATCACAACTATGCTCAGCGCCGAGGCGAGCGTCAGGGTGCGGCTGGCCGCCTGCTCGCTCTCGAACTGTCCGCCGTACTCCACGTGGTATCCTTCGGGCAACTTCACTTCCTTCTCTATGCGCTTCTGTATGTCGTTCACCACGCTGCGCATGTCCCTGCCGCTCGCGTTGGCCGATATCACGAGCTTGCGCTTCACGTTCTCGCGGTTTATAGTGTTCGGCCCCATGCTTGATTTCACCTCGGCCACGCTCGCCAGGGGCACCTTGCGCCCGTCGGGCGTGTCGATCATGAGGTCGCGTATGCGCTCCATGTCGCAGCGGTCGTGCTCGGCGGCGCGCACCACGAGGTTGAAGCTGCCGCCCTTCTCATACACCTGCGACACCGTTTCGCCGGCCATGTTGACGCGGACGAACGTGTTGAAGTCGGCCATCGGTATTCCGTACATCTTCAGCATCTCGCGCCTTGGCTTTATCTCAAGCTCGGGCCGCTCCACCTGCTGCTCCACGTTGAGGTCGGCCAGGCCGTCAACGTCGGCGATCGAAGCCTTTATTTGGTTAGCGATGGAGTACATACGGTTGAGGTCGTCGCCGAAAAGCTTTATGGCGATGCCGGCCTGCGTGCCGCTGAGCATCGCGTCGATGCGGTGGCTGATGGGCTGGCCTATCTCTATGTTAGCGCCCTTTATTGTGGCGAGACGGTGGCGTATGTCGTCCAGAAGCTCCTCGTGCGAGCGGTCTTTCAGCTCGAACGGAGCCTCTATCTCAGACACATTTACGCCCAATGCGTGCTCGTCAAGCTCGGCGCGGCCGGTCTTTCGCGCCACGGTCTGTATCTCGGGGATCGACAAAAGTATCTCTTCGGCGCGGCGGCCAATCTTGTCCGACTCTTCAAGAGATATTCCCGGCATCGAGCTTATGTTGATTGTGAACGAGCCTTCGTTGAACTTCGGCAGGAAGCTGTGGCCCAAAGTGAAGAACAGGCCGACGGCAACGGCGAACAAGACGACGGTGGAAGCCACCACGGGACGCTTGTGGTCGAGCGCCCAGAGAAGCCCTTTTTCATAATGCTTCTTCATCCAACGCGCCACGAAAGCCTCGCGCGGCACTCCGTTTTCCTTCCCTCCGCCCAGCAGATAGCTGCAAAGCACTGGCGTAAGGGTCAATGCCACCACCGTGGAAGCCGCCAAGGCAACGATGAAGGCCACGCCGAGCGGTATGAGCATGCGCCCCTCCATGCCGCTAAGATAGAACAAGGGGACGAAGCTTACGATGATTATCGCCGTGGAGTTGAGTATCGGCATGCGCACCTCGCGGGAGGCGTTGAACACCACGTCGAGCACGGGCAACCGCCGTTCCTTGGGCAGCAGTCGGTTCTCCCGCAAGTGTTTCCACACGTTCTCGACGTCGACTATTGCGTCGTCGACGAGCGAACCGATGGCGATTGCCAGTCCGCCGAGGCTCATCGTGTTGACGCTCATGCCGAAATAGTGCAGCACCAGGAGCGACATGAGCAGCGACACGGGCAGCGTAATCAATGAAATTATGGTGGTGCGGATGTTCGCAAGGAAGAGGAACAGCACCACTACGACGAACAGCGCGCCCTCGTAGAGCGAGTGCTCGACGTTGTTTATGGAACTTTCTATGAACCGCGACTGGCGGAAAGCGTCAGTCGATACATGCACGTCCTTGGGCAAATTCTTCTCCAAGTCCTTCAACGCGGCCTCCAGGCGGCGTGTAAGCTCGATGGTGCCGGTGCCCGGCTGCTTGGTGACGGTTAGCAGAACGGCGGGCCGTCCCTTCTCCGACGCGAGGCCGAGGCGCGGCAATTGTGCGCCGACCTGCACGTCGGCAACGTCGCCGAGGGTAACTGCGTCGCCGCCATTTGTCTTCACCACCACGTCGGCCATCTGCTCCGCGTCGTCGGTTGACACCACTCCGCGCACTATGTACTCGTTGCCGTACTCATAGATTACGCCTCCGTTGGTGTTGCGGTTCATCTGGTCGGTGACGGCGAGCACCTCTCCGAGCGTAACTCCGTAGTGCGCCATGCGCCCCGGGTGCAGCAGAATCTGGTACTCCTTGATGTCGCCGCCGAGCACGGCCACCTGCGACACGCCGCCCGTTGACATCAGTCGGGGGCGTATGGTCCAGTCGGCTATGGTGCGCAGGTCCATCATCGAGGTGCTGTCGGCGGTCAGTCCGACGATGAGCACCTCTCCGAGAATCGACGACTGTGGGCCGAGCGTCGGCTTGCCCACGTTCTCGGGCAGCGTCTCGGTGACCGCCGCGAGCTTCTCGGAGACTATCTGGCGGGCCAGGTAGATGTCGGTGTCCCAGTCGAACTCCACCCATACGACCGAAAATCCCGTGGCCGAGGAGGAGCGCACGCGGCGCACGTGGGTGGCGCCGTTGACCGCCGTCTCTATGGGGAACGTCACGAGCTGCTCCACCTCCTCGGCGGCCATGCCTCCGGCTTCGGTCATTACGACCACGGTAGGGGCGTTGAGGTCGGGGAACACGTCGACTTCCGTCTTCTGCGTGGCCACTATTCCGGCCACGGTGAGCAGCACCGCCGCAACGAGTACGAGCAGGCGGTTGTGCAGTGAGAAATGAATTATCTTGTTGAGCATAAGCTAAAACCCACCCCAGCCCTCCCGAAGGGAGGGGGCTTGGTATGCTTTTAATTATAAGACAAATAAGCCGTATATGCCGTATATGCCGCAGGTACAAACCCGAAAGGCATGTCAAGCTATTCCTTTCGGAAAGGCCGGGGTGGTTGTTTGATTTTTAATAGTTAAATACATATTCATATTAAGCTCCCTCCCTTTGGGAGGGGTGGGGTGGGTGTCAGGTCGTCAGGGGCTTTAATGGTTATGCGTATGTCCTGGTATAGTGTTGCTTGCTGATGCCAGACGCACCTGCACGGCACCCTCCGTTACCACCTTCTCGCCGGCCTTCAGGCCGCTCTTTATCTCGACGCGCTCGCCGTCGGTCTGGCCGACGGTGACCTCGCGGCGCTCATAGCACGTGGGGTCGGTCTGCACGTAGACGAAGTTAAGCCCCTGCTCGTCGGTCAACGCCGAGACTGGAACACTCACAACGCCCTGCCTGGGAGCGGTGAGCAGATAGGTCTCCACGAACGCGCCGGGAGCCACGCCGGCGCGGTTGGCGAACTCGAATGTCACGGGAATGTACGGCGAGCCGTCGCCCGTCTGCTTGCCCGCCGCCACGAGACGGCCGTCCATCTGCGCCAGGTCGTAGACGCGGTCGGCATAAGCCGCCTTGAACTTGGCCGAACGGAGAGTGCCCATCAATGCATAGTAACGCTCGGGCACATTGGCGCGCAGGTAGAGCGAGCGCGTCTGCGTGACGGTCATCAGCGGCTGGCCCACGCTGACGTAGTCGCCGTCCTTCACCAGGCACGCCTTCACATATCCGCCAAGAGGCGACTTCACGGCCGTGCCGCCTTTGCCCCCGGCGCCGCCGGAGTAAGCCTCCCATGCTATGCGTGCGGCCTCGTAGCCGGCCTTCAGGGCGTTGAACTCCTTTTGGGTGACTATCCTGTCCTTCACCAGTTGCGCCGCGCGCTCGTATTCGCTCTTGGCCTTCTGGTATTCTACGGCGGCCTGGCGCGCGGGGTCGTCCTGCAGGTTCTTCGACGATATGGTGAACACCGTGCCGCCACGGCTCACCGGAGCGCCTTCGGCCAGTCCGCGGGCGAGCCTCACTATGCCCGGCACGGTGGCCACGACGGTGGCCTCGTCGCCCTGAGCGGCCAGTATCTTGCCGCCGCATGGTATCACTCCGCTGAACTCTCCGGCCTCCACCGCCTCGGCCTTTATGCCCGAAGCTTCGGCCTCCTTGGCGCTGATTACAATCTCGTGGCCGTGCTCCTTAGCCTCGCCGGCGTGTCCGTCGGCCGTCACGTGGCGGTCTCCGCCGTGGCCGCAGGCCGTGAGCAGCAGCGTGGCGCAGGCCGCGGTGATGATGGTCTTGTGCTTCATAAAATCAGGATGTTTTTGTTTTTAGGCGCAAAAATAAGTTTTTTTGAATGCAACTTGGTTGCAAATTTGACACCCGAAGCCTGGCAACCAGACACCCATCCCAGCCCTCCCGAAGGGAGGGAGCTTGATTACTTTTGCGGAAATTGTGGCTTGCCGTTCTTAGACCAATGCCTTATCCGCCTTATTTGGCCTATTAGGCTCATTGGGCCAATAGGCCAAATAAGCCCGATGGGCCGAATGAGCCTAATGCGATTGATGGCCTTTTGCAAGGCTAAAGGCCGCAAACGGCAACGCAAAAGGCCATCTTCCGCAGTGCGAAAGACGGCCTTTCATAAGCTGTCTGATTATCAGTCAATTACAAATCATTCTCAAATCCCTTGCCCATACTCCGCCAAGCATCGTCAGCATGCCAAGCTCCCTCCCTTTGGGAGGGTTGGGGTGGGTGCCTGGTTGCCAGGCTTCGGACCCTTACTTCTTCGGCTTGCGGCGTGCCCATCCTTCCTCGCTGAAGTCTGGCTCGTCGCCCACGAGCTTCACGTCCTTCGCCTCCTTGGTGAAGAACTGCCTCCAGTCGTCCTGCCGTCCGCTCTCCTGGAAGCCGGCGTCGGCCTTCTTGCGGCGGCGCTCCGAGCGCTCTCCGCCCTCCTGGTCGCGCCGCTTCGACTTCTTCTCGAAGCTGCCGGGCTTGTCGTTCTTCCACGCCCCGCGCTGCGGCTTGCTGTCGCGGTCGGCGTCGTTGCAGCGCACCTGGCGGCCCTTGTACGTGGTTCCGTCCAAGGCGCGCATCACCTTGGCCGCGTCCCTTTCGGGCACTTCGAAGTAAGACATCTTCGACATAAGGTCTATCGCGCCTATCTCCTGCCGTCCGCCGCGCATGTTGCGGTTGACGAACTGCATCAGCTCACCCGGGTAGAAGCCGTCGGCCTTGCCCAGGTTGATGAACAGGCGGCGGTAGCCGGCCTCAGCCTTGTGGGTGCGCTTGCGCTCGTCGCTGGTGCGCTCCTTCTTTTTCTTGTCTCCGCGGCCGGTGGGTTTCTCTATCTCTGGCGCGTCGGCGTAGTATGCGAGGAAGCGGCCGAACTCCAAGCTGACAATCTTCTTGATGACGTCTTCCTTGTCGATGAACTCGAAGTAGCGGTTGATGTCGTCCATGAAGGGGGCTATCTCCTCCTCGTTCACGTCGGTCTTGACTATCTGGTCCATCACCTTGTAGAGCTGCTTCTTGCAGATTTCCTCGGCCGAGGGTATGTCCGCCTGCACGAACTCCTTGCCTATGGTCTTCTCTATGGCGCGTATCTTCGACTTCTCACGGGTGTGCACGATGGAGATTGACGTTCCCTTCTTGCCGGCGCGGCCAGTACGTCCGCTGCGGTGGGTGTAGCTCTCGATGTCGTCGGGCAGTCCGTAGTTGATTACGTGGGTAAGGTCGTCAACGTCGAGTCCGCGTGCGGCCACGTCGGTGGCCACGAGCAGCTGCGTCAAGTGCTGGCGGAACTTCTGCATCGTGAGGTCGCGCTGCTGCTGCGAGAGGTCTCCGTGGAGCGACTCGGCGTTGTATCCGTCGTGTATGAGCTTGTCGGCAATCTCCTGTGTCTCGCGCTTCGTGCGGCAGAAGATTATCGCGAAGATTTTGGGGTAGTAGTCAACTATGCGCTTCAGGGCCAGGTACTTGTCCTTGGCGTTCACCATGTAGTAGATGTGGTTGACGTGTTCGGCTCCCTCGTTGCGGCTTCCCACCACTATCTCCTTCGGGTCGGTGAGGTAGTTGCGGGCTATTTTCTCGATCTCGCGGCTCATCGTTGCCGAGAAGAGCAGCGTGTTGCGGTCCTTCGGCACGCCGGCGAGTATCTCGTCGATGCTCTCGGAGAAGCCCATGTTGAGCATCTCGTCGGCCTCGTCGAGCACCACGTTCTTGACGGCCTCGAGCTTCGCCGCGCCACGGTGCATCAGGTCGATGAGTCGTCCCGGGGTGGCCACGATGATCTGTGCGCCGTGCTTCAGGGCGCGGATTTGGTTCTCAATAGACGTGCCTCCGTACACTGGTACGACGTTGATGCCGCTCAGGTACTTTGAAAAGTCCTTCAAGTCGTCGGCTATCTGCAGGCACAGTTCCCTCGTAGGGCTGAGCACAAGAGCCTGCGTCTGGCGCACACGCGCGTCAGTGCGCTGCAGCACGGGTATGCCAAAGGCGGCCGTCTTGCCCGTGCCGGTCTGCGCCAGCGCGATGACGTCGTTACGGTTACCCAGCAGATACGGGATCACTTCCTCCTGTACAGGCATCGGTTGCTCAAAGCCCAGTTCCTCAATGGCGCGGCGAATCTCTTCGCTGACGCCCAATTCTTCAAATGTCTTCAATCTAAAAAAATTATGTATAAAAAACTGCAGTCACGCCAAACGTTCAAGCTCCGTTTGGCTTTCACGGGTGCAAAGATAGTGCAAAAAACGACAAGTGCAAAAGAAAAAAACAAGAAACAGATAAAATCAATGTAAAGGTTGCACCCAGGCGCGCACAAACCGAGCCGCCAATCGCCCGGCGGCATGGATGCGCCGGCGTAACACGTTGGGCCACAGCATGTTGCAAAAGGCCGTCTTTTAGCCTGCGAAAGGCCGTCTTTTGGCGTGCGGTTTGCGGCCTTTTACAAGGCGAAAGGCCGTCGATTGCAAACAGTCCGCCGGCCACATTAGGCTAATCAGGCTCATTGGGCCTATTAAACAAACAAGCCCAATGGGCCGGATAAGCCGAATGGGCATGATTGGCCTTTTGCGAAATTGCGCCGCGGCGATGGCCGTTTGGCGATTTTTTCTTAACTTTGCATCCGACTGACAATAACGTTACAGAATGACAGACAACGACTTCGACATACGCAACAACGCGCTCTCGTCGGCCGAGAAGGAGTTTGAGAACGCCCTGCGCCCCCTGCGCTTCGGCGACTTCAGCGGACAACAGAAGGTGGTGGAGAACCTCGAGGTGTTCGTCGAGGCGGCCAAATACCGCGGCGAACCGCTCGACCACACCCTGCTGCACGGCCCTCCCGGACTGGGGAAGACCACCCTGAGCAACATCATAGCCAACGAGTTGGGCGTGGGATTCAAGCTGACCAGCGGCCCGGTGCTCGACAAGCCGGGCGACCTGGCCGGCATACTGACATCGCTCGAGCCGAACGACGTGCTCTTCATAGACGAGATTCACCGCCTCTCGCCCGTCGTGGAGGAGTATCTCTACTCGGCCATGGAGGACTACCGCATAGACATAATGATTGACAAAGGGCCCTCGGCACGCTCCATACAGATTGACCTTAACCCATTCACCCTCGTCGGCGCGACCACGCGCAGCGGACTGCTCACCGCGCCGCTCAGGGCGCGCTTCGGCATAAACCTGCACCTGGAATACTACGAGCCGGAAACGCTCACCAAGATTCTGCGCCGCTCCGCCTCCATCCTGAAGGTGCCCATTGACGACGACGCGGCCGTGGAGATAGCCCGGCGAAGCCGAGGCACGCCCCGCATAGCCAACGCACTGCTGCGCCGCGTGAGGGACTTCGCCCAGGTGAAGGGCACCGGCCGCATAGACACGGCCATCGCCAAGATAGCGCTGACGGCGCTCAACATCGACCAGTACGGCCTGGACGAGATAGACAACAAGATTCTGCTGACCATCATCGACAAGTTCCGCGGAGGCCCCGTTGGCGTGACCACCATAGCAACCGCCATCGGCGAGGACGCAGGCACGGTGGAGGAGGTCTACGAGCCTTACCTCATCATGGAGGGATTCATCAAGCGCACGCCGCGCGGACGCATGGCCACGGAGCTGGCTTACAGCCACTTCGGCCGCCGCATGTGCGGCCAAGAGCCGAGAGAACAGGACCTGTTTTATAATTCATAATTCACAATTCATAATTCATAATTGGGTGGATGTTTTCGCTGCCTTACAGCTTTCAGCACCCCAACAACCCGATTATGAATTATGAATTGTGAATTATGAATTGAAAAAATTATGCATTGTGAATTATGAATTATGAATTAAGAAAAGCCGTTTTCCCTGGCAGCTTCGACCCGTTCACCGTAGGCCACGACGCGATAGTGCGCCGCGCGCTGCCCTTGTTTGACAAGATAATCATCGGCGTGGGCGTGAACGTGCGCAAGAAATACCTTTACAGCGCGGACAAGCGCGTGGAGGACATTGCGCGGACATACGCCGGCGAACCGAAAATAGAGGTGAAGGCGTACAGCGGCCTGCTGACTGACTTCGCCCGTAGGGAGGGCGCACGCTTCATAATAAAGGGCGTGCGCAGCGTGAAGGACTTTGAATACGAGCGCGAACAGGCCGACATCAACCTCATGATAGGCGGCGTGGAAACCCTGATAATGTTCTCCGAGCCGCAATACCAGAGCGTCTCTTCGAGCATGGTGCGCGAGCTGATGCACTTCGGAAGAGACGTGTCGGAGTTTATTCCAAATAAATAATTAAGAATTAAAAATTAAGAGTTAAGAGTTCTTGAATTAAGAGTTAGGAGTTAAGAATTAAGAAAATATGCTTTTGGAAATTAAGAATTAAGAGTTAAGAATTAAGAAAATCACCTTTGTTGCAGACACTTGGCAAAGCATATTTTCTTAATTCTTAACTCCTAACTCTTAATTCAAGAACTCTTAACTCTTAATTCTTAACTCTTAACTTTTAATTCCTCATGGCCAGGGCCTTGTCCTCGGCGGCCTCCATAATCTCGCGCTCGCCCGGCCCCTTGTCGTTGATGCCGCAGAGGTGCAGTATGCCGTGGATGATTACGCGGTGCAGCTCGTCCATGTAGTCCTTGCCCAGCTGCTCGGCGTTGGAGCGCACCGTGTCGAGCGATATCACTATGTCGCCGTTTATGGTGTCGCCTTCGTCGTAGTCGAAGGTGATGATGTCCGTGTAATAATCGTGTCCAAGGTACTCGCGGTTTACTTCGAGTATCTTCTCGTCGCTGACGAACATGTAGCCTATCTCGCCGGCCTTCTTGCCGTAAGACGCGGCCACGGCCTTGATCCATGCGGTGATCTCGCGCCGTCTTATGTGGGGCATCGCCACCCCGTCGGTGTTGTATGTTATCATAATATGTGGTGTTTTACGTTGTGAAAGGCCGTCTTTCGTCGTCCGTTTTGCCGCCTTTCGTGGGCCGTTTCGCCGTCAATCGGAAGACAGACATTTGATGGCCGCCTTCACGATGTCGCTCTCCTCGTTGATTATCTGGAAATACTCGCTCATGTCGAAGAGGTCGCGCGCCACGAGAGCCTTCAGCTGCGCCTTGAGGTAAGGCAGCGTCTTCTGCATCTCCGCGTCGTCCTCGGGCTTCACGCCCTGCTTCTCGCCGTCCTTCATCACGTCGTCGATGAGCGCCTGGGGCACCTGGAAGCCCGTGCGGAAGGCCTCGAACGTGGGGAAGAGCGAGCGCAGCTGGTCGCGGTGGTTGTCGATGTAGCGCAGGTCGGTGTTGATGACTATGCCCTTAAGCACAAGCTGCCGGTGGTACTTGGTGTACTGCATCGTGTCGAGGGGGACGAACACGTCGGGCATTATCCCTCCGCCGCCGTACACTGGGCGGCGCTCCTTGAGCGTGTAGAACCTGAGCGAGTCGGCGAAGTGTATGCTGTCGCGGTTGGTCAGTTCGCCGTGCTTGAGGCGCTTGTCGAAGTCAAGCGCGTAGTCCTCGATGTCTCCCTTGGTGTAAGGTTTCTGGATGCAGCGGCCGGCGGGGGTGTAGTAGTGGGCTATGGTGAGCCGTATCATGGAGCCGTCGGGCAGGTCAACGGGCCGCTGCACGAGGCCTTTGCCGAAGGTGCGGCGGCCTATTATGGTGCCGCGGTCGTGGTCTTGTATGGCTCCTGAGACTATCTCGGCGGCCGACGCGGTGAACTCGTTGACCAGCACGAGGACGCGTCCCTCGCGGAAATCACCGTTGCCCCGGGCCCTGTAATCCATGCGGGGGAACTGCCGTCCCTCGGTGTACACTATCAGTTCGTTCTTCTGAAGGAACTCGTTGGCCACCTGGACGGCGGCCTGCAGGTAGCCTCCGCCGTTGTCCTGAAGGTCGAGTATGAGGTCGCGCATGCCTTCCTTGCGCAGCTGTTCCAGGCCGCGCATGAACTCGCCGTAGGTCGTGGCTCCGAAGTTTCCTATCCTTATATAACCCACTCCGGGGCGTATCATGTACACGGCGTCGACGCTCTTCACGGGGATTTTGTCCCTCTTGACGGTGAACTTGAGCGTTTCTGCCACTCCGCGGCGCACTATGCCGAGGTCCACTTTCGTGCCCTTGGGGCCGCGCAGGCGGCGCATTATCTCCTCGCGCGCCATCTTCACGCCGGCTATTGCCGTGTCGTTGACGCTTACTATGCGGTCGCCGGCCATGATGCCGACTTTCTCCGACGGGCCTTTCGAGACGGGCTGGATTACGAGCAGCGTGTCGTCAACCATGTTGAACTGCACGCCGATGCCCTCGAAGTTGCCCTGCAGCGGCTCGTTCATGGCCTTCACCTCCTCGGGGTCGGCGTATGACGAGTGGGGATCGAGCTTCTCAAGCATGCCGCGTATGGCGTCCTCTACGAGCTTCCTCTCGTCAACCGAGTCGACATAGAGGTTGGTTATGGCCATTTCGGCTATGTGGAGCTTGCGCATCGGACTGTCTTCGGAAAAGTTGACGCGCATCTGCGAGTGCGAAGGTAAAAAGGTAAAAAGGCAGAAAAGAAAAACTATCGGTGCTTTGGTTTTCATTGCTTATATTTCTTATTGGGCTTATCGTTTCTTATCAGGCTTATTAGGCCTAATAAGCCTAATGGGCCAAATGAGCCGGATGAGCCAAATGTGCGCTGTTTAATTTTTTACTTGTTAATTTTTAATTTGAAAGTTCCTCTTCCTCGGGTCGGTCTTCCTCGATGACAAGGTTGTCGATGATGAAGTTCTGGCGCTCGGGCGTGTTCTTGCCCATGTAGTACTCAAGGAGCTTCTGCACCTGGTCGGTCTTGTGCAGGGTGACCTGCTCCAGGCGCATGTCGGGGCCTATGAAGGCGCGGAACTCGTCGGGACTTATCTCGCCGAGACCCTTGAACCGTGTTATTTCCGGCTCCGGGCCAAGCTCCGTTATGGCCTTCATGCGCTCCTCCTCGCTGTAGCAGTAGCGCGTGATGAAGTCGCCCTTGGTGCCCTTTGCGGCCTCGAGCACGGCCTTGTCCTTTATCTTCGAGCGGCGGTTGCGCACTCGGAAGAGCGGCGTCTGCAGCACGTAGACGTGGCCTTTCTTTATCAAGTCGGGAAAGAATTGCAGGAAGAAAGTGATTATGAGCAGGCGGATGTGCATGCCGTCGACATCGGCATCGGTCGCCACAATCACCTTGTTGTAGCGCAGTGTGTCGAGTCCGTCCTCTATGTCGAGCGCGGCTTGCAGGAGGTTGAACTCCTCGTTCTCGTACACAACCTTCTTGGTCAGCCCGTAAGAGTTCAACGGCTTGCCCCTCAGCGAGAACACGGCCTGCGTGTTCACGTCACGGCTCTTGGTGATTGAGCCGCTTGCCGAGTCGCCCTCGGTTATGAAGATGGAGCTTTCCTCCTTGCGGTCGTTCTTCACGTCGCTGAAGTGTATGCGGCAGTCGCGCAGCTTGCGGTTGTGCAGGTTGGCCTTCTTGGCGCGCTCGCGGGCCAGCTTGGTGACGCCGGCCATCTCCTTGCGTTCCTTCTCGGAGGCCTGTATCTTCTGGAGCATCACCTCCGCCACGTCGGCGTGCTTGTGCAGGTAGTTGTCCACCTCGGTCTTTATGAAGTCGCCCACGTACTTGTTCACGCTTACGCCGTCGGGCGACATGGTGAGCGAACCGAGCTTTATCTTTGTCTGGCTTTCGAACATCGGTTCTTCCACATTTACCGCTATGGCTGCCACAAGGCCGTTGCGTATGTCGGTGTACTCGAAGTTTTTGTTGAAGAACTCCTTTATTGTCTTGGCTATATGCTCTTTGAACGCGCTCTGGTGGGTACCGCCCTGAGTGGTATGCTGGCCGTTTACGAACGAATGATACTCCTCTCCGTACTGGTTGGTATGGGTGAATGCTATCTCGATATCCTCTCCCTTGAGGTGTATTATGGGATAGATGCCGTCGGTGGTCATCGTGTCGTTGAGCAGGTCTTCAAGTCCGTTGCGGCTCAAGATGCGGCGGCCGTTGAACATGATGGTCAGCCCCGTGTTGAGGTAAGTGTAGTTGCGGAGCATCGTTTCCACGAAGTCGTGGTGGAAGCGATAGTTCTTGAACAGCGTGGCGTCAGGCTCGAAGTAGACGTATGTGCCGTTCTCGTCTTGCGTCTCGGCGGTGTCGTCGCCCTTCATGACGCCCTTCTCGAACTTCACCGTGCGCACCGCGCCGTCGCGGTAAGAGCGCACCTCGAAGCTTGAGCTGAGCGCGTTGACGGCCTTTATGCCGACGCCGTTCAGGCCGACGCTCTTCTTGAAGGCCTTTGAGTCATACTTTCCGCCGGTGTTCAATACGCTGACGGCCTCGACGAGCTTGCCCTGCGGTATGCCGCGACCGTAGTCACGGACGGTCACGCGCAGATCTTCGTCGATGTCAACCTCGATGCGCTTGCCGGCGCCCATCTTGAACTCGTCGATTGAGTTGTCGATGACTTCCTTCAAGAGGACGTATATTCCGTCCTCGGGCATCGAGCCGTCGCCCAGGCGGCCGATGTACATGCCGGGTCGGGTGCGCACGTGCTCCATGTCGGAGAGGTGGCGGATGTTATCATCCGTATATGAAACCTGTGGGTTTTGTATTTCGTTTTCGCTCATAATCGTTTAATAATCATAGGACTGATAAGCCTAATGGGGCCAATAAGCCCAATTGGATCGATAGGCCATCCCCTCCCCTTGGGGAGGGCCGGGGTGGGTGTCAGGTTACAGCCACTTCTTGTAGCATCTTCTTCTCTTGTGCAGCTTGGGGTCGAGATACTGCCACTGACTCTGCACGTTCTCGTTGGTCTCCATCTCAACCTGGCTCTCGCCCCACTTGAAGCCGTAGGCCTGGTAGCGCGGTATGAGGTCGGCGAACATCAGGGCGTTGGCTCCCTTCATGCGGTATTCCGGCAGAACGCCGAGCAGGAGCAGGTCAACACCCTCGGTCTTGTGCGCCTTGAGGGCGCGCAGCACGTGCCACCAGCCGAAGGGGAAGAGCCTGCCGCGGCGGCATTTCTGCAGCGCGCGGGCCAGCGAGGGTATGGTGATGCCCACGGCTACGGGCTTGCGCCCCTCGTTCCAGTCTTCCACGACGGTGATTAGGCTGAGGTCGGCCAGGGGGAAGTACATGTCGATGTACTGCTCAATCTGCTTTTCCGAGAGCTCGGAGTAGCCGTAAAGGTCCTTGAAGCAGGTGTTTATCAGGTCGAACATCTTTTTGCCGTAGCCACCCTCGAAGACGTCTTTCTTCGTGAGCTTGCGCACGTGCAGGTTGTAGCGTTTCTCTATCATCTCGGCTATCTTGGTGTACTTCTCGGGCACGGTGTCGGGCACCATCATCTTGAACTCCACGTAGTCGTTGTCCTTCTCGAAGTCGCCCAGGCGCTCCATGTGCTCCGGGTAGTATGGATAGTTGTATATGGTGGGCATCGTGCCGAGCTGGTCGAAGCCCCAGGTGAGCATGCCCTCGGGGTCGAGGTCGGTGAAGCCGAGCGGGCCTATCATCTCGTCCATGCCCTTGGAGCGGCCGTAGTCCTCGACGGCCTGGAACAGGGCGCGGCTCACCTCGATGTCGTCGACAAAGTCTATCCATCCGAAGCGCACGCACTTGCGGCCCCACCGCTTGTTGGCCTTGTGGTTGATGATGGCCGCCACGCGGCCGGCCATGCGGCCGTCCTCGTAGAAAGCCATGAAGTATTCGGCCTCGCTGAACTCGAAGGCTGCGTTCCTCGTCTTGTCGAGGGTCTTCATCTCGTCTGAGAAAAGGTTGGGCACATCCTGCTCGCAACCATCGTACAGGTCGTAGTGGAAGTCTATGAACCGCTCGAGGTCGCGCCTGGTGTTTACCTTGCGTATTGTTACTGATGACATTTTACTGGTATGTTTAATCATGCAAAATTAACGTTTTTTCAAGACATACGGAAGATTTGGAAGTTAAATAATAAAAAACCGGGCAGCAACCCCTGCCCATCGGGCTTATAAGGCTTATCCTGCCCATTGGGCTTAATTAGCCTGATCAGCCTAATAAGCCAGGTCATCCGTAGTTTAGGTGTATAGTATTACTGTACCTTCTATTGTCTTTGTGATAGCATTTTATGTACGCCTCCTACTTTAATCCAGGCTGTCGGTAACCGTCATGCCGCACTCCGATGCGGCATCCAGAAGACACCCACTACGTCAAATGTTACAAGCTGCATACACTGGATGCCGCATCGGAGTGCGGCATGACGGTTACCGACAGCCTGGCTTGTGACAGGATGTACACATGAAATGCTATGGCAAAAGCAAAAGGCAATGCTGTTATCGCATACACCTGAACTGCGGATGAACCATAAGCCATATGGGCAGGCGTGCGGTTGGCGGCCTTTCGCCTTCCAAAAGGCCGCCAACCGCACGCTAAAAGGCCGTGTTTTGGCCTGCAAAACACGGCCTTTTGCAACCCGTTGGATGTCAATGAGTTACATGACCGTTGACAACAAACATGGCCGGTACACGCACGGAGGCGCGCGATTTGACATTCTGCAACAACTTTGTAACAACTTGTTAAACCTAAATAAAAATTCATGTAACGCCGGTGTAACACAGAAGTCGGAACTTTGCAGCCGTCAAATCATTCACAATTTTTTATGAAAAAGAATTACAAAAAACTATCTGTTTTTTTCATGGCAACCGCCATGTCGCTGGCGACTATGGCCGCGCCAGACTCCAACGAGGCCGCTCTCGGCGTGATGCGCGGCCGCGTCGTTGACACTCAGAACCAGGTGCTGCCGGGAGCCACGGTGATGATTGAAAGCCTGCACACGGGCGTGGTGAGCGACGTCAACGGCTACTACACCCTCGCCAACCTGAAGCCGGGCACTTACGTGGTGAAGGTAAGCTACGTAGGATATGAACCGAAGACGATGAAACTGACTATATCACCCGACAAGACGGCCGTGCACGACTTCGTGCTCTCTGACGGCGTGGAGCTTCAGGGCATCGAGGTGAAGGGCGCGTTCCACGGACAGAGCCGCGCCATCAACCAGCAGAAAAACAGCTTCAACCTGACTAACGTGGTGTCGGCCGACCAGGTAGGCAAGTTCCCCGACTCCAACATCGGCGACGCCCTCAAGCGTATCAACGGTATCAACGTACAGTACGACCAGGGCGAGGCACGCTTCGGACAGGTGCGCGGCACGTCGCCCGACCTCACCAGCGTCTCAATCAACGGCAACCGCCTGCCCTCCGCCGAGGGCGACGCGCGCAACGTGCAGCTCGACCTAATACCGGCCGACATGATACAGACCATCGAGGTTAACAAGGTCGTGACCGCCGACATGGACGGCGACGCCATAGGCGGTGCCATCAACCTCGTAACCAAGAACACGCCTTACCGCCGCGTGTTCAACGTAACGGCCGGAACGGGCTACAACTGGATTAGCGACAAGCTCCAGCTCAACCTCGGCGCGACGTGGGGCGACCGCTTCTTCAACGACAAGTTCGGCATCATGGCCGCCATATCTTACCAGAACTCGCCGGCCGGCTCGGACAACACCGAGTTCGAATACGACCTTGACGACGACGGCAACGTAGTGCTCACCGACGCCGAAGTGCGCCAATATTACGTGACGCGCGAACGCCAAAGCTACTCGCTCTCTATGGACTACGACTTCAACCCGAACCATAAAATCTACTTCAACGGCATCTACAACCGCCGCAACGACTGGGAGAACCGCTACCGCGTTAGCTACAAGGACCTGGCCGACGGCGCCGGAGAGATGAAGACCGAGATACAGACCAAGGCCGGCTCAAAGGACAACCGCGGCGCACGCCTCGAGCTCCAGCAGACAATGGACTTCACCTTGGGCGGTGACCACCTGCTCTGGGACAAGCTGCAGACCGACTGGATGGTGTCTTACTCACGTGCAAGCGAAGACCGCCCCGACGAGCGTTACTTCACCATCAAGCAGAAGGACATGACCATCGACATGGAAGACGAGGGCGGACGCCAGCCTTACGCCATAACGCCCATCTCTGTTCATGACGGCGACTGGGAAGTGGACGAGTTCACCAACGCTAACGAATGGATACGCGAAAACGAGTGGAAGGCCAAGGTTGACTTCGAGCTGCCCCTCGCAAGCGGCCTGTTCGGCAACTCGCTGAAGTTCGGCGCGAAGTACACTCACAAGCACAAGACAAAGGAAGTGCTTTGTTACGACTACAAGGACGGCTACGAGGACATCTACGGAACCGACTACACCAACTATTACACATCGCAAATACGCGACGGCTTCATGCCCGGCGACCAGTACAAGGCCATGGACTTCGTAAGCAAGGACTACCTCGAGCAGTTTAATGCGAAGGACTGGGCCCTGCTCGGAGGCGAGCAGGTGCTCGAAGAATCGGCAGGAGACTATGACGCAACCGAGCAGGTTACAGCCGCATACCTGCGCTTCACGCAGAAGCTGGGACGCAAGTTCACGGTAATGGCCGGCCTCCGCATGGAGTACACTGACCTTGAGACAAGCGGCTTCAACTGGAACATCGACGAGAACGGAGACGAAAGCCTCGACCCAACGGGCAAGTTCAAGAACAACTACATAAGCTGGCTGCCGAGCTTCCTCGTCAAATGGGACGCTACCGACGACCTCAAGGTGCGCGCCTCTTACACCAAGACGCTGGCACGCCCGAAGTACTCTCACCTCGTTGCCAACGCTTCTTACAACACCGAGGAGTCGCCTGTTGAAATCACACTGGGCAACCCCGACCTGAAGCCTATCACCTCGCACAACATCGACCTGTCAGCCGACTACTACTTCAAGAGTGTCGGCCTTGTGTCGGCGGCAGTGTTCTACAAGCGCGTCAAGGACTATTCTGTCAACCTGAAGCGCGACATGGCTTACGGCAATTACGCCGAGGCAGAGGTCAGCCAGCCGCTCAACGCCTTCGACGCCGACCTGCTCGGAGTGGAGCTTGGCTTCCAGCGCGACTTCGGCTTCATCTCTCCGGCACTGCGTTGCGTTGGCTTCTACGGCAACTACACTTACACTCACAGCAACATTGTGAAGTCTGTATTCGGCGACAAGGACGAGCAGGCGCTGCCCGGTTCGCCCGAGCACATGGCCAACGCGTCGCTTTACTTCGACAAGTGGGGCCTGAACGTGCGCCTGTCTTACAACTACACGTCAGCCTTCCAGGACGACGAGGAGTATGTGGAGGAGACCGCCCTGCGCCGCTACTACGACGCAACGCACTACATGGACCTCAACGCCAGCTACACATGGGGCAAGAACGTGAAGTTCACCGTCTACGCACAGGCCAACAACCTGCTCAACCAACCGCTGCGCTACTACCAGGGAACGAAGGACAGGACTATGCAGGTGGAATACTACGGAGCGAAACTCAACGCAGGATTCAAAGTGAACTTCTAACCATTTTCAATAAAATGGGAAGTTAAAGGAATTAAAGAAGTTATCGCTCACTGCGTTCGCTAAGAAGTTAAAGACAAATGTTTAACAGATTTCATCCCTACTGTGAGCAGCAAGGCATTTGGCTTTAACTTCTTAGCCCGCAAAGCGGGCGATAACTTCCTTAACTTCTCTAACTTCCTAATAAACAAAAAAACAATGAAACGAATATCATCCATTATCATCCTCTTGGCCGCCGCCGTAATGACGGTTTTCGGCCAGACACCCGCAGAATGGGAAAAACTTGAAAAGTCAGTAAACTTCTACGTGGCCAACGACCTGGGCCGCAACGGCTACTACGACCAGAAACCGATAGCCGAACTGATGGGCCGCATGGCCGAGACCGTCGGCATAGAGTGCGTTGCCGCGGCAGGCGACATACACCACTTCGAGGGCGTCGTGAGCACCAAAGACCCTCTCTGGATGACCAACTACGAACTCATCTACTCGCATCCCGAGCTGATGCTGGCCTGGTACCCCATCTGCGGCAACCACGAGTACCGCGGAAACACGCAGGCCGTGGTTGACTATGCCAAGGTGAGCCGCCGCTGGGAGATGCCTGCAAGATACTACACGAAGGTGCTTGAGGACGACGGTGTCACCGTGCGCCTTGTCTTCGTAGACACCACGCCGATGATTGACAAGTACCGCAAGGACTCCGAGAAATACCCCGACGCCTGCAAGCAGGACATTGAGAAGCAGCTGGCATGGGTTGACTCCGTGCTCACCGCCGCTACCGAGGACTGGGTAATAGTAGTAGGCCACCACCCCATCTACGCCCAGACGAGCAAGAGCGACACCGAGCGCGCCGACATGCAGAAGACGCTCAACCCCGTGCTCTTGAAGCACAAGAACGTGGCCATGT
This sequence comes from uncultured Prevotella sp., assembly GCA_944320195.1. Taxonomy (GTDB): domain Bacteria; phylum Bacteroidota; class Bacteroidia; order Bacteroidales; family Bacteroidaceae; genus Prevotella. The sequence goes on along the minus strand of CALUGP010000058.1, from coordinate 467 downwards.
ACGTGTGCGGCCACATACACAACTTCCAGCACATACGCAAGCCGGGCTGCACGATAGACTACGTGGTGAACACCAGCGGCTCGCTCAGCCGCCCGAAGGTGGAGAAAATCGACGGAACGCAGTTCTGCTCGGGCATTCCGGGCTTCTCCATGGTATGCGCCGACAAGCAAGAGCTTGACCTGCACCTCATCGACAAGGACGGCAAGGTGGTCTACACCGTGAGCCACAAGAAGTAAACAGCCCGACAAGGGGCACCCGGCTTGTCAGGCTTATCAGGTTCATAAGCCTGACAAGCACAATGAGCCTAAATATGAAAGGCGGCTTTTCACAAGATGAAAGGCCGCCTTTGGCGTTCCCGTTTGCCGTCTTTCGCATTGTAAAAGACGGCCTTTTGTCTTTTCCTGATTTATGTTGACACTTTTTCTCTAAATAAACTAAACAGGTTTACACAATCGGATTATCCGTAC
>CALUGP010000057.1 GCA_944320195.1 uncultured Prevotella sp. | reverse complement strand
GCATTTATCATAAAACCGTTGGTCACTGAGAAGATGACCAAGATTACAGACAAGTGGCCTAACCGCTACGGCTTCATCGTTCGTCCGGAAGCAAACAAACTCCAAATTAAGAAGGAAGTCGAGAGTCTGTACAACGTCACAGTTGAGGACGTTAACACTATGCGTTATGCCGGCAAGCGTTCAAGCCGTTATACAAAGGCTGGACTCATCAAGGGGCAGAAGAACGCGTACAAGAAAGCGATAGTCACTCTTAAGGAGGGTGATACAATTGATTTTTACAGCAATATTTGAAAATAAAAAATGGCAGTACGTAAATTTAAACCGGTAACTCCGGGTCAAAGACACAAGATTATTGGTACGTTCGAGGAAATTACTGCATCCGTACCAGAGAAGTCTCTCGTTTATGGTAAACGTTCTACCGGCGGTCGAAACAATACAGGTAAGATGACCATGCGCTACCTCGGCGGTGGCCATAAGAGAAAGTATCGTTTCATCGACTTCAAACGTGAGAAAGATGGTGTTCCTGCTGTAGTTAAGACAATTGAGTACGATCCGAACCGTTCGGCTCGTATCGCGTTGTTGTTTTATGCAGATGGTGAAAAACGTTACATTATTGCTCCTAACGGACTGCAGGTAGGTGCGACTTTGATGTCAGGAAAGGACGCAGCGCCAGAGATTGGTAATGCGCTTCCTTTGGCTAACATCCCTGTCGGTACGGTGATTCATAACATTGAATTGCGTCCTGGACAGGGTGCACTGCTCGTTCGTTCGGCTGGTAATTTTGCTCAGTTGACTTCTCGCGAAGGCAGTTATTGCGTAGTTAAACTTCCTTCTGGCGAAACTCGCCAGATACTCAGTGCTTGTAAGGCAACAGTGGGTAGTGTGGGAAATTCTGACCATGCCTTGGAACAGTCTGGTAAGGCTGGACGTTCTCGTTGGTTGGGCCGTCGTCCTCACAACCGTGGTGTCGTCATGAACCCGCATGATCACCCGATGGGTGGTGGTGAAGGACGTCAGTCTGGTGGCCATCCTCGTTCACGTAAGGGCTTGTATGCTAAGGGTCTTAAGACGAGAGCTCCTAAGAAGCTTTCCAACAAGTACATTATTGAAAGAGCTAATAAGAAGTAATCAAGTTAACTAAGAGTAAATTATGAGTCGTTCATTAAAAAAAGGTCCTTACATTAACGTCGCACTCGAAAAGAAAATTCTTGCTATGAACGAGAGTGGCAAGAAGAGTGTTGTCAAAACTTGGGCCAGAGCTTCAGTGATCTCTCCTGATTTTGTAGGACACACTGTTGCAGTTCATAACGGAAACAAATTTATCCCTGTTTACATTACTGAGAATATGGTCGGCCACAAGCTTGGTGAGTTCTCTCTTACACGCCGTTTCGGCGGCCATGCCGGTAATAAGAAGTAATGACAGGCAAACCATTGAAAAATAAAAAGAATCTATAATGGGAGCAAGAAAGAAGATAGCGGCTGAAAAAAGAAAAGAAGCCCGCAAGACAATGTATTTCGCAAAGCTAAAAGGCGTGCCTTCTTCTCCGCGTAAAATGCGTTATGTCGTTGACATGATACGCGGAATGGAGGTTAATCACGCTCTCGGAGTGTTGAGATTCTCCAAGAAGGCTGCTGCTGCAGACGTGGAGAAGCTCCTTCGCTCGGCTATTGCGAACTGGGAAACTAAAAACGACCGTAAGGCTGAAGACGGTGAGCTTTATATCTCTAAAGTGTTCGTTGACGAGGGTGTCACGATGAAGCGTATGAGGCCGGCGCCTCAGGGACGTGGTTATCGTATCCGCAAGCGTAGCAACCACGTTACATTATTTGTAGATGCCAAAACTAATGACGAAAAATAAGAAGCAGAATGGGACAGAAAGTTAATCCGATAAGCAACCGTCTCGGTATCATCAGGGGTTGGGATTCAAATTGGTTCGGTGGAAAGAACTTTGGTGACAACCTCGTTGAGGATATGAAAATCCGCAAATACCTGAACGAACGTCTGGCAAAGGCCAGCATATCTCGTATCGTCATTGAGCGCACGTTGAAACTGGTCACAATCACAATATGTACGGCTCGTCCGGGACTTGTAATAGGCAAGGGCGGCCAAGATGTCGACAAGTTAAAGGAAGAGTTGAAAAAACTCTATGACAAGGAAATTCAAATAAACATTTACGAAGTAAAAAAGCCTGAGCTTGATGCAACAATCGTAGCTAATAACATCGCTCGCCAGGTTGAGGGCAAGATCGCTTACCGCCGCGCGATAAAAATGGCTGTAGCTAATACGATGCGTGCAGGAGCTGAAGGTATAAAGGTGCAGATAACCGGCCGTCTTAACGGAGCGGAGATGGCTCGTAAGGAAATGTACAAAGAGGGACGTACTCCTCTGCATACATTCCGTGCCGATATAGACTTCTGCCAGGCTGAGGCTCTCACTAAAGTGGGCTTGTTGGGCATTAAGGTTTGGATTTGTCGCGGTGAGGTTTACGGCAAGCGTGACCTCTCTGTTAATTTCTCTCAGGAGAAGCAGAGCGGTCGTCCTAACGGCAAGTCGAGAGTTAATCGTAAGAGGAGCAATAATCGTTAAAGAAAGAAGCTATCATGTTACAGCCAAAAAGAGTAAAATATAGAAGACCTCAAGACGGGCGTGGCAATAAGGGCAACGCCCATAGGGGAACGCAATTGGCTTTCGGCTCATTCGGCATCAAAACCCTTGAGGCCAAATGGTTGGACAGCCGCCAGATAGAAGCAGCCCGTGTGGCTGTAAACCGTTATATGCAGCGCGAGGGGCAGGTATGGATACGTATTTTCCCTGATAAGCCGATAACTCGCAAGCCTGCCGATGTCCGAATGGGTAAAGGTAAGGGAGATCCCGCCGGTTGGGTGGCTCCTGTTACTCCGGGACGTATTCTCTTTGAAGTTGAAGGCGTTTCGTTTGACGTGGCAAAAGAGGCTCTCCGCCTTGCCGCTCAGAAATTGCCGGTGAAAACAAAATTTGTTGTAAGACGTGATTACGATAAAAACGCTTAATTATGAAGATTAAAGAAGTAAGGGAACTCGAGACCAAGGACTTGGCTGACAGATTGGAGGCAGAGGTTGCAAAATACCATCAGATGAAGTTGAATCATGCAATCACTCCGTTGGAAAATCCTTCGCAGATAAAGGCGGCACGTCGTGATATCGCTCGCATGAAAACGGTTCTCCGCCAAAGAGAGCTTAACAAATAACAATGGTTCAGATGGAAAAGAGAAATTTAAGAAAGACAAGAACGGGTGTCGTCACAAGCAACAAGATGGATAAAACCATTGTTATTGCAGCGAAGTTCAAGGAGATGCACCCTATATATGGTAAGTTTGTCCAGAAGACAAAAAAATACCATGTACATGACGAAAAGAATGAGGCTAATATAGGTGATACAGTGCTCATTATGGAAACCCGTCCTTTGAGTAAGACAAAGAGGTGGAGATTGGTTCAAATAATAGAAAAAGCTAAGTAATTATGATACAGGCAGAATCAAGACTTACAGTATGTGATAACAGCGGCGCTCGCGAGGCTCTCTGCATTCGTGTGCTTGGTGGTACGCGTCGCCGTTACGCAAGTGTTGGTGACGTTATTGTCGTAGCAGTCAAAAATGTCATTCCGTCAAGTGATTTGAAAAAGGGTGCAGTATCTAAGGCTTTGATTGTCCGTACAAAGAAGGAAATACGTCGCGCAGACGGTTCATATATCCGTTTCGACGATAATGCTTGTGTCTTGCTGAATAATGCAGGCGAGCTTCGTGGAAGCCGTATTTTCGGTCCTGTTGCACGTGAGCTCCGTGCGGTTAACATGAAAGTCGTTTCTTTGGCACCAGAGGTTCTTTAACATTTAAAGTGAAGTTAAGTAATGAATAAGTTACATATAAAAAGAAATGACACGGTTATTGTTTTGGCCGGTGAGGACAAAGGCAAGACCGGAAAGGTGCTCAAGGTTCTGGTTGAGAAGCAGCGTGCCATCGTAGAAGGTGTGAATATGGTTTCAAAGAACATGAAGCCAAGTGCGAAATATCCTCAGGGTGGCATCATCAAGCAGGAGGCTCCTATACATGTTTCAAACTTGAGCCTGATAGATCCTAAGAGCGGCAAACCTACTCGTGTCGCAATCAAGAGAACAGAGGATGGCAAGAAAGTTCGTATAGCTAAAAAATCAGGGGAGGAAATTAAATAATGAACACAGCTGAATTAAAGAAGGTATATGCGGAGACAATTGCTCCTGCGCTGCAAAAACAGTTCAATTATTCTTCTAAGATGCAGATTCCTGTCCTGAAGAAGATTGTCGTAAACCAGGGTCTCGGTGATGCTACTCAAGACAGGAAAATCATTGACGTGGCAATCAATGAGATTACAACGATTACGGGTCAGAAGGCTGTTGCAACATATTCAAAGAAAGACATTGCCAACTTTAAGCTCCGTAAGAAAATGCCAATCGGTGTTATGGTGACGTTGCGTCGTGACCGTATGTATGAGTTCCTTGAGAGACTTGTCCGCATAGCTCTGCCACGAATCCGTGACTTCAAGGGAATCGAGAGCAAGTTTGACGGTCGAGGCAATTACACACTTGGTATACAAGAGCAGATCATCTTCCCTGAAATCAACATTGATACGATAAACAAGATTCAGGGTATGAACATTACTTTTGTTACATCAGCCAAGACCGATGAAGAAGGTTATGCTCTGCTCAAGGCATTTGGTTTACCTTTCAAGAACGCTAAAAACGATTAAGAAATATGGCAAAAGAATCAATGAAGGCCCGCGAGGTTAAGCGTGCAAAGCTTGTAGCTCGTTATGCTGAGAAACGTGCGGCTTTGAAGAAAATCATCGCTACGACAGACGATCCTGCTGAAGCATATGAGGCTGCAAGGAAGCTGCAAAGCATTCCGCGTAACGCAAATCCTATCCGTCTGCACAATCGTTGCAAGATAACAGGTCGTCCTAAGGGCTATATGCGCCAGTTTGGACTTTCTCGTATCCAGTTCCGTGAGATGGCTTCCGCTGGTCTCATACCTGGTGTGAAGAAAGCGAGCTGGTAAATCAATACGCGAAGTAAAGTTTTATTTAATATTGTCGGGGCAGTCCCGATTAATTAAACAATTATTTTTTATGACAGATCCAATAGCAGATTATCTGACAAGGTTGAGAAACGCAATCATGGCTCATCACCGAGTTGTGGAAGTTCCAGCTTCAAACTTGAAGAAAGAGATTACCAAAATCCTCTTCGAGAAGGGTTACATTTTGAACTATAAGTTCATAGAGGATGGACCGCAAGGAACCATCAAAGTTGCGTTGAAATATGACCCTGCAACAAAAGAGAACGCCATTAGGTGTTTGAAGAGAGTGTCTACTCCTGGTTTGCGTAAGTACACCGGTTATAAAGACATGCCGAGAGTTATAAACGGATTGGGCATAGCGATATTGTCCACATCTAAAGGTGTAATGACAGACAAAGAGGCGACCGCTCTTAAAATAGGCGGCGAGGTTCTTTGCTATGTATATTAATTGTGGAGGATTGAGAAATGTCAAGAATAGGTAAATTGCCGATAAGCATTCCTTCTGGAGTTACAGTAACTCTCAACAACGGTGTTGTTAGTGTAAAGGGGCCTAAGGGTGAACTTTCACAGAAAGTGGATTCTTCTATCATTGTGAAGATTGAGGATAATCATATCTTGTTTGAAATTGACGAGAACAGTCCTGTAAACTATAAGCAGAAGCAGGCTTTCCATGGACTTTATCGCGCATTGGTCAACAATATGGTTGTAGGTGTCAGCGAAGGTTACAAGAAAGTACTTGAACTTGTCGGTGTCGGTTATCGCGTTTCAAATCAGGGAAACATCATAGAATTTGCTTTAGGATATACCCATCCTATATTCATCCAGTTGCCTAAAGAGGTTAAGGTTGAGACGAAGTCTGAAAGGAACCAGAATCCTGTTATAATATTGGAATCTTGCGATAAAGCGTTGCTCGGACTTATTTGTGCAAAGATCCGTTCTTTCCGTATGCCTGAACCTTATAAGGGTAAAGGTATATTGTTCCAAGGCGAAGTCATCCGCAGAAAGTCTGGTAAGACTGCAGCTGCTAAGTAACTTTAATATTTTACGATTATGACAACAAAGAAAACAGAAAGACGAATCAAGATAAAGTTCAGAATTCGTAAGCGTATAAACGGAACGGCTGAACGTCCGCGCATGAGCGTATTCCGCAGCAATAAGCAAATATACGTTCAGGTTATCAATGACCAGAACGGTACGACCTTGGTTTCAGCTTCATCGCTTGGTATGGAAGCCATGCCAAAGTGCGAACAGGCTGCCAAGGTTGGTGAAATTATAGCAAAGAAAGCTGTCGAAGCAGGAATTTCAAAAGTCGTGTTCGATCGTAACGGCTATCTTTACCATGGTCGTGTAAAGGAACTCGCAGATGCGGCTCGTAAAGGTGGACTTAATTTTTAATCGATTATGGCAATGAATAAAGTTAAGATAAATAGTGACATAGAGTTAAAGGACAGATTGGTTGCCATTAACCGTGTTACCAAAGTGACAAAGGGTGGCCGTACTTTTACGTTTGCAGCAATCGTCGTTGTCGGTGACGGCAACGGTATAATTGGCTGGGGTCTAGGAAAAGCGGGTGAAGTTACCGCCGCAATATCTAAAGGCGTAGAGGCCGCCAAGAAGAATTTGGTTAAGGTGCCTGTTTTGAAAGGTACCGTTCCTCATGAGATAGAGGCTACTTTTGGTGGCGCTCGTGTATTCTTGAAACCGGCTGCGGCTGGTACCGGCCTTGTGGCAGGTGGTGCTATGCGTGCCGTGCTTGAAAGCGTTGGCGTGAAGGACGTGTTGGCTAAGTCCAAAGGCTCTTCAAACCCACACAATCTCGTGAAGGCTACGATCGTAGCGTTGAGTCAGATGCGTGATGCTTACACTGTCGCCAAGACTCGTGGCATAAGCATGGAAAAAGTATTTAGAGGATAAGGAAGTAAAAATGGCAACAATAAAAATCAAGCAGATTAAAAGCAAAATCGGAGCTCCTGTTGATCAGAAGCGTACGCTGGAAGCTCTTGGCTTGCACAAGATTTCTCAAGTTGTTGAGCGTGAGGACACTCCCACTCTTCGCGGCATGATAAGGAAGGTTCACCACTTGGTAACCGTTATCGAGTAAATAACTTTCAAAAACAAGGAATGATTATGAAATTAAATAATTTGAAACCCGCTGAAGGTTCAACGCATTCACGTCGCCGTTTGGGCCGTGGTCCAGGCTCAGGCTTGGGTGGAACATCTACTCGTGGCCACAAGGGTGCAAAAGCTCGTTCTGGTTATAAGAGAAAGATTGGATTTGAAGGTGGTCAGATGCCTTTGCAGCGTCGTGTTCCTAAATTCGGATTCAAGAACATCAACCATAAGGAGTATTTTGCAGTGAATCTTTCAACACTTCAAGCTCTCGCTGAGTCAAAGGGCCTTGCCAAGATTGGGATAAGCGAGTTGAAAGAGGCAGGCTTGACCAATGGCAAGAAGCTCGTCAAGATTCTTGGCAATGGTGAACTTAAGGCTAAGCTTGAAGTTGAGGCACACGCCTTCTCTAAATCTGCCGAAGAAGCAATCAAGGCAGTAGGTGGTAACACAACTATAATCTAAGTAAATGAAAAAGTTTATCGAGACACTGAAGAACTGTTGGAAAATTGAGGATTTGCGTCAGCGAATCCTCATTACCATCACGTTTGTCGCAATTTATCGTTTCGGGTCTTTCGTGGTATTGCCAGGCATAGACCCATCAATGTTGCAGAAGTTACAAACGCAGACCAGTGGCGGCCTCATGTCGTTGTTGGACATGTTCTCCGGTGGAGCATTTTCCAATGCGTCTATTTTCGCGTTGGGAATAATGCCTTACATCTCAGCGTCCATCGTGATGCAGTTGTTGGCGGTGGCAGTACCGTATTTCCAGAAAATGCAGCGTGAAGGAGAGAGCGGACGCAAGAAGATTAATTGGTACACTCGTTTGTTGACCGTGGCAATTCTTCTTTTCCAAGCTCCTTCATATCTGATGAACTTGAAGGCTCAGGCTTATGGCGCTTTGGCTTCAGGAGTTGATTGGTCTGTGTTTATGGTGTCGGCAACGGTCATTCTCGCAGCTGGCAGCATGTTTGTCCTTTGGCTTGGTGAGCGTATTACAGACAAGGGCATAGGCAATGGTATTTCTTTGATAATCATGATCGGTATTATAGCCCGTCTTCCGCAAGCTTTCATTCAGGAAGTAAGTTCTCGCTTTACAGCGATTTCTGGCGGTGGACTTGTTATGTTCATCATTGAAATTGCCATCTTGTATGCTGTGGTATGTGCATCCTTGCTTTTGGTTCAGGGTACACGTAAAATTCCAGTTCAATATGCCAAAAGGCTTGTCGGCAACAAGCAGTATGGCGGAGCGCGTCAGTATGTGCCCTTAAAGCTTTTTGCAGCGAACGTTATGCCGATTATTTTCGCTCAGGCCCTGATGTTCATTCCGTTGGCCATTTATCAGTATTCTACTGATCAGAGCGGATATGTGGTTCGTGCGCTGATGGATCACAGAAGTTTGCTGTATAATGTTGTGTTTGCAGCGCTTATAATTGCTTTCACGTATTTTTATACTGCAATAACTTTGAATCCTACGCAGATGGCCGAGGACATGAAGCGCAACAATGGCTTTATCCCAGGAGTTAAGCCTGGTAAGGATACTGCCGACTATATTGATACGGTGATGTCGCGCATAACTTTGCCGGGTTCGCTTTTCATAGCGTTCATCGCAATAATGCCGGCTCTTGCTGGATTGTTGGATGTCCAGGCTGCATTCTCTCAGTTCTTTGGCGGAACATCGCTTCTTATCCTTGTTGGAGTTGTCATGGATACCCTTCAGCAGATTGAAAGTCATCTGATGATGCGTCATTATGACGGCTTGCTCAATTCTGGGCGTGTCCGTGGTAGAGGCAATACAGTTTCTGCGTATTGACAAAACGTGTTTCTGTGCTTTATGAATATATTTCTAAAGACAGAAGATGAGATAGAGCTGATGCGAAAGGCCAACAGGCTGGTTGGTAAGACACTCGGCGTGATAAGCAAACATGTCAGGCCGGGTGTTACAACTCTCCAGTTGGACAAGGTTGCGGAAGAGTTTATTCGCGACAATGGTGCGATACCAACGTTTAAGGGCTTTCCAAATCCTTACGGATCTCCGTTCCCTTCCAGTATCTGCACATCGGTGAATGATGTCGTTGTTCACGGCATCCCTGACGACAAGACTGTGCTAAAGGAAGGAGATATCATATCTGTAGACTGTGGTGCGCTTCTTGATGGTTTTAATGGTGACTCTTGTTATACGTTTTGCGTTGGCGAGGTCACTCCAGAAATAAAGAAACTATTGGAAGTAACCAAGACGGCCTTGTATCTTGGCATTGAGAATGCGGTTGCCGGCAAGCATGTCGGTGATATCGGAGCAGCCGTTCAAAAGCATTGTGAAATGTACGGATATGGGGTAGTGAGGGAATTGACTGGCCACGGCATCGGGCGTGAGATGCACGAAGATCCCTCAGTTCCTAATTATGGTTCACGTGGGAGCGGTGTGTTGCTTAAGGCTGGCATGTGCATTGCCATAGAACCGATGATAACGTTGGGTGCTCGTTCGATTGGCATGATGCCTGATCGTTGGACAATTAAGACATGTGACGGCAAGCCGGCCGCTCATTTTGAGCACACGATAGCAGTGCGAAGAGGAAAGGCCGAGATTTTATCTTCTTTTGATGAAATAGAAAAGTAAGACAGAAGGACGTAAATTCAGTTTAATAGACAATAATGGCAAAACAAGACGCGATTGAGCAGGACGGAACAATAGTAGAGGCATTGTCAAATGCAATGTTCCGTGTGGAATTGGAGAATGGCTGTCCCATTACGGCTCACATTTCCGGTAAGATGAGGATGCATTACATCAAGATTCTTCCAGGAGACAAGGTGAAGGTGGAGATGAGTCCGTATGATCTGACAAAAGGCAGAATAGTGTTCAGGTACAAATAATTTTATAGAGATATATGAAGACGAGAACATCAATCAAGAAGCGTACGCCCGACTGCAAGATAGTACGTCGTAAAGGTCGTTTGTACGTTATCAACAAGAAGAACCCCAAGTACAAATTACGTCAGGGCTAAACAGTAATTTTTAATTTATCAAAACAAAATGGCAATAAGAATTGTTGGAGTAGATTTGCCCCAGAATAAGCGTGGCGAAATCGCATTGACTTATATCTACGGTATAGGTCGAAGTAGTTCAGCAAAGATATTGGATAAGGCAGGCGTAAGCCGTGACCTGAAGGTCAGCGAGTGGACTGACGATCAGGCAGCCAAAATCCGCGAGATCATCGGCGCTGAATACAAGGTTGAAGGTGATCTCCGTTCTGAGATCCAGATGAACATCAAGCGACTCATGGATATTGGTTGCTATCGTGGAATACGTCATCGTAACGGTCTTCCGGTTCGCGGTCAGAGTACAAAGAATAATGCTCGTACCCGTAAGGGAAAGAAGAAGACTGTTGCTAATAAGAAAAAGGCTACTAAATAATAATTAGTTATGGCAAAGAAATCAGCAACATCTAAGAAAAGAAATGTAAAGGTTGACGCTATGGGCCAACTTCATGTTCATAGCTCTTTCAACAATATCATCGTGTCTTTGGCAAATAGCGAAGGCCAGATTATTTCTTGGTCTTCTGCCGGAAAGATGGGTTTCCGCGGTTCAAAGAAGAATACTCCGTATGCAGCCCAGATGGCAGCCGAGGACTGTGCGAAGGTTGCCTATGATCTTGGCTTGCGCAAAGTAAAAGCCTATGTTAAGGGACCGGGTAACGGACGTGAGTCGGCTATCCGTGCCGTGCATGGCGCTGGCATCGAGGTGACAGAGATTGTTGACGTTACACCATTACCGCACAACGGATGCCGTCCTCCGAAGAGAAGAAGAGTTTAATCCAAGTACACAATTTTCGTCCGCTCCGTTATCCGTGTGGATGTGCGGAGCGGCTTAAAAAGCAATTTTCAATATTATGGCTAGATATATAGGACCGAAATCAAAAATCGCGCGTCGTTTTGGCGAACCAATCTTCGGCGCGGACAAAGTTTTGTCTAGGAGAAACTTCCCTCCTGGACAGCATGGCAACAATCGTCGCAGAAAGATGTCTGAGTACGGTGTCATGTTGGCAGAGAAGCAAAAAGCTAAATACACATACGGTGTACTTGAGCGTCAGTTCCGTAATATGTTTGAGAAGGCTGCCAAGGCAGACGGTATTACCGGTGAGGTGCTTCTGCAGAACCTCGAGTGCCGTCTTGACAACGTAGTGTTCCGTCTTGGCATTGCTCCTACCCGTGCAGCTGCGCGCCAGTTGGTAAGCCACAGGCATATAGTAGTTGACGGCCAGGTTGTCAACATCCCCTCGTATTCCGTTAAGCCCGGCCAGGTTGTTGGTGTTCGTGAGAAGGCAAAGTCGCTCGAGGTTATCGAGGCAGCTCTTGCTGGTTTCAATCACAGCAAGTACCCTTGGATTGAGTGGGATGAGAATACAAAGAGCGGCAAGCTTCTCCACAAGCCCGAGCGCGCCGACATTCCCGAGAACATAAAGGAACAGTTAATCGTTGAGTTGTATTCTAAATAAATCATTAAATTAATGGCGATATTAGCATTTCA
>CALUGP010000056.1 GCA_944320195.1 uncultured Prevotella sp. | reverse complement strand
TAGATAATGCAAAGACGGCTTATTCTATGGCTGCATTCTGGATTCCGCTTTTCAGCGGAATGACGGCTTGACACCGAGCGGCGGAAAAAGACAAGAACTGGGGAACGGGTGCATAAAATTAGGAATTTCACAAGTCGGTGGCAAGTTGTCATTCCGCTGAAAAGCGGAATCCAGTAGATAATGCAAAGACGGCTTATTCTATGGCTGCATTCTGGATTCCGCTTTTCAGCGGAATGACGGCTTGACACCGACTTGCAAAAAAGCCATCAGTTTCCTCGGATTGCAAATCCTCATGCTCAACCCTCGGATTGCAAATCCGAGGGGACGGAGTGCCGTTACTGTTTCTTAGAAGAATCTTAAAGCATTTTTTGCCTTTTGGAATTTTTCATATTCCTTCCGCCAATAGTCGGCACGCTCCAAGTTGCGCGGCACGCCCGGACGCTCCTTACGGTAAATATCCTCGAGGCGGAGCAGGCAGTCTACGTCGCCCAGCTGCGCCGCCCTTTCATACCAATACACGGCCTTGACATAATCCACCTTGGTTCCCCGTCCGTCATAATAAAGTCCGCCCAGCTGCGCGCACGAATCATAATCGCCGCCATCGCTCGCCACTTCATACCAAAACATGGCCTTGGCGTAGTCACGCGGCAGCTCATCGCCCTTCTCATACCACAAACACAAGTTGAACTGCGCAAAAATGTCGCCTCTCACAGCAGCTCTCGTGGCATAATATTCCATCTTGGCGTATTTGCCGGCTTCCTCAGCCTCGAATGCATAATCACAATCCGTAGAATAATCTTCCAGCCTGCCGTCCTCAAATTCATCTTCAGTATTGATGCAATGTTCAGGCTTGAATCCGCCCATGGCAGCATTGACTTCGTCATACTTTTTCAGGTAATAATTCATCTTATCAATGTCTTTCTCCACTCCGACACCATTCCTGTAACACCTGGCCAGGGCCTCGTAAGCCTCCAGATAGCCCTGCTTGGCCGCCTCGCTGTAGAACAGCACGGCCCTCTCCGCGTCCTTCTCCGCCCCCTGGATGCCGTTCTCCAGGTACGCGCCGCATATGTACTGCGCCGCCGGGATGCCCTCCTCGGCAAACTGCTTCACGTAGTAGTAGTTGCCGCTCTGCGCCTCCGCGGCCAGCGGCAGCATGAGCAGAAAGATCAAAAGTTTCTTCATGGCTCCTATGTTTTTGGTTACACATTTTAATATTATTACAGCCGTAAAGGTACGAAGATTTTCCCGGACGGCAAGCGCACGGGGGCGTGTTTCTTGCTGACTGTCAACCACTTGGCTACACGCCGGCCATGCGCTCGCGATGTGTCATGCGCGATGTAGCGTGATGAAAGTTGCGGGGTGGGGGATTTCGCCGTACCTTTGCAACAGCAAGACCGGTCAAACAAATTAAGAATTAAAAATTAAAAATTAAGAATTAAGAATTAAGAAAGGGGCTGCGCCCCAAGAGAGAACAAACAATTTTCAAAAAACAAACAACTTAAAACATTTCAAAAATTATGGCAGTATTTTACAGACTTTATCAGGACAACAGGAGTAACTCAACTCATCCGGGCGAATGGTATGCCCGCGCCGTGCACACCGGCACGGTGGACATCGACGGACTGGCCGAGGAGATGCAGGCCAACTGCACGGTGAAGAGGGCCGACATAGTGGCCGTGCTCAGCGAGCTGGTGGAGACGATGCAGCGGCACTTGCAGATGTCTCACCGCGTGAAGCTCGACCGCCTGGGCACCTTCAAGATAGGCATGTCGACCAAGCCGGCCGCCTCGCCCGAGGAGTTCACCGCCGGACAGAACGTCAAGTCGGTGCACATCCTCTTCCAGCCCGAGACGAAAATCGAGAAGGACAAGACCCGCGTGCGCGCACTCTTGACAGGATGCAAGGTGCAGGAGCTGCCCAAGAACGCCGTGAGCACGGCCCTCGACGACGTGGAGGAAACGGCGTGAGAAAGGTGAGAAGGTGAAAAGGTGAGAAGGTGAAATCAGGATGACGGCTGCGGAAGGGTAGGGGCGCAAGCTCTTCCGCATCTTAAACCAAGTATTCCCAGCCATCCCATGACTCCCGGCTCTCCCAGTAATCAATAAAAAAACAGACAACTTAAAAACAAATCTACAACAACAATGAGTGACAAAAGCAAAAACACAGTATCGGTAATCCTGAAAATCATCGCAGCCGTGGCAACGGCCATCCTCGGAGTGTTCGGAGTGAACGCGGCGATATGATAAAGGTGAGAAAGTGAGAAGGTGAGAAGGTGAGAAGGTGAGAAGGTGAGAAAGTGAGAAGGTGGGAAGGTGGGGATTTTTAGAATTTTCTCACCTTCTCACCTTCTCACCTTCTCACCTTTTGTATATCTTTGCATTCAAAAAAAGAATTACCATGCAAAGCAGAAAGATCATCACAATCATCATCGCCGCCATGCTGACGCTGACGGCCGCAGCGCAAGACAAAAGAGTGAAAGTGGCCTGCATAGGCAACAGCATAACCGAAGGGTACGCCCTGGCCGACCCATCGAAGGACAGTTATCCGGCCGTGCTGCAGCAGATGCTGGGAAAGGGATACCAGGTGGAGAACTTCGGCCTGTCGGGCCACACGCTCCTCATGAAGGGCAACCTGCCGTACATGGCCGCGCAGCGGTACAAGGACGCACTGGCCTTCAATCCCGACATCGTGACCATAAAGCTCGGCACAAACGACTCCAAGCCCGAAAACTGGGCGCACGGCGACGAATTCAAACGCGACCTCACGGCCATGGCCAAATCATTCATGGAGCTGCCGTCGCGCCCCAGGGTGTACCTCTGCCTGCCCGTGCCTGCCGAGACGGGCAAGTTCAGCATCAACGACAGCGTGATAACCAACGGCGTGATACCATGCATCAGGGAAGTGGCCGCCGAACTGCGGCTGCCCGTAATCGACCTGAACACGGCCATGCGCCCGTTCTTTCCCGAGGCTTACGCCGACGGCGTGCACCCCAACGAACTGGGCGCGCACGTAATAGCCGCATGCATATACTGCGCACTGACGGGGCGCGACTCTGACAACTGACCCACACACAGGCGGCGCGGCCAAACGGCACGCCGCCTTCCTCACCTTCTCACTTTCTCACCTTCTCACTTTCTCACCTTCTCACTTTTTCACTTTTTCACCTTCTCACCCCCTCACTTTCTCACCTTTTTATTATCTTTGCATCTTGGATAATTGCATACAACAAAAACAACATAAACGAAGCAATGGAATACAACTTCAACGAAATCGAAAGGAAATGGCAGAAGAGGTGGGCCGAGGATAAGACCTACCACGTTGTGGAAGACACGCGGAAGGAGAAGTTCTACGTGCTCAACATGTTCCCTTACCCCTCAGGGGCGGGACTGCACGTGGGCCATCCGCTCGGCTACATAGCCTCAGACATATACGCACGCTACAAGCGCCAGCGGGGCTTCAACGTGTTGAACCCCATGGGATACGACGCCTACGGACTGCCGGCCGAGCAGTACGCCATACAGACCGGGCAGCACCCGGCCGTGACCACCGAGCAGAACATCAACCACTACCGCGAGCAGCTGGACAAGATAGGCTTCTCGTTCGACTGGGACCGCGAGGTGCGCACGTGCGACCCGAAGTATTACCACTGGACGCAGTGGGCCTTCCAAAAGATGTTCGAGTCATACTATGACAACAAAGAGCAAAAGGCGAAGCCCATAAGCGAGCTTGTGAAGCACCTTGAGGAGCACGGCACCGAGGGGCTCGACGCGGCCTGCTCGGAGGAGCTGAAGCTGACGGCCGAAGACTGGAACGCCATGACGGAGAAGCAGCGGCAGCAGACGCTGATGAACTGGCGCATAGCCTATCTGGGCGAGACGATGGTGAACTGGTGCGCCGGGCTGGGCACGGTGCTGGCCAACGACGAGGTGGTTGACGGCGTGAGCGTGCGCGGCGGCTACCCCGTGGTGCAGAAGAAGATGATGCAGTGGTGCCTGCGCGTCAGCGCCTACGCACAGCGTCTGCTCGACGGGCTCGACACCGTTGACTGGACAGACTCGCTGAAGGAGACACAGCGCAACTGGATAGGGCGCTCGGAGGGAACGGAGATAGAGTTCAGGGTAAAAGACACTGATGAACATTTCACCATATTCACCACCCGTGCCGACACCATCTTCGGCGTGACGTTCATGGTGCTCGCACCCGAGAGCGAGCTGGTGGCCAAGGTCACCACGGCAGGACAGAAGGCCGAAGTGGACGCTTATCTGGAGCGAACAAAGAAGCGCACCGAGCGCGAGCGCATCAGCGACCGCTCGGTCAGCGGCGTGTTCTCAGGCTCATACGCCGTAAACCCGTTCACGGGCGAGGACATACCAATCTGGATTTCAGACTACGTGCTGGCCGGATACGGCACGGGTGCAATCATGGCCGTGCCGGCGCACGACTCTCGCGACTACGCCTTCGCCAAGCACTTCGGCCTGGAGATACGCCCGCTCATCGAGGGCTGCGACGTCAGCGAGGAGAGCTTCGACGCAAAGGAGGGCATAGTTTGCAACTCGCCGAAAGCCGGGGTGGAGGCCATCCACGGTTTCTCGCTCAACGGACTGTCGGTAAAGGAAGCCATCGCAGCGACAAAGAAATTCGTCAAAGAAAACAACCTCGGCCGCGTGAAGGTGAACTACCGCCTGCGCGACGCCATCTTCTCGCGCCAGAGGTACTGGGGCGAGCCGTTCCC
>CALUGP010000055.1 GCA_944320195.1 uncultured Prevotella sp. | reverse complement strand
GTCTTTTGTCGGGAAAGACAAATCCTTATGTCGGACTCACGTTCCAGCAAACATCCTGCTGTAATCCAGGCAGTCGGTAACCGTCACTCCGCATCGTGCCGCGGTGTCACCCTACTGCAATCCAGGCTGTCGGTAGCCGTCATGCCGCACTATACCGCGTTCTCATCCTGCTGCAATCCAGGCGGTCGGTAGCCGTCATTCCGAAGGGTGCTCATCCCACCACAATCCAGGCAGTCGGTAGCCGTCATGCCGCACTTGATGCGGCATCCAGTGTTTAGACAAGGCTGTTTACCATTCGGATGTTCTCTGGATACCGCGTCAAGCGCGGTATGACGACTTGACACCGAGAGGCGGAGACGCAAAAGGCAAGGATGTCTTTTGTCGGGAAAGACAAATCCTTATGTCGGACTCACGTTCCAGCAAACATCCTGCTGTAATCCAGGCAGTCGGCGTCATTCCGCACCGTGCCGCGTGCCCACCCTGCTATAATCCAGGCAGTCGGTAGTCGTCATGCCGCACCGTACCGCGTGCTCATCCTGCTGTAATCCAGGCAGTCGGTAGCCGTCATTCAGAAGGGTGCTCATCCCACCACAATTCAGGCAGTCGGTAGCCGTCATGCCGCACTTGATGCGGCATCCAGTGTTTAGACAAGGCTGTTTACCATTCGGATGTTCTCTGGATACCGCGTCAAGCGCGGTATGACGACTTGACACCGAGAGGCGGAGACGCAAAAGGCAAGGATGTCTTTTGTCGGGAAAGACAAATCCTTATGTCGGACTCACGTTCCAGCAAACATCCTGCTGTAATCCAGGCAGTCGGCGTCATTCCGCACCGTGCCGCGTGCTCATCCTGCTGTAATCCAGGCAGTCGGTAGCCGTCATGCCGCACCGTGCCGCGTGATCATCCTGCTGCAATCCAGGCGGTCGGTAGCCGTCATGCCGCACTTGATGCGGCATCCAGTGTTTAGACAAGGCTGTTTACCATTCGGATGTTCTCTGGATACCGCGTCAAGCGCGGTATGACGACTTGACACCGAGAGGCGGAGACGCAAAAGGCAAGGATGTCTTTTGTCGGGAAAGACAAATCCTTATGTCGGACTCACGTTCCAGCAAACATCCTGCTGTAATCCAGGCAGTCGGTAACCGTCACTCCGCATCGTGCCGCGTGCTCATCCTGCTATAATCCAGGCTGTCGGTAGTCGTCATGCTGCACTATACCGCGTTCTCATCCTGCTATAATCCAGGCTGTCGGTAGCCGTCATTCCGAAGGGTGCTCATCCCACCGCAATCCAGGCAGTCGGTAGTCGTCATGCCGCACTTGATGCGGCATCCAGTGTTTAGACAAGGCTGTTTACCATTCGGATGTTCTCTGGATACCGCGTCAAGCGCGGTATGACGACTTGACACCGAGAGGCGGAGACGCAAAAGGCAAGGATGTCTTTTGTCGGGAAAGACAAATCCTTATGTCGGACTCACGTTCCTGCATACACCCTGCTGTAATCCAGGCAGTCGGCGTCATTCCGCACCGTGCCGCGTGCTCACCCTGCTATAATCCAGGCAGTCGGTAGCCGTTATTCCGAAGGGTGCTCATCCCACCGCAATCCAGGCAGTCGGTAGTCGTCATGCCGCACTTGATGCGGCATCCAGTGTGTGCATTCTGCTTCATTTGTCGGCTTCCAGTTCTCTGAGGTTGTAAGTCAGCAGTAACGGGCACTCCTGGTTGTTTTTCTGGATTCCGCTTTTCAGCGGAATGACGACTACCGACTGCCTGGATTGCAGTAGGGTGAATACCCTTCTTAAAGGCCGTCAATCGCCTTCTGAAAGGGCATTAATCGCACGCTAAAAGGCCGTCTTTTGCAGGCTAAAAGGCGGTATGTCGCCAAGTGCTTGAGAGTCAATGGGTTATGCGTGGCGATGATTGGTAGTGAAGATTGGCAACGGCGAGGATGGTTTTATCGGTTAAAATTAGTACCTTTTCTCTAAAGAAAAGCCGTTTTCTTTATTCCGCCCGTGTTGAGTCTCGAGGATTTTATCTAAATTTGCACCCCGAATTTCACATGTCGTAACTTCTTCCGGCATAAAGGAACGTCCTTGCAGCGGGCGAGAGCATGCTCTTGGGCGAACGCCTTTATCCGGGACATATATTTTAATGTACGTATGAATGCAAAGGTGAAAGGATTTCTGTATGGCGTGGCAACGTCTGTGACGTTCGGGCTGATACCGCTGTTCACGCTGCCGCTGATGCGCGAGAGGCTGGCGTCAGACTCTATCTTGTTCTACCGTTTCGTAACGGCCACGGCTGCGCTGGGGCTGATGATGCTGTTGAAGAAGGAAAGTTTCAGGGTGGCGTGGCGCGACTTGCTGGTGATAGTGCCGCTGGCGGTGTTTTACACGGCATCGTCGATGTTCCTGCTTTACGGCTACGAGGTGATGGGCGCGGGCGTGGCCACTACGCTGCATTTCACTTATCCCGTGTTCGTGACGTTGCTGATGCTCGTGCTTTTCAGGGAACGGGCGTCGTGGGTGACGTGGACGGCCGTGGTGCTGGCCATCTGCGGCGTGGCCAAGCTGTCGCTAAACGGCACCGAGCTGAAGCTCGACCCTGTGGGCGTGGGCATAGTGCTGCTCTCTGCCGTGGGATATGCCAGCTATATAATAGCGGTGAACAAGTCGCGCGTGAAGGACATGCACAGCCGAAAGCTGGCGTTTTACGTGTTCGTGTTCACGGCGTTGATTTTCGGTGTCAAGAACGGACTGGAGGACGGCGTGCAGCCTTTGCCCGACGCTTGGGCGGCCGTCAACGTGGTGCTGCTGGCCGTCGCGCCTACCGTGATATCAAACATCACGCTGCTGCTGGCCGTGCGCAACATCGGCGGCACGCTCACTTCGATACTCGGCGCGCTGGAGCCGGTCACGGCGGTGTGCATAGGTGCGCTGGTGTTTGGCGAGGCGTTCACTCTGAGCGAGGGCGTGGGTATAGCCCTGATTCTGGCAGCCGTGGTGCTTGTGATATTGAACCGCAGCATAAAGGAAAACCTTACGCTGCTGCTGAAGCGCGTAAGGCCGAGGCATACGTGACACCTACAACCCATCCCGGGAAGGGGCTTTGTATGATATTATTGTGAGGATTTGCAATCCGATGAACTGTTCATTGTTGTCTGACTGCAAGGCGTGACGGTTTGAGCGGATTGCAAATCCTTAATAGTATATTATGGCGGATTACAAATCACGCCATATTGCAAAAGTAATCAAGCTTCCTCCCTTGGGAAGGGCAGGGGTGGGCGTTAGGTACCGGTTGTTTTACCTAAACTTCTTCAACTCTTCCATTGCAGGCAGGGCTTTGCCCGTCTCGTTGTCGAAGAGGCCGCGGTTGATCCAGCTCTTGATGACCGGCTTGCCCGACTCGTTCTCCTCGGGGAACCACCAGAACAGGCCGGTGACGTTGTCGTGGCGACGGAGCATCGTTACAAGCTCTTCCGTAAACCTGCGCTGCCCCTCGGCGCTGATGGGGTAGATGTCGCCGTTCTGGTTGGGGTCTTGCACCCACTTGTCGTTCTTGTGAGAATAATAGAACGCCGTCTCCACAATCATCACCGGCTTGTTGAACACGGTCTTGATGCTGTCGAGCACCGTGCCGAGATGTCGCACCGTGCCGTGCCACATGGGGTAGTAGCTTAGTCCTATCACGTCGTAGTCAATCTTGCCCGCGGCCAGTCTGGCGTAATAACGCTCAGTAGTGTTCCACTCCTGTGCGTGCTCGGTGTGGATTATTATCTGAGCCTTGGGACAGGTTTCGCGGCAAGCCTTTACGCCGGCGCGTAGGAATGTCAGCAGGGCATCCCAGTTTGTGTCGTTGTAGGGGTCGGTCTTTCCTGTAGGCCAAAGCGTGCCGAAGGTTATCTCGTTGCCCACCTGGATGAAGTCTGGCGTTGCGCCTTCGCGCTTGAGAACCTCAAGGGCGGTAGCGGTGTGGCGGTAGACGGAGTCGGCAAGGATTCTTATCTGCTCTTCACGGCTCTTGCCATCGACGGCCTCGGCCCATGCGGCCGGCGTGAACTGCTTGCCGGGGTCGGCCCAGGTGTCGGAATAATGGAAGTCGAGCATCAGCTTGAAGCCGTGCTTCTTGATCTGCTTGCATAGCGAGGTGACGTAGGCAATATCCTGACATACGCCCTCGTCCTTGTTTGCCTGTGGCGCACGTGACGGGTCTACGAACAGGCGCACGCGCATGGCGTTCCATCCGGCTTGTGTGAAGATCTTGTAAGGACAGAGAGTCTTGCCGTCGCCGGTCTTGAACTCGGTGCCGTTCTGCTGGTAAGTGGGCAACAGGGAGATGTCACCTCCGAGATACTTTTGTGCGTGGATGTTGATGGCGCAGACAAGTGTGGCCAATAAAATAAGGTATTTTTTCATAATAAATTTAGGTTGATTTGTTTTTTATGCGGATTGTTCATTTCAGCATTATGCCGGTGAATATTCTTCCGGAGGCCGTGCCGAGCCGGCGCGCCGAGAAGTAGTCTGCGAAGCCGGCGTATGTGCATACTGGCGAAACGGCGATGTTGCGGTCGGCAATGCCTGACGCACAAAGCTGTCGGCGGTTGCATTCTTTCAGGTCGATGTGCCATTTGTCTTCGCGGCGGCTGATGGCTTCCATGTCGAACCCTGCCTCGGCGAACTCGCAGTACACCTCGTCGCCTACTTCAAATGCGTCGAGCGAGATGCCCGGACCTATCACAGCCTGCAACTCTTCAGGCTGCGAGCCATAGGCCATGCGCATGGCGCCAACGGCTTTTTGCACGATGCGTCGCACCGTGCCGCGCCATCCTGCGTGTACGGCGGCAGCTGCGTTGTGTTCATGGTCATAAAGAATAACGGGGATGCAGTCGGCTGTGGATACGCCGATGCAGACATTCCTCACATCTGTTGTCAGTGCGTCAACGCCTTCAAGCACCATGCCTTTCACCTGTTGAGGCAACGTTAGGAAGTCTTTTGCTATTAGTCTGACCTCCGTCCCGTGCGTCTGGTGGGGCATGATGACAGCGTCCACGTCAATGCCGAGCACTTGGCTTAGCGCTTCAAGGTTTTTGTTGGCGCACTCTTCTTCGTCGCCGCAATGACGGTTGATGTTGAACTCGCCGTAAGCTCCTCGGCTGAAGCCGCCGTGGCGGGTGCTGCTGAAGGCCATGACAGCCGGCGAGAGGCTGTAGTATGTAAGCAAGGGGTGTGGCATGTGGAATGAGATAAAAAGACGGGTTGACAGGCAGATAAGCCTGCCAACCCCGCAAGAATGTCAGTTTTCTTCGTCGATGTCGACATATTCGATGTCGTCGATGTATTCAACGTCTTCTTCGTCGATGAACTCTATTTCGTCCTCGCCCTCAACGCGCAATTCCTCAGGCAGAGTGCCGAGGTCTTTGTCGCGGTGGACGAGAGTGTCTTCGGCCGTGATGTCCTTCAGCTTGTTGCTCTCGCTGTTGAGTTCCCGCCAAAGCACATCCTTTAGTTCGCCGAGCCCCTGGCCCGTGACAGCGGAGATGAATACGACAGGAATGTCTCCGGGCGTGGTGTCCTTAAGCATCTCGATAAGCTCGTCGTCGAGCAGGTCGCATTTTGTTACGGCAAGCACGCGGTGCTTGTCGAGCATCTCGGGATTGAAGTTTTTTAGTTCGTTGAGCAGAATCTCATATTCCTTCTTTATGTCGTCGGTGTCGCCGGGCACCATGAAGAGCAACAGGGAGTTGCGCTCGATGTGGCGCAAGAAGCGCAGGCCGAGGCCGCGCCCTTCGCTGGCGCCTTCGATGATTCCGGGAATGTCGGCCATGACGAACGACTGGCGGTCGTGATAGCTGACGATGCCGAGCGACGGCTCAAGCGTGGTGAAGGGATAGTTCGCAATCTTTGGGCGTGCGCTTGACAAGGCGGAGAGCAAGGTGCTCTTGCCTGCGTTGGGGAAGCCGACAAGGCCGACGTCGGCAAGCAGTTTAAGCTCGAGGATGATGGTCATCTCCTCCATCGGCTCGCCCGGCTGGGCGAAGCGCGGCGCCTGGTTGGTGGCAGTGCGGAACTGGAAGTTGCCAAGGCCTCCGCGGCCGCCCTTGAGCAGCAGCACTTCCTGTCCGTCGTAGGTGACGTCGCAAACATACTTGCCGTTTTCGGCGTTGTACACCACTGTGCCGCACGGCACGTCGATGTAGACGTCCTTGCCGTCGGTGCCGTGGCATTTGTCACGGCCGCCGTTGCCTCCATGCTCTGCGAATATGTGTCGTTGGTATCTAAGGTGCAGCAGAGTCCAGTAATTGTGGTTGCCGCGTAGGTAAATGCTGCCGCCTTTGCCCCCGTCGCCCCCGTCGGGACCACCGTTGGGCTGGTATTTGGCATGGCGCAAGTGCATCGAGCCACGTCCGCCTTTGCCAGAGCGGCAATAAATCTTTACGTAATCAACAAAATTGGATTCCGGCATGATGAAAAGAGTTAAGAATTAAGAGTTAAAAATTAAGAATCAAGAGTTAAGAATCAAGAGTTAAGAATCAAGAGTTAAGAATCAAGAGTTAAGAATCAAGAGTTAAGAA
>CALUGP010000054.1 GCA_944320195.1 uncultured Prevotella sp. | reverse complement strand
AAAGGGCATGATGCGTTGTTTGAGCGTTACCATATCTCGGTGGCATCCATTATCCGCGAATACACGCAGGATGACCGCAAGGAAGCTCCGGCAGATTCAAACCAATTCTTGGGAATAAAGTAAAACCGGATGGAGAACTTCTTTCAATATGGTGAGACGGAGATAGCCTATCTGAAACAGGCGGACAAGCGGCTGGCGGAAGTCATCGACCGGATTGGCAAGGTGGAAAGGCGGGTCATTCCCGACCTTTTCGCCGCCTTGGTACACTCCATCGTAGGGCAACAGATTTCCACCAAAGCGCACGAAACGATTTGGGGGCGGATAGAGAATGCCTTGGGGAAAGTAACGCCCGAAGCTATCGACCGCCTTTCCATGGAGGAACTGCAAGGTTTCGGCATCACGTTCAAGAAAGCGGCTTATATCCGCAATGCCACGCGGAAAGTGATGGACGGGACATTCGATATTCAGGCACTTTATACGATGGATGACAACGAAGTCTGCACCCGTCTCTCGGAACTGGACGGTATCGGCGTATTGAGTGCGGAGATGCTGATGCTGTTCTCCATGCAACGCCCGAACATTCTCAGCTTCGGTGACTTGGCCATACAGCGGGGATTGCGCATGGTCTATCATCATCGGAAAATCACCCGTGAACTGTTCGAGAAATACCGCCGCCGTTTCTCCCCTTACAACAGTGTCGCCAGCCTCTATCTGTGGGCAGTGGCAGGCGGTGCCATCGAAGGGATGAAGGATTATGCACCCAAAAATAAAAGGAGATAGCTTATGCAGACACAACAGCAACTGAACTATGAGCGCATCGCATCCGCCATCCGTTTCATCAAGGAAAACAGGCGGGAGCAACCGAAACTGGAAGAAGTGGCGGAACATGTACACATGAGTCCGTACCATTTCCAACGGACATTTCAGGAATGGGCAGGAACATCTCCCAAGCATTTCCTGCAATACCTGAACGTGGAATATGCCAAACGCATCTTGCAAGAGACGCACGCATCGCTGTTCGACACAGCGTGTGAAGTCGGACTTTCGGGCACAGGCAGGCTTTACGACCTGTTCGTCAATATTGAGGGGATGACGCCCGGCGAGTACAAGAATGGCGGAGAAAACCTGGCCATCCATTACAGCTTCGCGGAAAGCCCTTTCGGGGAAATCTTTGTGGCATCCACCGATAAAGGTATCTGCTGCTTGGAATTTACAGATAACCACCCGGTCAGCATTGATAACTTGAAACGAAAGTTTCCTAATGCAAAGTACAAACAGATTGTAGACGAACTGCAACAGAACGCCCTATTCATTTTCACGCAGGATTGGAGCAAACTCAAGGAGATAAAACTGCACTTGAAAGGAACGGACTTCCAACTGAAAGTGTGGGAAGCATTGCTCAAAATCCCGATGGGAGGATTGACCACCTATGGCGACATTGCTGCCGGTATCAACCACCCGAAGGCTTGCCGAGCTGTGGGGACTGCCGTAGGTGAGAATCCCGTAGCTCTCCTGATTCCCTGCCATCGCGTTATCCGTTCCACAGGTGAATTGGGTAATTATCATTGGGGTGATGTCCGCAAAACCGCCATTATCGGGTGGGAAGCCGCAAGGAAAGAGCAAAGTAATTTCAATTTCTGACTAATGGAAGGATAGCACGTGGTTTTTGGTCTGCCCAAAACACAAACTTTCCACCATCCAGTTGTCATTGGTTATAATCCAAAACCTGCGCCTCTCTTAAGTGGGCATGAATTGATAAGAACAGCTTGTCAAATGGCTTCTTGAACAACTTGCCAATCACCATGTCCCATTGATTTGCAACCCGTCTCATGATGTGGACAATTCCATCCATTGATTTCGTTTGCATAGAAAACGGTCTTTCAAGTACTCCTCATAATCCCTGTTTTTTTGTGTTTGGTGCAAAATTTGTTAGGGTGAGTTGTAAAGACAGGATATAAACCTACGCAGAACGCGGAAATAGAGTCCGTTAGTGTTAAATGTGCATACGATGTCTGGTAATGGTTTTGAAACGCATCTGTTGCTGCAATCTGCCTAAATCCGTTTTTCAACCCTTATGCTATTTTGTGCCAATCAAAGCCAAACCCTCAGACTGTCGGTGAGAATACCTAAATTCACTTTATTCTGCGTTTTTATCCTGTTATTTTATTAAAAATAATTTCATGTACTGAACTCACGTCGTGTTAGATGGCTTCGTAACGCATTGATTTTCAGTACGTATGTATGTGTTTTATAAAACACCGTGATTTGGCTTCTGTTTGGCCGTTAATCATCTTGTCATTTGCCGTCGTTTATGTAATAAAAAGGGCTCATTCGTAGTTCTGTTGTATGACATGTAAAAATGGCATGTATATATAGTGTTTTGCCGTCAAGGTAGACTATGCGGTTCGTTGTATGGCATGTATATGCAGCAACTATAAGCGAGGCGCTCAGTAACCGTCATTCCGCGTTTCGACGCGTAATCCAGAAAACACTCAAGGTTTAAAATGGTGTAGGCAGCATACATTGGATGCCCCATGAAAAGTGGCATTTTTGAGAAATGCTCATCACGTGCAGTTTTTTTGTCAACAAATAGTTTGTTTGTTGTATACTTTGTAAAATATGAATCTTCTTATTAATATTATTAAGGTGTATTATCCTAGATTTCGCCCTTGTATTGTAATCAAATGTTAAAATGCGGATATATTTTTAATTTTTCCGTGTAAAAATTTGGTTGTT
>CALUGP010000053.1 GCA_944320195.1 uncultured Prevotella sp. | reverse complement strand
TTTGTTGGACTTTTTCGCATAATTGCACACATTTTTATTGGTCGTAAATGTGTCAACTTATGGCAGGACAAGACAAATTGGAAACGAGATAACATTCTTTTCAAAAAGAAATACGCCCAAACGTTCCTTTTCTTGACAAAAATCATTATATTTGCAATTCGTAAGCGCACGCGCATTCAGTGTGCGCACACGGCGGAACTGACGAGAACCACATTCATTAATTATATATAAGGTATTTAAAGCATTAAGACATGAAACCTACATTGTTACTCTTGGCTGCCGGCATGGGCAGCCGCTATGGCGGACTTAAACAGCTTGACGGACTCGGCCCCAACGGCGAGACCATCATGGACTATTCAATTTATGACGCCATCAAGGCCGGCTTCGGCAAGATTGTATTCGTCATCCGCAAGGACTTCGAGCAGGACTTCCGCGACAAAGTGCTGAGCAAGTATGAAGGACACGTGCCCGTAGAGCTGTGCTTCCAGAGCCTCGACGCGCTGCCCGAAGGCTTCACCTGCCCCGAAGGACGCGTAAAGCCGTGGGGTACAAACCACGCCGTGCTGATGGCAAAGGACGTCATCAAGGAACCGTTCTGCGTGATAAACTGCGACGACTTCTATAACCGCGACGCCTTCATGGTGATAGGCAAATTCCTCAGCGAACTGCCCGAAGGCAGCACCAACCGCTACGCCATGGTAGGCTTCCGCGTAGGCAATACCCTGTCAGACAACGGCACCGTAGCCCGCGGCATCTGCTCAAAGGACGCTGATGGCTGCCTCACCACTGTTGTGGAGCGCACCGAAATAATGCGTGTAGACGGCCCAGTGTGCTACAAGGACGAGGAAGGCAAGTGGGTTGCCGTAGAGGACAACACGCCTGTGTCAATGAACATGTGGGGCTTCACTCCCGACTACTTCGCACACAGCGAGGAATACTTCAAGGGATTCTTGGCCGACCCGGCCAACATGGCCAACCCGAAGGCTGAATTCTTCATCCCGCTGATGGTAAACAAGCTGATAAACGACGGTACGGCCACCGTGAAAGTGCTCGACACCACGAGCAAATGGTTCGGCGTGACATACGCAGCCGACCGCCAGAGCGTGGTAGACAAGATTCAGAGCCTTATCAACGAAGGCGTTTATCCCGACAAACTTTGGTAACATTTAGCTAACAGGCAGACAAGTAACGAGCAGACAAGGGGTTTGCACTTACGGTTACAATCCAAGTCAAACCCGCTTGCCTGCTCGTTTGCTTGCCGTCCGCAGACAGAAACAATGGACATCAACCTGCTCAACGACACGGAACTTGACAGCCTCCGCAAGCTGCTCGACTCTTCCGAGAAAATAGCGCTGTGCTGCCACCGCAGCCCCGACGGCGACGCCATAGGCTCGGTGCTTGGCATGGCCGAATATCTGCATGAATGCGGCAAAGTGCCCGTAATGATAGTACCCGACGCCTACCCAGACTTCCTGCAATGGCTGCCGGGCACGGAGCGCATGGTGCGTTATGACAAGCACAAGGCCTTCGCCGACGAGATTCTGGCCGGCGCCGACCTGCTGTTCTGCATGGATTTCAACACAGTCTCGCGCACAGACAGCATGGCCGAGAGCATAACCGCATCGGCCGCAAAAAAGGTGATGGTCGACCATCACCTTAATCCCGACATGGACACAGCCCTGTGCGTGTCGCGCCCCGAGGCGTGCAGCACGTGCGAACTGGTGTTCCGCCTGATATGGCAGCTCGGCGGATTCGACATGATGACAAAGAAATGCGCAGTGCCGCTGTACTGCGGCATGATGACAGACACAGGCGGATTCACCTACAACTCCACCCGCCCTGAAATATTCTTCATCATCAGCCAATTGCTGACCAAGCGCATCAACAAGGACAAGATTTACCGCAACGTATACAACAATTACAGCGAATGGCGCATGCGGCTGACTGGCTACGTGCTGTACGAGAAGATGACCGTGATGGCAGAAAACAACGCGGCATACTTCACGCTGACGCGCGACGACCTGCGAAAGTTCCACTACATAAAGGGCGACGCCGAAGGCTTGGTAAACATGCCGCTGCAAATAAAAGGCACAAAGCTGAGCATATCGCTGCGCGAAGACACCGAGAAAGACAACCTGGTGTGGGTAAGCCTGCGCTCTGTCGACGACTTCCCGTGCAACAAAATGGCCGAGCTTTACTTCAACGGCGGTGGCCATCTCAACGCCTCCGGCGGACGGTTGGAATGCTCGATAGCCGAAGCCGAGGACATTACGCGCAAGGCTATAAAGGAATTTTGCTGAAACATGGTTCTACGGTTTTAAGGTCTTACGGCATAACGCGTTTGAGGTTACAAGGAGTGCAGCCACATTCATGTCTGGCACAAGCCATGTAACAATGCCACCTCATAACCGTAAGACTCCATAACCGTAAAACCATAAAACCTTATCTTACGTTTATCAACTTATGCGTTTGCAATGACAAACGCCACTTAGGATGAGCCAGACAATAGCACACAGCCTCTTTCAGAATCCGCGCATTGGCCTTACGGTCGCCCACGTCGCACGGTTGCAGGCTGTACACAGCCGCCTCATAGCGGTCGTATTGCGACATGTCCTGCTCGGAAGAGGTGAAAACCACCTTGAGTTCGTCGATATGCCTTAATTTAACCGGACGGTATTTGGGCGAACACGTTATCCAATCCACACTGCAGCCATCCGGCAACGGGGCGGTACCGTTAGTCTCTATCTGCACATATTTGCCTGCGTCATGCAGCCTGGAGACAAGCGAAGACGTCAACTGCAACACTGGCTCGCCACCCGTTATGACAATGTGGGTGGCCGGATACTTGGCCACATCGTCAATTATGTCTTCTTCTGACATCTCCTGAAAACGGTCGTGCACGGTGTCGCAAAAAGAACATTTGAGGTTACAGCCAGAAAAACGCACGAAGACAGCCGGTGTTCCGGCGTAAAAGCCCTCGCCTTGCAGCGAATAGAAAATCTCATTCACACGCATCGCAACAATCCTCGTCTTTAATGTATGTCACCCTGTTGTTCCTGCTTTCCTCAATGTCCACGCGATAACAGTGCTCAACCTGGCCGCATATCCAGCGAGCGATATTCTCCGCCGTGGGATTGAATGGCAGCAACTCATTAAAGTCTCCGTGGTCAAGATAACCATGTATCTTGTCTTTTATGCTCTTGAAATCAACCACCATGCCCTCGGCGTTAAGTTCCTTTGCCTTGCAATACACTGTCACAATCCAGTTATGGCCGTGCAACTTGCGGCATTTGCTATCGTAAGGCAATTCAAGACGATGGCATCCGGCAATCTCCATTTGCTTTGAAACGTAAAACATAACCTTTAAAATTAACCTATTTCACACTGCAAATATAACCAAAATTTCCGTGATACGCAATCATTGGTGCGCGTATCGGCAATTATCTGGCAAAACGAAGGATGCTCATACTGTTATCGCACACAGCGAAACAAGCCGCAACAGCCATAAAAACAAGGGGTTAGAGAAGCTTAAACGCAGGCCACAGAGTCAGGGCAAAGTATTATATCTTTACATTTAAAACATACAAATTATTGATTCTCAACATGATATAAATCATTAATCATTCATTAAAATGTCCAAAAATCAGACAAAACCTTTGCTCGTAAAATATTTTTTCATACCTTTGCAGCGGTAAAAAGATCAGAATAGTGAATCTTCTTTTGTTTTGAAAGCCACTATTCACGTTAGTTTTTAACTGGCATCCAGACTAGGCTTGGCACTTGTTCCATACGCAAGCCGTACGTCGCGAACATAATCACATACATTTGTTCAGATGCCATAAACAACATTTTATGGACAGGATATTTAGAAATTTATTTGTGACTTTGCTTATTCTTGCCACAGGCACTTACGCAAATGCAAGCAGCAAAGTAGCGAATAGCTCAAAGTTCAATTGGAATCCGGTGATGGATGCGATAATTGAAGTTGAAAGCGAAGGCAATCCAAAAGCCGTAAGCGGAAATTCATGCGGGGCGATGCAGATCACTCCCATACTGGTGAAAGAATGCAACGACATTCTAAAGAAGCAGAAAAGCAAAAAGCGATTCAAGCTGTCTGACCGTTTCAATGTCAAGAAATCCAAGGAGATGTTCATATTGATACAGGCACACCACAATCCCGAAAACAATGTGGAAAAAGCCATACGCTCATGGAACGGAGGACCGAAGTACAGCGTCAGGGGAACGCAAAAGTACTTGAACAAAGTAATGAAAATACTCAAAAAAAAGTAACAACAGGACAAAAGCCGCGCCATGCCATATGTAGGACATGGCGCGGCTTCATTGTTTACAGCCACATAAAAGAACAAAAATATTTAAATTAAATCCTAACAGAACTGACATTTTCAACCAAATGGCATTATCTTTGCCTCAAATTAGTTGAATCAAAACATTTTAATTATGACTATCGGAATCATTATCTTAGTAGTTGTGGCACTGCTCGTCATTTGGGGAGTAAGCCTTTACAACAACCTCGTGAAACTTAGGAACAACCGCGAGAACGCTTTCGCCAACATCGACGTGCAACTGAAACAAAGGCACGACCTTGTGCCGCAGCTCGTCTCCACAGTAAAAGGCTACGCCACGCATGAGCGTGAAGTGCTGCAACGAGTAACCGAGGCACGCTCCGTTGCGATGAGCGCAACCGGCATCAATGACAAGATCAACGCCGAGAACGCACTCACCAGCGCACTTGCAGGCTTGAAAGTTTCACTCGAGGCATACCCTGACCTCAAGGCAAACCAGAATTTCATGCACCTGCAAACCGAACTTTCAGACCTGGAGAACAAGCTCGCTGCCGCACGCCGTTTCTTCAACTCCACGACACGGGAACTGAACAACGCCGTTGAGACGTTCCCTTCAAACATCTTCGCAAAGATGTTCAAGTTCGGCAAAGAGCCGATGTTCGAGGTACCGCAGGAAGAGCGCGCGGCATATGACAAGGCTCCCGAAATAAACTTCTAACGCAAAACACACTATGAGATATGTAGGAATGCATACCCAAATCCGCCGGAACAACATGCTGACAACCATCCTTTTGCTGATGTTCCCTGTCATCATCCTCGGCATGGTTTGGGTATTCCTAGCTTTGGTCAACTATTTCGGCAACGGCGTTTACGACCAATACGGCAACATCGTGCGCCATCTTGACGCATCCGTGGTGAACCATTACTTCGTCAACACCATACCATGGGTGATCGCCGGCGTTGGAATCTGGTTCGCAATAGCATACTTTTCAAACACCGCGATGGTACGCGCGGCCACAGGCTCACGTCCCATCACACGCAAAGAAAGCCCCAGAATATACAACATTGTTGAGAACCTGTGCATCGCCTGCAACATGGACATGCCAAAAATCAACATCGTGGACGATCCCCAACTCAACGCCTTTGCCAGCGGAATAGACAAGAAAAGCTACACCGTGACACTCACCACGGGCATAATAAACCGTCTCAACGACGACGAGCTGGCCGGAGTAATAGGCCATGAGCTTACGCATATACGCAACCACGACACACGCCTGCTCATAACAAGCATCATCTTCGTTGGCATAGTGTCAACAATAATGAGCCTTGTCGTGCAGATGATGTACAACGCCTTCTGGTTCGGCGGCATAAGCCACCGCTCGTCTGACAATGAAGACAACCGCTCGAGCGGCCTGTCCATGATCGCAGTATTCATCATTGCGGCCCTATGCTGTGCCGTAGCTTACCTCTTCACGCTGCTCACGCGCTTTGCCATCTCGCGCAAACGCGAGTACATGGCCGACGCCGGCGGTGCCGAACTCTGCGGAAATCCGCTCGCTCTCGCCTCCGCCCTTCGCAAAATATCGGGCGACCCGGGGCTCGAAAACGTAAAGCGAGACGACATCGCCCAGCTGTTCATCATCCATCCGCAGCACTTCGCCCCGGGCCTGACGAGCTTCTTCAGCTCGCTGTTCAGCACCCACCCCGACACGCGGAAGCGCATCGAGATACTTGAACAGTTCTGACATCCCAGCATCCGTCATCTGTCAGTTTCTGGCATAACAACCTTTCGGTCAACAACATACGTGCTGACAGACACTGCTATTAACTGTCAGTTGCCTGTCAGCTTACCAATCAACAAAAGCCTTGCGCTGACTTAAACATGACAGATACAACAACAATCTGTCAGCCCTTAAAACGTTGACAAACAGCCGGTTACAGCATAAACTGACAGATGACAGAAAACATCGCAAACTATAACATGTCATGATTTAGCTTATCACATCCGGCAATACACCATGTTTTGCATCGCGAAAGGCCGTCTTTTACAGCGTAAAAGGCGGCCTTTCGCGATGCTGTTGACGGTCTTTCGCTATCATGGCCGTCAGCACTGTTTCCATGCCACTTCAAATATTTATCAAGAATAGCTTGCTTACGCCCGGCATTGCCGTCAATAACGGCTTTGGCTTCGGCTATCGTTGCCTCGTATGTTTGAATTTCAGCCACAATCTGCTGTTGGGTTTTCTGCTGTGGCACAGTAATGCCCTGCCGCCGGAGTATAGGTTTCTTTGCGACGAAGGAATAAGACTACGGTGTTCGTCCCCGTCTTGCCGAATGTTCCGCTTCCAAACTCTACCAATGACACTATGTCAAAGTTTTCCAAAACAATCTCCCTCGCACGGGCATAAATGCCGCCTTTATTCAGCACGGACACAGGCAGCACGATACCTGCACCCCCACCGGCACGCATGAGCCGGACCGAACGTTCCATAAAAAAAAGTATCAATGGCATTGTTCTTGGCAATGTTGATGTCGCCGTTAAAGAGAGTGAACTCTTTACGGTCACTTTCACTAAGCGTTTCAAGAAATCCTGTCACGGCATACGGAGGATTGGCCACAAGCACGTCATAACTGTTTGATTGCAGGGCCGCGTGCGGCTGTAAGGCATCGGCGTAAATGATATTGGTCTCGTCATGCGTGTACATGAAAGCACCTATTATCGGCGTTGAACGCCACCGCATCGCCACCGACGGACAAGGCATCACCACGCTCGTGGCCTTCCACGGCTGTCCTCTTCGTTGCAAGTATTGCCTCAATCCGCAATGCTTCGCCGACTGTGCATCATATCCCGCCATGACACCGCAAGAACTGTATGAAAACGTGTCCGTTGACAACCTCTATTTTCTCGCCACAGGCGGCGGAGTGACCTTCGGCGGCGGCGAACCGCCGCTTTACGGCGAGCTCATCCACGACTTCTGCCGCATCGTCCCACAAGAATGGAACATCTGCATCGAGACCTCTCTCAACACCGGACACAACCACATGGAAAAGCTATTGCCGCACATCGCCCATTGGCACATAGACATCAAGGACATGGACGACCGCATATACCGCAAATACACAGGCAAAAGCAACGAACAAGTAATCGAAAACCTGAAACGACTCGCAGCACACACGCCGCAGGAACATGTAACAATCCGCCTGCCACTCATCCCCAACTACAACAATGAAAAGCATCGCGAAGCAAGCATGAATACACTAAAAAACATGGGACTTGAAGACTTCGACCTATTTGATTACATCCTGCACGAACATTGAATACCACTGGAAATAAGACACTCTTTCAATCCCACACTGTTTTCCCGATGCACCCGGTCCACCCAGTTCTCCCGGCACTCCCAATCCACCCGATGAAAAAAGCCGGACACAAAAAAAGCCTCCCCGAAG
>CALUGP010000052.1 GCA_944320195.1 uncultured Prevotella sp. | reverse complement strand
CAGTACGGATAATCCGATTGTGTAAACCTGTTTAGTTTATTTAGAGAAAAAGTGTCAACATAAATCAGGAAAAGACATTTTCATGCAAAAAGAATCCTATTTCAATACGATTTCCCGACATTTCCGGAATGACGTTTTGACATGTAAAAAGCGATAACACCATACAACTTGCGAAGTTGTGAATTGCAATAAAATGAGCAAAACCCAGTAAAAACCGTTGAAAAAATTTGCATTTTAATTTAATTTAATTATCTTTGCAACAAACAAAAATAACTAAAACCTACGTGAAAACCATACAGAAATTATGACAGAAAAAAGAGTTTACACCTTTGGCAACGGTAAAGCTGAAGGAAAAGCAGACATGCGAAACCTATTGGGAGGCAAAGGAGCAAATTTGGCCGAGATGAACCTTATCGGAGTGCCCGTTCCCCCGGGTTTCACAATCACCACAGATGTATGTAATGAATATTTCGAGAAAGGCAAGGACGCAGTAGTAGCCCTGCTGAAAGACGACGTAGCGGCTTCAGTGCGTCACGTTGAGGAGCTGATGAACTGCAAGTTCGGCGACGTTGCCAACCCTCTGCTCGTCAGCGTGCGCTCAGGTGCACGCGCATCAATGCCGGGCATGATGGACACGATATTGAACCTCGGCCTTAACGACGAAGTTGTCGAGGGCCTGGCAAAAAAGACAGGCAACGAACGTTTCGCATACGACAGCTACCGCCGCTTCGTACAGATGTACGGCGACGTGGTGCTGGGAATGAAGCCCGTAAACAAGGAAGACATCGACCCGTTTGAGGCCATCATACAAAAAGTGAAAGCCGTGCGCGGCATAAAGCTTGACAACGAGATGAGCGTAGACGAGCTGAAACAGCTTGTAACCCTGTTCAAGGAAGCCATAAAAAGCCAGACAGGCAAAGACTTCCCCAACGACCCGATGGAACAGCTGTGGGGTGCCATCTGCGCCGTGTTCGACAGCTGGATGAACGAACGCGCAATCCTCTACCGCAAAATGGAAGGAATACCGGCCGAATGGGGCACGGCAGTTACGGTAATGGCGATGGTATTCGGAAACATGGGACAGACATCCGCTACTGGCGTATGCTTCAGCCGCGACGCGGCAACGGGCGAAAACAGCTTCAACGGAGAATACCTTGTCAACGCGCAGGGTGAAGACGTTGTAGCCGGAATACGCACACCACAGCAAATCACAAAAGAGCGCTCAATCAAATGGGCACAGCAGCAAGGCATATCAGAAGAGGAACGTGCCGCCAAGTATCCGTCAATGGAAGAGGCCATGCCCGAGATTTACGCCCAGCTCAACGCACTGCAGGAGAAACTCGAACACCACTATCACGACATGCAGGACATGGAGTTCACCGTACAGGAAGGCAAACTCTGGTTCTTGCAGACACGTAACGGAAAACGCACAGGCACAGCAATGGTGAAAATAGCCATGGACTTGCTCCGCGAAGGCGAGATAGACGAAAAGACGGCTCTTCTGCGCTGCGAGCCCAACAAGCTTGACGAACTGTTGCACCCGGTATTCGACAAGGAAGCACTGAAGAGCGCAAAAGTACTCACAAGAGGACTGCCGGCATCTCCGGGAGCTGCCTGCGGACAGATTGTATTCTTCGCCGACGACGCGGCCAAGATGCACGCCGAAGGCCACCGCGTAGTAATGGTGCGCATTGAGACCAGTCCTGAAGACCTTGCCGGAATGGCGGCCGCCGAAGGCATCGTTACCGCACGCGGCGGCATGACATCCCACGCAGCGGTCGTAGCTCGCGGTATGGGCAAATGCTGCGTATCGGGAGCAGGCGCACTGAACGTAGACTACAAAGCACGCACAGTAGAAATAGACGGAACCATACTCAAAGAAGGCGACTATCTGTCAATCAACGGCTCTACCGGCGAAATCTATCTCGGCGAAGTCAAGACCAAACCGGCTGAAGTGACAGGCGACTTTGCCGACCTTATGAAACTGTGCGACAAATATACAAAACTGGTTGTACGCACCAACGCCGACACTCCGCGTGACGCAAAGGTGGCACGCAACTTCGGAGCCGTAGGTATCGGTCTTTGCCGCACGGAGCACATGTTCTTCGAAAATGAAAAGATCAAAGCCATGCGCGAGATGATACTCGCTGACACTGTAGAAGAACGCGAAAAGGCACTCGACAAACTGCTGCCCTACCAAAAACAAGACTTCTACGGCATACTGAAAGCAATGGACGGATATCCTGTCAACATACGTCTGCTTGACCCGCCTCTGCATGAGTTTGTTCCGCAAGACCTTGCCGAGCAAGAGATCATGGCCAAGGAAATGGGTATCACCGTACAGAAGATACAACAGCGCGTAAACAGCCTGAGCGAACACAACCCGATGCTCGGACACCGCGGCTGCCGTCTTGGCAACACATATCCCGAAATAACGGCCATGCAGACACGAGCTATTCTTGGTGCGGCCATACAGCTGAAGAAGGAAGGATTTGATCCACATCCAGAGATCATGGTTCCGCTCATCGGTATCGTAAACGAGTTCGACGTTCAGGAAAAGGTCATACGCCAAACTGCAAAGCAATTGTTTGAGGAGGAAGGCGTAGAAATACCTTTCCGCGTGGGCACAATGATTGAGATTCCACGTGCAGCGTTGACGGCCGACCGCATTGCGGCAAAAGCAGAATACTTCAGTTTCGGTACTAACGACTTGACACAGATGACTTTCGGCTACAGCCGCGATGACATTGCAAGCTTCTTGCCCGTATATTTGGAAAAGAAGATATTGAACGTTGACCCGTTCCAGGTGCTCGACCAGAATGGCGTAGGCCAACTCATCAAGATGGCAGTTGACAAGGGACGCTCTACACGACCCGAACTTACATGCGGAATCTGCGGCGAACACGGCGGTGAACCGTCGTCTGTGAAGTTCTGCCATAAGGTTGGACTGAACTATGTAAGTTGCTCACCGTTCCGTGTACCTATAGCACGTTTGGCTGCGGCGCAGGCTGCGGTTGAAGATGAATAAGGATTTCTGACACACCATTGAATTAGGCTGTAATACTCCGATAATCAGGAGGTTACAGCCTAATCTGTTTTTAGACGGTTCGTACACTTGACCGCAAAAAACAGGCCAAATAAACGGCATTTGCATACACCTGGACATACACCTGAAGGACATAGCGCATACACCAACGCATACACAATTTAAATCATTGATATATGGCAACTTTTAAAACAGTAGTAAGAAAGAAAAGAGCCGACGGCTTTTATCCGGTGTACATTCGCATCGTCCACCGTTCTCGTATGGGTTACATCAAGACAGACAAACTCATCACAGGTAAGCAAATCTCAAAATCCGGAGAAATCAAGGATGCGGTAGTGAATGAATATTGTTCACGGCTAATCTTGCATTTCACGGAAATGATCAACCGGCATGATATTTCCAATTATTCGGTCATAGAGCTGATTGAATACCTGACGCGTTCTGATGAGGATGTATGTTTTAGTGATTATGCAAACCTGCATATAGAACGTATGATAAAAGAAGGTCATGCACGTAATGCAAAGAATTACCGTTTGGCTGTGAACCATTTGGAGCGTTATCTTGGTACAAATCACATTATGTTCGGTCAATTAACGTCTTCGACATTGCAAAGGTGGATTGAAAACCTTGCCACCACAAACCGGGCAAAAGAAATGTATCCGACTTGTGTCCGTCAAATCTTTAAGAAGGCAATAGTAGAACTTAACGATGAAGAACGTAATATTGTACGCATCAAGTTTAACCCGTGGCTGAAAATAACCATACCAAAATCTGACAGTACGGTAAAACGTGCCATCAGCGCAGAGGCGTGCCGTGAGTTCTTCAACCGTCCACTCCCGAAAAGCAAGATGATTTCGCCCGTCCCCGAACTCGGACGGGATGTCGCCCTGTTATCACTCTGTATTGGAGGCATCAACACCGTTGACCTGTACGAATTGAAGAAGAAAGACTACAACAATGGCATCATTGGTTACAAGAGGGCAAAGACAAAACGCAGCCGTAAGGACGAGGCTTATATGGAAATGAGGATTGAGCCGTTCATCCAAGAAACGTTCAACAAGTACCTCTCAAAAGACGAGAATGACGAGTACCTGTTTGTTTTCCACAGCCGCTACCGTGACTATGACAGTTTCAACGCCAATGTGAATATAGGTATCCGGAAAATCTGTCAGGACATGGGCATGGCAAAGGAGGACTATTATTGCTTTTACACATTCAGGCACACCTGGGCCACCATAGCCCAGAACGACTGTGATGCCAACCTGTATGAGGTGGCCTTCGGACTGAACCACAGCCACGGCATGAACGTGACGAGGGGCTATGTCAAGATAGACTTCTCCCCTGCTTGGCGGCTCAATGCCAAAATCATCGACTTCATTTTCTTCAGCGACAAGAAGAGTAAACAAGGAAAAGCCCGTGATTTGGAGGCTCCGGCAGACAAGATGTTCCGCATAACCAAAAAAATGATGATATACGGGCGTGCCTACTTCAAAGGTAAAGTTGTCAGCGAGCTTACGGACATCGGTTTCGGCACGGTAGATGACGTTATCGCGGCCCTTGCCCAAAAGTTACCCAAGAACATTCCAATTGGTAGCACCGTACAGTTCCGCCTTACCAACTGTGACTCGCAACGGGAAGCAGTCTACGAAAGAAGCAAGGGGAAAGGATTTTAGAAAGTACCAAATCCCAAAGAAGCCGCATTTGCAAGAAAAGCAAGTGCGGCTTTTTCATGCACGTCATTGCCTGCCGCAACGCCGTGTGAAAGCCCTGCCTCCAATTATAAAGGCGAATGCAGCCGCAAGCATCCGGCCGAAAATCAGGAACAGTTTTTTGACCAGCCAAAATACGAGCCTGAATGCCGTCCTGACAATCCAAACTACGAGTTTGAAAAGCAACAAGGCTATCATCAGTAGCGGCAAAATATATATGAGCAGCAACAATTCAAACATAATATCACACTAAATAAAGACAGTTTCACTATGTAAATATACTAAAAATCAGCGACATACGCAAATATTACACCTATTATTCCCTTACTTATCCAATCATTTCCAGACATATATACCCGATTGATTAAGCTGAAAAATACAGCTTCTCCAGCATACAGATTAACGTTTCCGAACAACTCATAATCTTAAATCGCAAACAACTCTTTTTCCCTGCTGTCAGATACCAAGGACATCAGGACAACATTTCTCTTTATATCCTGACTGTTCAAAACACGGCATCCATATTCTCTAATCCAAGCATCGCAATTATAATAATCCAGGAACTTACATCATTGGGGACTTACATCTGTTGACGTTAAGGAATCCGTCAATCCCAGTCAACAGAATATGTCTGCCTAAAACACTCAATAACGAAATACCCAAAGTCACGGATGAAAGTCACATAAAATCCGGGACTGTCAATTACGCGTATCTGCATGAGGAGATTTTATGATACAAATTTCTGGTGGCCAGGAAGCGGAGAATGCGGGCGTGAAGAAATCCGGACACACATATTTCCATAGTTTCTGAAATCCGGGTGTGTCATGCTATCCTGTTTTGTGTTGCGCATTTCCCCGCATGACGGGTTGCCTGCGTATATTTGGCGCAATAAAGTGCCCGGGAGCATATTGCCCTGCTTTGCAGGAGTTGTCAAGCAAGTTGTACTTTTGTGGCCACAAAACACCGTTTGTTCCCCCAAAAGTGACTTGCCGGATGCCCCGCACCGGAGCGGCACCGCCGCTGTTTCGCCCTGCGAAATAAGGTAAGACAATCCCGGTTGCAAACAAACCGGAACATGAAGGAACAAAGGAACAAGTACATCAAGGTAAGGATGAGCCCGGTAGAAGTCCGGGCGTTCAAGGAGAAAGCGGCTGAATACAAGACCGTAAGCCACTACGTGCGCAAGGCACTCGAAGAGTATTCAAACGTAAGCGTCAAGCAGCAGCTTGAACTCATGCAGGAACTTAGTTCGTTCTACCGGAGATACCAGGGCGAATTGTCCCATATAGGCGGAAATCTCAACCAGACGGTAAAGCGTACCAACGAGCTGGCGGTTGCAGGGTTGCTGCCCCCAAGCTATATCCGGGAAGTTCTGTTTCCGGTTATCCGGGACACACAGGAAACCGTCAACGGGATAAAAAGACAACTTGACATCCTCACATCAAGAATAAACAAGCCTTAGAACCGGACATATCACCAACCAAGATAACACCACCCCAAGATGATAGCGACCATATTACCCGGAAGCGCGGACTTCCATGCTGTGGGTTACAACGAACATAAGGTATCGAAAGGGCTTGCCCGGCTCATCGAGATGCGGAACTTCGGGACGGTCGGTCTGGCAGGTAAACCCACCACGAAAGAGCTTACCGGCTACCTCAGAAAATACAGTTCCGCCAACAGCCGCATCCGGAAGTCCCAGTTCCATGTGGCCGTCAGTTGCAAAGGCCGTGAAATGACGGAATCCGAACTGCTGGACTTCGCGCACCGGTATCTCAAGGAAATGGGATATGCCGAACCCGGCCAGCCGTGGCTCATCTACGCCCACCATGACACCGACAACACCCACCTGCACATCATCACCTCGCGCGTCGCACCCGACGGCAGGAAGATTGCCCACAGCCACGAGCGCAGGCGTTCCCAAGAAACGATAGACAGGATTCTATGCACAGACAGGCAAAAGAAAACCGCCGACGACATAGACGCGGCCAGACAATACACTTTCTCCTCCTTCGCCCAATTCAAGGCC
Organism: uncultured Prevotella sp.; assembly: GCA_944320195.1. GTDB lineage: Bacteria > Bacteroidota > Bacteroidia > Bacteroidales > Bacteroidaceae > Prevotella. The sequence goes on along the minus strand of CALUGP010000052.1, from coordinate 1,073 downwards.
GTCCTGACCTCAATGGGCTACGAAGCCTACAAGAAAGACGATACCGTATTCATCAAGCATGGCGGCAAGGTACAGCGGCAAATTCCGCTGGCCGAAGTCGAGCGGCTTTTCAAAAGCGGTTACAGGGAACGCGCCCGTTGCCGCCAGCTGCGGAGCATCCTCAAAAAATACCGGGATGTAAGCGGCGGCAAGGAAGAATTTCAGAAAGAGCTGAAGGAAAAGTTCGGCATCAGCCTCGTGTTCTTCGGCAGGAAAGACGCCCCCTACGGCTACATGATTGTCGACCATGCCCACCGCACTGTCATCAACGGAGCGAGGGTATTGGCTACGGAACAGCTGCTGAACTTTGCCACCCCGGAGCAACGCTTCGCACGCATAGAGGACTACATAGACCGGCTGCTCACCCTCAATCCGAAAATCACACAAGGCGAGATTTTCCAGAAGCTGAGGAAACAGCGTGCCTATATAAAGAAAGGTGTCATCCACTTCGACGGGCAAACACGCCCGTTAAAGCCGTTCATGGCGGAAGCCATCGACCGGAACAACCGTATCCGTATCATCGAGATGTTCCACCCGGCCACCGAATCCGAGCGCGACCTGCTCTGCAAAATCTTCAAGGTGAGCCGCCCCGACCTGGTGGACTTGTCAGGCGAAAGGCCGCAATCCCATACGGATGCCGTCAACCGCCTGCGTGAAATCTTCAATGATGAGAACGTCTTTTCCGTGCGGAGCGCCCTCCATGAGGAAGGCTTCATCATCCGCGAGGAAGCGGGCGCGGCATATGCCGTCAATTTCGGCAGGCACATCGTGATAGACCTTGTGGCGGAAGGGCTTGACCCGGAACGGCTGAAACCCCGGCCACGGAAGCAGCAGTCCCGACAATCGGATTCATACGGGAGACACATCAAGCCAATCCGTCTGCACGGACTGAAGGATTCCGGTGCCGGAAGCCATGCCGAAAAGCGTGAGTGGGAAGTCGGCGGCAAGGGCGGCTACGAGGACATTGACGACGGACGCAACCTCAAACGGTAGCCAAGCAGTCAAAAACGGAGACGTCCTTTTGTCACCTGTTT
>CALUGP010000051.1 GCA_944320195.1 uncultured Prevotella sp. | reverse complement strand
TAAGAATCAAGAGTTAAGAATCAAGAGTTAAGAATCAAGAGTTAAGAATCAAGAGTTAAGAATCAAGAGTTAAGAATCAAGAGTTAAGAATTAAGAGTTGAGAAAACAGTTCTTGAGGTTGGCAACGAACAAAGTATATTTTTAAACTCTTAATTCTTAACTCTTAATTCTTAACTGTTTTGATTAAATGTTTTCTATTACGTTGCAGATGTCGGCGAAAATGCGGTCGAGCTGTCCGAGCCCGTCAATGTGGTGGTGAAGGTTCTCCTTCTTGTACCATTCAATGAGCGGCGCCGTCTGGTTGTGGTAGACATCGAGGCGCTTCTTGATTGTTGCCTCGTTGTCGTCGGAGCGTCCGCATTCCTGTCCGCGCTTGATGAGCCGTGTCATCAGTTCCTCTTCGGGAACATCAAGCTCAATCATGGCTGCGACGTTGTGTCCGCGCTCGTCGAGCATCTTCTTCAGTGCCTCGGCCTGTGGAATGGTGCGAGGGAAACCGTCGAAGATTACTCCTTCATGCTCCTTGCCGAAACCGTCGTAAACGCTTGCGAGGATGTCAATCATCAGCTCGTCGGGTATCAGCTGGCCGTTGTCTATATATTGCTTGGCCGTTTTTCCGAGTTCAGTCTCATTCTTGATTTCGTTGCGAAGCACGTCGCCGGTAGAGATGTGGCCGAAGCCGTACTTCTTGATCATCAAGTCGCTTTGCGTGCCCTTGCCAGAACCGGGCGCGCCGAAAATAACAATATTCTTCATCTTTCTTGTGTATAATAAAATGTGTATCGTTACTCTTCAACCAGAGTGTATATCTCGCGCAGGTTGCGGCCTTGCTGGTCGTAGTCAAGCCCGTAACCGACAATGAAGTCGTTTGGTATCTCCATGGCCACATATTCGACATCCAAGTCGACGGTAAGCTTTTCAGGTTTCAACAGAAGCGTGCAGATGTGTATTGAAGCCGGATTGCGCGTGCCCAATGATTCCATCATCCGTTTCATAGTAAGACCCGACTCGACAATGTCTTCAACAATTATTATGTCACGGCCGGAGATGTTTTCGTTTATGCCTATGACTTCTTTAATCCTTCCTGTAGACATTGTGCCTTGGTAAGAAGCAAGTTTTACAAACGAGATCTCGCACGGGATGGTGATCATCCTCATAAGGTCGGCCGCGAAAATGAATGAGCCGTTAAGTACGGCAAGAAACAACGGATTCTTGCCTTCCATGTCTTTGTTTATGCGGTCGGCAACGACTTTTACATGTTTCAATATTTCCTCCTCGGTGTATGAAATCTTGAATGTCTTGTCGTGTATTTTTACTGTTGACATGATGCTTCTATTGATATTTTGGCACAAAATTACTAAAAATATGCCAAACGTTGACAAACGTTCGGCATTAATTTCGTATTTTTGCACTGATGAAGATTTTTACAAGCGCTCAGATACGTGAGCTGGACAAGTATACGATGGAGCATGAGCCGGTGAGTTCGATTGACTTGATGGAGCGTGCTTCAATGGCTATCGTGCGTGCCATAACGAAAATGTGGCCCGCAGACATGCCTGTTGTCGTATTCGCCGGTCCGGGCAACAACGGGGGCGACGCCTTGGCGGTGGCGAGGATGCTTGCCGAGCAGAGATACCAGGTTGACGCTTTCCTGTTCAATATCAACGGCAAACTGTCTGAAGACTGTAATGTAAACAAGCAACGGGCTATTGGCTGCAAGGCAATCAAGGGCTTTACAGAAGTGGTTGACGAATTTGACCCTCCGGTGTTGGAGAAGGGCATGCTGGTGATAGACGGCCTGTTCGGCTCCGGCCTGAACAAGCCTTTGGCCGGAGGTTTCGCCTCGCTGGTGAAATACATCAACCAGTCGCCGGCCACGGTGGTAAGCATAGATGTGCCTTCAGGGCTTATGACCGAGGACAACACGTATAACGTAAGGGCTAACATTGTAAGAGCTGACGTTACGCTGACTTTGCAAAATAAAAAGCTTTCATTCCTGTTTGCGGAAAACCAGAAGATCATAGGCAGGCTAAAAATCCTGGATATAAGGTTGAGCAAGGAGGGCATGTCGGCAATATCATCGCCTTTCAGTATTTTGGAAGAGAGTGATTTGCGTTTGCGCCTTTTGCGCAGGAGTGAGTTCGCGCACAAAGGCGACATGGGCAACGCATTGATTGTTGCAGGATGTTATGGCATGGCAGGAGCTGCTGTGCTGGCGACAAAAGCTTGTTTTAGGAGCGGGGCCGGCAAGGTGACAGTATGTACGCCACGCCGAAATAATGACATATTGCAAATTTCCGTGCCTGAAGCTGTGATGTGCATTGACAAAGAAGAGACTTATTTCTCGGAAGCTATAGACGCGTCATCTTTTGATGCGGTAGGAATCGGCCCCGGACTTGGCCGGCAGGAGGCTTCAGCCATAGCGCTCATAACCCAGATACGCAGGACGCAGGCTCCTATCGTAATTGACGCCGACGGCTTAAATATGCTTGCCAGTCACAGGGCCTGGTTGCAACAGCTGCCTAAAGGCATAATAATGACACCACATCCAAGGGAGTTTGAGCGTCTGGCCGGCAACCATTACAGCGACAGCTACGAACGGTTGTGCAGTGTGCGAGACATGGCTGAACGTTTGCAGGCGTATATAATACTGAAAGGACATTATTCGGCATTGTGCATGCCTGACGGCAAGGTCGTGTTTAATTCGACAGGAAACGCCGGAATGGCAACGGCTGGAAGCGGCGATGTGCTTACAGGCGTGATAACCGGTTTGTTGGCGCGTGGCTATAAGCCGTCTGACGCTTGCATGCTGGGCATGTATGTGCATGGGCTTGCCGGCGATTTGGCTGTCAAGGATATAGGGGCTGAAAGCCTTGTTGCCAGTGATATTGTAAGATATCTTCCACAGGCTTTCAAGTATCTTTGCGATTGATGAAGAAGTTATAAATACCATTCCATAATGACATGAAGAACCAGATTTTAGCGTTTTTAATATTTGTATCATGTAGCCAAACTGTTCTTGCCCAAAAGGGTAGGGGCGTGGCTGAGGGCACGGCGTATTATCTTCCACGTACTGAATTGTGCTTTACGGTCAAGATCGAGAAAACATCATATACGCCGGGAGAATTTGCCGTTTATGCTGAAAAATACATGAAGCTGAACAATGTAGGGATGAAGCCTACGGAAACTTACCGCATATTGGGACTTGACGTGAGTTCTGCAGGTGAACGTGACACGGCAAAGTTTTATGTATTGCCGACCGATTCAAAGCATAATATACAAACCGTAGATTTGGATGACAACAGCGTGCTGTTGGCTGTTAATGCCGAGCCTAAGAATGTCAAGATGCCCGTGCCGTTTAAACCGTCGCCAAAACCTGCACCGCTTAATCCTCGCGATTACATGAACGAAGATATCCTTTCCGCCGGTAGTTCGGCTAAGATGGCAGAACTTTGCGCTCTTGAAATTTATGACATACGTGACAGCAAGAGCCTCCTAAATAAAGGACAAGCTGACTTTATGCCGAAGGATGGGGAACAATTGCGCATAATGTTGTCTAATCTTGAAATGCAGGAGAATGCTTTGATGCAGCTTTTCAGTGGTGTTACTGAGCGCGACACTATGGAAACGGTGGTGAAGTTTGTGCCTGCAAAGCCTGTGGACAGACAGTTGCTGTTCCGCTTCTCAAAGTGGATGGGCATGACCGATATTGATGATCTTGGCGGCAACCCTTATTATATCAGCGTGGAAGACAAGCGTGTAACTCCGTCGATCCAGGAAGATTTGCTTAGTCGGAAAAAGGCTAAGGATAATGGTGGCCTGTATGTCAACCTGCCAGGTAAGATAAAAGTCTCTTTATATAAAGGTGACGAGCAGTGGGCTGCTTATGAACTTTATGCTGCCCAGTTCGGTTCTGTCGTAGCGTTGGATGAAGATCTTTTTGGAAGGAAACTGTTTACAAGCGTCGTCTTGAACCCTGTGACTGGAAATCTGGAAAGCATCGAGATTGACAACGCCAAGAAATGATTTGACAACGATTCATAAGGATGCTGTGCCGATGCAACACGGTGCTGCATCCTTTTTATGTAAATAATGATTAAAAAAAGCTCCTTTTACGCAAGGTTGGACATGGTCGGCGTATTTCATTGTTAAACAATAAAAATCAGGAACTATAAATTATGAAGACAATGAAATTTTTGGTCGGACTTGTTGTTTCAATGGCGGCCGTTTTTTCTTTCAGTTCATGTAATGACGATGACACTTATGTCTGGTATTATCCGCCGGTGCCCAATGCCTTGGTTACAGTGAAGCCAATTGACGGGGCCGGGTTTTACATGCAACTTGACGACAGCACTACGCTTTATCCGGTGAACATGGCCGCTTCGCCTTACGGTGACAAAGAGGTGCGCGCTTTGGTGTGCTACCGTGAAGTGGAACAGGTAAACGATTATTACACTAAGTCTGTCGAGGTTAGCTGGATCGACAGTATTCTTACAAAAATGTCCGTGCCTTATCCTGCCGACGGTGATGTCGCAGAATATGGCGATGATCCGATAGAGATTGTTCGCGATTGGGTGAATATCGCCGAGGACGGTTATCTTACATTACGTTTCCGCACCCGCTGGGGTAACACGGGTGTAGCTCATTATGTGAACCTTCTTACAGGTGTAAATCCTGATGACCCGTACGAGGTTGAGTTCAAGCACAATGCTTTTGGCGACATAAACGGCATGGAAGGTGATGCCTTGGTGGCATTCAGGCTTTCAGATCTGCCTGATACTGGCGGAAAGACGGTTAAACTGACTTTGAAATACAAGTCGTTTACAGGTGAGAAGAAGGTTCAGTTCGATTATTGCAGCCGCAAGCCGACAGCTGTGGCTGGTTCTATAGAAAGAGCTGTTTATTCTTCCAGGGTGAAGTGATGTTCTGAAAAATCTGATTAAAGGTTGAGAGTTGGGAAACAAAAACTCGCGGTTGTTCATTTTTGAGGCGTGTTGCAAGTTTATGTTCCTTTTCTCTTGACTTTTAATCCATATCAAATGTAATGGCTGACAACGGCGGATACAGCGAGAGTGACCTTGTAGCCCATGTTACGGGAGGTGACCGTAAGGCTATGAAGAGGCTTTATGACAGGTATGTTGAATATCTGTCAGCTGTGTGCGCGCGTTATATTGCCGATGACGATTCTCGCAAGGATGTCCTGCAAGAGTGTTTCATAAGGATTTTCACGTCGTTGGACAAGTTCCAGTTTCGTGGTGAAGGCTCCTTGAAGGCATGGATGGCAAGGATTGTGGTGAATGAGTCCTTGCGTTTTTTGAAGAAAAATTCTGCTTACGGTTTTATTGAGTATGAAGACCGTCTGCCAGATATGGTTGATGAGCCTGAACCGGAGGGTATTCCTGACGATGTGCTTAACGATATGGTTTTGTCGTTGCCGCCAGGTTATCGCATGGTTTTTAATCTTTATGTGTTCGAGCGGAAGAGCCATAAGGAGATTGCTGCAATGCTTGGTATCGGTGAAAGCTCGTCGGCGTCGCAGTTCTCGAGGGCTAAGGCGTTGCTGGCCAGACGGATGAAGGATTACAAAAACAAGCTTGACAACGGGTTGACTCCGGGAACAGGCTCTGGCGTTGGTCGTGATGGCGTTGGTGATTATTCAGCAGGCCGTTCGGTGGAAAGTACGGTGCGTTCCAAGCCTAAGTCTGTTAAAGACATTGCCAGGGCCGTGTCTGTAGCTTGCTCGTCGCTGTTTGGCGTGTCTGCTTTTAAAATATGTGTGTCATGGAACAACAATGGATAGAATATCTTAGAAAGCGTTTTGCCGACCGCAAGATTGCGCCGCCTGATGATCTTTGGACGGGGATTGAGGCTGCCATGGACGGGTCGGCCGCAGGTAGTGCGGATGTTGTCAGCCGTCGTGCCGGTGCCAAAACCGTTTCGTTGTGGTTGCGCAGGTCGGTGGCCGCCGTTGCATGTGTGGCCGTGTTGGTCGGCATGGGGTGGTTCGTATTCAGCCGTGAAGACGGTTCTGCAGATGTTGTTGAGCTGGCAAACGATGGTTTCAGGCCGGCAGACGTGGCTTCAGGCGGATTGGCTGAGGTTGTTGAGCGCGATTATGCCGGTCCGAAGGCGCGGCATGCTGCGCGCATGGCGGAGCGGTGTCTGGTTGTTGCCGATGGCCGGGCCGATACGGCGTTGTCACATGTTGAAGACGTGGCGGCTGAAGATGTCCGCGCGGAAAGAGACGGAGCCCTTTCCGCAGGGCAGCGTGGTGAAGATTGTGGCAGCGTTGTTGTCAGGCATCCTGCCGTTCGTCATGAAGCGGTTGGAGGTGATGGCGGAGGGCTTTTGGCCGATGCCGGGCGTGTTGCTGACGAAGCATCAGGCTTTTCCGTGTCTGTCTATGGTTCCGGGCTTACCGCGGTTGGGGCTTCTTCAGGCAATAGCGGAGCGTCGATACGTCCTTTCAATATGTATCAGGATGCAGTTGGTGGTAATGATGTCATGCTGATGTCGGCTGCTTATGGTACGGCGGAGGGCAATGAGGTGCGCGTGAAACATCGTCAGCCTGTCAAGTTGGGCGCGTCTGTCCGCTTCCATATTGCAGGTCGTTTCGGTGTTGAGACAGGTATGAACTATTCTTACCATTCGTCAGACATTGCATCGGGGGATGACACGGGTGGTTATACTAAGACACAGAAACTTCATTATGTAGGTGTGCCGGTAGCTGTCAATTACAACATTTGGCATACAGATTTCCTTGATGTCTACGCTTCTGCCGGTGGGGCGGTGGAGTTTTGCGTTTCGGGCAAGTCTCATACGGAGTATGTCTCAGGAGGCAAGGTGGTGAACACTGCGAATGCTGACGTGAGCGACAATAGGCCCCAGTGGTCTTTGGGCGCCTCGGCCGGAGTTCAGTATAATTTCAGCGACGTTGTGGGCGTGTATGCCGAACCAGGAGTAAGCTATTATTTCGATAACGGCAGCGGTGTTACAACTATATATAAGGATAAGCCTTTTAACTTCAATCTTAACGTAGGTCTTCGTTTCACCATAAGGTAATATCACACATCCCAATGTTCACCGTCATTTTGATAATGCTGTTCGGCGTGGCCGTAGGCCGTCTGTTGCGTGGCCGCGGCCGTTCTGCCGTGTCGCGTGCCATAACGTTTTTTATATGGCTTCTGCTTTTCCTGCTCGGTGTCGAGGTCGGCGCAAATCCACGAGTGGTAGGTTCGCTTGGCAGTCTCGGGGTCGAGGCTGTGGCCCTTTCCGTTTTTGCCGTGCTTGGGTGTGCGCTGCTGTGCCGGTTTGTGTTTGGCCGGCATGTTGACGGAGGCGAGTAGATTCATGTTTGCATGGTCATAGTCTGTCTTTGGTTCGTCATCCTTGTTACCGTTATGAAGTCAAGCCTTGTTATAGTTTCGTTTTTTATAATAGGTACGCTGGTCGGCGTTAGCGGCATTGTTCCTGAGTGTGTGGCTTCAGGTACGGATGTAGGCTTCTACGCCTTGTGCGCTCTCATGTTCTTTGTGGGAGTCAGTGTGGGCGGCGATTCTTCCGTGCTCGGCCGCATCCGCTCCGTCAGTCCACGTCTCCTTCTCCTTCCCTTTGTCACTGTTGCCGGCACGTTGGGCGGTGTGGCCGTGGCCGGCATGTTGTTGCCAAATCGCAGTCTCGCCGACTGCCTTGCCGTCGGTTCCGGCTTTGGTTATTATTCTCTTTCAAGCATATTCATCACCGAATACCGCGGCGCAGAGCTTGGCACCGTCGCCCTGCTTGCAAACATTTCACGCGAGCTGCTCACGTTGCTCTGTGCTCCGCTGCTCGTAAGGTGGTTCGGCAAGCTTGCGCCGATTTCGGCAGGCGGAGCGACAACAATGGATACTACACTGCCTGTCATCACGCGTTATAGCGGCAACGCTTATGTTGTGTTGTCTGTTTTTCATGGTTTTGTGGTGGATTTCAGCGTGCCATTCCTTGTTTCGTTCTTTTGTAGTTTGTGATTCATCTGGTTATAGGCCGTCTCCCGTATTATAAACGACGGCTTTTCACAACACGAAAGGCCGTATTTCGCCTTCCGTTTGACGGCATTTCTGATTGTAAGTAAAAAGCAAGCAAGTTGTTTCAGGTTCGCAAATACTTTCGCTTCGTTTGTCTGCGTTGTTACGTTTGTCGTACTGATTGCTTACGGTTTTTACAGTTGTTTCTCATGCCGGCCAGTCTTTTTTTGAAAAATCCCCTTGCAACACATTACTTATATGGCATGCCATGATTCCGCTTTCGTCTCATTTTCTCTGTTCCTTCTTTGTGTTGCCTGCTGTTTTTTGTCGTGAATACATGTTTTCGCCGTGTCTTTTCTACACCCGTCCATGTGCATTGTAATAGATTGAAACAAGCCTCTTTCTGGTGAATGAACCCTGTGTGCGGTTGATTTAAGTCAAGAATGTAACAAAAATGCATCGTTTTTGAAAAATTCTTGCTGAAATATTTGCAAGTTCGGGGAAAACCCCTTACCTTTGCATTCGCTTTCGCTTCCAAACGGGAGCTGGGCGCGAAGATCTTTGAAAGACTGACACAGACAAGGTGATGCAGCGCGTCCGCCTTATTTGGCGTGACGATCGA
>CALUGP010000050.1 GCA_944320195.1 uncultured Prevotella sp. | reverse complement strand
CTTTGCACCGTGTTTTTCATAGTATTAGATTTAAGGTTAACAAGGTTGGAGTACAGCGGTACTCCTTTTTTGTTTTTTACAGGTTGGTCAATACCGACGTTTTGTGTTCTCCATAGTTTATTTTTTGAATTTTCTATATAGCTTCCATACTAGCATGAACCCGTCAGCCACGCCTGCTCCCGTAGTCATAAGCGATGCTAGCGTAAATCCTTTTTTCTTAGGTTCAGGCTTGCGGAACAGGTCTTTCCATAAAATGTTTATTTGCTGGTTGCTCAACTTTATTTCCGAAAGGATTGCTTCTTTCCGCAACTTGATTTCGTGTAAAGTGTTATAGGTCTCGGTTTTTCTCATATCATGGTTTGCTTTATTCCATCAACAGGCTGGTAATGAACCTTATCAGTGGCCTTTCTATCCAACTTCTTCTGAAGGAAAGGAATAATATGAATACGATGATGTAAAATGCCGCAATTATTCCAAATGCGGCTGGATATCCTATAGCTTGCCCCATGGCTATTGCCGCTGACAATGAAAGGAAGAATAAAATGGCGATTATAATCAGCGTAAGAATTGCAAAAAGCAGCAAGGCGGTTATTATTCTTACTGTTTTTTCCATTATATCGAGCTTCAGGTATTCACCCTGAAGCCCGATACTATGTTTTATCAGTTGCACTAACTGACTTATCGTTTCAATGTTTTTGTCGTTAGAGAACATGTGTTGACAAAGTTGTTTTTATGCTCTTTCCGCATCAGCTGCGTCTGTTATGTCCTCGGCCAAGTCGTTCATTTCCTTGCGGCTCAACTTGATGTTGTGCTTTTGGCAGAAGTCATCGATGGCGTCTGTTATTTTCTCACGTGTGTCTTTTCCCTTTTCGGGTGCAAGCAGCAGACCTAAAGCTGCTCCTGCGATGGCGCCGCCTAAAAATGCGCCAATGTAGCCTAATGTTTTCATAATACGTTTATTTGTTAGTTTTACAATATGTATTCTTCACTCAGTAGTTTCTGTTGCTGAATGTTTTTGTTGATAGCAAAAATAGTGATAATTTCTCAAACGTCAATGATTTTGCGTGACTTTTTTGTTAAAAACAATGTATTTCCTTGATTTAACAAACTTTATGTGCGGTTTTTCGACAGTTTTGCTTGTTTTTGTGTAATTTCGCACGATAAATTAAAAGATGTAAGTTGGATTTCTAATCAATAACACGAGAAATTATGAAGAAATACATGGTTATGTGTGCCGGCTTGTGTGTAGCTTTGGCGTTTTCAAGTTGTAAGTCGTCTGAAAGTGCTTATCGTAAGATGTATGAGAAAGCCAAAGCTCAGGAAGAAAACCGTGCAACCGATCAAAATCAAGGCGGTGAGGAGATTGCCGTTGTGGCTCCTGTCGTAGAGAAACCCGCAAGTGAGACTGTGGTTGTTGACAATGCAGACAATGTTCCGGTTAGGCAGGAGGCTCTGTCTGTTGTCAACGGTGCCGGTCTTAAGAGTTTTAGCGTCATTGTCGGGTCGTTCTCGATGCAGGCTAATGCTGAAGGTTTGCAAAGCACTCTTAAGAGTCAAGGTTACGATGCTCAGGTGGCTTACAACCCGTCAAACCAGATGTATCGTGTCGTTGCAGCCACATATGACAACAAGACTGACGCTGTGAACAGCCGCAATGAGCTTCGTTCGCAGTATCCTGATGCATGGTTGTTGTATAACCAAAAGTAAATACGTGGCCCGTATATTGTCGATTGACTACGGCAAGAAGCGTACAGGCATAGCTGTCACTGATCCGTTGCAAATTATTGCAGGTGGATTAGTGACGGTTTCAACGTCTGCCCTTTTTGAGTTTTTGCGAGACTATGTTGGTAAGGAGCAAGTAGAGCGAGTCATTGTCGGTGAGCCCAAGCAGGCTGACGGTAGTCCTAGTGAGAATATGGGCCGCATTGTTCAGTTTGTGAACCGTTGGCGTAAAGATTTTCCTGATATCCCGATAGAGTTTTATGATGAGCGTTTTACTTCTGTTTTGGCCCATCGGGCTATGATTGACGGCGGTCTGCATAAGAAAAAAAGGCAGGATAAGGCGCTTGTCGATGAAGTTAGCGCCACGATAATATTGCAAAGTTATTTGGAGTCATTAAGAAGAAAGTAATGATATTACCTATTTATATATATGGGCAACCGGTCTTGCGCAAGGTGTCGCGAGACATAGACAAGGATTACCCTGATTTGAAAGAGCTCATAGGCAACATGTTCGAGACGCTTACCGCGTCAGACGGTGTTGGCTTGGCAGCCCCTCAGATAGGATTGGATATACGTCTTGTGGTAATCGATTTGGACGTTCTTTCCGAAGATTTGCCTGAATACAAAGGTTTCCGCAAGGCTTATATAAATCCCCATATTTTGGAGTATGACGATACGAATGTAGACTCTTCCGAAGAGGGCTGCTTGTCAGTACCGGGGATACATGAGAGTGTCAAGCGTCCCACGCGCATCCGTGTGAAATACATGGATGAGGACTTTGCCGAGCACGACGAGTGGGTTGAGGGTTATTTGGCTCGTGTAATGCAGCATGAGTTTGACCATCTCGATGCAAAGTTGTTCATTGACAGGGTGTCGCCGCTACGCCGTCAGCTCATAAAGAACAAGCTTAAGGCTATATTGCAGGGGCGTTTCAGATGCAGTTATCGCACCAAGTTGGCCCATAAGTAGCATTTTCGTGTATTAGACGCGTCGTTGCCGTTGTCAGGTTTCGGCGCGTGTTTTTGGTTTTGTATTTCAGGACATCCATCCTTATGCGCAAGTTCATATTGTCTTTATTGCTTTTGTTGGCATCTTTGTCCGCTTCGGCCCAGTTCCGTACGGACAGGCTTATGGATGTTGGACGAAGTGCGCTTTATTATGAAGATTATGTCCTGTCGATACAATACTTCAACCAGGTTATCATGGTCAAGCCTTATCTTTATGAGCCATGGTTCCTGCGTGCTGTGGCCAAGTTTTATCTTGACGACTATGTAGGTGCCGAGAAAGATTGTTCCGAGGCGATAAGGCTTAATCCATATGTGCCAAATTTGTTTGAGCTTCGTGGTTTGTGCCGCATAAGGCAGAAGAAGTTTGACGGGGCGATTGCCGATTATGACAAGACGATAGAATTCAATCCATATGACAAGAACTTGTGGTTCAACCGCGTGTTGTGCAAAATGGAGAAAAAAGACTACGATGCGGCCAATGCGGATTTGGATTCCATGATGACTATGTGGAAAACCTATTCAAAAGCTTATTCCCTGAAAGCGGAAGTGTGCATGTTGCAGAAGGACACCGTCAACGGCGCCAAATATTTGGACAAGAGTCTGGAACTGGACCCGTATGACGGCGACGCATGGGCTTACCGCGCTATGATAAGCCTTTCTCAGAAGAAGTGGAAAGACGCTGACAGTCAGCTTTCCAAGGCAATACATCTGAAGCCTACAACTGTAGCCAACTATGTAAACCGTGCATTGGCCCGTTATAATATAAACAATCTTAATGGTGCGCTTGCCGATTATGACAAGGCCATTGAGATAGATCCCAACAACTTTCTTGCGCATTACAACCGCGGACAGTTGCGTGTCCAGGTGGGCGACGACAACCGTGCAATTGAGGATTTCAACTATGTCATAAGCCTCGAACCAGACAATGTAATGGCCATTTACAACCGTGCAATCCTTCTTGAACGCACGGGCGACATTTACGGGGCCATACGTGATTATACAAAACTCATCGACCAGTATCCTAATTTCTGGGCCGGACTGAACAACCGTGCCCGTTGTTACCGCAAGGTTGGACTTACGTCGAAAGCAGAGCTTGACGAGTTCCGCATCTTCAAGGCACAGATGGACAAGCATTATGGCCGTCAGCAGCGGTGGAGCAAGCGCAAGAAGGACGAGGTGCGCAAGAAAAGCGAGATTGATTTTGACAAATACAACCAGCTTGTTGTCGAAGACGAGAACACCGTGCAGCATGAGTATTCCACTGTTTACCGCGGACGCGTGCAAAACCGCAAGGTTGACGTCGTATTCCTTCCGATGTTCCAGCTTTCTTACAGCCCGTATGACAATGTTGTCAAGTCTTATCAGGCATTCGACAGTGAGGTTGAAAAGTTCAATTTCAACGAGAAGCCTTTGCGCCAGATACATGTAAGGTGTGGCGTGAAGCAGTTGTCCGAGCAGGAGAGCAACGCAGTCTTTGCCGTTGTCGACACTTTGTCTGCCCGCATCGACGCGTCTCGCAATCTGTCGCGTGACAAGGGCCTGATTCTCCAGCGTGCCGTGGCAAACAGCGTTGTCCAGAACTATGCCGACGCAATAAGCGACCTCACCATTTACATTCAAACTGATAGCACGTCGTCGTTGGCTTACTGGCAGCGTGCCGTCTGTCAGGCCAGGATGAATGAGTACGACGCTTCTCGTGGGGAAGACGTGCGCATGAAGACCGTCGGTGCGATTGCCGATTTAGATACGGCAATAAAGCTCAGTCCGGACAATGCCTATCTGTACTTCGACCGTGGCAACCTTTACGCTGCCAACAAAGATTATGTCCGTGCCATAGCTGATTATGACAATGCCGTCAGGCTCGATCCAAAACTTGCCGAAGCATATTATAACCGTGGCATAGCCAACATAAACCTAGGCAAGACTGACCTTGGCATCTCCGACTTAAGCAAAGCCGGTGAGCTTGGCCTTTACGAGGCCTACAGTGCCATAAAAAAATTCAGCAAGAAATAGTTTTGTGGATTTTACATATAAGAACGCAATGTTTTTCATATATCATAGTGAATGAGAATCATATGAGATGCATTGCGTTCTTTATTGAATTCCAGGCTTGTCGGGTCCCCTCCATTGTAGGGAAGGGTATGGTGTCATTCAATCATTTCCAAGAATGTGTCTTCGTCAATGATGGGTATGCCAAGCTTCTCGGCCTTCTGTAGTTTCGCCGGCCCCATGTTGTCGCCGGCGAGTATGAAGGATGTCTTGCCGCTGATGCTGCCCACGTTCTTGCCGCCGTTTTCCTCGATGATGCGCTTGTATTCGTCGCGGCTGTGGCGTGTGAACACGCCGCTGATGACGATGCTTTTGCCTTCAAGCTTCGTGCCCTGGGCTTGCATCTGCTCATTGCTCAGCTGCATTTGCAGGCCATATGCGCGCAGGCGGTTTACTATTTCCATGTTCTCAGGATTGTGGAAATACGCGATTACGCTCTTGGCGATAACCTCACCTATGCCGTCAACGTCCATAAGCTCTTGTAGTGAGGCGGCGGCCAAGGAGTCGATGTTCTTGAACTTACGAGCCAGAAGGCGTGCCGATGTTTCGCCGACAAAGCGTATGCCGAGGGCGAACACCACGCGTTCAAATGGCACTTGGCGCGATGCGGCTATGCCGTCGACGACCCTTTGTGCCGACTTTTGGCGGTTGCCGTCGCCGTTTATCTGTTCTACGCGGATGTCGTACAGGTCGGCCACGTTTCTGATAAGTCCGCGACGGTAGTATTCATCGACTGTCTCAGGGCCGAGACTGTCAATGTTCATCGCCTTTCTCGATATAAAATGTTCTATGCGCCCCTTAATCTGCGGGGGGCATCCGGCATCGTTGGGGCAGTAGTGAGCCGCCTCTCCCTCATAGCGCACAAGCTTGGCACCGCATTCTGGGCAATGAGTTATAAATTCAACGGGGTGTGCGCCCACCTGTCGGCGCGAGGTGTCGACACCGACTATCTTCGGTATTATTTCTCCACCTTTCTCCACATATACGTAATCGCCATCGTGCAGGTCGAGGCTACGGATGAAATCCTCGTTGTTCAGCGTGGCTCGGCGCACCGTTGTGCCGGCCAGCTGTACCGGTTCCATGTTGGCTACGGGCGTGATTTGCCCTGTGCGGCCAACCTGATAGGTTACTTCATTAAGCTGTGTGCATTCACGCTCGGCCTTGAATTTGTAAGCTATTGCCCAGCGTGGGCTCTTTGCCGTGTAGCCCAAGGCACGCTGTTGGCGCAGTGAATTGACCTTAAGGACGATGCCGTCAGTGGCCACGGGCAGGTTCTTTCGCTCCGTATCCCAGTAGGCAATGAAGTCGTAAATCTCTTCCAATGTCTTCACCTTGCGCATGCCGTCGCTTATTTTGAAGCCCCAGGCCTTGGCGCGCATCAGGTTCTCATAGTGCCCGTCTCCCTCGATGCCGTCACCTAGCAGGTAATAGAGGTAAGCGTCGAGCCGCCGCGATGCCGCCACTTTCGGGTCTAAGCTCTTCAGTGTGCCGCTGGCTGCGTTGCGCGGGTTGGCGAAGAGCGGTTCCTCGGCGGCCTCGCGCTCTGCGTTGATGCGCTCGAACTCGCGCCATGGCAGCAATATCTCGCCTCGTATCTCAAACTCGCGCGGCCAGTCGCCGTCCTTTAGCACGAGCGGAATGGAGCGTATCGTGCGCACGTTTGCCGTAACGTCGTCGCCCTGAACGCCGTCGCCGCGTGTCACGGCCTGCGTCAGGCGTCCGTCAACGTAAGTCAACGAAATAGACAGTCCGTCGTATTTCATCTCGCAACATATCTCGAAGTCCTCGCCGCCGAGCCCTTTCTTCACGCTGTTGTAAAAGTCAGCCACGTCTTGTTCGCTGTACGTGTTGGCCAGTGACAGCATCGGATACTTGTGCGCCACTTGCTTGAATTCCGTGCTCACGTCGCTGCCCACGCGCTGCGTAGGCGACGCAGGGTCGGCCATTTCCGGGTGACGCGCCTCCAAGTCCTGAAGTTCGTGCATCAGGAAGTCGAACTCCTGGTCGCCGATGGTTGGTTGGTTGAGTACGTAATACTTATAATTATGCTCGTTCAGCTCACGGCGGAGCTGCAATATCCGTTGTCTTTCGTCCATTGCGTTGATTGCGTTTTATTGGCGCAAAGTTAATAAAAACGACTGACAAGAGCAATAATAAAGCCGATTTTGCATACCTTTGCAACTTGAATTAGTATTTGGATTAGAAGCTAAAACTGTATGACATGAACATCATCGTATCACATGAAATCGAACAAGTGTGCCCCGGCTTCGTCGGCGCGGCGGTAGAGGCCGATGTGGTCAACACCGGATACAACGCTGAGTTGTGGGCCGAGATAGAAGCGTTGGGAGAGAAATACAGGGGTGAGCACACCACCGAGACGATAAAGCAGATACCGGGCATCGAGGCCACTCGCCGCGTCTACCGCGCGTGCGGCAAAGACCCGAGCCGCTACCGCCCTGCGGCGGAGGCGTTAATCAGGCGCATGCTGCAAGGCAAACAGCTCTACCAAATCGACACGTTGGTCGATTTGATAAATCTTGCGAGCATCGCCTATGGTTACAGCATCGGCGGTTTCGATGCCGACAAGTTCGTCGGCGACACGCTGACGCTCGGCATAGGGCGTGAGGGCGAGCCTTACGAGGGCATCGGAAGGGGCATGCTCAACATCGCCGGGCTGCCCGTCTATCGTGACGCCATAGGCGGTGTGGGCACGCCTACGAGCGACAACGAGCGCACGAAAATCACCATCGGCACGCGGCGCGTGCTCGTCCTTGTCAACGGTTACGACGGCAACGAGGCACAGGTAAAGGCCAACGCCGAATACCTTGTACGCCTTTTCGAGCGGTACGCGCAAGGAAAGAATTGCAGTTACTTTATTTACAGGTAAACAAAAGCGCATTGGTGGCATGAACTTACCCAACATACGGTTACTGAACCAACAGCTTGTTGCACCGGAGTTTACCGACGTTCACGACCTCGTTGCATACATGGGCATGTTGCAGGCGCAGGAATACAGGATGATGCGCTGGGCTGTCGGCATCAGGATGAAGCGTCCCTCAATGGCGGCATTCAGGTCGGCGTACAATTCGGGACGCATCGTTCGCACGCACCTTTTCCGCTGCACATGGCAGCTTGTGGCGGCGGAAGACTTGCGGTGGATGCTGAAGCTCTGCGCCGACAGGAACAAAGCCGTCATCAACGGATATACGGCGTACCAAGGACGTACAATCGAAGAATGGGAATATGACCGTGCCAACAGCCTGATACGGCAGGCACTTGCCGGACGCAGGTCTACGGCCAAGACCAAACTTGTTGAACGGTTGGCGGAGCTTGGCCTGTCAGATACCGCTCATGCCATGTCTATCTTCCTGCGCAGGGCGGAACTTGACGGCATCATTTGCAGCGGAGAGCTTAACGGCAAGGAAAACACATACGCGCTGATTGACGAACGCATACCTCCGGAAGAAGAACCTTCACGCGAGGAGGCGGTAGTCATGCTCGCCCGAAAATACTTCCGCAGCCACTCTCCGGCCACGCTTGAAGACTTTACATGGTGGACTAACCTGAACGTCGGCGAATGTCGCGCGGCAATCGATGCGCTCCACAACGAACTGACAGAGGAGAAATATGACGGTACAACATACTACATCCACCAGGATTGCCGCACGCGAGGCTGCCGACGGCAGACGCTTCTGTTGCCGTCGTATGACGAATACCTGCTCGGCTACAAGAGCCGCCATCATGTACTTGATGACGAGTTTCGTCCACGTGCATACAGCAACAACGGCCTGTTTTACCCGATAATCGTAAGCGGAGGGCGCGTCGTCGGCAACTGGCACCCTAAGAAGTCAGCCGCGTTTTTCAGGAAAAATTCGATACACAAATAGGAATCTGTTAGAAACAAGCTATTTATAAGCTTTTCTCAAAGAGTGAGGTAATGACT
>CALUGP010000049.1 GCA_944320195.1 uncultured Prevotella sp. | reverse complement strand
GGTTCTCCGCCATCCCGGTTTGGCAGCCGGTTTTGTTGCAGCCACCGGCCGGGGCTGTGTCAGTTGTTCGGTACGAGGGTCGGCGGGGTGTACTCGTTGTCGGTCTGCCAGTGCCAGCCGAAGTCAAGACCGAGTTCACTATTCATGAGGCCGGCTGCCAACCCCCAAGGGCAGGTACTGCCATCCACCTTGGTGGCATCGCCGTTACCTTCAAGAATGCCGGCATCCATGTCGCCACCATAGTAACATGCGGTGACGGAGCCGCCGTCAAGATACCGGACTATTCCCGCCACAGTCTTTCCCTCCTCATGCGTAGCGTCGGTCCAGCACGCAATGATGGTTCCTCCTATTATGCTATTTGTTTCCACCAGAGCTCCGCCGTCAGCATCGATGTGCCCTTGGAAAGACGAGGCTTCTATCCGGCCGTTATTCAGCCAGACTATGCCGCCAAAACTGCCGCATGAAACATTGGCATCGTCCACACGGCAACAGGATATGCGACCGAAATTTTGATATGAGATGCACCCCACATAATCGGAACTGCCCGTGATGTCACAGGACGACACGACGCAATTCTCTATGGTTCCATCATTCCATGCGGCAATGATGCCATATTTTGTACCGCTCGTAGTCATGCTTGCGTTCTTTACCGTGAGGTTCTTCACAATACCACCACCTGCAATATAACCGAACAGTCCGTTATTCTGCGCATTGCCATTAATCTTGATGTTGCGGATGGTGTGTCCTCCACCATCGAAAGTACCAGCATATTGATTACCCGGGTCGCCTATCGCCGTCCATTCCTTGTCGTTGTAGTCGATGTCGTCCATCAGGATGCAGCTGACCGTCAAATCCGTCTTTGCTTTCTCTGCCCAAGCGTCCAGTCCATCGGCGGTATAGACGTAGTAGGTCTTGGTGGCCTGGTCGTAGTGGTCTTTGAGGGTGATGCCGCCGCTGCCGGGATTGGTTGCGTTCCAGTCGATGCTTTGCTCTATGGATGCAATCTCCAGACCTTCCTCCTGAACGGTGATATTATAGGTATATCGAAATCTTGGATTATATGTAGCCATGTTTGACAATGTGTAAATTACATCATCCACTATCACATTAATTTTTCTGGTTTTCTGCTCTTCGTCAGGAATGATAAGAGCCTGATAAGAGGCATAACAGCCGTCATTGGCCGATGGCAACCTGTAAGGAATAATTTCTTTATCGGCTTTTTCTTCGTTATTACGGACTATAACTGGACGAGATGATGATAGGTCACGTAATGTACCGGTCTCATACATTCCGGGAAGGCTGACACTGACCTTGGATGCGTTCCGCAGGTATTCGGACTGTATCAGGTTTATCTCCACCTTGGCCAGTAGGTGACTAAAGGCTATTTGCGGATTGTTTAGGGATACTGTTACTTGTCCATCCGTCATCATGAAGTCTTCCTTTTTCAGCGTTTCTTCAGTCTGAGTAAGGGAGACAGACCAGTCCACGGGCACGGTCTCGCTGTAAGGATACCATGCCCTGACCTTCTTGCTTTCATTGCTTGACGTCCACCAGAACTGGGTATCGGCCTCGGTAAGAGTGGAACAGGTCAGTTTCGCACCGTTGCCCGAGGTGCTTGCTACTTTATATTCCTTGACCGGACCGTTTTCACCGCCCACTTGCACGGCTACCGAAAGGGCATCCTCCCAGTTGCCGTCCACCGTGCTCCGAGTTCCAGTCACGGCGGGTGTGGCCACGGCTTCATGCAGATTGGCAGCTGTCAGTTCCAATGGGTACTTCCCTCCGGGCAGCGTGCCGTTGCCTAACTCGTCGTTCGTGCAGGCGGTGGCTGCAAGCGCCGCCGCACAGAGTACTAAAAAAGAATGTTTCATATCGCTCATAAGTTATTGGTTTCGTTTTATGAGCGTCGCTTGAAGAGATTGTGTGTGGAGGGTTATTCCAATGGATATAGATTGTTCTTCACCAAATCGTAGAAGGCATTGACCAGCTGCCGGGCATTGGGGTTGTCCCGGTGTATGTACAAGGACACATACAGCATATAGTCATCCGTGGCCGACGAAGCATCGTATTTGCATATGCTTCCGTCGTTGTATTGCATGAACCAGCGTGAGAACAACATTTCCCGCTTTTGCTCTTTCCCGTCGAGGTTGTCGCATATCATAATCATGGCATTCTCGTTGCGGCTGAAGAATTGCCGCAGGATATGGATGATGGTCAATGCGATGCGCTTGTCTATGGGATGGGGAGTATCTTCCTCCGGTTCGATATTGAACGTATAGACGTTGGCAAAGGCCGGATGATAGCAGGAATAATCAAGGAAATAGGCATGGTAAGTGATGCCATGCCTTGTTGTGAAAGAGTAGGTCAAATCCGCTTCTTCCGCAATTTCATAGGGGTGTAGCGAATTTGATTCCACGTTGTTCTGCCAGTTTTTTCAAGTCCTCGCCTTTCTGAATGCAACGGCGGATGGCGCGCTTGTCCTCCAACATGCGTTGGAAGATGTTTGCCTTTTCTTTGATTACATTCTTCTTATCCATAAGCGTATATCTTAATCTCTGGGCAAAGGTAATGCTTTTTCTTGAGAATCCGTCTCCTCCTCACACAAATCTTTCAAAGAACGCTCTGATTATTAATTTATTCGCGCCACCGCCTCCTGCGAAAGAGGCAGCTACACCTTATTATTATATATAGGGCGCAACTCCGTGCTTACGCCGCCGCACGGGATGGCTGTGGCCGTGTTACATCGTTGCCGTGGTTCCGCCGTTGTCAACGGTTTCCCAGTTCTTTATTTCAGCTTTGCCGACACTTATGTCGGTCTTGCTGACGGTAATCTTCCAAGTATAGTTGTTGCCGGACTGGAGCTTGCCGTCCTTCACGCTCAGCGTGCCGGTGTAGTCCTGTCCGCCCACGGTGACGGTGATGGGGATGCTTGCTACCTCCTGCGGAAAGAGGATGAGCGAGGGGGCGATGTAGCTGCCGCTTGTGGGCTGCACTTCTGTAAGGTTGACGGTGAGCGAAGTTGCTGTCGCATCGTCATCGGCAGTGGCGGTTCCGTCGAGTGGATTGAAGGTGCCATCCATCTTCAAGTCGCCGAGCGTGTAACTGATCGAGCCTCCGAAATCCATGTCCGAGCCTTCGATGAAGGTCAGGGTGATTTGGCTCATGCGATGGGCGAAGGCGTGGTCGCCGGTGAAGTTGACGGTCGGCTCACTGCTGCTGGCCGTGGCTCCGGAGGCATAGAGGAAGTCTATCTCCGGCTGGTTGGCGGCTGTCTGGTCATCGGCGGTGATGGTCTTTTCTACAGGTGCCGGCACTTCTTCCTGCTCTCCGCTGAAAGGATAGTAGGCGTGGAAGGTAACCACCTCTTCCTTGTCCTGGAAATAGATATTGTCAGACAATGCCCTGAAGCCGGTATCCTCAGAATATATGTACTCCATGTTATTGTAGCGGGTCTGTCCCTCCGTGCCCATCGTGGAGATGCCTATCTGGTCTCCTGTAGTCCACTGCGTGCCGACGGCGCGGGTATCCACCGTGCCGATGGAGGCGTTCACTTTCAGGGCCACCTTGCCGTCTGTGTCGGTGTCATTTCGTCGTTGGTGCAGGCGGCAAGCGTGAGTGCCGTTGCTGCGAGAAGAATGTACTGTTTCATTGTCTTTGTTATGATATGTTATTTCTGCTTGATATTTCCATATTGATTATCGCAAAGTCGCGTTTCCATTGCCATTGAAATCCCGGTCTGTTCTCCAGTCCGAAATTGCAGCGTTGCTCACTTCCAGTTTGGTGTTGCTGACGGTTACAGTGTAGGTATAGCTGTAACCGGCCTGCAAACCGGCTGTCGGGGCATTGAGTTCTGCCTTATAGGTCTGGCTGTTGTAGGCGACTTCGAGGGCTATCGTACCGGTAACAGTCTGCGGCACGAGGATGAGCGGGGTGCAGGTATATTCCGTATCGGATGCGCTTATATCGGTAACGGTTATGTCACCGGTTGTTGTGCGCGGAGTCAGCGTACAGTTCAGCGTGTTGAACGTGGCATCGGTGGTCAGGCTTTTCAGCGTATAACCTTCCAATGCCGCAAGGTCGCTGATGCCGTCGCCTTTCTTGAACACCATCGTGACCTGTGTCATGACATGGCTGAAGGCGTTGGTGCCGGTGAAGTCTACTGTCGGAGAAGTGACATCGGTCTTCACTACAGGCGTGGCAAGGATGTCCCACTGGTTCCATCCGCTGCTGACAGTCTGATTCTTGGTGTTGATTTCAATGGCGTTGCCTGTTTTCTTGTAGCCGGGTGCGGCATACCATGCCTGGAAGGATACTATGTCTCTGTTCTGGAAGTAATAAGGATTATTCCCGGCCGACCAGGTCGTACCATTGTCCTGCAAGGTATAGACGTAAGTCGCGCTGCCGTCTGCCACCACGTTTATTATGTCTCCATTGGTGAATGATGCCGATATGCCATTGGCATTGGCACTGACACGGGTCAGGGTCTGGCTGATATCTGCCGTCACCTGCGCGGCTACCGGACCGTCTGCCAGCGGATTGTCCGCCAGTTCGTCGTTGGTGCAACTTGCCAGCAGGCCCGCTGCCAGCATTGTGTAGAAAAATGTTCTTTTCGTATTCATAATCTCTCTTGTTAAAATAATTTGTATTGGTTAGTTATTTAGTGTCTGTTATCAATGCGCGTCCACGCTTCCGCCGTCCACCACTTCCCAATCCGTGATGGCGGCTTCCACCCCGACTTCTGTCGGAGTCTCGGCCATGGTGCCGCCAAGGGCGAGCGGACGGGTCTTGTCCGCGTTAAAGCCATCAAGTGCTTCGGTAAGGTCACTCTCAAGAGTTGTGGGCTTCGGATTGCCGTCGGCATAGGTCAGCGTGGCGGTAAGGGCTTGCCGCTCCCCGATGATGCCTAGCAGCCGAACGGTGGCAGTCCATTTGCCGGCATCGGCACCGGAAGTTATCTTCGTGAAGTGCAGGGTTACATTCGAGGGCGCGCCGTAGGTGCCGGTGGCGAAGTCGAGCGTGCCGGCCGCTCCGCCCAGACTGCCCTCGATGTTCTCTATCCTGTCAGCCGCGTCGCCCGTAGGCTCGACGACGAGGGTCAGCTCGCGCGTCTGCTGCAGCATGGTGGCAGTCAGTTCATAGTCGGTGTCGGCCTCAATGGTTACTTCCTGCACGGAGGTGAAGAGCCATCCGGGGGTGCCTGTTATGGACGCTCCTACCCCATCGCCGGCCTCGGCCACAGTGGCCTTAGTGCCATTGACGGAAATACCGTCAGGAATGTTGTATGCGGCCAACGTGTATCTGCCGGGAGTGAAAAGACGGTCAGGCTCATGGACAGGCGATGTCTCAATACCTGTATAATCACCCATTGCCAACATCCACTCGGCAGGAACATCCACGCCCTCGCCACGATTGCTCCAATCGGCGGTGACGGTGATCTTCCCGTGGTCGGGATGGTTGGTTTCATGATCGTTACCACAACAAGCCGTAAACGTCAACCCCGTGACGAAACAGCAAATCATCATATCAGAAATTTTCATAATGTTAAGTGTTTTCGTAACTAATTATGCCAATTAGTTACAATTGGCAGAATTAGAGACAACATTGTGCCCGGCATAGCTATTATTTTTCACAAACAGCGGAAATAGCCTTTGTAGGGACATAATTCATTACACTGGTGTCCCAAGAAAACCATTAACAATTCGTCTAAGTATTTGAAAATATGCACATTACAAGTAAAAAGTCGTGCGGAGGATTTTAAAATGCGATAAAAAAACTAATTTTGCGTCAAATATCAAAATGACACAAAATGACTCAACCCCCTTACATTTTCAACCAACTCGTCCAATGGCTTTTACGTGCTTGACAAGGCTTATGTGAAGACGTTGGGGATGGCGGCCATACAAAAAGCAAAGGGCTTTTTCGTAGTAAGGCGGAAAAGGAACATGGTGTACTCGGTTGTCGGCGGCGGCACATCCACCGGCGGCCCCGTCATGGCCGACATGCCAATAAGGTTTACAAGCCGATGGGCGAGCCAGGGGTATCCGTGGAATTTGCGCATGGTGACATTCTACGTCAAGGACAAGAACGAAACGATGCAGTTCATGACCAACAATTTCGACATACCGCCAACGACCGTGGCCTTTCTTTATAAATACAGGTGGCAAATCGAGCTGTTTTTCAAATGGATGAAACAACACATGAGGATTGTCTCGTTCTACGGGACATCGGCCAACGCCGTGATGATACAGATATACAACATATTGCCTGCTCGCGCTCGTGGCAGGGGCAATTGGGTATAAAGGCGGCCTGTATGACTTCTCAAATCTTGTCAGCGTTTCCTTGACAGAGAAGATTGGGATAAAGGAGCTTGTCGCAAGGTTTGAAAAAGAGGGAAATGAACAATGACGGGAAAGACGGAATTTGGCCGTCATTGTTTGATTGATAACATTTTGTCACTTTATATGGGCTAAAACAGTACATCTCACAACTGTTAAATTTTTCTTGGAACACCAGTGTAATGAATTATGTCCGCACGTTCTGAAAGAACGTTTTTGGGCAAATTTACTCATATAATACGCCTCTCCGCGGCGTGCGGACATAATGAATCATAAAGGATTGTTCCTTATGCCGAACTCACGACGTTGTATTATCAACTAAAATAATTCCAAACATGCAAACATCTTCAATAAAGGCAACCGACGACACGGAAATCGAAGTATTTGAAAATACTTTTAAAACCATATCAATATCCATATTATGCTTTACATTCGCTGCCTGTGGCATATTCATCATTGCAGACGAACAGTGCGGAATCGCCACGAAGATGATAGGCGGATGGCTCAACATTCTGTTTTTCGGTCTCGGCGGCCTGTTTATTCTCGGCTCGGCATTGTATAAAAAGATGGAGCGCATACCTTCCTTGATCATACGCGACGACTGCGTATGTGTCTATGTTCAGATTAAAAACAAATATGATGTCATCATGTTCAGTGACATTGACGGCTTTCGCCTAACAAAACTTTACAGGACAAAAATGATTTTGATTGACTACAAGCCGGCGACCATGACCAAAGAGCTTGAGCGGAGCAGCCCAATAATCCAAGACCTTATGGCTTCCAGCCTCAATACAGTCAATGCAATAAAAAGCATTTCGACAACTAACCTGGCCGTAAGCACTGATAACTTATGCGCAATCTTGAACAGCAAGATCAAGAAATAACGTAAGTCCGGCATGATGGCTCCCATCACGCCGGACCTGTTAACACATTCTTGGCTCTTGCGCAAATGTCAGCAATGGAACGAGCCGCGTACAAGCCGCTCCATAAGTTTAGAGTCTTGCTCGGCCTTTGCACGCAAGCCTACGTCATCCAGGCTGCGAAGCCTGCCTATTATTCCATTTATCATGCGCGGCGTAAACACTCCGCCGGCCTCGTATATTTCACGTTGGCGTTCGAGCCAACCGGCAGACGCCACGCAGCAATCAGGCAACTGCTCGAACTTGTCGTTGTCGCTACCACTTTCTCCTAATCCCACATACTTGTCAGCCGCTATGCCGAGAGCCTTGGCCTCGTCCATCTCCAACCCGTAGCGGCAAGCCACGCACAAGCCGGCCATAAGCTGATAAACGTCGGCCGAAGCGTCGGGCGAACGCATCTCTACTGTCTGCTTCCGCGTTGTGTCGCCATTGGCTTCCTGCTCCAGGCGGTTGGCCTGCACACACATGTCCTTGCCTGATGTCCAGCCAAGCGGCACGCGCACAAGCACGGAGCGGTTGCAGTCGCCCCAGCACACACTCGTGGGCGCTTCTTGATGCGGCACAAGGCGGAAATATGACACCGGAGTCTTGTTGCCGAAAGCGGTGATCGACGGGGCCAGCTCCATCATCCCGGCTATGGCACGGCGCGCCTCGGCTGACAACTTGCCGCCTGCTGTCATGCAGTTACGGCCGTTTTTCATAAGCCTCATATGGACATGCAGCCCCGAACCGGCTTTGCCGGCGGTGATTTTCGGGGCGAACGTGACATCAAGACCGTATTCGTATGCAAGATTGCGTATCACCCACTTGGCCAACACCAACTGGTCGGCCGCACTCTCCACCGGACACGGCAGAAACTCTATCTCGTTCTGCTCGTACACCTTGCCGTCTTCAGTGAAGTTGCCCACCTCAGAGTGTCCGTATTTGATTTGTCCGCCTGTCTGCGCAATATACTCCATGCATTTCTTGCGGAACTCACCCAGCTTGGCGAACGGTCCCGACTCATGATAGCCCCTCTGGTCTACAGCCGGATACATGCCGTCGTCTTCGGCTATTACATAATACTCCAGCTCTCCCATTGCCTCATATGTCATGCCCGTTGAAGCAGTGAATGCCTCAGCGGCACGGTGCAACGTCTGCTCCGGCGAACAAGCGAACGGTTGCCCGTCTTTGTCGAAAAAAGAGCAGAGCAGGCACAATGTGGGTATTTCGGAGAACGGACTGACAAACGCAGTGCGGAAACGCGGCATCACATAGAGGTCGCTGCTCTCGGCCTCGACAAACGAGGGGAACAGGCTGGAACCGTCAACCCTCTCGCCGTATGTAAGGATTGTCTCGAGATAGGCAAGGTTGTTTATCATGAAATTCAAAGTCTTCACCCGCCCGTCTTCAGCCGGATACATGAAATCTATCATCTCGACACCCTTGTCGCGGACAAAGGCAATGATGTCGGCCTTCGTCAATTCAGATGCAGGTTTTTGGAAATACGCCACTAAGCGGTTGGCGTTCATCTCGACAGTTTTGTCCATAAACATAACGATTTAAGGTTTTTCTTAAAAAACACACAGACCCGTGTCACGGCATTTATTCAACAATGGAAAGAAGAAACATGCATGCCGTGCACATGCCCGTTGAACTTTCGCAAAGTTAAGCAATTTTGCCCCATGCCGCAAATTTAAGGCGAATTATTTTCATTGAGGAGCAAAGGACTGTAATACCCGCCACGCTTACTGCGTCTTGACAAAAAAACACGAATATCGCCACATTGATTACCATCTGATTTCCGTTGGGCATTCATACGTGCGACATTCGAAAACAAGACATAATTGGACGGAAATAACGCAAGGAAAAGTGTGCACACGCAACACCCTGTCATACTGCATTATACGCAGAACGGCAACCAAGATGTGCAATAAAGACGACCACCAAAAGCAACGAATATGGCAACTACATGATGTAAAGGCCATCTTTAAGAGGTGAAAACACGCCCTTTACATGGCGTAATGACGGCCTCCACCTTTCCCAAACACGGCAAATTGCAACATGAAAGACCGTGTCTCACAGCATAAAAGACGGTCTTTCACACCATCATAAAGAGCGTTTTGTCTTGTCCTGCCATAAGTTGACACATTTACGACCAATAAAAATGTGTGCAATTATGCGAAAAAGTCCAACAAA
>CALUGP010000048.1 GCA_944320195.1 uncultured Prevotella sp. | reverse complement strand
GAAAAATCCTTACCTTTGCATCGTGTTTTTCATAGTATTAGATTTAAGGTTAACAAGGTTGGAGTACAGCGGTACTCCTTTTTTTATGCCCTTACGCAGGCAACGGGCATGCGTGGCGGCACTGTTTCGGTGCATGGCGACATATTTTGCGGCCTTTTGCAAGATTCAGTTGCCAAAATAACCGGGCGTTTCGCTCCAATGTGAAATTAATCTGAAAATTCATTGTCCTGTAACACTAAAAGTTACGCCAATCCTTTGTCGTGCCGAAAGAAAATGTTAACTTTGCGCTGTTATAACGACAGATTATTCATAACAACATAAAATTTTCTGAATTATGGTAAGTTATAAGACACTTGGCTTGGTGAACACACGTGATATGTTCGCAAGGGCCATCAACGGCGGTTACGCCATTCCCGCGTTCAACTTCAACAACCTTGAGCAGCTGCAGGCCATCATCAAGGCTTCTTCAGAACTGAGGTCGCCGGTCATCCTGCAGGTTTCAAAGGGCGCGCGCAACTATGCAAACCAGACACTTCTGCGCTACATGGCCGAAGGCGCCGTGCAGTATGCGAAGGAACTGGGCTGCGAACATCCTGAAATAGTGCTCCACCTCGACCACGGAGACAGCTTCGAGCTTTGCAAGAGCTGCGTTGACATGGGCTTCTCTTCAGTGATGATCGACGGCTCTTCACTGCCTTACGACGAGAACGTGGCACTGACAAAGCAGGTTGTAGACTACGCTCACCAGTATGACGTTACTGTAGAGGGCGAGCTCGGCGTGCTCGCAGGCGTAGAGGACGAGGTTGTTGCCGAGGAGTCTCACTATACAAAGCCCGAAGAGGTTATCGACTTCACAAGCAAGACAGGCGTTGACTCTCTCGCAATTTCTATCGGCACAAGCCACGGAGCATACAAGTTCAAGCCGGAGCAGTGCACACGCGACCCGAAGACAGGCCGCCTCGTTCCTCCTCCATTGGCATTCGACGTGCTCGACGAGATCATGCAGAAGCTGCCCGGATTCCCCATCGTGCTCCACGGATCTTCATCAGTTCCCCAGGAGTATGTTGACATGATCAACAAGTACGGCGGCAAGCTGCCCGACGCAGTGGGCATTCCCGAGGAGCAGCTCCGCAAGGCTGCCAAGAGCGCAGTTTGCAAGATCAACATTGACTCAGACTCTCGTCTGGCATTCACGGCTGCCGTTCGCAAGGTATTCGTAGAGAAGCCGGCTGAGTTTGACCCACGCAAATACTGTGGACCGGCTCGTGACCTCATGGAGGAGATGTACAAGCACAAGATCATCGACGTGCTCGGCTCTGACAACAAGCTGGCTCAGTAAGAGTGAAAAGCGAAAAACGAAAAGTGGAAAATCCGTTGCTTTTCGAGTAAAATATGAAAACCCCGTGGCCGAGCCACGGGGTTTTTCGTTTTCAATACGCCCTATATATTAATAAGGTAACGGATTTTTAACTTTTCGTTTTTCACTCTTCACTTATCATGTTCTTACAAGATTGCGCCCCGCGTCAATCCTCAGGAAGATGAAAAGCAGGATGGTGAATCCCCAAAGCGACGAGCCGCCGTAGCTGAAAAATGGCAAGGGGATGCCTATCACGGGCGTAAGGCCGAGCACCATGCCCACGTTTATGAACACGTGGAACAGGAAAATGCTCAATACGCAGTAGCCGTAGACGCGCCCGAACTTGAACGGCTGGCGTTCGGCCATCTTGATGAGGCGCAGTATCAGGGCAAGGAACAGCAGGAGAACGCCGGCCGAACCGAGGAATCCCTCTTCCTCGCCGACCGTGCAGAAGATGAAGTCGGTGTCCTGTTCGGGCACGAATTTAAGCTTTGTCTGCGTGCCGTTGAGGAAGCCTTTGCCCTTCAGTCCGCCCGAACCGATGGCTATTTCGCTCTGGTGTACGTTGTAACCGGCTCCTGAAAGGTCTTCGTCAAGGCCCAGAAGCACGTTGATGCGCACCCTTTGGTGCGGCTCGAGGATGTTGTTCAGCACGTAGTCTGCCGAATAGAAGAACGCAATCGAACCGACAACGAACAGCAGGATGTAGACATATTGCTTGATTCTCTTGTTCAGGGCGTTGTATAAAAGGTAGCCAACGAGAGCCGCGCTGACGGCCAGTTGCACCCATACGATGTCGAAAGGAATGACGAACTCGGCGAAAAGAAACGCCAGAAGTGTAACTCCAAGAGTGTAGCTAAGTATGGTAAGCGCCTGTCTCTTGTCGTGGCAATAGGTGTAAACCATGCCCGAGGAGAATATCTGCACAAGCATCAGGACGGCGAACTTGCCCACCGACGTGTCCGTATCCAGCAGCAATGTTTCCTCAAACCGTATGCCGACCACGAAGTAAATGATCATCGCGACGCCCGTAAACAGAACGCTGCCGGTCATCCCTTCGCGGTAGAACATCAGGAAGAAAGATATGTAGACAAGGGCGGAGCCAGTCTCTTTCTGTGCCACGATGAATATCATAGGCAGCAAGACGACGGCGCAAGCGGCTGCAAAGTCTTTCCAACGGTGCATGTTGAAGCCGTAAGTGCTCATCAGCTTTGCCACCGCCAAGGCTGTGGCGAACTTGGCAAACTCGGCCGGCTGCAGTCGCAACGGCCCCAGGACGAGCCACGAGCGCGAGCCTTTTATCTCATGGGGGTTGAATATCGTGGCGAAAAGCAGCAGCAGCAGGATTGCATAAATGATGTATGCGAAAGTGTCGTAAAACCTGTCGTCGAGCATCAGCAGCACGAAGCCGAGGCAGATGGAAGTGCCGATCCATACAATCTGCATGCCTGAGCGTGTGCCGAGGCTTAGTATGTCGGTGTCTCCGTAAGTGTAGCTTGCACCGCAGACGCTGAGCCATCCGAACGCCAGCAGGCACAGGTAGATGCCTATCGTCCACCAGTCCAGGGAACGGAGCACGCTTGGTTGTTTATCTGTTTGACGCGCCATAAGCAATGCGTTTATGTTGGAAAGTCTCCGCCTTCTTCTCCGATTCGGGCGAAAGCTTGCCGTTAATGTATTGTTCCATCATCAGCGAACCGATAGGAACGCCGTAAACAGCGCCGAATCCGCCGTTTTCCACGTATACGGCGACGGCAATCTTGGGATTGTCCATCGGTGCGAATCCCATGAAGATGGAGTGGTCTTGCCCGTGGTTTTGCGCCGTTCCGGTCTTTCCGCACACTTCATAGTCGGGGCGGTTGGCCGCGTGGCATGTGCCGTTGAGCACGGAGCGGCGCATGCCTGCCACTATGTAGTCGTATGACTTGCGGTTGGCTTTCGTGTAATGTTTTTCCCTGTATTTGGCGTCGAGCTGTTCGCCTTGCACCTTTCTGACAACATGTGGCGTGTAATAGTAGCCGCGGTTGGCTATTGTTGCGCACAGGTTGGCTATCTGCAGGGGCGTGAGCAGAACTTCGCCCTGGCCTATTGAGATACTGATAACGGTCAGTCCGTTCCACGAACCGTTGTAATGCTTGTCGTAATATTGCGCGTTCGGGATTAGTCCTCGCTTCTCTCCTGACAGGTCGATGCCGAGTTTGTAGCCGAATCCCATGCTTACCATGTAGTCGCGCCATGTGTTCATGGCGTCCTGCACGGTCTTGTATTTCCGCCTGTTGCCAAGCATGTAGTATAAGCCCCAGCAGAAATAGGCGTTGCACGAGGTGCCGAGTGCGGGCACAAGGTTTACCGGCGAGGCGTGGCCGTGGCATCCTACGTGGAGCCCGCGGCAGTAAAATCCGTGGTGGCAGGGGAACATCGTGCTTGGCGTCACTATGCCTTCGCTGAGGAATGTTAGGCCTTGTGATGTCTTGAACGTTGAGCCTGGAGGGTAAACTCCCATGATTGAACGGTTCAAGAGAGGCTTCCACGGGTTGCGTGCAAGGGCGAGATGGGCTTTGCTTCGCTTGCGTCCGGTCATTGTCCTTGGGTCATAAGTCGGCGAAGAGACCATGCACAGCACTTCTCCTGTTGACGGCTCTATGGCCACGATGCTGCCGATCTTCCCCTCAAGCAGACGTTCGCCGAGGGCTTGGAGCTTGGAGTCGATGCTTAGGGTAAGGTCTTTTCCCGGCACAGGCTTACGGTCCAGCTTGCCGTTCATGTAGCTGCCTTGTATGCGTCCGTGGGCGTCGCGCAGCATTATCTGCATGCCTTTTTCTCCGCGGAGCTGCTTTTCATAATACTTCTCAATGCCCTGTTTGCCGATGTAGTCGCCCGGTTGGTAATACGGATCTTCCTCAATGTCGCTTTCAGACACTTCCGCCACATCGCCGAGAACGTGTGCGGCGTAGGGCGTGGTGTATTGTCTTATGCTTCGCCTCTGTACGTAAAAGCCGGGGAAACGGTATATTTTTTCTTGGAAAATACTGAATTCTTTTTCTGACAGACGTCCCATGAACATCTGTTGGGTGAACGGTGAGTATCCGGGATTCTTGTTCCTGTCTTTTATTTCGGCCATTCTTTTGTCGAAATATTCCTTCGTTATGCCGAGCGACTGGCATAACTCAAGGGTGTCGAGACGGTCTTTAGCCTCGTTGGTGACCACCATTATGTCGTAAGCGTTCTGGTTGTAGACGAGCAGGCGGCCGTTCCTGTCTGATATAACACCGCGCGCCGGAAATTCGACTTTCTTCAGGAAAGCGTTGCTGTCGGCGTTTTTCTTGTAGTCGTCGCTCATTATCTGGAGCGTGAAAAGGCGTATTATGTAGGCCACGACAATGAATACGGCAATTCCGCCGATGACGTATTTCCTGTTTTCAAGTCCGTAGTCCTTGTCCATTATCCTGTCTCTTTCGCCTTAGACGGCGGTTTTCATCTTTTCCTTACGTTCTCAATCACGATGATCAGCAGTGCGGTTAGTGCGGAGCTTCCGCCTATGTTCATGGCCCATTGCCGCCAGTTGAAAAAGCTGAACGACTCGATGCTGAAGAACGCAAGGTTGAATATGACGACGCATATTAACGTATAATAAACATATCTTGTGGCTCCAAGCTCTTTCATCGTCGGTTTCATGTCGTCAGGACTGTCCCTTTGGGTGAACAGGCTGAGCAGGTAAGGCTGCAGCAGTCCCAGCAAAGTGGATGATGCCGCGCCAACGCCGGGCGTGTTGGAGAATACGTCTGTGCACAGTCCGATTGCGAAACTCCACGTCAGCACGGCCCATTTGGGGAAGCCGCGCCTGAACTGCATGATGAAGTAAACGTACAGCAAAGGTGTCGCGCAGCCTAAGATGTTGATGTGGTTGAGCACCAGCACCTGCACGAGACATAATATGATGAACGTTAAGAGGTGTCTTATTGCTTCTATCTTCATTCCTTCTCGTTCCTAATTCTGCTTCAGCCTTAGCGAGTCTTCGGCGTTGCGCAGCAGGTTGATGCGCTCTTCCATGGCCGTGTTGTCTATCACGCAGACGTCGCGCAGGTTGCCAAAGTCGGTTGTAAGGCGCACCTGTACGCGGTATGAAAGGCCGTCGGCCGAGTTGTAAACGTGTAAGATTTGCCCGACGATAATGCCCGGAGGAAAAATCGACGAGTATCCGCTTGTTTCCACAAGGTCGCCCAGGCGGAAGTGTGCGTGGCGTGGGATGTCGTCGACATAGGCCAGGTCGGCGCGTCCGCCTGTCCAGTGCAGGTAACCGTAATATCCTCTTTCTCTTATTGTTACGCTAAGGTTTGATTTCGAGTTGAGCAGTGGTATGACCACGGCATAGTGTTCGGATACCATGTAAACCACGCCGACAACACCGTTGCCGCAGGCTACGCCCATGTCCTTGCGCACGCCGTCGGCGCGTCCCTTGTCGATGGTGATGAAGTTATCCCGTTTGTCAAGAGAGTTGGTTATTACCTTGGCGGGTATCAGTTTGCATTCTTTGAGCACCTGTTCCTGCGTCCTTGCCAGCCACGAAGAGTCTTTCTGTCCAGTCAGTTCGTCTACCTGTTCCGACAGTTTGCGCACGGTCTGCTCCAGATACAGGTTGCGCACATTGAGTTGCTGGTTTATCTTTGTCAGGCTGAAATAGTTTTTTACGGCCGCGTCAAGCTCATACACCTTGCCGGCAACGGCATTGGCTGACGAGAACCATACGCTGCCTTGGTAACTGTTGAACTTGA
The DNA here is from genome assembly GCA_944320195.1 of uncultured Prevotella sp. Classification (GTDB taxonomy): domain Bacteria; phylum Bacteroidota; class Bacteroidia; order Bacteroidales; family Bacteroidaceae; genus Prevotella. Next base: position 3,445 of record CALUGP010000048.1, on the reverse strand, counting down.
ACAGCAGCACGAAGCTGACCACTTCGAGCAAGACAAAGACAAACCAGTGATTGTATTTCTTGATGAATTCAATCAGGTTACGCATCGCTTACCTCATCAGGAACGAGAAGCGGTCGACGTTCTTCAGGGCAATGCCTGCTCCCTTAGCCACGCTGTGCAGAGGGTCGTCGGCCACGTGGAACGGTATCTTTATCTTGTCGGTGAGTCGCTTGTCAAGTCCGCGCAGCAATGCGCCGCCTCCTGTCAGGTAGATGCCGTTCTTCACGATGTCGGCATAAAGCTCGGGCGGAGTTTTTTCGAGCGCCGAGAGCACGGCGTTCTCTATCTTCGCTATGGTGCGGTCGAGGCAGTGGGCTATCTCCTGGTAGCACACCGGCACTTCCATAGGCAGCGCCGTAACCTTGTTGGGGCCGTGTACCACGTAGTCCTCGGGCGCTTCCTCGCCCAGGTCGGTCAGTGCCGAGCCTACGTGTATCTTTATTCTTTCGGCCATGCGCTCGCTCACTTTCACGTTGTGCTGCTTGCTCATGTATTCCTGAATCTCGGCGGTGAGGTCGTCGCCGGCGGTGCGGATGGAGTTGTTCGACACTATTCCGCCCAATGATATTACGGCAATCTCGGTGCTTCCGCCGCCTATGTCGACAATCATGTTGCCCTCAGGAGCCTCAACGTCGATGCCAATGCCTATGGCTGCGGCCATCGGCTCGAATATCAGGTACACGTCGCGGCCGTCGGCATGCTCGGCGGAGTCGCGCACGGCGCGCAGCTCCACTTCGGTGGAACCAGACGGAACGCCTATCACCATGCGCAGCGACGGCGAGAAGAGCCTGCTGCCCGTGTGTACCATCTTTATCAGTCCGCGCATCATCTGCTCGCAGGCGGTGAAGTCGGCTATGACTCCGTCGCGCAGCGGACGTATGGTGCGTATGTTGTCGTTTGTCTTTTCATACATCATCTTGGCCTTCTCGCCCACGGCTATCATCTTGTCCGTGCGGCGGTCGAGGGCCACTACAGATGGCTCGTCCACCACAATCTTGTCATCACTGATAATGATTGTGTTGGCCGTGCCCAAGTCCATTGCAATCTCTTGGATAAATGAAAAAAATCCCATAACTGCTGATTTATTAAATACTCACCCCCGACCCCTCCCCAAGGGATGGGCGTTGAATTACCTTTTATTATTATACTTTTAATTTTTGCGGCATGTTGAAGCCCCTCCATTGGGGAGGGGTTTGGGGTGGGTGCTTTGTGTTTTAATTATGTGCCTTTTTTTATTTGCCTTCAAACCAGTTGTGTATCGCCGTGTCGTAGTGGCTGCTTACGCCGAATGCGCGTGTCGCCAGCATGCGGCGGTCTTCTATGTCTGTCTCGGCGCCCTTCTTGTTCAGTATGTCGAGCAGCACGCCGTATTCGGCCTTGCTGGGCACTATCACCACGTCGTTGAAGTTCTTTGCTCCGGCGCGTATCAGCGAGATGCCGCCTATGTCGATCTTCTCGATGATGTCGGCCTCGCTTGCTCCGCTTGCAACGGTCTGCTCGAAGGGATACAGGTCAACTATCACGAGGTCTATCTCAGGTATCTCGTATTGTGCCATCTGCTCACGGTCGCCCTCGTTGTCGCGGCGGCCCAGGATGCCTCCAAACACTTTCGGGTGAAGCGTCTTCACGCGCCCGCCCAGTATTGACGGATAGGTGGTCACGCTTTCCACCGTCTGGCACTCGTATCCGAGCGATTCGATGAACTTCTGAGTGCCGCCTGTTGACAGGAATTTCACACCTTCGGCGTTGAGCTTTGCAAGCAGCTCGTCAAGCCCGTCTTTGTGGAATACAGAGACAAGGGCAGTCTTGATTTTCTTTGTTCCGGACATATTCTTCAATTAACTAATTAGTTTGAGGCTGCAAAGTTAAGAAAAAACGCCGACAGGGCAATGCAATTCCATCAAAAAAAGCATTTTTGTTTGCGCGCACGCAGCCGCCTGCGGCTTGCCGCCGGCATGCCGGTTCTGTCATTGCCGCCGTCCCCCGGCAAGGCTTCCGCTGCCTTTGCGCCGCATGGTTTTCCGTAGCCTTCGTAACAGATTGATTTCCAATGCGTTGCAAAAGGCCGTCTTTTGCGTTCCAAAAGACGGCCTTTTAGCGTGCGATTTGCGGTCTTTTGCACGGCGAAAGACCGTCAGTTGCATTTTATCCGATGATTTTTCCGTCGAACAGGCGTATTGTCCTGTGGGCTATCTGCGCGTCGTGCTCGTTGTGGGTCACCATAACTATGGCTGTTCCATCCTGGTTAAGCTCGGTCAAGAGGCGCATCACCTCAGCGCCGTTCTTCGAATCCAGGTTACCCGTAGGCTCGTCGGCGAGTATCAGCTTCGGCCCGAACACCACGGCACGGGCTATCGCCACGCGCTGCTGCTGGCCTCCCGAGAGCTGGTGGGGAAAGTGTTTCGCCCTGTGGCTGATGGCCATGCGCTTCATCACTTCCTGCACTTTCTGCTTCCGCTCGGCGCGCCCCACGTTGAGGTAGGTCAGCGGCAACTCGATGTTCTCCTCCACGTTAAGCTCGTCGATGAGGTTGAAGCTCTGGAACACGAAGCCTATCTTGCCCTTCCTTATCCCCGTGCGGTCTTTCTCCTTGAGGCTGGCCACCTCCTGGTTGTCCAGCCAATACTGCCCGGATGTAGGGTTGTCGAGCAGTCCGAGGATGTTGAGCAGGGTTGACTTGCCGCATCCTGACGGACCCATTATTGCCACAAACTCACCGTCCTCTACGCTGAACGACACATTGTCAAGCGCAATCGTCTCCACCTCTTCCGTGCGGAACGACTTGCAAAGGTTCTCTACTTTTATCATTTTTATTGTGTTTTGCAGCCCCTCCCGGCCTCCCCTTGGGGGAGGAGCTTGGTTTGTCTTGTCGTATTTTCTGTCCCCTCCCCACTGGGGAGGTAGGGAGGGGCTGTTTATTCGTCTTTAAGATACTTCACGGGATTGCCGTTGGCGGTGCGGTAGGCGTCGGCTATTACAGTGGCGGCGATGACTATTAGCACCACTATTACGCCTAAGACGAACAGCCAGAGGCTCATGCCGGCCTTCACGCTGAAGTCTTCAAGCCACTTGCCTGCCACCCATCCGGCCGCCGCCGCGCCTACTATGGCCGCCGGTATGGCCGCCGCCAGCACGCCGCGCAGCATCAGGCGCAGTACGCTTGCGGTGCTTGCGCCGTTCACCTTGCGTATGGCTATCTCCTTGCTTCGCCGCTGCATCTCGTCGTTGATGTAACCGATGAGGCCCAGCAGGGCTATGAGCAGGGCGCACAGTCCGGCTATGATGACCGCCGAACGGAAGTTCTTTACCCCGTCATACCAAGTGTCCAACTGCCTCTTGTAGCTGTCTACGATGACGGTCTTGCCGGGATACAGCCGCGCGAGACGCCGCTGCACGGCCTGCATGT
>CALUGP010000047.1 GCA_944320195.1 uncultured Prevotella sp. | reverse complement strand
GCGACTTGGTAAGGCGGTTGAAAAGCGTAGACTTGCCCACGTTGGGGCGGCCTACTATCGCTACTAAATTTGCCATAAACTTACGGTTTTAGTGAAGAGTGAAGAGCGAAGAGTGAAGAATTCAATACCGCTAATCCTCCATCATCCGCAAATCACATAACCTTCACTTAATTATTAAACATCAAGAGCAAACTAATTCTTCACTCTTCGTTCTTAACTCTTCACTCGATTTACTCCGGATTGTACCCGAAGTTGTCAAGCTCGCGCTTCGAGCTGCGCCAGTCTTTGTCCACCTTGACGAACGTTTCAAGATAGACGGGCTTGCCGAAGAATCGCTCCAAAGACTTGCGCGCCTCGGTGCTCATCTTCTTCAGGGCTATGCCCTGGTGGCCTATGATGATGCCCTTCTGGGAATCACGCTCCACGTAGATCACCGCGTTGATGTGTATGTGGCGGTCGTCCTCCTTGAACGACTCCACTCTCACCTCGACCGAGTAGGGTATCTCCTTGTCATAGTAGAGCAGGATTTTCTCCCTGATTATCTCGCTCACGAAGAAGCGCGCCGGCTTGTCGGTCAGCTGGTCCTTGTCGAAGTAGGGCGGAGAGTCGGGCAGCAGCTCCTTGATGCGCCTGAGCAGCATGTCCGTGCCGAACTTGTTTTTGGCCGAAATGGGCAGTATCTCGGCGTCTGGCAGCAGCGAGTGCCACTTCTCCACAAGGTCGCCGAGCGTCTTCTGGTCGCTCTGGTCAATCTTGTTGATGAGCAGCAGCACGGGGATGGTAATCTTCCTCACCTTCTCCAGGAAGTCCATGTTCTTCTCCGGGTTCTCAACCACATCTGTGACGTAGAGCAGCACGTCGGCGTCTTTCAACGCCGACTCCGAGAACGCCAGCATAGACTCCTGCAGCTTGTAGTTGGGCTTGAGCACGCCGGGCGTGTCGGAAAACACTATCTGCATGTCGTCAGTGTTGACTATGCCCATAATCCTGTGGCGCGTGGTCTGCGCCTTGAACGTGGCTATGCTTATGCGCTCGCCCACGAGCTGGTTCATCAGCGTCGACTTGCCCACGTTAGGGTTGCCCACAATGTTTACAAAACCTGCCTTGTGCATATTTGTCTCGTCGTTTTTTACCGCCAGCCGTCGGCTGCCACGGTGTCAGAATAAATCAAGTCTGCAAATATACTGATTTTTTTCGGTACCGCAAGCGTTTGCATTCCACGCCATGCCGAAAAGCCGACAAAAAGATGTTAAAATGCGATTGACGGCCTTTTACAATGCGAAAGGCCACCTTTCAGAGGCCAAAAGGCCGTCTTTCGCAGCACGAAAGACGGCCTTTTGCAACGACACTGATTATCAGGCACTTGGACAGAGGCAGACCGACGCTTGGCTGTCGGCGTCAGTCCTTCAGCGAATAGGTGACGGTGGAGACCACGCGCAGCTTCTTTACGTAAGGCGTGTTGCTGTCGCGGTCGTTGATGGTGAACTGCCCCTGCCCGGCCTCGAGAATCTTGCCAAGCTTGCTGTCGCTGTTCTCGGCGAACTGGCGGGCGGTCTGCTCGGCGTTCTTGATCGCCTCCTGCATCATCTTGGGCTTCATCTGCTGGAACGACACGTACTCGTACACCACCCCGTTGCCGTAACCGCCGTCGACCACGGCCACGCCCTGCTTGAGCAGCTCGCCCTGGCGCGCTATTATCGAGCGCACCAGCTTGACGTTGCGCGAGGTTACGGTGATGGTCGATGTTATGTTGTAACGGTACTTGCTGTTCTGCACGCCGTAGCGTTCGGCGCTCATGTCGACCACCACGGGCGCGTTGACGCTTATCTCGGAGTCCTTCACGCCGTTCTGTTTCAAGAACGCCTTGACCTTGCCCGTGGTCGAGTTGATTCGCGTGTAGAGCGCAGTCAAGTCGTCGCCAATCTCCTTCGTGAGTATGGGCCACGTCACCTTGTCAGCCTCCACCTCGCGTTCAGACAGTCCCTTGACCGTCACCTTGCGGTCTTTGTTGGATATTCCGTCGAGTCCCGACTTGATGCACAGTCCCAAAGCGATGATGCCAATGGCTATCAGCGCGGCTTCCTTAATCCTGTTCATAGCATAATAATTATTGGTTCACGGCGTAAAGTTATGAAAAAACAACCACAACGGCAAGCATAAGTCACAGAAAAACGCCGCCTGGCTGTTGACGGAACGAAAAAAGAGCCGTGTCCTACAACAAATAGGACACGGCTCAATATTGCTTTCAATAGAATAATCTTTACTTAGCGATGGCCGCCTCGGCTCCGTCGTAAGCCCATGTATAGTATGACGCCCCGTGCACGAAGCCGGCACCGAATGCCGTCATGATGAGGTTGTCGCCCTTCTTCAGAAGGTGCTCATACTCCCAAAGCGCAAGCGGAATGGTGGCCGCGCTGGTGTTGCCGAAGTGCTCGATGTTCACCATGACCTTGTCCATCGGCAAGTCGAGACGCTTCGCAACAGCCTCGATTATGCGGATGTTGGCCTGGTGGGGCACGATGAAACGGATGTTGTCTTTGTCCAGTCCGTTACGCTCGGCGATAAGGGCGCAGTCGTCGCTCATGCTTGTCACGGCGTAGCGGAACACCGTGCGTCCCTCTTGGTAGAGGTAATGCAGACGGTGGTCTACGGTGAAGTGTGACGCCGGACTAACCGAACCGCCCGCCTTTGTGTGCAGGAAGGGCAGTCCTTTGCCGTCAGCGCGGAAGTAAGAGTCTTTCACTCCGATGCCTTCCTCTGTCGTTCCTTCCATAAGAACGGCAGCCGCGCCGTCGCCGAAGAGGGCGCACGTGCTGCGGTCCTTGTAGTCAACGACCGACGACATCTTGTCGGCACCTATCACGATTATCTTCTTGTAGCGTCCGCTTTGTATCATCGTGGCCGCCACGTCCATTGAATAGAGGAAACCGCAACAAGCAGCCCAGAAGTCGAACGCGAAGGCGTTTTTCAGTCCGAGCTTGCCGATGACGATTGATGCGGTTGACGGGAAAGGATAGTCGGCCGTCGACGTTGACACGATGACGGCATCTATCGAATCGGGGTCGGCTCCGGTTTTCTTCATGAGTTGCTTGGCGGCTTTGCGCGCCATGTATGAAGTGCCGAGGCCTTCCTCTGTCAGTATGCGGCGTTCACGTATGCCGACACGCGTCATAATCCATTCATCGTTGGTGTCGACCATCCTCGACAGCTCGTCGTTGTTGAGCACATAGTCGGGGACGTAACCGCCGATGCCGGTTATTATTGCGTTTATTTTCTCCATTATTCAGCAGCTTCCTTAACGATAGCTATCTTTCCACGGTAGTAGCCGCATGTGGGGCAAACCGTGTGGTAAACATGGAAGGCACCGCAGTTGGGACATACTGCCAACGTGGGAGCTACTGCCTTGTCATGAGTTCTTCTTTTGCGTGTACGAGTCTTTGACTGTCTTCTTTTAGGATGTGCCATTTTCTTTTAATCTTTAATTATTGTTTTTAATTTTTCCAATTCGCTCCAACGCGAGTCCACCGGCTCTTCTGCGTCCCCCTCGCCGCTTCGGGCGGCAGAGTGCTCTTCGAGAGCTTTTATCATGGCAGGATTGCATTTTCCAGGTGCATGCACATGCTTGATGGGAATGCTCAGGGCTATGAACTCGTAAACGAACCACGACAGGTCGAGCACGGGATCATCCTTGCCTACCGTGACGAGGTCGTCGTCTTCAGAATATTCTTCTCCTATGCGTGCCGTCAGCGTGTTGTCGGCGCTGACAGCCTGCTCCATGTCGTCCAGGCAAAGGTCGCAGGGCACATGAACCGTGCCTTCAGTGTGCACGCCGAGGCGGAACATGCCGCCCGAACGGCTCACGCTGACATTTACGTGTACGCGGCCACGCCTCACCTCGGGAGCTTCAACGGCCTCGAAGTAAGCGTCGCCAAGGTCGTACTCGAAGGCTGTCTCGCCTTCTTTCAGACCCGCCAAGTCTATCTTCAACGGTTCAAGACTGTACATATTGCCAGTTGCATGAAACAGCGAAAAGTGCCGCTCTTCCCCACCAATGCGGCTGCACAGGCATGGGCGGCACAATTCTTCGGGCTGCAAAGTTACGAATTATTTTTCATACAAGCATAAAGTTTGTGTAAAAACATTTGCTTTTATCGCCGCATACGGCATTATTCGTAATACAACGCGCCGTCTTTCACTTGCATCTTATGTCTTATCGGGCTGCCGGAAGGCTTGCCTTCGGCCATCCACTCTATGACGTTCTCCTGAAGATAGAGCGTCTTGCCGCCAGAGTCAATCCAGCTGACTGTCATCGGCTTGCTGTAAACCACCGAGGCACGGCCGCCCTTCATCACCATGACCGTAAGGTATTCAGGCTGGCTGGCCACGCTTGCGCCGATGAAGAACGCAGCCACCGCACCGCCGGCCAGAGGCACTGTGTGGCAGAACCGGTCGGAAACGTCGCCCCAGGAACGCGAGAAGTCGTCCCAGCCGCAGTCCAGTCGCCACGTCAGCACGGTCTTGCCGCCTGCCTGCACGGCTATCGCGTCAAAGTCGCCCACGTCGGCATCGCCCAGCTTGTGCTTGTATCCAAGTATGCGGTAAACCGTGTCGGCGCTTACGTCAAGCGACCGCTTCAGGTCGAAACCACCGTCAAGCCCAGATGCGCCGCAGCACGAAGGATCGACAAAAGCACTCCCACAGCCGCCACCAGGCAACGGCTTAAGCCCTGCCACGGGGAAGCTGTTGCCGGTAAAGGCCACGGGCACGTCAATGTCAATGGCGCACGCCGACCTTACGGCACGCCCGCCTTTCATCCCGGCACGCCACGCGGGCATGCCCCTGACCATGGAGAGCACGGCCACGTCCTGCTCCTCAGAGCCATGACAGAGCATGCGCACGCCCGTAAGCGTCCCGTCTTTCTCAACGATGAAACACACACGCAACGGCGTCGCCGGGCCGGTGAAGTCGCGGAAGCCTTGCTCCAGAAGGGCGTTTCTCATGTAAACGGCCTTTATATCCTCGCCGTAAGCATACGCGGCCTTCACGTCAAGCTCTGACTGCGCATACACCTTGCCGCCGACAGTGTCGCAAGCTGATGCTGAGTTGGCATAGCCCCCACAACCGGCGAAAGCCCCACCTGCGGCGGCGTGAACGCCCGCAACAGCAGCAAAAGGGAAAAGCAAAAACAGCACACACGCGCTTTTCTTTGCCTTTAAGCATAAAAATCTTTGGAATTTCATGGCTTCACTATGTGTTTGTCTGATTGTCTTAGCCATGCAAAGATACGCTTTTCCGCGTCACGGCGTATCCGCCCAAGCGGCAATTAACAATAATTTCACATGGAACTGATGCCTGGCAAGAATCTGAAAGGTGGCTCATCCACAAACCTTTTGGATTAAAAATAAGTTCTATTAATAACAACATCCAACCTTAATCCAGGCGGTCGGTAACCGTCATTCCGCGCTCCGACGCGGAATCCAGAGAACATCCTGTACATCAAACAGCATATGCGGTATTAACTGGATTCCGCGTCGGAGCGCGGAACTGAAAGTCGCCGTTAAGGCAATGACGGTTACCGACCGCCTGGATTATGGCAGGATGTATTTGTAAATGAAATAATGTGTCACATTTGATAGAGCCATATGTCCATCCAAAATGTTTGCGGATGAACCCGATTGACGGCCTTTCGCATTCCAAAAGGCCGTCAAACGCACGCTAAAAGGCCGTTTTTCACAATGCAAAAGACGGTCTTTCACAACGCGCCTGATTATCAGGCAGTTACGAAGACGGGAAGAACCGCAGCGTAAGGGCATGCTTGCAGCCGCTCCACTACGCGCAAAAAGGCGTGGCTGCGCCCGTAAGCGCCGCCACGCCTTGTACTGAGAGAGTTAGTTTAAGGATTTATTTTTTCTTCTTGAGCGTGACTTCTATCACGCCGTTCTTGGCCGCATCGCCATACTTGTCGGTGGTGTGCTTCGCGTCCTTGTACACATTTATGTGGTCGATTTGGTCGGGCTTTATACTGGAGATGTCCTCCACGTGCTTGCCGTCAACGATGTAATACGGCGAACTGCCATTCACAGTCATTGCCACCTTGCCGCTTCCCTTGAACTTATCGCCGTCAATCTTAAGCAGAGATCCTTTCTCTCCGCCGGGCTGCGTGCCGTCAGCCGCGCCGCCGTCCTGGCGGAACGTTATGGGCATAGTGTACTTCACGGCCACGGCCTTGCCGTCCTGCTTGCCTGGAGTCCACTTCGGCATAGCGCTGATTACGCGCAAGGCCTCCTGGTCGAGCAGCGGATTTACCGGACGCATAAGCTTAGCGTCGCTTACCGTTCCGTCGCTGCCGATGACGAACTGCACGATGACGCGGCCCTCGATGCCCTGCTTGGCAGCCTCGGCAGGATACTTGATTGCCTCTCGCAAATACTTCATCAAGCCATCAGTTCCGCCCGGAAACTGGGGCTGCTGCTCCACAATGTCATACACCTTGTCGTCATCGCCTGGCACCATGGCCTCGGTAACGTCGGCGGCAGGCTGTTCCACAGCATCTGAAGCCGCACGTTCTACTGTCTGCACAGGTGCGATTGCCACAAACTCAGGCGACTCGGCGGCCTGCGCCTTTGCAGCTGGCATCACGCGGCTGACAAGAGCCTCACTCTCGCTTTCGATTACATTACTGAGGCTCTCGGCCTTTGGAGTTGCGAAAGCTGCTACGGCCACGGCCGCAACCGGGACGGCGGCGAGCATGCGCGCGCGGCTCCACGGATTTGATTTCTTTTTTAGCATCATAGTAATTCTTTTTTTTAGTGAACTTTGGGTTAGATTGTTTGCCATTGAAAAGAGCTTGTCGCCCACCGCCTTGCGTATGAGCAGAAGCTGGTACTCTGAAGCGTTCACGCCTGAAGAGAGCACCCGGCGGTCGGCCTCATACTCGTGTACGCTTTGCAGTTCAGCCTTCAAGAGCCACGCCGCGGGGTTGAACCACTGAAAAACGATGAGCAAGTCGCACAGCAGTATGTCAAAAGAATGCCGCCCGGCGATGTGGGCGCGCTCGTGCAGAAGTATGTATTCGGGACGGTCGCGGTAGTCTTTTTCACTGATTATGATGTTGCCCATCCAGCTGAACGGCGACACGTCGCCCTTCACAACCACCGTCTTCACTCCGCCGTCACGGCCCGCCACGCGGCCGCCGCGCAGCATCCTGCGCAGGCAAAGGAGCGACCAAGCCTCGCGGCAGGCGAAGAATGCCACACCTATTATATATATCGCGAAGCACATCTGTGCCGCCGTGACGCTAAACTTTGGCGCATCAGCCGCAACAGCCTGCATCACTATGTCTTCCACAACGACGAAGCCTCCGACCGGCTCGGGCGCACTTTCCACCGTGAAACGCACCAGCGGCAGCAGCAGCGACACCCCGGCCATGCCCAGAAGCACCGCCCGGTTGAAGCCGAAGAACGTCTCGCGGCTGAGCAAGAGCTTGTAAACCAGGTAGAACGCCGTGAGGCACAGCGCGACTTTCAGCGAATATATAAAAAACAGTCCCATAGCTCTTGACCCACCCCTGCCCTCCCTAAGGGAGGGAGTTTGATGTGCTTTATTTATTAATTCTACATTTTATTTGTCACATTTACTTGTCAGACATAGCCTGCATAGGCAAAGGACACACCCACGAAAGCATTTTAAGCTCTCTCCCTTAGGGATGGTTGGGGTGGGTACCAGTCTGCATTACTTGCCTTCCTCCACCTTCTTTATCAGCTCGCGCAGGTCGTCCACCGATATTTTCTCTTCCTTCACGAGAGCGGAGACGACGCCGAGGTAAGACCGGTTGAAGAACTTGTTGACAACGTTGCCCAGCGTGCCGCGACGGTAATCGTCGCGCGAGAGCACGGGATAATACCTGTAGCAGCGCGGCGTGACGGCCTCATGGGACAGGAAACCCTTGTCCTCAAGAATGTGCACCAACGTGGACAACGTGTTGACATGCGGTTTAGGGTCGGCATACAGGGCCTGAAGCTGGCGTATGTGCATGGCTCCATGATCCCAGTAATGGTTCATTATCTCTTCTTCCTTGTTAGTAAGCGGTTTCATAGTCTGTGTTTTTTTGTTCACAATGCAAAGTAACTAAAAATTTTAGTAATATCCAAACATTTTGCACGGAAAGGGACTAACAAGGTTCGTTATTTAACTATTATTATACGTTTCACATGTTTTTACGGTCATGCGGTTGTGCATTATGCGGAACACTGAAGGCCGTACAACCGTGCAACCACATGACAGCATAACCCCAAAAAGCAATATTACCGCCCCGGAAACGTTATACATATATATGAAATGGACAGACAGAATTCATCATGTGAAAATAATCCTCGTGGTGGCAGCCGTGCTGATAGCAGTAGCCTCGCTCGTGGTGTCAGACTCTCTTGTGCGCGAACTCAAGGCCGAGGAACGTAACAAGATGGAAGTGTGGGCTGAAGCGATGCGGTCGCTCAACACCGCCGACGAAACAACCGACTTGAACCTTGTACTGAAAGTGATAAACGAAAACAACACGATACCCGTAATCGTTACCGACGCCCATGGCAACGTGCAGACATTCAGGAACTTGGAAATCAGCGGCAAAAGCCTTGAAGACAGCCTTGACGAAGCCGGAACTATGGGACAAAGGCTGCTCGACGAGGGAAAGGCGATAAGGATTACGCTTGACGAAAACGCCAAAGACGGATACATCAACGTATGTTATGACGACTCGGTGATGCTGCGCCGGCTAGCCGCCTACCCTTACATTCAGCTCGGGGTAGTGATGCTGTTCGTCGTTGTGGCCATATTCGCACTGCTCACTTCCAAGCGGGCTGAGCAAAACAAGGTGTGGGTGGGCCTGTCAAAAGAAACCGCACACCAGTTGGGCACACCCATATCAAGCCTCATGGCGTGGGTTGAGATATTGAAAGAGACGTACCCCAAAGACACGTTAATACCAGAAATGGACAAGGACATGAAGCGGCTTGAACTTATAGCCGACCGTTTCTCGAAAATAGGTTCGCTTCCAGAACCCGTACCGACAAGCCTGACAGAGGTGATGGACCACGTTATCGAGTACATGGATCGCCGCACCTCACAGAAAGTAAAGTTCATAAAAAACTTTCCGGAAAGCGACATCAACGTGAAAATAAACGCCTCGCTGTTCGAATGGGTCATAGAAAACCTGTGCAAAAACGCCGTGGACGCAATGGAGGGAGACGGCACGATAATGCTCAGCATAAACCAAAACACAGAGAAAACGATAATAGAAGTGGCCGACACGGGCAAAGGAATACGCAAGAAAGACCTGCGCAACGTGTTCCGTCCGGGCTTCACCACCAAGAAGCGCGGCTGGGGACTGGGCCTTTCCCTGGCAAAACGCATAGTCGAGGAATACCACAAAGGCCGCATCTTCGTCAAGAGTTCAGAGCCGGGACGGGGCACAACCTTCCGCATAGAGCTAAGGAAATAAGCGGCGACCGGCCGCCCACCGCCGCCACGCCATTGGCCTATAATCACCCTTTTCATCACTTCCTTCTCACTCTCCCAGAACTCCCCAACCTCCCAGTGCTCCCAGTACTCCCTCTAAAAGAGCATCTTTCACCCTGCAAAAGGCCGTATATTATAAAACAGAAGGTGGCCTTTCACAATGCGAAAGGCCACCTTTTGGATAGTCACATCTATCTTATTGATTGTCAACAAGTTAACAAACTCACTTTAATGCGTCATGTAGTCTATTCAAATTAAACGAAACCGGAAGCGTGTAACGCACCTCGACAGCCCCATCTGCTTTCCCGGCTTCCATTTCGGCCTCGCACGCCGGCATGTTCCGCGGCATTCGCCCTCGAAACCGCGCTCCGCAGGCTCATACTTTATGCCGTTTGCATAGGCAATTGCCTACCACCCCTTTCAAAGTTCCCCGTTCTCCCGGTCCACCCAGTTCTCCCGGCACTCCCAATCCACCCGATGAAAAAAGCCGGACACAAA
>CALUGP010000046.1 GCA_944320195.1 uncultured Prevotella sp. | reverse complement strand
TATATACAACCACATCTTTCTAATGGCGGTCATTAGAAATAGTGCTAACTCCGTCTCTAATGACCGATTTGGGTTTAATGTTCAACATCTCCATCAAAGACTTGTTATCATAAAGACGATATCCACCTTCATGAGCCGGAGGCGGCAGTTTCTCCTGTTTCTCTACTATGCTAAGAATCTTTTCAAGCAGTTCGCGGTCACATAGTTTCTTTTCTTCATTTAATTTTTGAGCCATAGTATATCGTATTATGGCTTAACCTTCCTTATGCACACTCGGACTGTAAGCCGGGTTTATGTGCAATGATACGACTGTGCACATCGTACCAAAAGCACGGTGCAAAGGTTCAAAATACTTAGGAACCTTGGTGTTAGAATGAATTAGATACTATGTTAGAGGTCGTGTTAGAGTTGTATATAACACGGAGGTGATGAATTTATAACCTACTGCTTGTCAAACAAAAAAAGAGTAGCACATTGGCTACTCAAATAACTTGTCAATTTTTTCGGATCCTGTGGGCGCAGCTTTGTTTTTTCGAGTATGCCTTGATTGAGTCAGATCTTTCATGTTAAATAACTTATCTAATTCAGTACCCGGAAATAATTCCACCCTGCCTGGCATCCAGAACGGCTTATCATCATACTTGGTTTTTTCAGGATAATCTTCGCAATAGATACGTCCACACATATATGCAAGAAGAACTTTGTTCAAAGTCCACTCATAATGGTCATCGTCGATAATGATATATCCTTCTTCAATGGCTTTATCAAAGATCTTTCTTGCCAATTCAGTATCAAGCCGAGACGGTAAAGTCACTTTATGGTGGTCTGGACCCCTATCTTCTTGCATAGATTCAGTTTCTACGATTTTCTTTCCCTTAATTCGCTTCTTTTGATGCAAGTCCTCTGCTGCATATATCAGCGTTATTGCACATCCGATAGCGGTACTGATTCCCACAATGACAGCCGTGCCGGTTTCTGTTCCCCAAGATGGACGAAGCACCCCTAATCCAAGAAGGATGAGGATACCGATAATGGTAGTGAGCCCTACTCCCCAGAATACCTTACGGCTGTTTAACTTGTATATATAGGTTACAGCCAGTACAATAAGGAATCCTGCTATCAGGATACATGCAACTCGAAATGGCAATGATATCATGTTTCTTTATCTTTTCACAGTGATTATATAGTCAAGTTGATTAATTCTCCGCTCAGTTTTGCCACCTCTGCCGATAGCGTTTCCGGCAGGAAACGGGCATAAACCTTCTCTGTAATATCCGTGCTGCTATGTCCGAGCAGACGGCTGACTACCGACATGGATAGTCCCTTGTTCAGCGCAAAAACCGCAAATGAGTGCCTGGCTGCATGCATCGAGAGACTGAACGGAAGGCCGATCTGCTCACCGACAACTGCCAGCGACTGGTTGATGCATTTCGTGGCATTGTTGCGGGCTTTGTACAGTGCCTCCGCATCATCCAGATCCAAAGTCTCTTTTACAAGGTTGAACACATATCGGCATCCCTCACGTTTTTCCCGCCATTGCTGTAATATATGTAATGCAGGTTCAGTAAGAGGTATGACGTGACGTTTGTTTGTCTTTATCATAATCTTCCGCAACTCTTTCCTTGCGAAGTCGATATGTTTCCATTGCAGGGTCATCACATCCACTACACGGAGGCCGCAGGCGTGGAACGCAAAGAAGAACATTTCCAGAAATTCTTTTCTGCGCGGTTCAGTACAGTTCTTGTAATATTCAAGCAATGCCGCCATCTGTTCCTTACTAAGACTTTTGCCGTCAAACTCTGCTTCTTCTTCAGAAAGCGATACCTTAGTCACAATGCGCATATCCTGAATCCTTGCATTGACGGCAGGTTCCATCATGCCCATTTCACAAGCGTATGCACATGCTTTTAGTATCGGAGTCAGAGAGTGGTTGATAGTGGCATCACTGTTCTGCTTGATTTCCCTGCGCCACGATATATAACTGTCTAACAGCTCCGGAGTCATATCGCCTACATAAATGCTGTCAGAACGATAGGTTCCCTGTCGGGTAGCCCTCAGGAATGTCTGGAATATATTCATGCAGCTCTTTCCGTTTTCATACCGGCTCCTTCCGATTCTGTTTCTTGCATAGTCTGAAGAAAGACGTTCCAATGTAAACTCCACGAAGTCCTTCCCTTGATCACGACGCGCAAGAGGCTTGTCCGCAAGAAAGCCGGATACGACATCAGCGGTTATCTGATTAGGATGCTTTTCATTATATTCGGCAAGTAGCGAATCTATACGTTCCACACGTGCCAGCAATAACTGGTTAAGCCGTTTGGATTCACCGCCATGACTTGCACGTATTTCACCCCGTCCCTGATTGCCGTTCTGGTTCCAGTCCGCAACCTTGACAAAGATATTCGTTGTCTTACGGATTACCTGCCTGTTCCAAGTGTATTCCAACTCGACAGGATAGGCTTTTTCCTTGTCAACCACTTTCGGCGTACGAAGGCGGTATTTGCCCAATGGATATAGTCTTTTCGGTCTTCCCATATGCTTTTCCTCCCAATTCAATATTCATGAGGAGAAACAAAGGTAATGCATTTTAGACAAACAAACCCAGTTTTTGAGAAGAAAAACCGCAATTTAGACAAACAAACCGCACCATACAACACCATAAAACACCAACGCGACAAACAAATTATCTTTGTTTATCGCGTTGATATTTAATTGTTTAACTAGTCCGAGTGGCGTCAATACTCGTCCTCGTTGAAGAGGAAATCTTCTTTCGTGGGATAGTCAGGCCATATATCTTCGATGCTTTCGTATACATCGCCTTCATCCTCTATCTCTTGCAGATTTTCAAGCACCTCCAACGGCGCGCCCGAGCGGATGGCATAGTCTATCAGCTCGTCTTTCGTGGCAGGCCACGGCGCATCTTCGAGTTTTGAAGCCAGTTCAAGTGTCCAATACATAACCTTAAAGTTTTACGTGTTTTTATCGACCGCAAAAGTAATATATTTTTTCCTATTTGCAAGTTTTCTGCCATGTTTTTTCCCTTACACCGTCAATAAAGTTTAATTTCCGGGCAAGGACGAACAAATAGTCACTCAGGCGGTTCATATATTGCAGCACGGCCGGGTCAAGCTCGGTGCTCTCGCCCAGGAAGAATATCCTGCGCTCAGCACGCCGGCACACCGTGCGGCACACGTGGGCGATGGCCGCCTCGTGAGATCCTCCCGGCAGGATGAAGCCCGTCTGCTGAGGTATTTCGGCGAGAATGGCGTCTATCTCCTTTTCAAGCACCTCCACTTCCGCCGGGTCAAGGGTGTAAGACGGGGCAAGCTGCGTCTGCGTCTTGTCCGTGGCAAGATACGAGCACACGGTGAAGAGGTTGCGCTGTATGCGGTATATTAGGTTCTTGTCCGGCCCGTCTTTCATGAACGACGCAAGCAGGCCGAGGTCGGCACTAAGCTCGTCCACCGTGCCGTAAGCCTCGATGCGCGAGTTGGTCTTCCTCACCTTGACTCCTCCAACAAGGCTGGTCATGCCTCCGTCGCCGGTCTTTGTGTACACTTTGGTTATTTTCATAGTTGTAAACGGTTAAAAGTTGATTATGTAATTCTGTTTGTATCGTTTCTTGTCGAAGAACACCAAGCCGCAGTAATACAGGTCGAATGTCACCACGCCGGGCCTCTCTTCCAACACTTTGCGCCACAGGCGGCGCATGGTCTTGTCACGGCGGATGTCGAGCAGCATCGCGGCTGAGTCGTCGCAGGCCGCGGCGCAGAAACTTTCAAAAACGCGCCGGAAGCCCTCACATGGAGCTATCACCGCAAAGTCGGCCTTGTCCGCGGTGCCGTCGCCGCCCCCGTCTACCACGGCGCGGCGGCATCCAGCCCGTATGTAGTCGGGCAACGCCGTGCCGTCAACGCCGTAAGTCAAGACGCGCCCGGGCTGCAGACGGTTGGCCAGGCGCAGGCACAGCTCGCAAACGCGGCGCTCTACAACTCCCAACCGTGGATAACGAGCGGCCAGGCGGGCGTAAGCGTAATATGGCCAGTGCTCGTTGATGACGTAGCGCACCATGCGGTAAGCCCACGGCGACTGCACGCCGAAGCCGCGACAGCGGCCTATGCGGGCCGTCCACACCATGATACGCCTTAGCTTTGAATACTCCGTCATGCCACCTTATTATATATACCCTCCTGCTCCCGGCCACACACCCGGCCAGCACCGACAAAAGGAGCGAGCGCATGCCTCGTTTTGCAAATATACGTATTTCCGTCCGAATAACATCGCTTTTCACCAAAATGTTTCCCTTTTTCAGATGCCGCCAATGCAAGGCTGTGTTGCCATAGACGGACAAGCGCGCGACTGAAGCGGCCATACGGGGTTAAAAAAGGATAAAATTAAAGTCATTAGTTGTATGACTTAAATAAATAGTTTACTTTTGCATGACTAATAAAATTCGTTATCATGAAAAAAGCATTGCTTACACTGCTTGCCACAGTGCCGCTCATGGCCGGGGCACAGAAAATCGAAATCGGCGGAGGCGAACTGCCGCCCATCGAACCTATCGAGAAAAGCGTTTACGACTCTGCAAAAGTGAAAGTTTACTACGACTACGCTTACCGTAAAGACTCCACTGACATGGAGAAATGGGAAAAAGGACAGGTAATACTGCTCGTCGGCGACAGCTACACGGGCTGCGCCGACTATTACCAGATGGAGGAAGAGGCGCTCAACGACACATTATATTACGAGAAACGGCCGCCTATGGAGCTGCTTACCAAAGGCATGGAGCTGCTGCGCAACGTGAAATACAAGTACCCGTTGGTGATTGACAACGAAAAAAACGTAGCCCGCGTGCAGATGAAAGGCATCACAACAGTGGAATACAAGCAGCAGCTTGAACCGCTGGCGTGGACACTGGCCGAGGGCGACAGCGTGATAGCGGGCGTGAAATGCAAGAAGGCGACATGCAGCATGGGCGGCAGGGAGTGGGTGGCCTGGTATTCTGAAGAATACAATATGCCATACGGCCCGTACCTCTTCCGCGGCCTGCCCGGCCTGATTTTCGCCGTAAGCGACACGCGCAACAACCATGTATTCACGCTGAACGGCCTGGAGACGCTGACAAAACCTGAAGTGATTTACCTCGTAGCCAACAAAAACATATTGAAAGTGTCGCGCAAAGACGCGTTCAAGGCGCAGCGGAACGAAGCGGACGACCCGCTTGGGGCATTTAAAATGACTGGAGCGACGATTGCCGTACCTGAAGGCAAGAAGACCCAGAAACTGCCTTACAACCCGATAGAGCTGGAATGACTTGCGATCCATGCGTAAGTCACTGATAATCAACCATGTTGTAAAAGGCCGCCTTTTAGCGTGCAATTGACGGCCTTTTAAGTGGCAAAAGGTGGCCTTTTGAAAGGTAAAAGGCCGTCAATCAGAAAGCCGTCAGACATTATACGCATTGCAAAAGGTATCTCTACCGCAATGTGTTAACCGCTAATATTATAATATTTCATGATGAAGAATATCTATTTGAGCCGTTATACGTCACGGGAAACCGACTGCAAGGGCAACAGGAAGCCATACCTTCATATAGGATGTGGCGGCTATTTGTTGCTTATACTGCTGCTGACGGTTCTCTCGCTGCCAGCCTTTCCGCAGACACCGCGGCGCACCGTTACTGGCACGGTGACCGACCAGAAGACGGGCAAGGGCGTGAGCTATGTCACGGTGAAGGCACTCAGCAAGTCTGACTCGCTGCTCTCTTACGCCATCACCGCCGGCGACGGGGCGTTCACCCTGGCCGTGGACGGCAGGGCAAAGGCCGTGGAGTTCACCCTGATGGGGTACGAGACGAAACGCATCGGCATCAGGAACATGCGCCAAGGCATGCGCGTAAGCCTCGTCCCGAGCGGCATAATGCTGAAAGAACTGACGGTGAAGGCGCGCCCGATAGAGCGTAGCAAGGACACGATAAACTACAACGTGGAGGCCTTCAAGGGCAAGGAGGACCGCTACATAGAGGACGTGCTGAAGAAGCTGCCGGGCATCGAGGTGGCCGAAAACGGCGCGATATCATACCAGGGCAAGCCAATCAACAAGTTCAACATCGAGGGACAGGACCTGCTGGGCAACCAGTACAACCAGGCTACGCGCAACCTGCCGGCCGATGCCGTGGCCACGGTGCAGGTGATGGAGAACGACCAACCCATACGCGCGCTGAAAGACCGGGTGCCGTCTGACAAGGCCACGCTAAACATAAAGCTGAAACATGGGTACAAGCTGCGCCCCTTCGGCGAGGCCTCGGGCGGACTGGGCGGCTTCAGCGACGTGCTGTGGAACAACCGGCTGACGCTGATAAACGTGGAAAGGAAGAACCAGCTGTTCTTGACCGCACGCATGAACAACAACGGCGAGAACCTGGCCGGCGACACAGAAGAGCACATAGACTACTCTGACATCTACAACTACGAGCCCCTGCCGCCGCAGATGGTGCAGACAGGCACTGCCGCAACGCCGCCCGTAAGCAAGAAACGGTACCTTAGGAACAAGTCGTACACCGTGGGGCTGAACTTCCTGCGCCGCGCATGGCAGTACGGCTCGCTGCGCGCCAACCTGACTTACTTCGGCACGTCAGACCGCTCTGAGGACAGCACATACAATTATTACGGCGGAAGCGAAACGCTCTCGCTTTATGAAGTCAACCGGCTGAAGATGAAGAAGCACACCTTCATGCCGCGCATAAGGTATGAGCTTAACGCGCCTAACACTTACCTTACAGACGAGCTTACCGGCTCGCTGACGTTTGACAGGCAGACCGACAACAACTCGTTCAGCCAGGCAAGCGGCATGAATGCCGGCGGACAAGAAACAGCCAGCCGCCAACCGGCGACTGGCGAAAGCCATGATTCAGGAAATTTGACTGCCGGCATGCTGCGCGAAAGCGCCTCGCGCCATTCCGGTTACGTGCAAAACAAGCTGCGCATGACCGTCAACTCAGGCAACAACTCTTACTCGATAAACTCACTACTACGCTATTTCCGCCGCAGCGAGAGCCTTGGCGTAACCTCCACACAGTCAGATTCACAGTCGCCTTACGCCTTGACGCAACAACTTTCGCTTGAAAGGCTCATGACGCGCAACAGCATAGGCACACGCTTCTACGTGGGGCGCAACAGCCTGGAGCTGCAATACGCTTTCGAGCTGCGTTCAGACAACGTAGCTCTGGACGGCGGCAAGTGGTTCCACACAATGTACATGAAGCACACGCTAAGCCCTGAATACGTGGTAAAATACAGCCGCGGACACATCACGCTGGACGTGCCGGTAAACATTTTCACGCCACACCTGGCATGGAACAACGCGGCATCCAAGACAGAATTCTACGTCTCACCCTCCGTAAGCTGGCGGCACGAGTTCTCGCCGTTCTGGCACATGAACGTGTCGGGAGGCTTCGCACACGACGAATCGGCAGACGTGATGACTCCCGAAACATATTACAGCTCTTACCGCACACGCGTCTTGACAGCCGACCGCATAGGGTGGACACGCTCCACCAGGGCATCAGCGTCGCTGAGCTACTCTAACCTGATAACAATGTTTGTGTGGAACTTCATGGCAATGGCCTCATGGCGCACCGCCGACCATTACAACGAATATGAATACGGAGAGCAGTTCACCACGGTGCGCCCCGTATGGCAAGACGCGAAATCGCGCATGTTCTTCGTCATGACATCGGCAGACAAGACATACACACGCGCCGGGCTGGCTCTCAAGGCCACCCTAAACTACAACCGCACCACCCTGCCCGTGGCACAGAACAGCGTCAACGCCGCCATTACGGCCAACGTAATGGCGGCGGCACTGACCCTGAGATGGAACAAGCTGGCATGGCTCACGCTGACGGAGCGACCCACATTCAACCTGACATGGCAGGAACCGTCGGCCTGGAGCACCGGACACAACACGCTGAAAAGCTTTTACAACATTGCTGGAGCACACATCTTCCCTATTCACGGGCTTGACATTAGCCTGCAATGGGAATACAACATGCTGGAAGTGGAACACGGGCACTACCGCCACAACAGCTTCCTGGACGCCACGGTGCGGTATGCCGCCACCAAACGGCTTGAGTTCAGACTGCAGTTGGACAACCTTCTAAACCGCAATACTTACGAGGAAGCCTCGTTCTCGGGACTTAACTACGCATATTTCAGCATGCCGCTGAGAGGACGCGAGGTGATGCTGCATGTGGCGTTCAGCATGTAAGGCGATTACGGCAAAACTAATCCATGCAACGGTATCAAACCTAACAAAATGGCAGAAAGGCTTGCGTTTGTGCGTTTTTTAAGCTATCTTCGCACAAAAAACAAGCATTCAGCCATGAAATCATTGAAAGAATTATATAAAATAGGCAAAGGGCCGTCGAGCAGCCACACGATGGGGCCGCAGAAAGCGGCGAAAATGTTTCTGGAAAAGCACGGCGACGCGGCGGCATTTGAAGTGACCCTCTATGGAAGCCTTGCCGGCACAGGCAAGGGCCACATGACCGACGTGGCCATAAACGAAGTGCTGTCGCCTAAGGCGCCTGTCACGATAAGCTGGCAGCCAGACGTGTTCCTGCCGTTCCATCCCAACGGAATGAAGTTCGCCGCGCTCGATGCCGACGGCAAGACGACCGACGAATGGACAGTCTACAGCATAGGCGGCGGAGCGCTGTCTGAAGGCAAAGGTGACGGCGACATGTTTGACACGCCTGAAGTTTACGGCATGAATTCGCTTACAGAAATAATGGAATGGTGCGAACAGACAGGGCACAGCTATTGGGAATATGTGGACATGTGTGAGGACGCTTCAATATGGGACTACCTAATGGAAGTGTGGAAGACCATGCAGGATGCCGTAGAACGCGGCATAAGCCACGAAGGAAGGCTGCCCGGGCCGCTCAACCTTGCACGCAAGGCTCCGACATACTATGTCAAAGCCTCCGGCTACAAGCAATCATTGCAGACGCGCGGCCTGGTGTACGCATATGCCCTGGCCGTGAGCGAAGAGAACGCGTCTGGCGGCACAATAGTGACAGCTCCAACCTGCGGCGCATGCGGAGTGCTCCCGGCCGTGCTTTATCACCTGTCACGCGGACACCAGTTCAACGACTCGCGTATACTCCACGCCATCGCCACCGCCGGCCTGATTGGAAACGTTGTAAAGCAGAACGCATCGATATCAGGTGCCGACGTGGGTTGCCAAGGTGAAGTGGGAGTAGCATGCGCAATGGCATCCGGCGCGGCATGTCAGCTGTTTGGCGGCAGTCCTTCACAGATAGAATACGCCGCAGAAATGGGACTGGAGCACCATCTTGGCATGACTTGCGACCCTGTTTGCGGTCTCGTCCAAATACCCTGCATAGAGCGCAACGCCTTCGCTGCCACACGCGCCCTTGACGCCAATCTCTACTCGGCATTCTCTGACGGCACGCACCGCGTTTCGTTCGACAAGGTTGTAAACGTAATGAAACAGACAGGACACGACATCCCGTCGCTCTACAAGGAAACAGGCAGCGGCGGACTGGCAAAGATTCTTGAGCTGAAAAGTACACGCTGAAAACCACATAACCATAAAAACAAGCCCGGCAAAGCCTTTTCGACTTTGCCGGGCTTGTTTGTCATATTCTCTTTCACACAAACATTCATTTTCATCATCCGACATGTTTTTTGACATATTACTACTTGCCGAATAACTTGTACCCTCATCAATTGAAGTCGCAAAACCACCTTCCCAAAAACCGTTTCTCCCGGTCATCCCCGGAATCCCCTCCGCCGGCGGTGACGGCGCAGCCCACGCCTCAGCCCACACGAAGTGGCACAAAAAATAGCATGCCAACCCTTCCAAAGTTCCCCGTTCTCCCGGTCCACCCAGTTCTTCCGGCACTCCCAATCCACCCGATGAAAAAAGCCGGACACAAAAAAAGCCTCCCCGAAGGATTTCCCTTCAGGAAGGCTTGGCTGAAAGAAGGCGGCCTCCTACTCTCCCGCATCGCATCGCAGTACCATCGGCGCAGGCGGGCTTAACTT
>CALUGP010000045.1 GCA_944320195.1 uncultured Prevotella sp. | reverse complement strand
GATTTTCACCCTTAAAGATACTAAAAACATTCCATTCCCACAACTTTTCCAATGATTTTCTTATACCGAACTCACGTAAAATTAGCAAATATCAATGTAAGGAAGTAAAGCCGGTGTGGATTTAACAATAATTTATCCGCCATTGACTGGCCACCGAAACAGGCGTGGGCAATGACTCTGGGAACGGCACATGGCCGGGCAGTTTGCGAAAGGCCGTCTTTCGCGCTGCAAAAGACGGCCTTTCGGCTTGCAATTGACGGCCTTTTGCAGCCTAAAAGGCGGTCTTTTGCAAGGTATTTCGCAACATGTTGAGAATCAAGAGGTTATGAACGCAGGGAAAGAACGTACACTTTCCTTGCCAGAAGGTATGCGAAGTTTGCCACGGCGAAGGGGCAGCGGCCGCGCAGCATGGCAGAAAGCAGGCTGAAGAGGATGCCCCGAGGACGGTAGCCAAGCAGCTCTTCGGCCAGCGACGGACTGAAGCCGGTGCGGCGGATGTTGCGCAGGGCGTTGGTCATGCCGAACTGCAGGGGCGTCAGGTATTCGCGCCCAAAGTCGCGAGTGGTGAAAAAGTCGAGCACCACGCGGCACGCCATAAGGTACGACCGGGCGTGGCGCGGCGACGCGGTGTGGGTGTAAGACGATGTGTTTTCCTCGCTGTAGAAGTACACCGTGTCGTCAATTGTTGAGCGGTTGGAGAAGTAAAGCAGGCGCGTCATTACCGAATAGTCCTCTGAGAAGTCTATGCCCGGCGCCAGGCGGACGCCGGTCTCGGTAAACAGCGTGCGCCTGATGAGCCGCCCCCACATGCGGTTTGACACGATGTCCTGGCAGAGCATCAGTTTTAGATACCGCCCCTCGGCACGCTCCGGGTATGGCATGCGGGCCTCGCCTACGCCGCCTGGCGTTACGCTCCGCCACGCTCCGTCCACCATTTTCGCGCCAGTGCGCACGGCTTCGGCCGCCAGCAGCTCGATGGCCCGCGGCGGCAGATAGTCGTCGCTGTCTACGAACGTCACATAGTCGCCCGTCGCCTCGTCGATCAGCCGTTGCCGCGTGTAGCCTATGCCGCGGTTGCGGTCGTTGCGCAGGATGCGCACCTGCCCCTTGCGCCGTGGCCAACGCTCTGTCACTTCATGCAGCACGGCCATGGAACGGTCTGTCGTGCAGTCGTCGACGAACACGTATTCAAGATCTTCATACGTCTGGCCGAAGAGCGACCCGGCGCACCGCGCAATGTATTTCTCTACCCCGTAGACGGGGACAAGCACTGATATTTTCATACAAGATAGTCTATGAACAGCGTGACGTTGTACGCCAGCAGCCACGCCGTGAGCGCAACGAGCAGCCGGCGGAGCCAAGGTTCGGCCTTGCGGCCGTACAGCGCCTTGACAAGGAACCCTGTGGTTATCGGCAACACGAACAGCCAGTGGGCGCCCATGATGTACACCTCGTTGATGCCGAAGCCCAGGCCCATGTGCAGGGCCATGTCGAACGCCGCGCCGCAGAGTGCCATCCACATGAAGCGCGACCGCCGTCCGCACCACACGCCGCCGACGAACAGCAGCACCAGCAGGCCTTCAACCACGTAGTTGGCCGCCCACCGGTAGCGCACTATCACCGGACGGCTGCGCAGCGTGTCCTCAAGCAGATGGTCGGGGTGCAGCTGTATCGACTCGCCGAAGAGGTTTTCAACGGCCGTCGACACGCGCGACGTTGTGGCGTCAGTCCACCTTATGAACTCACCTTTGCCCATGGGCTTGCCCGTATGCTTGTTCCACGGCTGGCGATGGTCGCGCACATACTTGGCGTGGGCACGCCGGCGCATCTCCAGGTTGAACGCTTTTTTAATCTCGGCGCTGTCCTTCAGCTGCGTAGTGTCGCGGAAGGCGTTGAACATGCGCTGCCTGGTCTCCGCGTTTTTCTTGGCTTTCGCCTCGTTGCGAGCCTGCTCCTTGGGCCACACAAACGTGCGGTACTCCCACCGGGCGAAGCCCCATATCAGCACCGGGGGCAGCAAGACGGCAAACAGGAAATACTTGAGGCGGAAGAACTTGCGGCCGTTTGTGAACAGCGAATATATGTAAGTCTTTATTCCGTTGCTAAGAGTCACGCCGGCAGTAACGAAAAAAAGCAGCACGGTCTGCCATATCTTGAACTGCGTGCCGGCCTTCATCTTCATGCCTGAGACGTAAACCGTGAAGACAAGCAGGAACATCGAGATGCAGAAATGGTCGGGAACCACGGCTGAAACCATGACATATGCGAACGAAAAGAGCATCGTCGAGAGCACGGCGGAGTCGAAAGTCCGCAGGCGCAGGATGTCTTTGAATGTGCGGTACATGAAGACAAACGTGTAGAAGGCGCACACCAGCAGCGGCACCGCCACCAGGAACTGCACCAGGTTGACCCCTGTAAGCTCCATGAGCCACTTGTCCAGCACAGACAGCGGCCACACCATGAATGCCAGCAAGGGGTGGCGGTAGACGTTGTAGGCCGTGTCCCAGTAAGTGACAACCGAGTAAGTGATGGGGTCGAAGCCCGAGACGGTGAAGTTCTTGATAAACACATTCCAGTGTCCTCGTCCCGTCTGGGTGAACAAGTCGAAATAACGTGCAATCACAATGGCATGCAGGGCCACCGTGACAAGCAGCGTAAGGGCCGACGCGAGCCATTCTTCGCGGCTCACCTTGAACAGTCTTAATAGTTTCTTCATAGTGTTTTCGTTTTATGGGAGATGTGGGAGGGCTGAATGTTCTGTGAGGAACGGGAATGCGGAAAACCGCAAGACGATGTATCCCCAGCCGTGATGTCATGCATTATGCATTATGAATTATGCATTGTGAATTATGAATTACCTGAACGGCCTGTAGTGGCTCTCGTCGGCGAAGTCCAACAGCTGTAAGTCTCCGCGGCTGTCGCCGTAGGCCGTGAGGCGGTATTGTGTGCGTTCGGGAAAGAGCTGCAGCAGGCGGTTCACCTTCTCTTCGCCGTAGCAGTTCTTGGTAAGGAAACGCCCGGTGAGCACGCCTTCGCGCTCGTCAACCATCGTTCCGAGCACGTAGACGTCGCCCATGCCGTCGAAAAACGGCTCCACCCAGTTGTCTATGCTTGCGCTTATGATGACCACCTTGCCGCCGCCGGCCAGCACCTCGCGTATCTTATTGACACCCTTCGGCCTCATAAGGCCGGCCTTCTCCTTGGCAAATCGGCGGCACAAGGCGTTGAAGCCGGCCACGGGCATGCCCTTGAAGCAATATGAGAAGACGCGCTGCTTGGCCTTCCAGTTGGGATACAGCCCCATCTTCATAAGCACAAGGAGCGGCGAGAAGCGCAGGAAGCAGAGCAGAAAAGCCTTGTTTCCCTTGGCGAAGCGTATGAACTCGAGCAGCGTGTCGCGGCGTGTGAGCGTGCCGTCGAAGTCGAAGGCGTGAATCTGCCCTAACGGATAATCCTTTATGTTGAACTCTTCCATTGGCTAAAATGTCGTTTTCACATATATATAAGTACCATGAACGTAAGTGCCCAGGCCACAACCACGAGCTGCGTGAACCTGTCGCGGAGCATCATTTTGGTAGGGTCGCCGCTCTTCTTGTCGACCACCGTAATCTGCATGTAGCGCAAAAGGCCGAGCAAGACGAACACCGACGTGAGATAAAGCATGTCGGAATGGAAGCGCACTGTCACTTCGGGCGACACTGTGTACATGATATAGCACACCAAGGTGACCGCCGCCGTGATGGTGATGGCCTGGTTTATGAATGTAAGGTTGTATCTTATCGTGTTCTTGCGTGGGGGCTCTCCCGTCTCGTTCATGCGCAGAACGTCGTCGCGCCGCTTGGCGAACGACAGGAAAAGCGTGAGCAGGAACGTCATCAGCACGAGCCACTTGCTCGGCACGATGTCGGTGGCGTATCCTCCGGCAAGCACTCTCAGCACGAAGCCGAAGGCCACAACGCACACGTCGATGATGGCGTATTGCTTCAGCTTCGCACAGTAACAAAGGTTCATCACATAGTAAAACAGCAGCACGCCGCCCACCCGGAGCACATGCTGAAGGTCGCCCAACAGGGCGGTGACGGCGCATGCCAGCAGCAGCGTCAACGCCATGAGCGCGCGCGCCGCGCCCATGGACATGGCTCCCGAGGCCAGCGGACGGCGGCACTTGACAGGATGGCGGCGGTCGGCCTCAACGTCGTTGATGTCGTTGAAGCAATACACCGACGAAGCCACGAAGCTGTACGCGATGAACGTAAGCACCGAGGCGCGTATGTCTGAGATGTCCAACAGGCTGCCGCCGAAAAACATCGGCACCATCACGAAGACGTTTTTCAGCCATTGCTGCGGACGTATAAGTCGTATGATGTTGTTCATATTTCAATAAGTTAAAAAACTAACAGCCAATCCACTATCTCCTAACACCCACCCAAACCCTCATGAAGGGAGTGAGCTTGGAATGCTCTTGCCGGAAGTTCCATAGCCTTGGCGTATTCGGCCAAGTGAGCCTATCGGGCTTATTAGGCCCAATCAGCCTTATATGCCCAATAAGGCTAATGCGTCGTTGGCACAGCATTGCTAACCGCCTGATTATCAGCCACTTTCCAATATGCCGTCTTTTACCTTGCAAAAGGTGGCCTTTTAGCGTGCAATTGACGGCCTTTTGCATCGCCATTTGCCGTCTTTCGCAAACCCACACATCCTATGAAGCACATCAGGCTCCCTCCTTGGGGAAGACTGTGGTGGGTGTAAAGTGCCTTTGGAGCAGGTGTTCACCCCGTTACTTTCCCTACAACCTTGTGCAAAGCCCACGCCAGCACGAGCGAGACGGATATCATCAGCAGAGCCGTAAGGCAATAGCCGAGCTTGTAGGGAGTGATGTATTTCAGGACAAACTGAATGTGTATAAGGTACATCTCGAGGCTGACCGTGCCGACGAAGGCCAGGGCGCGGCGCACGGCCTGCGGCGTATGGCGCAACGCCTGGGCGAGGAGCACCACGCCTGAAACGGTGAGAGGGATGTACACCATGCGCTCAAGGAACAGCGGAAAGCGGCCACGCCACGACTCCTCGAACTCGACACACATCGCAAGACTCATCACGAAAGCCAGGGCGAAGAGCCATATCGACGCCCCTTCCATGGTGCGCCGCTCCTTCACCCACGCCCCGAGGTTAAGCCCTATGAGGAAGATAGGTATGCGGCTGAAGAATATCTCAAGATGCCCTACAGCCTGGTGTACGGGCGGATAGTATTGCACCATCACGGCCAAGACCATCGCCAGCACGGGCATCCAGCGGTAAGCGGGATGCTTCAAGATAAGAGTCATGTAGGCGGGAGCGAACGTATATAGCATCATTATAGCCGGAACAAACCAGAAGGTGAGGTCGTCAACGCGCCAGAAGCTCCAGCCTACGAGTATGTTTGCCACGAGGTTAGGCATGTCTGGACTGTATCCGCCGCCCGGAGTGTTTATATAATTAGGTATGTAAAACAGGCAGGCGACGACCAGCCATGCGGGATACACGCGCAGGTAGCGCCGCTTGAAAAAGTGCTTCAGCGACGGATTCTTCGTCCAAGAGAACCAAAGGCCCACACCGCTGAGCAGCAGGAATATGTCAACACCCACGTTGCCGCAACGCACGAGACCGTACATCACGTTGCTCTTGGGCATCCAAACATGGAAAAGCATGACGAAAATCATCGCCAGCCCCATCAGTTCGCCGCGGTAACGGCTTATGTCTGACAGTTCGACAGGTCTCTTCATAGGCGCAGTCTGGGTTTTGGAATATACCTGAAAGCTATCTTGAACAGCCACGCCAACAGTATGGAGGCTATGACGTAGATGATGAGTCCCGTGTAAACTTGCCCACGGTAGGACATCTTTATGATGATTTCACGCGTCACGGGATGCACGACAAAGAGCGCGGAGGAGATCGCTCCGAACCACACCATCGGCTTCAATGCCTTCTCTGGAAAGAGTTTCACCGTGGCTACCGCGCCCGACACGACGAACGCCGGCACCCAGAGCCATGCCTGGAAGGCGAAGCTGCCGAAGTAAACCACCGCCGCCGACACCACGGCTACGCCCAGACAAGCTCTCTGCGACAGCTCCCTGCCATGGCGGGCGTAGAGCACTCCCATGCCGAAAGGCAGCATTCCGCCTACGAAGTTGTAGCGTATGCGGTTGAGTGTTTCGCCGCCTGGGTCGCTCTCTGGCGTGAACATGGCCTGCGCCACCCAGCATATGGCGATCAGCGCAAGCACGTTCGACGTCTTCTGCCGGTATATAAGCAGGCGGTAAACGACGTAAAGCTGAAGCATGAGGCCGAAAAACCAGTATGGCCCGGGCTTGATTATGTGGTCGGGGTCGGGCAGGATGTTGATGTACATTAGCATCTGAGCCAGCACGCGCCCCACTGTATAGCCGTGGTATCCGTGCGGATGCAGATAGCTTACCACGGCGAACGCGATGTAGCCTAAGAACATCAGGCGCAGCAACTTGAGGTAATGATAACCCACAAAGGGCACGGCGCGCACCCTTTGGGGCATGCTACGCTCATACTTGCAGACAAGGCCGAAGCCGCTGATGAAGAGGAACACCGGCACGCCGTAGTGCCCGAAGAACGACATCAGGTGGACAAACAGGTCGCCGTCGAGCGCAAGCAGCTTGTCGGCCAGCTGCCTTGGCTTGGCCGCCGTGAACGTGTATTCGTTCTCCTTGACGGCAAAGCCGAGGAAATGGCAGTAGTTATGAAGCATTATGCCGAGGATGGCTATTCCGCGGAGAGCCTTCGACTCGGCAAGAGTCAGTAGCGATTTTGTCATTGCATTGTCATTAAACACCAATCAAAAGGCACCTGACACCCACCCAGGCATTGGGCAGATACCCACCCCGACCCTCCCAAAGGGAGGGGGCTTGATGTGCGTTTGCAGGTGATTTTATACATTACTTTTTATATATTATAAGGCGGTTTTTACGCCGCTTGCATATATATCGTCAATCCGTTGACTGTCAACCACTTACCCGTTTGCCGCATTTTACCATGCAAAACGTGGCCTTTCAGCCTCTAAAAGACGGCCTTTTGCAATGCGATTGACGGTCTTTCGCAGAACTAACGGCCAAACCCTATGGGACAAATGAGCCTGATGTGCCCGATACGCCACAGCTAAAGGCATCTTAAACCCCTCCCTTGGGTAGGGTCAGGGTGGGCATCAGCCCAATGCCTGGGTGGGTGTCAGGTGCCTTTTGGATGGCTGTCCCACTTCAGTTTGTCATAATCCGTTGTGTTCTTCAGTATTCTCGGCCGCGCCTCGTTGTACCGCGGACTTAGGATGTTGAGGTCTTCGCGATAGCTTGGCGAGCTTATTCCGCCGAGGTATAGCAGCAAGTGGGGCAGCGCGTCGGTCATGTATCGGCGGTCGCGCGCCTTGAGTATGTCGCCGTAAACCTCCGGATTGTTCACCATGTAGTCGTGGGAGCACCATATCCAGAAGGGGATGTCGAACTCCTCACGCGCCAGACGGGCGGTAATCTCGGTTGAATGCATGCGTCCGTAGAAGTGCACTCCCTCGCCGTAGCACTCCTCGCCGTGGTCGGGAACATAGACTACCACGGCCTCCTCGTCCTCGAAACGCCTGATTATCTGGTCCACGATGGAGTCGTTGTAAAGCACGGCGTTGTCATAATCTGCCAGAATCCTCAGCTCTTTCTGCTTCAGGTCGGGACGGTCATAGTCCTCTGGATTGAAGTGGCGGCGGCCTCGCGGGAAGCGCGTGCGGTAGTCCACGTGCTGCCCCTTGAGGTGGAATATTATGAGGTTGTGCTCCTTGTTCTCCTTCTTCAGGCGGTCATACTGGTTCAGCATGCTCTCGTCGAAGCGGAAGAGGCTCTTGTTGCGCGTGTCGAACATGGCCTTGCTGAGCGTCGGATTGTTGAGGAAGAAGCCTCCGCTGAAGTCATACACGGCCTCCTTGGCCTGCGGAAGAAACTGGTTGGTGAGGAAAGTCACGTGATAGCCGGCCTTGCGGAACAGCTCGGGAAAAAGCGGATAGTCGCACCATTCGCCCTCGTCGCCTACGGCATAAAGCGAGAAAAGGAACTTGAAGACGAAGCTTGTAAGGTTCCAAGGGGCCACCACATCGCTGAACGGAACGAGCCCTCCCTTTTGCGCCCTGGCCTCCTGCCGCGGCGTGGTAGGCATGCCGTAGCCGTACAGGCTGGCATGATGGCGGTTGTAGCTTTCGCCTATTATGAGCACGATATTCTTGCTGCGGTAAGAGCAACTGTCAACCACGGCCTTGTCGATGTTGGCCACGAGCTTGTCGACCTGTTGCGCCGTAAGCTTGTTTGCATAAACACTGAAGAGCAGGCGGTAGGCCGGATGGAACATCACGGCGCAGTCCTTGCGCGTAAGTTCGTGCTCAACGTCGCCTATGTTGCTGTAAGACATGAGCCTGGCATACGCCGCCTTGTTGGGCCAGCCCACAACGAAACTGTAAACAAACACGGCCAACACAGCCAAACCGAGCCACGGTCTGGCCTTCGGCAGCCATGAAGTGAAGAGTGAAAAACGAAGATTGAAAAATCCATTACCTGAAGAGCATAGGGATTCTTCACTCTTCACTTTTCGCTTTTCCCTGTTCCACAACACCGCCCAGGCTGCGTGGGCGAGCATCACGAGGAGCACGCGTCCCACGCGGCTGAATATCACTCCCAGCGTCATGTATGACTCTACGAACTCAGCAGCCTCGTCGCTGTTGGTCTCGCCGACCAGGAGCAGCATGGTGGGCGTTATCGTGGTGTCGAACTTTACGAAGCAATACACGTCGACAAGAACCACCAGATAAGCCACTACATACACCGCGCGCTTGAGCCAGAGGCCAACCTTGCGCGGCATGACCCACAGCATGAGGCACAGCAGGCACACATCGACCAGCAGCTCCTCGGGCGCCAGCGCGTAGGCGTGATGGCCGCGCTTGGCCGGCACAACGGCGTAGACGGCGACCAGTCCCAGCACGAACATGAACACGGCAAACGCCCCGTAGTTCTCAAAAGGCTTCAGCACGGCGGCGAGCATGCGCCTTGTCTTGTCAACAAACTTCATCCGGCAAATAGTCTATTTTTCGGCAAAAGTACATCTTTTTATTTTATTTACAATAAATAAATGTGAAAAAGTACGGTTTGCCACGTGCCCTGCCGCAAAACGGCCGCCGGCAAGCGGTTTTGCGAATGGTGGTTCATCCGCAGTTCAGGTGTATAATGTATAGGTGTCAATCCCGTCCCCGAAGGGGGCGAACCATGCTTAACCGCATGTGGAGTGACCGAAGGGAACGGAACTTGCGGCAAGTCAAAACTGACAAGCCCGTCCCCTAAGGGGGCGAACTGCAGTGTGGCATTCGCCCTCTTCGAGGACGATATTATTGCCCGCATACTTGCCGCAAGTTCCGTTCCCTTCGGTCACTCCACATGCGGTTAAGCATAGTTGGACCTCTTCGAGGCCCTATTGCCACGAATGCCAATACACTTAAACTGCGGATGGCCTCGAAAGGTGGCCTTTCGCGTTCCAAAAGGCCGCAAAACGCACGCTAAAAGGCCATCTTTTGCAAGCTGAAAGACGGCCTTTTGCAACGCGCCTGATTGTCAACGGGTTACAGACGAGTCAAGAACTGGTATGGGAACAACTATACGCGTGACATAGAAATAACTGGAACAAGCGGCATTTTGCCTCGCAGGATTTTGCACATCCGGCAGATTTCGTTACATTTGCAACACGTTATGAAAAAGTCGCTGCTGTATTTTGCTCTGTTCGCAGCACTGCATGTCGGCACTGCATTGCTGTTTTTCTCATGCCTCGCGCTGTACGCATGGGCGGCAGGCATTGACTCCGACGTGCTCTTGGACGCGCCATGGGTTGAGGATGCAGGCTTGTCCTTGGCGTTCGCCGTGTCTTTCCTGGTGTTCATCAGGCTGCGCATAGTGCGCCATATGCTCACAATGCGGACGGCAGGCATGGTCAAGTCATGCGTCCTCGCGGCATTGACGGCTCTGTGCATAATACTCATTGAAAGTCCGCTCACCAACGCGCTCGGGCTTGAGGAGGCCGTCACCGAAAGCGACCCGTTCGCGTCAGGCTCCGTACTTATCCTGTTTACAGGCTGTCTGCTTGGCCCGTTCGTGGAGGAAATGGTGTTCCGCGGAGCGATGACAGGCAGTATGGTCGACAAGCGTTGCAACATAATCATAGTCCTCACCGTGCCCTCACTGTTCTTCGCCGCAATACACCTAATCCCGGAGCTGACGCCGTTCTACTTCGCATACGGCATCTTGGCCGGGTGGCTCGCCGTGCGCACGGGCTGCCTATGGCCGTCAATAGTGTTCCACGTCACGAACAACACCTTCTGCGCAATACAAGACAGCGCCCTTCCCGACATCGATACGCTTGGCGAAACCACAGCCACCGCCGTGCAATGGGTGCTCGCAGCCGTCGCTGCCATCGGCCTCACGCTCTGTATAATGGCACTGAACAGGGGAACAAAGACAAGAAAATCTGTTTCTTATAAGTAACAGATTATATGCAATTTGCAAATCCGCTACTTATAAGAAACAAAAACAAATCTACAAATACAGCTTGTTTTTAACGCGAGTTCGGCATAAGAAGTTTATGCAATAAGCCTGCTTTTGTCAATGATGTCAATATTCAAAGACGGTTT
>CALUGP010000044.1 GCA_944320195.1 uncultured Prevotella sp. | reverse complement strand
CTCGTACCGAACAACTGACACAGCCCCGGCCGGTGGCTGCAACAAAACCGGCTGCCAAACCGGGATGGCGGAGAACCCGGCAGCAACCCTCCTTTTGCCTCGACTGGACGGAGGCGGCGCCTTGGCTGGACGGAGGCATTGCCTCGACTGGACGAAGGCGGCGCCTTGGCTGGACGAAGGCAGAAGAGGGCATTTCTCGGACTTCTTAAAACATAGTGACTATGCCGTTTTTTAAGAAAGAACAGAAAGCGATTAACGACAAGTGGTACCCCCGCACCGTCACCGTGGGCCGCACCGTGGAGATGGACGAAGTGTGCGAGCGCATCGCCGAAATGTCCACCGCCAGCGAGGCCGACACCAAGGCCGTGATGACAGCCCTGGGCAAGGTGCTCGGCAGCCTGATGAACACCGGACGGACGGTGCACATCGAGGGACTGGGCTACTTCTACTACGGATGCGTGGCCGAAGGCAACGGAAAGGACAACCCCGAAGAGGTGACCGCCGACTGCATCACCGCCACGCGCGTGCGGTTCCTGCCCGAGCGCAACGTGCAGCAGAACGGAGCCGTCACCCACAACCTCGTGGGCAAGGACGTGTTCTGGGTAGACGTGGAGACCATGGGTGCCAATCCCGACAAAGTCGCCTCGCCCGACGACGAGCAGGACGACGAAGGCGTGACGGAAAATCCGCTGGGATAAGCCGGGGGCAAAGCCACCCCGCGCGGCAGCAGTAAGCGCGGAGAAGAACGGGGGACGCGCATCCCCCGCGCCTTCGGGCGGCGTCGCGGCCGCCGGTGGCGCCAATTATGTTGAACCAAAAAAGAGTAAAAAAAGACATGAAAACGAAGAAACACATCCACCTCCTTGCCACGGCGGCCCTGCTGGCCCTCGCCGCCTGCACGCAAGACGAAACGGCAATCCCCACCGGGGAAACACACGCAACCCTGCCTTACGGCGAATATCCCTTGCAGATAAGCGGCGTCACCCTCGATGCGGAAAGCAGTGCGGAGCCGTGGAGCGCAGAGGAACCGCAGACCCGTGTGGCGGAGAACGAGAACGGTACGGGCAGCGTATGGCAATGGAACGGCACGGAAACGATAGGCGTGCGGCTGGGCAATGAAACCGCTACCTATACGCTGAACGCCGACAAAAACTTGATAACAGACAGACAGCTCTACTGGACAAGCACCGCCCCCACCACTGTCACCGCCTGGTACCCAACGGATGAGACGGTTAACCTCAGCGACCAGTCAAATGGTCTTGTCTATGTGCTGAAAGCCACAGCGGAGAACGCCACCTACAACAATGAAATTACCCTCGGCTTCAAGCACCAGCTTGCCAAGGTGCGTGTGGTGCTCAGCGGCACGCAGGCCTCTCTGGCGCAGAGCGTGGAAGTCTACGGTTACACTACCTGCACGAACAATGAAGGCGCTCCCATTGCCGGCGACACGCAAGACTGGATAAAGATGAAGCACACCACCTACACCGACGGCACCGAGTGCTGGGAGGCCAACGTAGTGCCGGACGATATAACCCCTACCAACTTTATCCGGATAAACGGCCAAACTGCTACGATAAATGAGAGTTTCCCAACCACGCTGGCAAGCGGCAATATGTACACCATCGACCTCACTGTGGGCGAGGTGATAACGGAAATTACTGCGGAGAACAATTCTCCAATCAGCGATGATGGATATTACAGGGTGAGCGATATATTCAACCAGCAAATCAATATCACCGGAGGCAAGCCGACTATCTATCTGGAGAATGCCAACATCAGCGTGAGCAGCGGCAATGCTATCAGCGTCACGGGCAATGCCAGCCCCACTATCCATGTGGTGGGCGAGGGCAACACCGTTTCCAGCGACAACGGCGCAGGCATCTATGTGGCGCAGGGCTGCAGCGTGACCATCACGGGGCGCAGCCGGGAGGAGGATGAGCTGACAGCCACAGGCCGTAAAGGTGGAGCAGGAATAGGCAGCTATTCCACTTCCGACGGCACGAACTACTCTTGCGGGAACATCATTATCAGCAATGTCACCTTGACGGCGAGAAGCGAAGGTTTTGTGGGTGTGGGTGATTATGCTGCCGGAATCGGATCCGCCGGTGTAGGAACAGTGGAAAGCATCAGTATCAGTGATGCAACCATATATGCCCAAGGTAGCGGCGATAACTACAATATGGGAGCAGCCGCCATTGGAGGCGGAGTCGATGGAAGCAGTTCGAATATTCAAACTGCGTTCGACATCACTATATCCAACTCGACGATTCACGCAACAAGAGGTTATTCTCAGGCATCCTATATCGGAGCAGGCGGGTTGAATGTGACTAAGCCGGCAGGATACAACATCATCTCTACCGCCCGGATAACAGACAGTCATGTCTATGACGAAAGTGGGAACGAGATAACGCAATAAATATTCCCTCCGTCCCGTCAGATATGTCCTCCTCCAGTCCTTCGTATCCTGTTTTTCCGTCCTCTCAATCCTCCTCTTCGCCCGTCGCAAGCGAAGCATCCCCCACCATCATGAATGGCTGGGTGGCTTCTTCGCCCGGCGGGCGTCCGGGGCAGGGGCGGCGTCCGGGTGCATGAAGCCCGGCGGACAAGGGCGCGCCCCGGCAGGATGGGGCACAAAAGGAGAGGAAAGAAAGGAAAACATATACAGGTTTCGGAGATATTTCGTAATTTTGCCCTGTGACAAATTGAAATAAAGCTGATTATGGAAAGAACTGTATTCAACAAAGCACAGCTGGAGATGCTCGACATCATGGCAAACATACGGAGCGACGAAGAACTGGATGCGCTGAAACATGCCGTATCCGAGTTTTATGCCCGACGGGCAGATGAAGAAATGGAAAAGCTATGGCAGTCCGGGAAATGGACTGAACAGACATTAAAAGAATTGGGCAATGCCCATTACCGCACCCCGTACAGAGAATGAAAAGAGCAGTGGTATTGGACTCCAATTGTTTGGTGCAGATGTTGTCGGTACACAGCCCGTACCGTTCAGCATGGCAGGCATTTCGTGATGGAAAGTATGAACTGTGTGTGACCGATGACATCGTGGATGAGTATGAGGAAATCATAGAGCGCGTGGCCAATGCGGCTGTGGCTCACAATATCGTCAACGCAATCATCCGAAGTCCGTACACGCGGTTCTTTACCCCTCATTTCCGTTTTCGCCTGATTGAGCAAGACCCGGATGACAATAAGTTTGTGGATTGCGCCATTGTGGCAGGAGCGGACTACATTGTCAGCGAGGATGCCCACTTCCGGGTATTGGAAAAGATTCCTTTTCCTAAAGTAAACGTCATCCGGTTAAATCAGTTTATGGAAGAACTTGCCGGAGTTTGAACGGCATAAAAGTTCTCCCCATTCGTTTCGTCCCGCCCCTCTCCCCACCGTGGAGGAGGGCGGGACGCTTGTTTCCCAGCCTGTCAAAGATAAAGAATAAAAGATAAAGCGTTCTTTACAGAACAACGGCTGCGCCTCGGCAATTTGCAAATTCATGCAAGCATAATTTGCCATTGTGTTAGCTTCACTGAAGACTGGCTGCATTCAGCATAGCCCAAGCAAGCTTGGCTCTGCGCTCATTTGCACAGTCTTTCGGCTTGCGCGTTCTTTGACAGACAGGAAAACAAACGAGACGAAAGAAGAAGGATATTCCAATAAATTTCTTACCTTTGTAGGCAGATTATCAATCAATAAGGAGGTATAGCAATATGAAGGCAATAATTTCATTAGAAGGATTATTGGCCCTTATCCATACGTTCTCGCTCAGCGCAAGCAACAAACGGTGGCTGGGAGAGAAACTAATAGAAGAAGCACATGCGGAAGAGGCTAAGCCAGCACACATATCTGCCGGCAAATTCTATGGCGTATGGAAAGACGAGGACTATCCGGAGCTGAGTGCCGATGAACTGGCGAAGGAAATATAAATATCCTTCCTATAAGCGATGCCATTGACTTGTATGCTTCCGAGAAAGCCCGGCTGCGCTTGGCCGGCACTCCGGCTGATGACGATTTTGATTTGTTGATAGGTTGCACGGCTATAGTCAATGACATGGTTATGGTAACGGAAAATCTTAAACACTTTAAAAACTATGCCGGCATCCGGCTTGAGAACTGGATTGAAAGATAAACCGTGGAGGGTGTATCCGTCCCTTCTGATATGTCTTCCTCCAGTCCTTCGTATCCGTCTTTTCCGTCCTCTCAATCCTCCTCTTCGCCCGTCGCAAGCGAAGCATCCCCCACCATCCTGAATGTATGGGTGTCTTCTTCGCCCGGCGGGCATCCGGGGCAGGGGCGGCGTCCGGAGGCATGAAGCCCGGCGGACAAGGGCGCGCCCGGCAAGGTTGGGACACAAAAGGAGAGGAAAGAAAGGAAAAACATATACGGGGTTCGGGGGAATTTCGTAATTTTGTCTCGTTCCTGCGAGTTTGCAATCCGAGGGGACAGATTTCTTATGCCGAGCTCACACATTATTTAAATAGGTATATTTCTTTTGCGGAATTATGAAATATCTTTTTCAGGAATGCCGTTTTTTTCGATTAATTCATAAAAACATGCAAAATGTTAGGACTGAACGTCATTATTTTGTATATTTGCGTTCCCAAAAATGATTGATAGATGAACGAAATAAGGAATTTTTGCATAATTGCGCATATCGATCACGGCAAATCCACATTGGCCGACCGCCTGCTGGAATACACTGACACGATAAGGATAACCGAGGGACAGATGCTTGACGACATGGATCTTGAGCGCGAACGCGGCATAACGATAAAGAGCCACGCCATACAGATGGAATACGCACGCAACGGCAAGACATATGTGCTGAACCTTATCGACACTCCGGGGCATGTGGACTTCTCTTACGAGGTGTCGAGGAGCATCGCGGCCTGCGAGGGGGCGCTGTTGGTGGTGGACGCCACGCAGGGCGTGCAGGCGCAGACGATAAGCAATCTGTACATGGCGCTTGAGCAAGACTTGGAGATAATTCCCGTGATAAACAAGATAGACATGCCCTCGGCCATGCCCGACGAGGTGGAGGACGAGATAGTGGACTTGCTGGGATGCGGCAGGGACGAGATAATACGCGCCTCGGGAAAGACTGGCGAGGGAATAAAGGACATTCTCGACGCAGTGGTGGAGCGTGTTCCCCATCCGTCGGGTGAGGCCGATGCCCCGTTGCAGGCGCTTATTTTCGATTCGGTGTTCAACCCGTTCCGCGGCATAATAGCTTACTTCAAGATTGAGAACGGGCGCATCGCCAAGGGCGACAAGGTAAAGTTCTTCAACACGGGTATGGAGTATGTGGCCGACGAGGTAGGTGTCTTGAAAATGGACATGATACCTCGTGCCTCGTTGGGAACAGGCGACGTGGGATACATTATAAGCGGAATAAAGGACAGCAAGGAGGTGAAGGTGGGCGACACGATAACCCATGTCAACAATCCTTGCGACAAGGCGATATCAGGCTTCCAGGAAGTAAAGCCGATGGTGTTTGCCGGTGTTTATCCGATAGACCCGTCAGACTATGAGAATCTGAGAGCCTCGCTTGAGAAACTGCAACTGAACGATGCGTCATTGACGTTCTCGCCTGAATCGTCTGTCGCGTTGGGCTTCGGTTTCCGCTGCGGATTCCTCGGCTTGCTGCACATGGAAATAGTGCAGGAACGGCTGGACAGAGAGTTTGACATGGATGTCATCACGACCGTTCCGAATGTCTCATACATGGTGTATGACAAGCAGGGCAACGCCAAGGAGGTACACAATCCGTCTGGACTGCCCGACGCGACCATGATAGACCACATAGAAGAGCCTTACATCAGGGCGTCCATAATAACGGCCGCAGATTATATTGGCCCTATCATGAAACTGTGTCTTGACAAACGCGGAGAACTCATAAAGCAAGAATATGTCAGTGGGAACAGGGTGGAGCTACACTTCATGATACCGCTGGGCGAGATCGTGATAGATTTTTACGACAAGCTCAAGAGCATCTCGAAGGGTTACGCCTCATTCGACTATCATGTAGACTGCTTCCGCCCGTCGAAGCTCGCAAAGCTTGACATCCTGCTTAACGGCGAGCCTGTGGACGCCCTGTCTACCCTTACGCACCAGGACAACGCCGTAGTCTTGGGGCGGCGCATGTGCGAGAAGCTGAAGGATCTCATACCGAGGCAGCAGTTTGACATTGCGATACAAGCGGCCATCGGGTCGAAGATAATAGCGCGCGAGACGATAAAGTGTGTGCGCAAGGACGTTACGGCAAAGTGCTACGGCGGAGATGTCAGCCGCAAGCGCAAGCTGCTTGAAAAACAAAAGAGGGGGAAGAAGCGGATGAAGCAGATAGGCAATGTCGAAGTTCCGCAAAAAGCTTTCCTTGCCGTGTTGAAACTTGATTAGCCCGACATGGGGCGGACATAAGCAAAGGAGGAAGAATGAAAGAGATGTTGAAAACGAAACGCGACATAGCGCGTGAGCTTGCACGTAAGTACAGCACTATGACACACGATGAGCTTGACATCCTTGAAAGCGTGCTTGTGCAGATGAAGTTTGCAAAGGGCGACATGATACTGAAAGAAGGCGAGGTGTGCAAGAACATTTATTATATAGAGAAAGGGCTTGTGCGCCAGTTTTACTTCAAAAAGGGAAAAGACGTGACAGAGCACATGGCTCCTGAAGGCGAGGTGATAATGTGCATAGAAAGCCTTTTCAAGGAGGAGCCTACACGCTTGCAGGTAGAGGCGCTGGAGCCTGTGCTGATGTACGCCCTGCCCAAGGCGAGGCTCGAGGAGGTTGCATTGCACAATGTCAACATACAGATATTGTACAGGAAGATACTCGAAGAATCTCTTATAAACTCACAGATACATGCGGATCTGGTACGTTTTGAGACCGCACAGGACCGATACAGGAAGCTGTGCAAACTATCTCCACAACTGACGTTGCGTGCCCCTCTGGTATACATTGCCAGCTATCTTCAGATGACTCCGGAGACTTTAAGCCGTGTAAGGTCAAACATCACATTGAACGAATAATGTAAACGGGCTTGCTGTTTATGAAGGCAAGCCCGTTCTGTTTATTCCCGGAAGTCATTTGAAAATGAAGTTCAGGATTCCTTTCATGACAACAGCCCGCTTTTTCGCTGACGTTATGCATTCAAACGGGAATCCCATGGTGAAGCTGCGGTAACCGCCGCCATCGTAAGCCACGCATACCGAATTGCCGTTGTGCTCCGTAAGCGTACAGAACGCAGGCTTTACCGGCTCGATCAAGTCTATCGATGTGGCTGCATAATTAAATTCATTCAAGGTGGCATATATGTCGAACGACGTACCCATGCCGCTTATCGTGCTGTTGTTTCCCGGCCTGGCAACACCGTTGGGGGAGACATGCAGGATTTCTTTTATGAATTCCCGGTCGTCATTACTCGTCATGTCGCTTGCGATATAAGCTCCGCTGACAATAAGGTTTCCGCCGTTGCGCGCATATTCCGTGAGATAGGATTGCAAAACGGGCGTAAATGTTTTATATCTGCGCAACGAATATCCGTCGTCTTTCTCCAAGCCGAAAATCAGGTCGACACATCCATATCTGTCCAGGTCTGTAACGTTTTTGCCGATGGCATATTTCGAACAGCTTGCTATGTTGTATTTGTTTGCGCTCATTATGGCTTCGGCGTGTACTGGAATGTAATCAAAGTCATTGCCCGCGATAATACGGCCTGCAAGTTCGTTGCCGCTGTATCCCAATCCGCCTTCACCTTCCTTGCCGATTTCTGTTTTGTCAAAGCATATCTGCTTGCCTGCAAAGCCCAATGTCTTTCCAAAGCTCACGCCTGGATCTATGCTCATGTCAAAACCTTGCCGGTTACTGTCATTGACTGGTGCGGGTGAAGCCAGGCGTTGAAAGCCGTTTACTACAAGTATTGTTTCAGTGGCATCGGGATTGTACAAAGCGGAAAAGACTTCAGACGTAAAGCTTTCACCGCCCTCGTTTACGGCTGACACCTTGAAGTTGTATAGCGTGTTCGGCACCAGCTTTATTTTGCACGCCGTACCGTTTACACGTATTCCGTTGTCAAAGCCGTATCCGTCTGTCGAGGTGTAAAGGATGTATGATGTCGGCATTGAGGTAGGTTCAGTCATATCCGGATGTGCGTCCCATCTTAACAGAACCGTATCACCTGAAAGAAACTCGGCACATACATTTTCAGGCGCAAGCGGCGTCACCACGTACTGTTTGCCATGTGTTTCAGAATTAAAGCGCAAAATGGATTTGTATATGCTTCTTGCAAGAGTGAAGCGGAAGTTGGGATCCAAGCCCATATACATGTCAGGGAAGTTCTGATGCGACAGGGTTTCCAATATGGCGGACGGCACATCGGGGCATCTTGTC
Source organism: uncultured Prevotella sp. (assembly GCA_944320195.1). Classification (GTDB taxonomy): domain Bacteria; phylum Bacteroidota; class Bacteroidia; order Bacteroidales; family Bacteroidaceae; genus Prevotella. Next base: position 2,419 of record CALUGP010000044.1, on the reverse strand, counting down.
TCGGCATAGTTCCTGTCATACAGGTAACGCTTGTTCCATCGGCCGTATGTGCGTGAGATGTCATTACCGGCATCTTCAAGAAGCAAACTGGCAAGTCGCTTCGACTTTTGACGCGAATACCCCGAGGCAAGCAAGCCATTCCCCGTATTTGTGGTGCATATGGCCAATGAGCCTACGATAGACGAATAGTCTTTAGAAAAACCCGCGTCGCTGTGGACGGCCAGGGCCAGTTCGATAGGCACATTCAGTCCCTTCCCGCCAGGAGCGAAACAAGACCCACCGACAAGCCAGTTGGTCATGAACGGGCGGGCATATATGTCTTCCTTGTAATCGTCGGCGCCGTCTTTTGCGCGGTAAACATTTTCCGGCGCACCGGCCCATTGTGAGTAATACCGCGCTCCTTCCAGGCATTTGGGCAATCCGCTTGTATGCCCGTCGCGGGCGATTACGCCCATTCCGCCGCCGAATCTTACGGCATCAGCGGTGACGACGCCTTGATAGGAGCTTTCGTTTGTAAGCACCACGCGGTTGTCAGAGTTGCAGCCCTGTGCGAAATCAAACGTTCCGAGATAAACCCATGTGCCTCCGCCCATTCTTTGGTTTACGTTAAAAACGGTGCGCCTGCCTTTATGGTAGACGACGTATCTGGCGTCTGGCACGCTGCGCTTGTGGGTGGGATAACTTACGTACACGGCATATTTCCCATCTTGTGTAAATCTTGGCTGATACGATATTTCGCACTCCTTGGCCGGCGATGCTTCCGCCAAACGTGTCGAACCGTGCTCAAAAGGATTTTCGCGGTCCTCATATGTGCTTTTGTCTCTGGCAAATCCCTTGATTCCGGCATCGGCCCATTGGCGCGCGATGTTTATTTCTGTGTAATACGGCAGTTTGACAGCGTCGTCATTGTCTACCACTATTTCGTTTTTTTGCCAGTCTCGTTCACGTGGTGTGAACACGACGGCTCCCGCGTTTTCCAACATCGGGATGAGGTAAGGCACAACGATGGTTTGGGTGAATAAGTCTTCGTTCGTACAGAACATATTAGGGCGTTGCCATTTCCACACGCCTTTGTCTTTGTCGAAATAGCGTCCATGGCTGGCCCATACGGACAAGTGCCTGTTTTGCAAGCCCTTGGTTATTCTGACAGGCTTTGATATGTTTTCAACCCAAGGCAGCCCCTTGTATTCGATTATTTCTTTAGTTTCCTTTGCCTGTTTCTTCTGCGTTACGCCTGATGTTGACGACACTACGCTGCGGTGTGTTCCGCATGCGGACATAAGAAAACAAAGTGATAATATGTAGATGTTTTTTCGCATAAGTCAGTCGCCAGTTGTGAATTGTTCAGGATGCCGCCCTGCAAAGCCCTTGAAATAGTGCTTGATTTCAATCATGTCTTTGTCTATGTCGCCACTAGGCACGAGGCTTTTGGTGCATTGTATAAGTTTGCGCTTGTAGTCGAGGCCGTACAGCAGGATTGGGATATTGGCCTTCAACGCGATGTAATAAAATCCCTTCTTCCATTCAGGATTCAGGGATCTTGTCCCCTCTGGCGTTATGCACAGCCTGAAGTGCGATTCACGCAACGCAGTGTCAGACAACAGGTCTGTCATGCTGGTATGCTTGTCACGCCAGACGGGAATGCCGCCGATTCTCCTCAGCAGCGGCCCAAGCGGCCCGACGAACCATTCCCTCTTCATAAGGAAATTAATATCCATGTTTTCAGCATGCGCATAAAGCTGTCCCATGAGAAAGTCAACATTGCTTGTATGCGGAGCAAGGCATATTATAAACTTGCCGGAATGCGGCACCGTGACATCCTTGCTCCAACCTAGGCACTTATATAATATCCATCCGCAAAAACTTTTCAGCATGAGAATTTATATAGTTTGGTTCAAATGTTGGCAATGTTGTCGCTTATTTCTTCTATCTGTATGTTGAGTCTTTCTTTCAGGTCTTTGAAATAATCTTTTGGCGGCATGCCTGGTTCCGGATGGGATATCCGGCATACATAGTCACGTTGCACCATCAGGATCGATATCAGAATGGAGTTGACCTCTTCCTCATTGCTATTGCCATTATACAAGGATGCAGCTATACACTCTGAGAACAGATCGCTGCAGATGTAATTGACAAGTTTCTTCAGTTCGCGTTTGTTTGCCATAATCTGTAATTTTATCTTGGTTATCCGTAGCAAATATAAGAAATAAATGGCAAATGCAAATGTCTGGCTGGAAAAAACTTTGTTTTTTTATGCATCATGCGATATGCGCATATCTCTTCTTTCATATGACACCTTAACTTATTTATGTAATCCGGCTTTGACGGCATGTTTTCCCAAATGTCTTGTCCTACCAAAAGTTGACACATTTACGACCAATAAAAAATGTGTTCAATTATGCGAAAAAGTCCGACAAAG
>CALUGP010000043.1 GCA_944320195.1 uncultured Prevotella sp. | reverse complement strand
CCCGAGGAACTGGCCGAGAACAAGGTGGTGCGCGAGAAGTATCTTACCAACAGCTTCGTGCTGCGCCAGAAGGACTTTCAGCGCATCGACGAGGAGAAGCGCGCCAAGGAAGCCGCCGAGGCTGAGGCTGCAGGCTGACGCTTGCCATGCTGGCAATGATCGTATGTTTTACAAAAGACGGCCTTTCGCATTCCGAAAGGCCGTCTTTCGTCGTGTAAAAGGCCGCCTTTCACAAGCTGAAAGACGGCCTTTTGCAAAACAGCCTGCCATGGGCGTTACGGCTGACGCCGGGCGGTGTCCGCGCATATGCTTGCCTACCGTGTACCGCTGCGCCTTTTAATGGCATAAAACGCGGCTACGCTCAACGCCGTAAGGCACTCCGCCACGGGCATTGCCAGCCATATGCCGTGAGTCCCCAGCAGCCCCGGCACAACGAGGAAGCTCGGCACGAGCAGCACGAAGCCGCGCATCACGGCGAACGTAAGGGCCGTCCTGATGCGCTCTACGCTCTGGAAATAGCCTATGGCCGTAAGGTTGAAGATGAAGAAAACGAAGCCTGCGGCGAAGTAGGGGAAACCGTCGACCGCTATGCGCGCCGCCCCGTTGTCGAGGCTTACGAACAGGCCTACGAGCCATCCGGGCATCCCCGTGAACGCCGCCACCACCACAAGGCCGCACACGGCGGCCGTAACGAGGGCGGTGCGCTCGGCCTGTCTCACGCGCGCCGACGCCCCGAGGCCGAAGTTGTAGCTGATTATGGGCTGGGCCGACTGCGCTATGGCGTTGCCCACCATGAAGATGAAGGGCGTGTAGTAGCACGCTATGCCGAACGCCCCGACACCGTCGTCGCCCAGGTAACGCATGAACACGAAGTTGCCCATCAGTATGAGCACGGCCAACGTGGCCTCGCCCAGCAGCGCCGACGAGCCTATGCGGCACTGGTAGCCTATGTTTCTCGCCGTCAGCCTGATGCTCGTGCGGCTCGCCTTCAGCGGCGCCAGGCGCAGCGTCTTGGCGTGGCGCAGGATGTAGACTATGGCTATCAGGCAGCCCGAGGTGGTTGCGATTGACGTGGCGAAGGCCGCTCCCATGATGCCCCATCCCAGCGGAAACATGAACAGCCAGTCGAGCACCACGTTGAGGGCCGCCGCCGTGAGGCTGCTCGCCATGGCCACCTTGGGCGCGCCGTCGAGCCTGATTACGAACAAGGCCACGGCCTCCCACACCATGAACACCCACGACGGCACGTTCCACACGATGTAGTCGCGCACCAGCGGCAGCAGGTGCTCAGACGAGCCGAGCAGCCTCGCGGCCTCGTCGGTGAAGGCAAGAAGCAGCGCTACGGGCACCGCCGCGGCCGCTGTCGCGAAGAGGAACGCCTGCGTTACGTTGAGCCTTGCCGCCTTGGTCTTGCCGCGCGACAGGTGGATTGACGCCACAACGGAGCACCCCGTGCCCGTCATCAGGCCCAGACCGGTGAGCAGCATCAGCGGAGGGCAGATGATGTTGACCGCCGCTATGCCGTCGCTGCCTACGCTGTGGCCTATGAATATGCCGTCGATGGCGGTCATGGCCGACATGCCCAGCATGCCCAGCAGCGTCGGGAAAAACAGTTTCTTGAACAGTGTTGACACCTTTTCCGTGCCGAAGTCAATCGCGTCTCTTTCCATTTGCTGTATTTTTTAATTTACATTTTTACCCTTTTACCTTTTAGCCTTTCACAAATGACGCGCAATGCCGGACAAGATGGCTGGTTCTCCCATGTCATCTTATCCGGCATTACGCCCTCCGATGATGAGTGCAAAACTCTCTTCGCAAGTGTGGCGCGGCGTTTCCCACAGTGCCTTTCAGCCGTGGCGGCCGCCGTTCACGGGTGCAAAGGTAGTCATTAAGTACGTGCCTTGCAAGTTTGGCGCAATGTTTTTGTACGTGGTTACATGTCCCGTCCGTAAGAGCCTTGTGGCACGCTGTGTAACGTGCTGACATCCAACGGGTTGCAAAAGGCCGTCTTTTGCATTGCGAAAGATGGCCTTTTGGCGTGCCATTGACGGCCTTTTGTCGTGCGAAAGGCCGTCAATCGCATTCAGACAGGTTGCCTGCGAAGTTAAAAAAACAAATTTTCGGCATTTTTCCTTATTATATTAGGTAATTACGGCGATATTCAGTAATTTTGCAGCTCGCATTCGATTAACATTAAAAATAATATAAAAGACAAGAGATGAAAATTTCATTTGAAAATCCGGACAAGGTGAACGGACTCATCACTTTGACCGTAGAAGAGGCAGACTATAAGGACAATGTCGAGAAGACACTGAAGAACTACCGCAAGAAGGCCAACGTGCCTGGCTTCCGCGTGGGCATGGTGCCTATGGGAATGATCAAGAAGCAGTATGGCACGGCCGTGAAGGTGGACGAGATCAACAAGCTCCTCGGCGAGGAGATTTACAAATATGTGAAGGACAACAACATCCAGATGCTGGGCGAGCCGCTGCCCCATGAGGCACAGGAGCCTGTGGATCTGGAGAAGGACGCTCCCTACACGTTCCAGTTTGACATCGCCGTGGCTCCCGAGATGGACGCTACGCTGACCGGCGATGACACCATCGACCATTACACTATCACGGTTGACGACGACGTGGTGAACCGTCAGGTGGACATGTTCGCTTCGCGCGCCGGACACTATGACAAGGCGGAGGACTACCAGCAGGGCGACATGCTGAAGGGCGACCTGCGCGAGCTTGACGCCGACGGCAACACCAAGGAAGGCGGCATCACCGTGGAAGGCGCGGTGCTCATGCCTGAATATATTAAGGTGGAAGACCAGAAGAAGCTTTTTGACGGCGCAAAGCTGGGCGACATCATCACCTTCAACCCGAAGAAGGCTTACCCGGACAGCGACATCGAGGTGGCTTCTTTGCTGAAGATGAAGAAGGAAGAGGTTGCCGACATGACGGCAGACTTCAGCTACCAGATTACTGAAATCTCGCGCTATGTCAAAGCGGAGGTGAACCAGGAGCTGTTCGACCAGGTGTTCGGCAAGGACGCGGTGAAGGACGAGGCTGAGTTCCGCTCGAAGATAGCAGACGGCTTGAAGCAGCAGTTTGCCGTTGACACAGACTTCAAGTTCATCCAGGACGTGCGCAAGTACATGGAGAACAAGGTCGGTACGCTGACCTATCCGGACGCTCTCTTGAAGCGCATCATGCTCAACAACAACAAGGACAAAGGCCAGGAGTATGTAGACAAGAACTACGAGCAGAGCATCAAGGAGCTGACATGGCACCTCATCAAGGAGCAGCTCGTCAATGCCAACGGCATAAAGATTGACGATGCCGACATAAAGGAGACGGCCAAGGAGGCCGCACGCGCTCAGTTCGCCCAGTATGGCATGAACAACATACCCGAGGAATACATCGACAACTACGCCACGGACATGCTCAAGAAGCGCGAGTATATAGACTCTTTCGTTGACCGCAGCATAGACCGCAAGCTCACCGAAGCGCTCAAGAAAGTGGTGAAACTCAACGAGAAGACTGCCACCTTGGACGAGTTCAACAAACTGATGCAGGGCGAATAAATAATTTTTTGCAAAAAAACTTCCCCAATATTAAGGAGGTTTCCGACTTTTTTATTAACTTTGTTCCGAATGAACGAGTGAAAAGGGTCGAAAACCTCCTTTTCGCGTGGAAAACAGACTAATAAGAAATGAACGATTTTAGAAAATACGCTACAGGCCATCTCGGCATGAACGGCATGGTGATAGACGATGTTGTGAAAGCCCAGATGCAGTATCTTAACCCTTATATCCTTGAGGAGCGCCAGCTCAACGTGACGCAGATGGACGTGTTCTCGCGCCTGATGATGGACCGCATCATCTTCCTCGGCACGCAGATAGACGACTACACGGCAAACACTTTGCAGGCGCAGCTGCTTTACCTTGACTCTGTTGACTCGGGCAAGGACATCTCCATATACATAAACAGCCCCGGTGGCAGCGTTACGGCGGGCCTCGGCATTTATGACACAATGCAGTTCATATCGAGCGACGTGGCCACTATATGCACAGGCATGGCCGCCTCTATGGCCGCGGTGCTGCTCGTGTCGGGCACGGAAGGGAAGCGCTCGGCGCTCACCCACAGCCGCGTGATGATACACCAGCCGCTGGGCGGAGTGCAGGGACAGGCGTCAGACATCGAGATTGAGGCCAAGGAGATACTCAAGTTCAAGAAAGAATTGTACACAATCATATCGGAACATTCCCACACTCCTTATGAAAAGGTGTACAAGGACTCAGACCGCAACTACTGGATGACGGCCGAGGAGGCCAAGGAATACGGCATGATAGACACCGTGCTGGTAAGAAAGAAAGAACGCGTTACTGAAGGTGAGCAAGATGGCAGCAAGCAAGAATAACCATATTGAGAAGGTTTGCAGCTTCTGCGGACGAAGCGAGAGCGACGTGAACTTGCTCATCACCGGCCTTAGTGGCTTTATCTGCGAGGACTGTGCCGTGCAGGCTTACGAGATTGTAAAGTCAACCGGCATACTTGACAGCAAGCAAAAGAAGTCTGGCAAGAAATTCCAGCCGAAGCGTGTGCCCAAGCCTCAAGAGATAAAAGAATATCTTGACCAATACGTGATAGGGCAGGACGACGCGAAGCGCTGCCTGGCCGTTTCAGTGTATAACCACTACAAGCGCCTACAGCAACCGGCCGACGACAACGGTGTGGAGATAGAAAAGAGCAATATAATAATGGTGGGAAGCACCGGTACGGGCAAAACCCTTATGGCGCGCACCATTGCCAAGCTGCTCGACGTTCCTTTCACGATAGTCGATGCTACCGTGTTTACCGAGGCCGGTTACGTGGGCGAGGATGTGGAAAGCATCCTGAGCCGCCTGCTCCAGGTAGCCGATTATGATGTTGAGGCAGCCGAGCGAGGCATCGTTTTCATCGACGAGATAGACAAGATAGCGCGCAAGAGCGACAATCCTTCAATCACCCGTGACGTGAGCGGTGAGGGCGTGCAGCAAGGTTTGCTGAAACTCTTGGAAGGAACAATGGTCAATGTCCCGCCGCAGGGAGGGCGCAAGCACCCTGACCAGGAGTACATTCACGTCGACACGAAGAACATACTCTTTATTTGTGGCGGCGCGTTCGACGGCATAGAGCGAAAGATAGCGCAGAGGATGAACACACATGTGGTGGGCTACAACTCTGTGCAGAATGTGCGCAACATAGACAAAAATGACCTGATGAAGTATATCCTGCCGCAAGACTTGAAGTCTTTTGGCCTGATACCTGAAATAATCGGCCGCCTGCCCGTGCTCACATATCTTAATCCTTTGGATCGTGCCGCGTTGCGTTCGATACTTGTCGAGCCGAAAAACTCCATCGTAAAACAATACAAAAAACTGTTTGAGATGGACGGCATCGCCCTTACGTTTACTGATGACGCCCTCGACTTCATCGTTGACAAGGCGATGGAGTACAAGCTCGGGGCCCGCGGTTTGCGCTCTATAGTTGAAAGCGTGATGATGGATGCGATGTTCGAGGTGCCGTCGAAGAAAGTCGACTCATTCGAAGTCTCACTTGATTATGCCAAGCGTCAGCTTGAAAAGGCGCATTTCCACAAGCTTGAAAGTGCTTGATGGGCGCAGCCGGCGATAACTAACATTTAACAAGTCACTCTGTTTGTCGTATGTATAATGACGTTAATCTCACAGAAAAACTGAAGCAGTATTTCGGCTTCGACAAGTTCAAGGGCAACCAGGAAGCAATCATCCGCAATCTTTTAGACGGCAAAGACACGTTTGTGCTGATGCCTACCGGTGGCGGAAAATCGCTTTGTTACCAGCTTCCGTCTCTCATCATGGGCGGTACGGCGATAGTCATCTCGCCGTTGATTGCCTTGATGAAGAACCAGGTTGACGTCATCAACGGCATGACGGAGGCCGACGGGGTGGCGCATTACCTGAACTCATCACTCAACAAGTCGGCCATCGACCGTGTCAAGGCTGACATCCTTGACGGCAGAACCAAGTTGCTGTATGTCGCTCCGGAGTCGCTGACGAAGGAGGATAACGTCGACTTTCTGCGTGGCGTGAAGATTTCGTTCTATGCGGTTGACGAGGCTCACTGCATATCTGAGTGGGGGCACGATTTCCGTCCGGAGTATCGCAGGATACGTCCCATCATAAATGAAATAGGCAACGCTCCCGTCATAGCTCTTACCGCAACGGCCACAGACAAGGTGCGTACCGACATAAAGAAGAGCCTCGGCATTCTTGACGCAACTGAATACAAAAGCTCTTTTAACAGGCCGAACCTTTATTATGAGGTCCGCCATAAGACCAAAGACATTGACAAGCAGATAGTAAAGTTCATAAAGCAGAATCCTGGGAAAAGCGGAATCATATATTGCCTTTCACGCAAGAAGGTTGAAGAACTGGCGGCCGTGCTGCGCGCCAACGACATAAAAGCGGCCGCCTATCATGCCGGGCTTGACTCGGGAACGCGCTCGGCCACGCAGGACGATTTCCTCATGGAGCGCATTGATGTGATTGTTGCGACGATAGCGTTCGGCATGGGCATAGACAAGCCTGATGTGCGTTTTGTCATCCATTATGACATACCGAAGAGCCTTGAAGGGTATTATCAGGAAACCGGACGTGCCGGGCGTGACGGCGGCGAAGGCAAATGCATAGCCTTCTATTCGTATAAGGATCTGAAGAAACTTGAAAAGTTCATGGAAGGCAAGCCTGTGGCCGAGCAGGACATAGGCCGGCAGCTGTTACAGGAGACCGCTGCGTATGCCGAATCGTCCGTGTGCCGCAGGAAGATGCTTCTGCATTATTTCGGCGAAGAGTATGACAAAGACAACTGTGGCAATTGCGACAACTGCCTGCATCCTAAGACGAAAGTGGAGGGAAAGGATGCCTTGGTTGTGGTGCTCCAGGCTGTTGCCGCCTTGAAAGAGGACTTCAGGACAGATTATGTCATTGACTTTGTTGAGGGAAAAGACACCAACGACATTGTAGCTCACAAGCATGACAAGCTTGAGGAGTTCGGTTCGGGCGAGGACATGGACGAGAAACTGTGGAACCCGGTCATCCGCCAAGCCCTCATTGCGGGCTTCATGAAGAAGGATGTCGAGAACTACGGAATACTTAAGCTCACGCCGGCTGGCAAGAAATTCATGAAGAAGCCGGAGTCTTTCATGATTGTCCTTGACAACGAGTTCGGTGAAGACGATGAGGATGACGAGGGCGGAAGCGGCAGTTCGGCGCTTGACCCGACTCTTTATTCCATGCTGAAAGACTTGCGCAAGAATACCAGCAAGAACCTGCAGCTGCCTCCATATGTCATTTTCCAGGACGTGTCGTTGGAGCAGATGGCCACGGTTTACCCAATATCCATCGAGGACTTGCAGAACATACAGGGCGTGGGTGCCGGCAAGGCGCGCCGCTATGGCAAGGAGTTCGTCGCTCTTATAAAGAAGTACTGCGAGGAAAACGAGATTGAGCGTCCCGAGGATTTGCGCGTTAGGACAGTCGCGAAGAAGTCCGTATTGAAGGTGAAGATAATCCAGAGCATCGACCGCCAGGTGGCTCTTGACGACATTGCCGAGGCTCAGGGAATAGATTTCGACACGTTGCTCGATGAGGTTGAGGCCATCGTTTACAGCGGAACGAAGATAAACATCGACTACTTCCTTGAGGACGTGATGGACGAAGACCGCGTGGACGAAATCTACGAATATTTCCGCGAGAGCGAGACCGACGACCTCGAAGCCGCCATAGACGAGCTTGGCGACGACTGCACCGAGGAGGAAATACGCCTCGTCCGCATCAAGTTCATGTCCGACATGGGCAACTGATTTCTTTTAGTTGACGAGTAGACAAGCGACAAGTTGACAAGTCGATTTCCTTTTTTAGTCAACGAGTTGATGAGTGATGAGCAGATTTCTTTTAGTCAACAAGTTGGTGGTTGACAAGTCGACGAGGTGATTTGCCTTTTAATGCCTTCCGGCCCCGAAGGGGTCGAACTATGCTTAACCGCGGGTGGAGTGAGTGAAACGAACGAAACCTGCGGATGCAAGCCTGTCGTTCAACCGTCCCCGAAGGGGGCGAATAGCAGTTAGGAAGAGTAGGCTGTGAGGCCATGAAGGCCATACGGTTAAACGTAACCCCAAGAATCTGCGCATCTCAAAAACTCACAAACCTTATTACTGTTCGCCCCCTTCGGGGACGGGATTACCTACCACGGACATACCGCAGGTTGCGCTCCCTGCGGTCGCTCCACCCGCGGTTAAGCATAGTTCGACCCCTTCGGGGCCCGAAGCAGTCATCAGCCAATACGCTTTTAGTTGACGAGTAGACAAGGAACGAGCAGACGAGAGATGTAAGATAAGTGAACAAGGAGATTTCTTTTAGTTGACGAGTAGACAAGCGACAAGTTGACAAGCAGATTTCCTTTTTAGTCAACGAGTTGATGAGTGATGAGCAGACGGGGAAATTTGCTTGCAGGATAGCGTTTGGCTCACGTTTAATAAAACATTTTTTTGAAAACCACTGTCAGCTGTCAGCCGTACAGGCATTCCGCTGATTATCAGATGTTTACCGCCTGACACAGGATGTATCGTAAGTGTCAGTCTGCTGTCAGCCTACAATATCCATGGAGAAACTGAAAGCAGGCTGACAGGCGGCTGACAGAGGCGCGGATTATCTGTCAGTCCGTAATTCCCTGATAATCAGCGTAATGCCTGTACGGCTGACAGCTGACACTACTTTCCGTAATTTTATTACAAAATGTATCCGGCTATTCTTGCCGCCCGCAAAACATAACCCCATTTTCCACACACGTAAAAGACCGTCAATCATGTTGCGAAAGACGGCCAATCGAATTGTAAAAGGTGGTCAATCGAGTTGTAAAAGACGGCCAATGAGACCGTCGTATGCCGTGAATTGTTGGTAAAGGGTAAAGCTTTCGCCTCATTACTTTTTTCATGTCGCCGATATGTCCATTATTTTAAAAATCGCGAAGTAAAAAATTTAACGCTTGGTTTGTCGCAAACTTTTTGCTTCTATAGTTATGATAATAAAATCTTTTTACTATTTTTGCAATGTCATACACGCTGAAGCCCTTGATGGGGTGGAGGAGTGGTGGCAGACATTGATGGAAAGGCGTTTACTATGTAACGCTTTGTTCTTGACAATCTGAAATCTGGCAGTTTCAAATTCCAGTCAAAAACAAAGCAACGGTAGATGCCCTATGTCTGGTATGTATCCATGCCGCTTGGCGTGACAGCCCATATTGTAGGCTGCCGTCAGGCGTCCATATACATATCGGCGTGGGCTTCAGCGTTGCTCGTTCTGACTGGAAGGGCAATGCCAGAGCCTCAGATTGTGGGACGAGCAGACAGGTAAGTTCCCACGCTTTTTTTCGTTTATGTGCCTATACCTATTTAATTTATTAACAGTCTTGACGGGAATTAGGGGCATAAAACTATTGTAACAATGGATAGCATTGAATTAATTGAGAAAGTGTATGAGAAAAAAGGTAAACCCTGTAAAATTGTAGTTTCTACTGGAGATGTTTATTCAGGGATTTTTTTGGGTGCTATCGCTACCGATCCTGAAACTGCTCTTGTTGTAAGATTGAAAATAAGCAAAAATGAAGCTGAACGTATAGGTTGCCCTTGGTTGCCTACGATGGACATTCCTTTTGACGTAATTAAAGATATTAAATTCTGAAACAGGAAGCTCTGATTACGGCTGTTTGTACATGAATGAAATTCACGTAGACTTACTCTTAACTGGAAACATACGGGGCAAACATGATGAATTGCCTCGTATGTTAATATAAATTTAGTATTTACATTTAAAATCGTAAACTTATGAAATGTTTTTACCAACGAACACTTATAGCTGCGTTTGCATTATTGGCAAACATCAATGTTTCCGCCTATAATTTCACGGTTGACGGAATTTATTACAACATCGTGTCCTTGCCTGACCTTACTTGTGCCGTAACTTATGATGACGTTAATGAAACTAAATACTCGGGCGACATCGTAATTCCTGACCACGTTACTTACAATGGCCGCACCTTGACGGTTGTTGGAATTGAGAAATCCACGTTTTATGGTTGTTCAGGCCTTACGGGCATAACGATACCTAACTCGGTTACGTCGATAGGCAGTTCTGCGTTTTATGGTTGTTCAGGCCTTACGGGCATAACGATACCTAACTCGGTTACGTCGATAGGTGGTTCTGCGTTTTATGGTTGTTCAGGCCTTACGGGCATAACGATACCTAACTCGGTTACGTCGATAGGCGGTGATGCGTTTTATGGTTGTTCAGGTCTTACCAGCGTAACAATAGGAAATTCAGTTACGTCGATAGGCCGTTCTGCGTTTTATGGTTGTTCAGGCCTTACGGGCATAACGATACCTAACTCGGTTACGTCGATAGGCGATTGGGCGTTTTATGGTTGTTCAGGCCTTACGAGCATAGCGATACCTAACTCGGTTACGTCGATAGGCGATCGGGCGTTTTCTGGTTGTTCCGGCCTGACAAGCGTAACAATAGGAAATTCCGTTACGTCTATAGGCTATAGGGCGTTTTCTGGTTGTTCAGGCATAAAAAAATTGGTAATCGAAGACGGAACAGAAACCTTACATTTAGACTATAATTATAATACGAATTCGACAACGAATATCGGTGAAGGGTTGTTTTACGATTGCCCTCTCGAAACTCTTTACTTAGGACGAAACTTGGAATACAAAACTGCCGTGAGCTATGGTTATTCTCCCTTTTATTCAATCGAAAGCCTTGCAGAAGTAACAATAGGTAATTCTGTAACATCTTTAGGTACTAATTTGTTTAGGTCTTGTTCAAGTCTTGAAAAATTAATAATTGAAGACGGAATAGATGCTTTAGTCCTCAATTATGGTGGTATGTATGGTAGCATGTTTTATGATTGCCCTATCAAAACACTTTATTTAGGAAGAAACTTGCTAAATGCAGAACAATTACCAAACACTTTGACGGATGTAACAATAGGGAATTCGGTTACGTCGATAGGCGATAGGGCGTTTGAGGATTGTTCCGGCTTGATGAGCATAACTCTCGGCAGCTCTGTTGCTGAAATAGGTTCGGAAGTATTTGATGGATGCGATAAATTAATGACAATATACTCCCTGAATCCGACTCCTCCAACTGGCGGTAGTAACAGTTTCACGAACCAACAATATATTGACGCGAATGTGTACGTGCCTAAAGGCTCGCTCGCCGCTTACCAAGCCGCCGACCCTTGGCTGAATTTCTGGAACATTCAGGAGATTGACCCAACAGGCATTGACAATGTGAGTGTTGACAACGAACCGTTTATAACAATAGAAGACGGCGTTATAAAAATAAACAAGCAAGGCTCGCAGCCAGTCAGCGTTTACTCCGTTGACGGACAATGTGTGTACAGCGGTACAGACAACACGATAAGCAATCTTGCGAAAGGCCTTTATATAATAAGGTCAGGCCGCAACGTTTCTAAAATATTAATTAAATAACAAGCATGAAAGATTTTCTTCCCGTATTGAAGGGGTACGAATGTAAGGCAATTCTTTCTTGTTATATAATAAACAATTTGGCAAAATAATAGAAGAGTTTACATATCTATTTATACGTTTAACATTAAAAATAAAACAAATGAAAACATTAAGGTTTATCCCAAATCGGTCATTAGAGACGGAGTTAGCACTATTTCTAATGACCGCCATTAGAAAGATGTGGTTGTATATAGTTG
>CALUGP010000042.1 GCA_944320195.1 uncultured Prevotella sp. | reverse complement strand
AGAAACCGTCTTTGAATATTGACATCATTGACAAAAGCAGGCTTATTGCATAAACTTCTTATGCCGAACTCGCGTTTATCTTGTGTCAAGAAGACCGTTGTCACGCGCCGGGAAGGCCGTCGTCATGCATCGGGAAGGCCATTATCTTGTGCCATGAAGGCCGTCATCACGCATTAAGAAGGCCGTTGTCTTGTGTAATGAAGGCCGTCCTGGCGGTGCGTCTTGGATTTGAACGGATAAAAAAACAGGACCTTTGGAATTTCCAAAGGCCCTGTTTGAATACACCTTAAATTATATATGGGGTGTCAGAATTAACGATGCATGTTCTCTGTTTGCATGTCTGCAGCTTGAATGGGTCATTTCTTATGGTTTTGCAGACCCTTGTCGAGGAAGTCGGTATAGTGAGATATGTCTTCGTCGTAGCTATAAGAGCCGGCCAACGGGCGGCCTTCGCCATCGAGGATGACGTAGAAGGGCTGTGCGTTTGCGCCGAACTTGCTGCGCTGCAGGTAGCTCCACTTGTCGCCGACGGTGCGCAGGGTGCGTTTCTTTCCGTTCTCTACAATCTCGATTGGCTGTGGCAACGGCTGCTTGTCGTCGACGTAGAGGGATATCAGGACGAAGTCGTTGTTTAGGCGGTCGGCCACCTGTGGGTCTGTCCAAACGGCCGCTTCCATCTTGCGGCAGTTGACGCATCCGAAGCCGGTAAAGTCGATGAGCACGGGCTTTCCTTCCGCGCGTGCGGCGGCCATGCCCTGTTCATAGTCCTTGAAACGCGGATGCACCTCGTTGTGATACAGGTTGAAGTCTTGCGTGTTCATAGGAGGCGCGAAGGCGCTGACGGCCTTGCATGGCGCGCCCCAGAGTCCGGGCACCATGTAAACGGTGAAGGCGAGCGACAGAAGGCCGAGCATGATGCACGGCACGGGCATGGGACGCGAGTCGTCACCGTCGCTGCGGAACTTTAGCTTGCCTATGAGATAGAGGCCGAGCAGGCCGAAGATGACAATCCAGAGGGAGAGGAACACCTCGCGGTCGAGCAGTCCCCAGCCGTAGGCCAGGTCGGCCACGGAGAAGAACTTAAGGGCGAAGGCCAGCTCGATGAAGCCCAGCGTGACTTTTATGGTGTTCATCCAGCTGCCCGACTTGGGTGCCTGCTTGAGCCATGTGGGGAACAGGGCGAAGAGAGTGAACGGCAGGGCGAGGGCTATGGCGAAGCCGGCCATGCCGACGGCGGGCCCCGTTATGCTGCCCGACGTGCTGACCTCGACGAGCAGGAAGCCGATGATTGGGCCGGTGCAGGAGAACGAAACGAGCGTAAGCGTGAACGCCATGAGGAATATGCTGAGCAATCCGCTCGTGGACGAGGCCTTGTTGTCCACCTTGTTTGTCCACGAAGAGGGCAGCGTAAGCTCGAACCATCCGAAGAAAGACAGGGCGAACACCACCAGCAGCAGGCAGAAAAAGATGTTGAATACGGCGTTGGTGGACAGGGCGTTGAGCGCGCTTGCGCCCATTATTCCGGTTATGGCGAGACCCAGGACAAGGTAGATGACGACTATGGAGACACCGTATGTCATGGCGTCGCGCACGCCTTTCTTCTTGTCTTTGGAGCGTTTGAGGAAGAAGCTGACGGTCATTGGTATGATAGGCCACACGCAGGGAGTGAACAAGGCCACCAGTCCGCCGACGAATCCCATGAAGAATATGTATATCCAAGAGTGCCCCTCACTGCCCTGTCCGCCGTTGAAGGCCTGGAGCTCGCTGATAACCGGAGTCCAGAGTCCGGCTGTGTCAACGGACGCCGAGGCGGCAACCATGGCGGTGTCGGCCTGCGCGGTGTCGGCCACCGCAACCGTGTCGGCCGCCGGTTTTTCCTCTACGGCAGGCTCTTTGGGCGCGTCGGCCGGGCCTTCACCCTTGAAGTCGAACTCCACCTGGGCCGGAGGCATGCACATCTCATCGTTGCACGAGCCGTACTCCAGATATCCCTTGACGTGGTAAGTCTTGCCAGTAATCTTGTATTTCTGCACGAACGTGACACTGTTCTCAAAGTAACGCAGGTTCATCTGGAACATGTTGTCAAACTTGTTTATTTCGTTTCCGCGGTGTCCCAAGGCGCCTTCGGCCTTGGCTCCGTCAGCGGTCTCGGTGGTGATGGTGGCCGAAATGGGGCCGTCGGCAGGCAACGCTGTGGAATATACATGCCAGCCGGCGTCTATCTTGCCGCTGAAGGTCACTTCGAGCATGTTGTCGGCCACTTTCTTCTGGCTCACGCTGAAGTGTACGGGGTCTTGCATCTGCGCGCCGGCCGTCACGGCCATGATGGCGAGGAGCAGTGTGATCAGTATCTGTTTCTTCATAATCATTGGTTGTTGGGTGGTGTTTGGGGATAGGGCGAATAAGCCGGATGAGCCTGATAGGCCATATACGCCGTTGTAAGGCAACTCTTATTTCTTAACTCTTAACTCTTAATTTTTTAATTCTTAACTCTTAATTCTTAACTCTTCACTTTCTTGTGTGTCATTATGTCGAGCACGTAGCGGTCGGTCTCGTCCATTCCGCGGCGGCCAATCTCGGTGAGGTTGCGTATGCTCTGGTCAACGTCGTCGTCGATGATGCCCTCAACCGAGGTGACATGTTTGTTCTGTATGGCGAGCATCGCGCTGAGAATGGCGGTGCTCACGCCCGACGTCAGCTTCAGGGCGCAGCTCGGCTTGGCGCCGTCGCAGATCATTCCGGTGAGGTTGGCAATCATGTTCTTCACGGCAAACGATATCTGCTCGTAGCTTCCGCCCATGAGATATGTCATGCCGCAGCTGCTGCCCGTGCTGGCCACCACGCATCCGCAGAGGGCCGAGAGCGTGCCCAGGTGCTGCTTTATGTAGATTGCCGTGAGGTTGCTCAGTATCAGGGCGCGTATTGTTTCCTCTTCGGTGTTGTGGTTCTCCTCGGCGAATACGGCCACGGGCATCGTGGCGCAGATGCCCTGGTTGCCGCTGCCTGAGTTGCTCATCACGGGAATCATGGCGCCGGCCATGCGCGCGTCGCAGGCGCAACTGGTGGCCGAGAGCACCTTGGAGAAGATGCCTTCGCCCATGATTCCGCGCCCCAGGGGGCTGCAGAGGGTCTTGCCGAGCTGGTGGCCGAAGTTCTCGCGCAGGCCGTCGGCGGCCGCGGCCTCGTTCATGTCGCGCGCCTGGAGGATGAAACGCAGGTCGTCAACGTCGGTTTCGGTGGCAAACTCATACACTTTTCTCAGCGTAAGCTCCACTTCTTCCTCCTCGTCGGCGTGGCCGGCGTGTATCGGCTTGTCCTCAATCACGTCGCCGCCGCGGCGCAGATAGACGAAGTTGGCATGCTCTGTGGCAATCCTCGCCTCGGCGTCCTGGCCGTCCGCGGCAACCGTCACGGCGATGTAGAGCTTGTCGGGGGCGTTCTCCTCGAGACTGATGCGTATGCGTCCCTCGGCGATGTAGCGCTTGCCGCGCTCCACGGCCTCGCGGTTGCAGTCCTGAAGCACCTCCAGCTCCAGCTCGGGCCTGCCTATCAGCGCGCCCAGGGCCACGGCAATGGGCAGCCCGGTCATGCCCGTGCCGGGTATGCCTACGCCCATGGCGTTCTTCAGAATGTTGGCACTCAGGCGTATATCTATAGACTCGGGCAGCGAGCCGAGCAGTTCTCTGGCCTTGGCCACGCACAAGGCTACGGCTATAGGCTCGGTGCATCCTATGGCCGGAACCACCTGCCTGTGTATCAGCGATATAATCGCGGTCTTTTCTTCAGCTGTCAGCATGTAGTTATCACATTATTAATTACAAGCCGCGAAGTTACGAAATAAACCGCAAATATCACCCGACCGGGCGTTAATTTTTTTTGCATCAAA
This sequence comes from uncultured Prevotella sp., assembly GCA_944320195.1. Lineage (GTDB taxonomy): Bacteria > Bacteroidota > Bacteroidia > Bacteroidales > Bacteroidaceae > Prevotella. The sequence continues at coordinate 9,412 of CALUGP010000042.1, read as the reverse complement.
CAAGCTCCATGCGCCCCATTGCGTAACGCCCTGGCTTTCAATGTGTTACAAAAGGCCGTCTTTTACGTTGCAAAAGACGGCCTTTCAGCGTGCAAAAGACGGCCTTTTGGAAAGTAAAAGGGCGTCAATCGCAAAACAAGTGACGGCCGGCACGCGGAAGGAAGGCGATGTTCCGTCAATGTTAAAAGGTTGATAAAGTTGTTAACATGTAACACACCGTACAATATTTTTTCGTATATTTGCAACGTTTTTACAACACGGCGGATTTTCATCCCTGAAAAACATTCCGCCATGCGGCGCCGACACTTGCCGGAGCTGGAATAAAATCGACAACATTCAACCATGCATCTGAAAAGAACAATAAAGACATTAGCACTTACAGCATTCATGGCCATGACGGCGGCGACGGCTTCCGCACAGGACTTGCTGGCCCGCCAGGCCCCGATAGACAAGAAGATGAAAACGGTGGACACCATTGCCCTGCGCAGCCTTATAAACAAAGAGCAGATGGGGTCGCCGTCGGCACAACTCTATAAGGAGTGGAGCAACAAGTACGCACACAAGGCTACCGAGTTGCCCGACTCGTTCCTCATCCACCTGAAAGACTTTTGCATGCCAACCACAAACAAGGTGGTGACATCCAACTTCGGCCGCCGCTGGGGCCGCATGCACAAGGGCATCGACGTAAAAGTGTACATTGGCGACACCATCCGCGCAGCGTTCAGCGGAAAAGTGAGAATTGTAAGATACGAGGCAAGGGGCTACGGCAACTACGTCGTGATACGCCACTATAACGGACTGGAGACCATCTACGGGCACATGTCAAAGCATCTGGTGAAGGAAGACCAAATAGTGAAAGCCGGCGACCCCATTGGTCTCGGCGGAAACACCGGCCGAAGCACCGGCTCCCACCTGCACTTCGAGACCCGTCTGTGCGGAGTGGCCCTTAACCCCGCCCTGATGTTCGACTTCAGGAACCAGGACGTTACGGGCGACACGTACATGTTCCACAAGGATTCTTACGAGAAGGAATCAGTGCTTGCCAACAAGGCGCGCGGCAAAGATGCCGGAGAACTGGCATCAGAGATCGACAACGACGGCGGCGACAAGGCTTCAGACAAGAGCGCAAGGCGTGGCGGCGACGTGCAATACCACAAGGTGCGCCGTGGCGAGACACTCAGTTCAATCGCCAAGAAGCGCGGCACCACCGTGGACAAGCTGTGCAAGCTGAACCACATAAGCCGGAAGATGCGCATACGGCCGGGACAGATACTAAGATACTCATAATTGTTAAAGTCAATAAATTGTCAAGGCGGTTGCCAGCGTGAGCTGACAACCGCCTGTTCTTTTATGGCATCCATACGTTGTAAAAACATTAGGCGACAGACGGGAACATGCTCCGCCTGCCGCCTAATGCAGCTTTCTTACGCCCTTGAGGACTACCGTCACCTGCGACAGCAACCGTCGGCGCGCCTGTGGGCTTCGCACCACTTGGCGCACTCCGGGCAAAGTTCGCCGCGCTCGTGGCATCCGTCTACCGTGCAATGGTCATACTGGCAAGCATCGCATCTGTATCTTTCGTCGCAGCACCTGTCGTCCCTGCGGCAATCGTCTCTATGGTAATCGCCGCAGCATCCGCCCCACCGATGATGCCTGTGGCGGCCGTCGCAGTCGTCATGCCAACCGTGATGGCCGCGCCTTTGCTCCGTCTGGCGCGTAGGCGGCTCATCGCTGTCATGATGGATTACGGCCATCGTGCCGACGCTGAACAGCCCCAGCAAAGCCAAACTAACGATAAATTTCTTCATATTGCCTCCCTTTCCTGTTTTTACTTGTTATAAATCACAACGGCAAAAATAGGGAATAAATACGCAAAAAGCCAAATAATTTTAGTTATTTAATTGTAAATCAGGGCGAAAGCCGTTATCAGCGGCCGCGCTTCAGCACGGCTCTTGCCACAAACCAGGCATGCATTGCCAGCGTGACCGTCAGTCCGTAATGCCGCCGCATGACGTCGAAACGCTCGCGAAGCGAGGCCCTGTGGTTCTCGGTGGTCTGCCCTTCGCGCTGATAGCAGGCAACGATGGCATGCACGTTGGCCAGCGGCAGAGCCATGCGCGCAGCCTCCTTCATCACCCGTATGCACCAGTCCACGTCGGCTGAGAAGCGGTAACGCAGGTCGTAGGGCGTTCTCCGGGCTATGTCAAGGCGCGCGTAAAAAGCCTGATGGCACACCAGCATGCCGCTGCGGAACGACCGCCACGTCAGCCTTTCGGGCGGAACGAGGCGGCGGCGACCTATGTACCGCCCGTCGTTGTCAACCAAATCGGTGTCGCCATAGAGCACGGCCGGCATGCGGCTTGTGTCATTTTCGAACGAGCCGAGCCGCGCATTATTATATATAAGGTGAAGAGTAGACTCGTCGGGCAGGAAGTCTCCGGCATTGAGAAAGCACACATAGTCGCCCGTGGCGAGGCGGAGCCCCTTGTTCATGGCGTCGTAAAGCCCTTTGTCCGGCTCCGACACGACCCGCACTTCATGGCCGTTGGCCATGCCGTCAGACCGCCGCTTGTATTCCATTGCCATGTCGGCGGTGCCGTCTTTTGACGCTCCGTCCACGATGATGTGCTCCACGCAATGGTATGTCTGGGCGAGAACGCTCTCGGCCGTGCGCATGAACACGGATGCGGCGTTATAAGTAATTGTGACCAATGTGAACTTTATCATAGCCTGTAATGTCGGTAAGCAAGAGCCTGGTTGTAAACTTCAATATACTTGACGGCAACGCTTTGCTGCGAATATGACACTGAAACCTTGCGCACGGCGGCACTGCTCAGCGCCTGATAGTCTGCCTCTTGCAGCACCCAGCGCATTCCGTTGGCTAGGTCTTCGGCATCCTTGTAAGCCGCCACGTAGCCGTTCTTGCGGTGGTCTATCATCTCTGGTATGCCGCCTACATTGAAACCCACGCAAGGCACGCCGCAGGCCATTGCCTCCATGATGGTGTTTGGCAGGTTCTCTGACAATGAAGGAAGCACGAAGAGGTCGGCCGCGCGGTATGCCGCCACTATCTTATCTGTGTCAGACATGTAGCCGAGCGGATAAGCCGGAACGTCGAACCGTTCGGCCAGTTCGGCTCCGCAGCCGCCCATCATGACCACGCCCAAACCGCCGTCGGCACCCAGGGGCCCGTCGGCCAGAGTGCGGCATGCCTTTATGAGATATTCCATGCCCTTGTTGGCGTGTGACACGTTTTGTGCGACGAACAATATAAGGCGGCGTCCGAGCGGCAGACCGAGGCGTCGCCGGGCGGTCTCCTTGTCGCCGGGACAGAATGTGCGGATGTCTATCGGGTTGGGTATGTTCGTTATCTTTACGCCCTCAAGCAGCCTGCTCTTCCTCGCCTCTGAGGCCAGCCAGCGGCTGCAAGCGACGAACTGCAGGCCTCCGTGCCGGCTCAGAAGCTTCCGCTTGTGCCGCCATACGCGCCTGGCCACGTCGCCAAACGGGTTGCCGGCCGGCATCAGCGGGCAGCGGGAGCACTCGGTTGTGAACTTGCGGCAGTTGAAAGTAAGGTGGCACACGGCCGTGGCGGGCCACATGTCGTGCATGGTCCACACCACGGGCTTGCCCGAATCGAGGATTTTGCCTATGCCGTGGAGCGAAAGCATGCCCTGGTTCACCCAGTGCAGGTGTATCACGTCGGCCTCCTTGAACTCGCGTGTCTTCGTCACGTCCGTTCCGGCGTTGGCGATGTCTACCGCGAACAGGTGCTTGCGCGAGAAGCCCAGATGGCAGAACACGCACCAGCGCTCCCACAGGAAGTTCCACTTCTGCCGCAGCTTGCCGCCAGCCGTGGCCACGGTAAGGTTGTCGGTGGCCTTGTCGCGCACCATCATCTTTGCCTTCACGCCGTTGTTGTTCAACGCGTCTACCAGACGGCCGGCCGCAACGGCCGCTCCGCCGGCATTCTCGCTTGTGTTTATAATAAGGACACGCATCGTCTGTAAAGTCATTTCCCAAAACCGACACAAAAGTAAGACAAATCGCGCATTATTCCAAATTTGCGGGCATTTTAATCGCTGTTTGCGCACACAAATTATTGATTTGCATCAAGAAAAGGCGTTAAGATATCAAAAACACACATGAAAGTATTGACACGAACGCATTTTCGTTGTACCTTTGCATCGTCAAAAGGTTAATAAATTGTTTAGGTTAGTAAATAGTATTAGTTTAAGGTAAAGTTTTCATGATTATTTAGGATGACAAAGGGGGCCGTGAGGTTGCCTTTCGAATCGAAAAGGTTTTTTAGTTAAACATATTTTTGACGCGCCGCAGCTCGTGAAGAGTTGCGGCGCGTTTTTTGGTTCATCCGTAGTTTGGGTGGATGGAAAAACAATGCATTCTTTTGTTTTTGTTATGCCGTTTCATGTACACATCCTGCTGCGATCCTGCCCCATCGGCAACCGTCATGCCGCCAAGGCGTCTGCAAAAGATCTTTAGACTTACAGGCGCAAACAGTGAGACGGGAAATATTATCTTCGGGTCAAAAAGCGGTTTCCACAGGAGTTGAGGTGGGCATGACAAAAGGCGTGATTGCGATTGACGGCCTTTTACGTTGCGATTGGCGGCTTTTTGCACGCTGAAAGACGGCCTTTCGCATCGCAATTGACGGCCTTTTGCAAAACAGCCTGCCGCAGCCCGTCTGCCGGTGCGTGCCTTACATTTTTTTATTGTACATGAGTCCGGCAAAAGGATATGCATGAACCATTTTATTCAAACAGTCCGTTGCGACACTGATATTATACCGGATTCACGTTAATTATGCCTTAAAAAACACACGGGGCGCGTTTTTTAGCACAATTATCGCTAACTTTGCAGTCGTTGCGCACCTCGGGTTGAATGCCCTGACGGCACGCCTTGCATGAGAAACAAGATGAAACGAATTACCGACATACACGAGCTTCGCCGCGTGCAGACCGGCATCCTCGACGAGATACACGCCTTCTGCACTGCCAACGACATAAGATATTTCCTGGCGTGCGGCACGCTCATCGGCGCCGTGCGCCACAAGGGATACATCCCTTGGGACGACGACCTCGACCTGTACATGCCGCGCGACGACTATGACCGCTTCGTCAGAGAGTTCAAGAGCGCGTCGGGTCACTGCCGCGTGCTCGACCCCGAGAAAGAGGAACACTATTTTTACACATTCGCCAAGGTGGTTGACACGCGCACACGACTCGTGGAGACCGAGACCGATGGCTACAGCATAGGGGTTTACGTTGACGTTTTCCCGGTAGACTACGTTACCGACGACTACGCCGAACGCCGCCGCCTGTTCAGGCGCAAAAGGCTTTTGTATAAGATCAGGAGATGCAAAATGTCAACGCGCAACTATCTTAAGTCGCCACTCGCATACTGGTGTTACCGCCTGCTGCCCGTCTCCGTGGGCGCGCTCGACCGCATCCTGCGCCGCATGCTGGTGCGTGCCGAGCCTACGTTCACTGTGGCCAACCTTACGGAAGCCGGGCCTTCAATTAAAGGCTGCATGCCTGCCAAGAACATAGAAGACTGCGTGGACATACTTTTTGAAGGCAAAATGTACAAGACGATGATAGGGTATGAGGATTATCTCAGGCGCACTTACGGCGACTACATGACCTTGCCGCCGGCAGACCAGCGCATAACCCACAGCTTCGAGGCCTACTGGATTGAGTAGTCCTCTTGTCATCCGGCGGTTGTCCGGCTAAACGTTGCCCGCGCTGATGTGCCGGCTTCCCCATTCATACACCTTGTCTATTACGGGCACAGGCATGCCCTTTTCCATGGCGAGGCGGCGTATTATCGCCAGCCCGTAGGGGAAGTCTTCCGTGAAATAACGGCTCCTGAAGTCGGGCACATAGCCTTTGCCTGTGTCAGTCATGGGCGCGGGTATGCCCTTGAATGCCGTGATGGAGCGCAGCTTTGCGGCAAGCGAAGCCGCGTCACGGCTCTCGTAATATTCAAGCACAGTGGGTATGCATCCACGTGAGACTGGCAATGCGCCGAGAATGGCCTGGAATTCGCCGTCCATCCTGATGTAAAGGTCGGCCGCCAGCTCGTCCCATTCCTCGTAAAACATAGGCACTCGCCCGTACACCATGCCGTCGTGCCAGTCTTTCCAAAGGCTGTACAGGCGTGAAGGATGTAGCAACGGGTTGCTGTTTGTCAGGCTGACTTCATACATGTTGGCGGCAAGCGTTACCGGAGTGGCCAGCATCCTTTCCATGTCCTGCCTGAAAGTCTCGGGGTTGGCGATGTGTTCCGTGCCCAAACGCAATTGCTTCTTGTATCCCAACAGCGACGCGCGCCTGCCGTATTCGGTAGTCCGGGCGATGAAAGGCACACGCTGAAAGCCGAACAGGGGCGTGCCTTCAGGCAGCCGCCGGCGCGCCTCAAAGTAAAAGCCCGTGCTCGACACGACGCTGCCTACGGCCGTGGCGGGCGACAGCAACGGGCGTATCTCGTCAAGGACCGCGCCTATCGACCAGCCGGGAAGGCACAGCATGACGGCGTCGCAGCCGGGCACTACATCGGCCGGGCACGACGAGACCCGTGCCAGCCGGCCGGTCTTCGTGCCGCCGCCTGGCGTGTCTATTGTCAAGACTCCAGGCCAGCAGGCAGGCCTGCGCGTAAGGACGCTCACCTCGTCAACGCCTTGCGACGCTATGAATCCGGCCGCCACGTGTCCTAAGTTGCCGCCTCCGCAAATGCAAATCCTCATACCGTGTGATTTGAAAAGATGAAAACCGTCAAAGTGAAAGCAACGCTTCTACCAGCCTGTCGTTGTCGGCCGTTCCGCGTACCGATATCCGGATGAAGTTGCGCCCGCGCAGGCCGGTCTTCGAGTCGCAGTCTTTTATCATTATGTTGAATTGCGAAAGAAGTCTTTTCGACAGCTCGTGAGACGTGAAACGGCTTGTTATCTCACAGCAGAAATAATTGGCCTGCGACGGCAACACCCTTAGCCATCCTACTTCCTGCAGCCGTTTGCGGAACCGCGCACGCTCGATGGTGAACTTGTGGCATGCTTCCTTGTAGGCCGTCTGGTATTTGTTGTATATCTGCATGTAGAACTCGGCGAACGAATTGATGTTCCATATGCTTACGTCTTTCTTGATTCTGTCTATCAGCGCTTCGTCTGCCGAAGCCAGCACTCCAAGCCTCAGGCCCGGCACTCCGTATGATTTGGATATGCTCTTTATCACAACCAGGTTGGGGTTGGCTTCCAGTATGTCGTCAGACAGCAGCGTGTTGCGCTCGAAGTCGTCGCTGAAGTCTACGAACGATTCGTCTGCAATCAGCATGATGCCGCGCCCGGCGCACCATCGGCATAGCTCTTTCACATCATTGGCCGGTATGAAGTTTCCCGTGGGATTGTCTGGGTTGATGAGCAGCAGGCGGCTTATGTCCTTGTCGGCGAAGAATTCCATCAGGTCGGAAGCCGTGTAGGAGAGATCCACGTTTTGTGGAGTGAATGCCACGATGGCCGCCTTGTCCAGCCTGTTGGGGTATTCCTCGAACGTGGGATACACCACTCCCGTTTTGCCTACGGCTTGCTCCATGAGGCTTTTTATCAGTTCGGCGGCGCCGTTGCCGGCCACGATGTGTTGCCGGCGCACGCCGAAACACTTGCCTGCCAGCAGCGAGTTGACATACATTCCGGACGGATACTCTGTCAGCAGCGTGTCGAAATTGGCCTTCATCTCGGCTTTCATCTGCTCCGTCGGGAAGTAGGGATTGACCAGATAGCAGAAGTCCGTCATCTTGGGAAAGCGCCAATGTCCGCCGTAGCGGAAGTTGTAACGCCTCAGCATCTCCTCGTCTTCGGCGAAGATAGTCTCGGCAATGTCAAGGTCTTGCACGTCGTCAATCTCATACCACTTTTCCTTGCCTACGGGCAAGGCCTTCAGGTCGCTGTTGTCAAGCAGCGTTATAACGCGCAGCACCTGCTCGTAATACTCGTTGTTCCCCAGCGCCTTGCAGTAGGCGTCGAGGAAAGGAGCGTACTTGTTGGTGGAAAACTCACGGCTGAACTTGTATATGTTGACCGTCTTGTAATAGTGTGCAGTGTCCTCGAAACGGAACGCTTTTTTGGGCACGAAGTTCACAATGTTGCGCTCATTGTCTATCCTCACCATCGTGCCGTCCATCCACGACTCGTATTTTGCGACCAAAGCCAGGTTCGGATGGCTGTCCCCGACGGCCATGGGGAGCATCCGGTCAGAAAATATAAGGTCCGACTCGATAAGCAGCGTGTCGTCTTCACACAGCTTGTCCTTGGCCAGCCACAATGAGTAAATGTTGTTCGTGCGGTCGTACACCGGGTTGTCAACATATTCAACGGCTGTTTTTCCGCTGTAAGTAGCATCAATGTGAGCTTTCAGCTTGTCACCCTTGTATCCCGTAACTACTACCACGCGGCTCAGCCCCAGCCCCGACAGCTGCCCGAGCATGCGGTCTATAAGCCTTACGCCGTTTACCTTCACCATGCATTTGGTGTTGTCGCGCGTGTGGTCTCCAAGCCTGCGGCCCATTCCGGCCGCCAGAATTATTGCCTGCATATGCGTCTGTTGTTATTTGCCAGCGTGGCATGTTGAAGATGCGCCATGGCCCGGTCCTCGCCGCCAGGACGCGTTCTTCGGTCTGCTTCGGCTGTCTTTGCGATTGCAAATTTAGATAAAATCCTCGAGATTCCACACCGGCAGAATAAAAAAACAAGGCCGACGCCTTGTTTGCCGTCCACTCCCGCATGCTCTTGGTGGGAACCGCCGGTGTCAATCCCCTGTTCCACTAACCAGCCTTCACACCCCGTGCGGCGCGGTTTTTCTTCGTTGCGGCGCGGACTTGCAATCCGCCGACCCGATTAATGCAGTCCGCCATTCTTGCACGGAAAGGCCGTCAAGACGCACTGCATTGACGGCTTTCTCGACGCAAGATAACGTCCTTCCCGGCGCAATATGACGGCCTTCTCGTTGCATGACGACGGCCTTCTCAATACGAGATAACGGCCTTCCCGGCGCATGATGACGGCCTTCTCAATGCGTGACGACGGCCTTCATGACACAAGACAACGGCCTTCTTAATGCGTGATGACGGCCTTCATGGCACAAGATAATGGCCTTCTCAATGCATGACAACGGTCTTCATGACACAAGACGACGGCCTTCCCGGCGCAAGATGACGGCCTTTTTGACACAAGACAACGGCCTTCTCAATGCGTGATGACGGCCTTCATGACACAAAACAACGGCCTTCTCAATGCATGACAACGGCCTTTATCCTATCCGTCCGCAACCCGTTGAGAACCAGCGCGTTACGGGCGGCGTTGCAAAAGGCCGCAAATCGCCTTCCGTTTTGCCGTCTTTCG
>CALUGP010000041.1 GCA_944320195.1 uncultured Prevotella sp. | reverse complement strand
ATATACAACCACATCTTTCTAATGGCGGTCATTAGAAATAGTGCTAACTCCGTCTCTAATGACCGATTTGGGTTAAATGGTGTAAGCGGCATGCACTGGATGCCGCATCAAGGTGCGGCATGACGGTTACCGACAGCCTGGATTGCAGTAGGATGCAAATGTTTGAGACTCTTGCCAGACATGCACCAAAACTGCGGATGATCCCCAAAAGGCGGCAAAACGCGATGCGAAAGGCCGTCTTTCGCACGCTAAAAGGCCGTCTTTTAGCTTCCAAAAGACGGCCTTTCGCAAACGCACTGACTGTCAATGCGTTACAGTCATGTCAAATCATTCGTTCAAGTCATACTTATCTAATGCAACCAACACATGTTTTCAGTCCACATCTGTGACGTTGTAGTCAGTGTCGAATGTCACTTCCACATAGTTGGACAGCTTCACTTCATACTCGTCATCGTCACGTTCTATCTCGAGAATGCGGCAGTCCGGATAGTTCTCGCGGATGTACCGGCCTATCGGCTGGGGCACGAGCGAGGCCGGCACGGCCGACCGCTTACACTTCACCTCGGTCCAACGCCCGCGCCCGTCGAACTCTATCTTCTCGCCGTTGGTGAATATCACGGTGTATTCCTTGCTGAACAACTCGGTCTTCACCTTGGCAATGGCAACCTTACGGCCGGGCAGATGGGTCTTTATTGTCTGCAAGGCGGCCTTCGGCAGACGGTCGGACGAGATTGCCTTTTCACCGCCAGTGTTGGCTGAAGCCGCGGAAGGCACAAGCATGGACAGCACGGCGAACAGTGATATTATTATGGTTTTCATTGTCATTATGGTGTTGAAAGCCTTTCATAGCCCAGCATGCGAGGCGAACGGCTGTCGTATGGTTAATAAGGAAACGGCTGCAAGCGCCCCCTTCCGCCGATGAGGCGGCAAGGGGCGGCCTTTGTCAGTCGTCAATGTCTACCACTTGGAAGTTCTTGTTGAACGTCACTTCAAGACGGTTTGACAACTTCACCTCATACCGGTTGTCGTCTTTCTCCAACTTGAGAATCTTCGTTCCAGGATAAGTAGCCTTCACGTAGCTTCTGATTTTCGCCGGAACGAGAGCCGACGGCACCGAGGACATCTTGCAGTCTATCTCGGTCCAGTTGCCACGACGGTCAAACTCAAGCTTCTCTCCGTTGTTGAACACTACGTCATAGCTCTTCTCGAACAGGCCCGACTCCACCTTCGCCAGAGCCACCTTCTTTGCGCTGAAGTGCTTCTTTATCATCTGCTGGGCCGCTACGGGAAGCTGGCTCACGCTTATCGGCTTGTCGTTGTCGGCCATTGCGGTTGCCGAGAAAGCCACGATGCACACTAATGCCACTACTGCTGTTTGGATGATGCGTTTCATAATCTTGCGTTTTTTAGGGTTCATAAATTCTGTTTCATTGTCTGGATGCCGGCATTTCCGGTTTTCCTGTTGCAAAGATTATGAACGTTTCTGAAAAGAATCTGAAAAAGTAACGGCGCGGTCTGATTTTAACTTTATTTCAGGAATCAGTGCCATGCATGCCGTTAAAAAGTCACGGTAAACGTGTGCATGCCGTCGGCAAAAGCGTAATTTATGCCAAATCCGTACTGGCTGCAGATGGCTTTAACCAACGCCAACCCGAGTCCCGTAGACGAAGCATTGCTTGACGAATGGTAAAAGCGCTCGAAAATCTTGTTCTCATCAAGCGGCTCTGGCGCACCTGTGTTGGCAACCACATAGCGTCCGCCGCCGGCATCCACCCTTATCCTTCCGCCTTCGACGTTATGCACAAAAGCGTTCTTAAGCAAATTGGATATCAGTATGCCTGCAAGCGACTCGTCCATGTCCACCGTCACGGAGCCGTCGAAGCACGTGTCAACCGATATCCGCTTATAAGAATAAACTGCCGCAAGGTCAGGCAATGCCTTCTCCGTTGCCGTTTTAAGGTTTACGGTCACGCTTTCCGCAAACTGACGGTTGTCTATCTTGCAAAGCAGCAACAGCGAGCGGTTGGTGGCCGAAAGGCTTTTCAACGTGCGCAAAGTCTTTATTATGTCAGCCATCTGGGTTTCTGTAAGGTTATCTTCGTCAAGAAGCATCTCAAGGCGGTTGGTGCATACGGCAAGCGGAGTCTGCATCTCGTGGGACGCGTTGGCGATAAACATCTTCTGTTGCTCATACTGCCGCTCGTTGCGTTCCACGCTCCTCGCCACCGCATCGTTGAGTTTCCTGAACTCGGTAACATTGGTCTTTAAGTCCAACGGTTTGCCTTTACGTCCTAACTGGTAAACGTCAAACCAGTCCAGAAGCGCTTTCAGCGGTTTCATGCTGTGACGCACGGTCCACAAGTTGACCGCCGTTATGCCAAGCAACAGCACCAAGTAAAGAGCGATGAGCCAATAAAGGATGGCACGCTTAAGGTCGTCCTTGTCTATGGTTGTGGTAAACGCCACAAGCTCGCGCCACTGTCCGTCGTCAGTCTGGAATATGTACGTCACAGTGCGGGCCTGCTCATACCTGCCGCTTTGCCTGAACAGCATCTCCGTGTCCTTATACCTTATATGGCGCATGCCTTCCGCATAGTCGGCGGAAACGCTGCGGATATAATAGCGGTCGCCATGCACGGACGCCCTACCGGGCGCAAGTCCGCCAGAAAGATAGTCGGTAATCAGAGTCTCGGCATAGTTGGTCAGAGCCTCGTCGGTCTTGTCGTTGATTTCTTTTATTATCGCGAAATAAAAGCATACGGCCCACAAGGCTATGCTGACAGCCTTCAACACCGACAAGCGGAAGGTTATGACGTTTTGCAGTTTCATTCGATTGGTGTTTTTGTTGACAAGAGACAACGCATAACCGGCAGGCTGTTCACGCTTCAATCAGCTTATAACCAAAGCCGTAAATGGTCTTGATCTCTATGCCTGCCCCTGCCGCCTTGAGCCGCTTGCGCAAGTTTTTCATCTGGGCATAGACAAAATCGAAGTTGTCAGCCTGGTCAATGTTGTCGCCCCACACGGCCTCGGCCAGCGTCTGCTTGTCTATCAGGCGTCCCTTGCGGTTGACCAGATAATGCAGTATGTCATACTCCTTGCGGCCCAACCCGAGGTCTTTACCGTCCACTTCAACCGTGAACGAGTCTGTATGAACAGCCACGTTGCCTATCGTTATCGTGTCGGCTCCGCCTTGGGAATTGCGCCTCAGCACGCTGCGTATCCTTGCATGAAGCTCCGCCAGGTGGAAAGGCTTGGCCAGATAGTCGTCCGCGCCAAGCTCAAGTCCGTTCACCTTGTCGTCAATGGAGTCTTTCGCCGATATTATTATTACGTTTCCACGCTTGCCGCGCGTCGCCAGTTCACGCAGCAGGTCAAGCCCGTTACCGTCAGGAAGCATGATGTCCAGCAGCACACAGTCATACTCATAAACGAACACCTTGGTACGCGCCGACGAATAATCTGCTGCCGTCTCTACAACATAACGTTCCTTTTCAAGCGAGCGCACGATGATTTCGCGCAGGTCGGCATTGTCTTCTATGACAAGTATCTTCATCTTTTCTCAATCCTTATTCTTGCATCTACGGCTATGACATTGTCCCCGTCGGCAAGCAACGGGTTAATGTCCATCTCCTTGATTTCGGTCGCAAAGCGCAAGAGAGTTGACAGACGCACTATTATCTCGGCATATTTGCGCTCGTTGACGCCGTTCTGGCCACGCGTACCTTTTATTATCTTATACGCACGCAGGGAGTGAATCATCGACGTTGCCTCGGCAAACGACAGCGGAGCAAGGCCGCTCGACACGTCTTTCAGCACTTCGACGAATATTCCTCCAAGGCCGCACAGCACTATGTGCCCAAACCTTGGCTCATATTTGGCGCCGATGAAAAGCTCGCGTCCCTTCAGCATCTTCTGTACCATGACGCCTGTAGCGCCGTCAATCCGCATCATCCGGTCGAACTCCAGTTCCAGATGCTGCGGCGTGCGGATGTTCAACGCCACTCCGCCGACATCGCTTTTATGCACCGGACCCACCACCTTGGCCACTACCGGATAGCCTACTTCTTCGGCAAAGACTGTCAGCTCAGCCTTGTCGGCGCTCACTTTTTCAGGCACCATAGGTATTCCGGCGCATGCCAGAAGGTCGTGTACGTCCTGCGGAGAGATGTATCCGTCAGCGTCTATGCCGCTTATTATGTCGCGGATGCGCGGAACGTCTACACCTGTAAGCTCAACTCCTCCGCCTGCGGGACTCGGAGTCTTCATCACTTGGGTAAGAGCCGTGGCCAAAGTAACCTCGTCACTGAAGTTGACATGTCCTTTCTTGAGGAATTCGGCCACCTCGGGACCGGCTGTATTAAGGCACGGAAGTATCGGGAAGATTGGCTTCTTGCACTCCAGGATCTTCTTATGCAGCACGTCGTAAGCCTCATAAAGCTGCACCAGTCCCGGCGTTCCGAAGATTACGAAGATTGCGTCAATCCCCTCAAACTTGTGCTCGCAATAGTCGATTGCAAGCCCGAGATGCTCAGGCGTGCCCGTAGCAAGTATGTCTATGGGGTTAGAGACCGACGACCCGGGGAACAGCTTGCCCTTCAGCTCGTCGGCTACAGCACCTTCAATCTTGGGCACATTGAGTCCGCCTTTCGACAATGCGTCGGTCAGCATCACGCCGGGGCCGCCGGCATGGGTCACGATGGCGAAGTTGCGCCCTGTGAGACGGGGCAGCGTGAAAATGCAGCCGACGGTGGTAAGCTCCTCTCTCGAGAAGCAGCGCACTATGCCGGCTTTCCTGAACAAGGCCTCTACGGCGGAGTCGCTGCTGGCTATCGCGCCTGTATGCGACGACGCGGCACGGCTTCCGCTCTCGCTGCTTCCGGCCTTGATTGCGGCTATGCGGCAGCCCTTGCGTATCAGCGAACCGGCATGAAGCAACAGCTTGTCGGGGTCGTTGATGTTTTCGATGTACAGAAGCTTTATCAGTGAGTCGCGCTCCGGGTCGAAATTCTCGTCCATATACTGCAGAACATCCTCGATTCCTATCTGCCGGCTGTTGCCAACGCTCCACACGGAGTTGAACGGAAGGCCCTTGATGACGGCCGACTCGAGTATGAACACGGCCGTGGCTCCCGACCCGCTGATGAAGTCGACACCCTTTTCATGAAGTGTAGGTATCGGCTTTGTGAACACGCTGTGGTGCCAAGAGTTCATCAGTCCGATGCAGTTGGGGCCGATTAGGGCGGCTCCATGCTTCTCGCAAGAGTCCACAATGCGTTGCTCCAGCTCGGCTCCGGCCTTTGTCTCCTCGCCGAACCCGGCCGAGATTATTATGAAAGCCTTTACGCCTTTCTCACCTGCCAGCACTTCAACGGTGTCAGGACACATCGGCGCAGGTATCACAAGCACGGCCAAGTCGGTCGGCGGCAGCTCATGCACATCATGGAACACCTTGACGCCCTGCACTTCGTCCTCCTTCGGGTTGACAATCCTCAACGTACCCTTGTAGCCTCCGCTTATCAGGTTGCGCACCAAAGCGCCGCCCGGCTTGTGCACGTTGTTGGAGCCACCGACGACGACAATGCTTTCAGGATGTAATAACTGTCTGTTTATCATAGTATCGTTCCTTATGGATTTTATGCTTTTACACTTTTCACGCATGTGCCCGCGTCATGGCCGGCGTTGTCACTCGCCGCCGAGAATCTGCCGCGCATGCTCTTTCACCTTCACCTCCTTAGGTGTGATGACGCGCTCTATGACACCGTCTTCGCCGATTATGAAGGTGGTGCGCATGGTGCCCATATAAGTGCGTCCGTACATTTTCTTCTCTCCCCATACGCCGAACTGCCCTACGAGAGTCTTCTCCGTGTCGGCTATCAGGTGGAAAGGAAGCGAGTTCTTGGCTATGAAACGCTGATGCTTGCCGGCATCGTCGACGCTCACGCCAACCACCTCATATCCACGTGACTGCAGTTCCTGATAGTTGTCACGCAGGCTGCAAGCCTCGGCGGTGCATCCTGAAGTCAGGTCCTTAGGATAAAAATACAACACCAGCTTCTTGCCCTTGAAGTCTTCAAACCTTATCTCATTGCCGTTCTCATCGCGTCCTAACAGCCCGGCAACCTTGTCTCCTATATTCATACGCTTTGCTTTTTACATTAATATAAATGCCGCGGCGGTTGCCCAATGGCCGCAAAGCCGCGCTCCGCACAACCTTCACGACCGCCCGACCGCTATCACGCCCCAAAGATAATACAAGTTGGGCGCAATGCAAAATAAAAGCGGAAGAAACGGATTTTTATTTTCATCACACAACCGCAGACGCCCATACACAAAGGCATTTCCATTGAAAAAGAAAGCGGCATGCCGCCCACTTGCGCGCCACCCCAAACGACCCTGTCTGCAATTTGCGGCAAACCGCCTTGCAAAAGGCCGCAAATCGCAGCCTAAAAGACGGCCTTTTGCAAGGCAAAAGAGCACAAATTGGAAAACGGCCCTTGGCATGGCATTGCAGCGGCCGTGCTGACACGGCAGACTGATGACAATCTGGCAGACATGACATGGCCGTATTGACGCAAGTCAAAAAAGCACGGGCATAACGCCACTTTTCATCCGTCTGTTGAACGCATTTGGCCAAATGGCAGTATCTTTGCACCACGAAAGATGAAGAGCCGCAGAAAGAGAGCGGCGGAAATAAAGGATAACAATTTAAATTTAAGGTATTATGAAAAAGGTAAAAAGATTGTTCAACGCTATCAAGAAGAACTACGAGTCAAGCGCAATGATGATGTACGGAATACCTTACGCAATGTAAGTCCCCGTACATTTCTTAAAAAGAAACAGACAGAATATCATCATAAAAAGGCTGCGCCGTGGCATTGTCGCTACGGCGCAGCCTTTTTCCTGCATCCCATGCCTGACGCGCGAAACGGCCTCGCGCAACTCTCCACACCCACGTTTTTCCTCATTTTTACTGGCATTTTATCTTTTTGTTGTATTTTCTGACCAAATAATGCCAAGCGTTTCAACCATTATTCACTATCTTTGCAGACAGAAAAATAATCTGGAAACTATACTATAAAAATGAACATCATGAAAAATCTTTGCATGCTCGCAGGCGCACTGGCGCTATGCGGCGGCGCAACGGCCGAGACGATAGACATCGCAACGCCGCACACCTCGCTGGTTTTAGATGCCACCAAGGGGCAAGAACTTAAACAACTTTATTACGGCGACCGCCTTACCGCCGCCGACCTGGCCAACATCGCGGACGCCGGCGGAGCGCAAAACACCGCCTACCCCGTGTTCGGAACCACCTGCATGGGCGAGACCGCACTGGCTGTCAGGCATTCTGACGGCAACCTGTCGCTGCAGATGGAAGTGACCGGCATCGACAAAAAGACGGAAGGCAAGGCCACAGTGACCACTGTAAGAATGAAAGACAAGGCCTATCCGCTATACGTCAACATACATTATAAGACCTACAGCGACGCCGACGTGATAGAAACCTGGACCGAAATAAGCCACGAAGAGAAAGGAACGGTCACGCTAAACCAGTTCGCCTCAGGCCATCTGTCCATCCGCCGCGGCACGGTATGGCTCTCGTCGCTCTACGGCGCGTGGGGCAACGAAGGCCAAGTGGCGCAAGAACCGCTGAAGCCGGGCATGAAAGTAATCAAGAACAAGGACGGAGTGCGCAACTCGCACACGGCCCACGCCGAAGTGATGTTCAGCCTCGACGGCCGCCCCGCGGAGAATACGGGGGCCGTGATAGGAGCCGCCCTGTGCTACAGCGGCAACTACAAGCTGCGCATCGACACCGACGAGAGCGACTACCACCACTTCTTCGCCGGGATGAACGAGGAAAACTCAGCCTACAACCTGCGCAAAGGCGAAGTGTTTGCAACGCCCGCACTGGCCATAACTTACAGCCAAGAGGGACTCAGCGGGGCAAGCCGGAACTTCCACAAATGGGGCCGCGAGTACCGCCTGATGCACGGAAACCAGGAACGCATGATACTGCTAAACAGCTGGGAAGGCGTATATCTGGACGTAAACCAGGAAGGCATGGCCCAGATGATGCATGACATCGCATCGATGGGAGGCGAGCTTTTCGTGATGGACGACGGCTGGTTCGGCTCCAAATACAAGCGCAGCCAGGACAACGCAGCCCTGGGCGACTGGACGGTTGACACGGACAAGCTGCCCAAGGGCATAGAGGGGCTGCTCAGCGAAGCCAAGAAAAACGGCGTTAAATTCGGCATATGGATAGAGCCGGAGATGACCAACACAAAAAGCGAACTGTACGAGAAGCACCCCGAATGGATAGTGAACGCGCCAAAACGCGAGCTTTCAACCGGACGCGGAGGCACACAGCTGGTGCTCGACATGGGCAACCCGGAGGTGCAGGACTTCGTATTCGGCGTGGTTGACAATCTCATGACGAAATATCCCGAGATAGCTTATATCAAATGGGACGCCAACATGAGCGTGCAGAGTCCCGGCACGACATACCTCACAAAAGACAACCAGAGCCACCTTTACATAAACTTCCACCGCGGCTTGGAGAGCACATGCCAACGCATAAGGGCAAAATATCCCGACCTCGTGATACAGGCCTGCGCCAGTGGAGGCGGCAGGGCGAACTGGGGAGTGCTGCCCTACTTCGACGAGTTCTGGGTAAGCGACAACACCGACGCGCTGCAACGCGTGTACATGCAGTGGGGAACGTCTTACTTCTTCCCGGCAATAGCAATGGCGTCTCACATCAGCGCGGCGCCCAACCACCAGACTCACCGCAGCGTTTCGCTGAAATACCGCATCGACGTGGCCATGAGCGGCCGGCTCGGCATGGAGATACAGCCCAAGAACATGACCGAAGAGGAAAAAGACATGTGCAGAAAGGCCATTGCAGAATACAAGCAGATAAGGCCCGTCGTGCAGTTCGGCGACATCTACAGGCTCGTCTCCCCGTACGACAAGCTCGGCCTGGCGTCGCTCATGTACGTGTCCGAGGCCAAAGACAAGGCCGTGTTCTACTGGTGGAAGACCGAGACATTCGTAAACCAGCACCTGCCGCGCGTCAAGATGGCAGGCCTCAACCCGGCTAAGACTTACCGCGTGCACGAGATAAACCGCATAGACAACAGTCCGCTGAGGTTTGAAGGCAAGGCGTTCACAGGCGCTTTCCTGATGGAGAACGGACTGGAAATACCATACACGCACAACGTGGACGGCAACAAGCAGAACGACTATGCCAGCCGCGTGCTTTACCTGGAAGAGGTTAAATGACATAGTAAACGCAGTTGCAGACAACAGCTGAAGCCCCATAAGGCGTTGCAATCCAAAAACGCCTTGTGGGGCTTTTACGTGCCTGCCGGCACCCATAGGCAGGGCACGCCGGCACACTTTGCATAAACCATTGATACACAACACCTTGCAAAAAGCCGTCTTTTACCTTGCAAAAGACGGCCTTTTAGCGTGTGATTCATGGCCTTTTGGCGCGCGATTCATGGCCAATTGCAAAAACACATGTGACAAACGCCGGCGTGAAACAGCTGCGGCACTGCCACAGCATGCGCCAAAATGGCACGTATCATGGCATACATCTGCCATTGGCACACGTTTTGTTGAATGAGAAATGACTTTAAGTGTAGTTGCAAAGGTAAAAGGTTACAAGGCTGAAAGGTTTGTCCTTAAAGCCTTGAAACCAAGACCTGAAAGGCAACACCACCGTAAAAACGTAAAAAATAACAAAAAAGATAAGAATTATGGGAAAGATCATTGGTATCGACTTAGGTACGACAAACTCATGCGTTGCCGTTTTCGAGGGCAACGAACCGGTTGTAATAGCCAACAGCGAAGGCAAGCGCACAACGCCTTCCGTGGTTGGTTTCGTGAAAGACGGTGAGCGCAAAATCGGCGACCCGGCCAAGCGACAGGCCATCACCAACCCGAAAAACACCGTCTACTCAATCAAGCGTTTCATGGGCGAGACTTACGCACAGAGCCAGAAAGAGGCCGAGCGCGTGCCGTTCTCGGTTGTGAACGAAGGCGGATACCCCCGTGTTGACATCGACGGACGCAAGTACACTCCGCAGGAAATATCGGCCATGGTGCTCCAGAAGATGAAGAAGACCGCCGAAGACTACCTGGGACAGGAAGTGACGGACGCCGTAATCACCGTGCCCGCATACTTCTCTGACTCGCAGCGACAGGCTACGAAGGAAGCCGGACAGATAGCCGGCCTCAACGTGCGCCGTATCGTCAACGAGCCTACGGCCGCCGCGCTGGCCTACGGCGTTGACAAGGCCAACAAGGACATGAAGATTGCCGTGTTCGACCTTGGCGGCGGTACGTTCGATATATCAATACTTGAGTTCGGCGGCGGCGTGTTCGAGGTGCTCTCCACCAACGGTGACACCCACCTCGGCGGCGACGACTTCGACCAGGTAATCATCGACTGGCTCGTAAACGGCTTCAAGGCCGATGAAGGCATAGACCTTTCTAAGGATCCGATGGCAATGCAGCGTCTGAAGGAAGCTGCCGAGAAGGCCAAGATAGAGCTGTCAAGCTCGAGCACTACTGAAATAAACCTGCCGTACATCACGGCCGAAGGCGGCGTGCCCAAGCACTTGGTAAAGAACCTGACACGCGCACAGTTTGAGCAGCTGGCACACTCGCTCATCCAGGCTTGCCTCGTTCCGTGCCAGAACGCAATACGTGATGCCAAGCTGACAACGTCGGACATCGACGAGGTTATCCTCGTGGGCGGCTCAAGCCGTATACCGGCTGTGCAGGAGTTGGTTAAGAATTACTTTGGCAAAGAGCCTTCAAAGGGTGTCAACCCCGACGAGGTGGTAGCCGTAGGCGCAGCCATCCAGGGCGCAATCCTCAACAAGGAGAGCGGCGTGGGCGACATCGTGCTGCTCGACGTGACACCGCTTACACTGGGTATCGAGACCATGGGCGGCGTAATGACAAAGCTTATCGATGCCAACACCACCATACCTTGCAAGAAGAGCGAGGTGTTCTCAACCGCCGTTGACAACCAGACGGCCGTGACAATCCACGTTCTCCAGGGCGAACGCCCCATGGCCGCACAGAACAAGAGCATCGGCCAGTTCAACCTTGAGGGCATAGCTCCGGCTCGCCGCGGCGTTCCGCAGATTGAAGTAACGTTCGACATCGACGCCAACGGCATCCTCAACGTAAGCGCAAAGGACAAGGCTACCGGCAAAGAGCAGGCCATCCGCATCGAGGCTTCATCCGGTTTGACACAAGACGAGATAAACCGCATGAAGGCAGAGGCCGAGCAGAACGCAGAGAACGACAAGAAGGAGCGCGAGCGCGTGGACAAGATGAACCAGGCAGACTCGATGATATTCACCACCGAGAACTTCCTGAAGGACAACGGCGACAAGATTCCTGCCGACCAGAAAGGCAACATCGAATCAGCCCTCCAGCAGCTCCGCGATGCCCACAAGAGCGGCGACATCACTGCCATAGACAACGCCATCAACAACCTCAACACCGTAATGCAGGCAGCCAGCGCCCAGATGTACCAGCAAGCGGGCGGCGCACAGCAGGGCGCAGGCCAAGGCTTCACCGGCAACAGCAACGCCGGCGCCGGCCAGCAGCAGGACGGCGGCAAGGCCAACGACAACGTTCAGGACGCCGACTTTGAGGAAGTCAAATGATTCCGATAAATAAATACATACTAAATCGCAAGCAAAAGCGTGCAGCTCAATGAGTTGCACGCTTTTTGCGTTTATGGGGTTCTTGGTTTCTATGCCTTTTTTACGCCCTTTTTTATCTCTTATTTGCGACATATTTGCGACAAGACAAAAAAGTAGATAATGTGGAACTAAATTCTACTTATCTATACTAATACATACTTAAAAGTAGATAATATGCCAACAATCGGATTTGAAATCAAGAGAAAGTGTAAAGTCTGCGGCAAAGTCTTTGTCGCAAAGACTCTCGACAGCTACTACTGTTCGCGCAAGTGCAGCAATGTAGCGTGGAAGCGTAAAAGGGATGAGAAGCTAAAGAACGCAAGGCTGGAAGCTATTGCCCAACTGGTTCCTGACATCAGAGAGTACATATCGGTCAAAGAAGCCGTTGCCATGTTCGGCGTAGAGCGTAGCACGCTGTATCGGCTTATTAAAGAGGGACGAGTTCCGGCTATCAACATTGGCGAGAGACTGACGCGCATCAAGCGTTCCGACATGGAACAGCTGTTCTTAAGTAGGCCTGAGAGTGCAGTTGAAAAAGAGAAGCCTGCTCCCAAACTCTACAGCATGGAGCCGGAGGACTGCTATACCATCACTGAAGTCTGCGAGAAATATCACATCAATGACAGTTCCGTATGGGCTCATGTGCGGAAATACTCCATCCCTTCCCGACAAATAGGGAATTATGTGTATGTACCCAAACAAGAAATAGATAACCTTTATAAATCAGAGATAGAATGAAGAAAGCATTGCCCAACACCAAAGTGACCGTCAAGCTCAGAAGGTCAAGATACAAGGAAGAGTGGTATCTGATTATCGAATCATACCCAGTGTACAAACGCGGCTCAAACAGAGCAAGCCGAGTGGTAGAGTCAATCAACCGGACTATATCCACGCCCATTTGGGACAAGTCATCCATCGCACGAATTCTGCCGGATGGCAGTTTCAACTACAAGCCGAAGAGGGATTTGAACGGAATTATTCAATGCCGTTCCACAATCGACCAGGAGGCTTGTATCTATGCCGATAATGTCCGGAAGTTGCGTCAGCATGAGTACGATAGTGCCATTCTCTATACAGATAAGGAGAATGAACTTGCAGCGCAGAATGAACGTAGTGAACAGGACTTTATCAAGTATTTCAATAGTATTATCAGCAAACGACATCCTAATAGTTCCAATTCAATTATAGTTAACTGGAGGCGAGTGGGTGAATTGTTGAAGATTTATTCTCAAGGGAATCCCATTCCGTTCAAATCTATCTCCGTAAAATTGCTTGAGGACATCAAGATGTTCCTACTCCGTGCCCCAATGGGAGGTAACAAGAAAGGCACAATCTCACAGAATACGGCATCCACTTATTTCTCTATCGTCAAGGCCGGACTGAAACAAGCATTCATTGATGAATACCTAACCGTTGACATCAGTGCAAAGGTGAAAGGTATCAGTTCGATTGAAAAGCCTCGTGTTGCTCTTACCATGAATGAAGTACAGATGTTGGTTGACACGCCTTGTAAAGATGATGTTCTGAAACGTGCTTTTCTGTTTTCCATTCTCACAGGCTTACGCCACAGTGACATAAAGCCGTTGAAGTGGAAACAGATTCAGCAGACAAGCAAAGGAACGTGGCAGGCCGTGGTTGTACAGCAAAAGACAAAGAAGCTCGATTGTAAGCCCGTTACTGCACAGGCGTTGCAACTGTGTGGTGAACGCCCGGATGATGATGAACGCTTGGTGTTCGAGGGTCTGACAGATATTTCTTGGATATCCCATCCATTGAAAGAATGGATAGAGGCATCAGGCATAAAGAAGCACGTAACTTTTCATTGCGGACGTCATAGTTTCGCCTCGTTGCTCCTTGAAAACGGCGTAGATATTTATACGATAAAGTCTTTAATGGGACATACCA
>CALUGP010000040.1 GCA_944320195.1 uncultured Prevotella sp. | reverse complement strand
GTCTGCCTGCTTTCCTGCGTTAAGCCTTGCCTTCACCGCATCATTATACCTGTCAGCATTCAGTTTGTCCTGCTGGCTTTGCATTCCTGCATAATACTTTCTCGCTGACTCGTAGCGTGCGGCATTCTCGCGCCTGCGTTTTGCCGCCCTTTCTACGGCAATTCTATGCGCCTCTGACAATGATGTTGAAGGTTTTATCGGCGTGGCACCGGCCATGGCACCGGCGACATTGCTCAATGCCACAAGTCCATCTGATATGGCCGCGATACGCCTGTTTGTCCTTTCGCGCTTCTCCCTTGCGGCTTTCTGCTCCGGGCTTTCCATGTATTCGTTTCGCACACGTTCTACTTCAGCCATCCAATTAGGCTGTCCGCTCGTGTCTATATTTACCGGCGATGCTGCGTAATTTCGCAATTCTTGCGCCCTGCTCTCCATATTCCTTATGGATTGCTCTACAGCATCAGGCTGCTCGTCTTTCTTTTTCTTATCGTCAGTTGCCATAATGTTTATCCCCAATAGTTCCTTACTGCGTCATCCCAAGGGTCTTTATATGCCTTTAGGTCGGGCAATATATTCCCTGTGCGTGTGCTTGGTGCTTTTTTAGAAGTAGTGCCTACCGTGTTCGCCAATATGCCAGCTCCAATATTCGCCGCACTCGTCGCTGCCTGAGCTGTTGCAGACCGTTTTGCCGCTTGCGCACCAGCCTTTATGTCGGCTTCTTGTGCGTCCAAGTCTGCCTTACGCTCTCTGTATTGCTGATCAATATTGTCTTTCCGTGCTTCCGCCTGTGCCGACACCTGCGACAATGCGTCGCCCACAGCCGCAGCGTTGGCCTGTTGCGTAGATGCCAGCGACGCGTCTGTGCCGCCGACAACGGCACGTTTGCCTGCCGCAGCCCTGTTGCGTGATTTGATGGCCTCGTTCGTTCTTGACAACATGCGCTGCACGTCCGCCCTCTGCGTGGCATCCTCGTTGTACCTGCGGTTGTACCAGTTGCGGTTCTCGCGTTGTTGCTCGCGTATCGCCCTCAATTGCTCTCTCTGTTGCTTGTTTGCCGATATGCCGCCGAAGATGGCGTTGCCTATCGATGAAGCTGCCGATATGCCTGCGCCTATCCAAGGCAGCACGGCGGCCATAATCACGCCGTCAGGCATGAAAAAGTCTCTGATAAAGTCCAATATTTCCATGATATTTGCTTTTGTTACCAATATTGCAAATATCCGCAATGCCAGCCACTTAACCTGCATATCTGCGCAAGTTGGACAAAGAAAAAGCCGACAACGCGATGTTGCCGGCCTCTGTCAAATGAAAAAACTTATATAGTAACATGAAGAATATCATCAATACCAATGCGGCCTTATCTGCAATTGCCTTGCATCGTATGGCAAAACGAGCGCGGTAACTATCTGCTCGCGCACGCTTTCGGCCTTCCCCTCCCACATCGTGTATGTCCCAGCCTGCGGCACAGTAATCGCCAGCCATTCGGCGTAACATTTGTACACTATGTAGTCGTGAATTAGCCGCTGTAAAAGCTGTATGCTTGTCTCGCTTCTTGGACGCTCGAATGTCAGGTGTATAATGTATGCCTCGGCTTCATTCTTGCTCTCCCGGTTATGCTTGCAACGTTCTATCGGTGTCTTTGAATATGGATATAACAAGTTGACACAATCAAACACGTGCCGGGCCACAAGGTTGTCTATTATCTCTTTGTTGCCGTCGTCAATGACATCTTTCACTGTGTGCAGGTCTGCATTGACAGCCTGCGCCTCCATGCTGTCTGCCGTCAGCGTAAGGCGGTTGGTGATGTCTGCATACAGGTCGTTAGCATACAGCACAATGTCAACGCACCGTCTCGTGTCATCAAACTTCTTCATTGTTCATCTTTAATTGTTAATTCTCTAAGTGCTTCTGCTACCTCGTTGCCAACCTTTACTTCGCCTTGGAAGTCTATGCTGCTGAATTTCGGGCGCAGATAGCCTTGCAGGTTGCAGTACACCTGAAAGTAATCCCTGCCGTGCAGCCTGCCCAGCTCCTCTTTCAGCCTGTCGGGGTCTTCCATGGCTTCCACGAGCTTTGCCAGCGTGTCGTCGCCGCCCAAGCGTGTCCTTTTGTTCTTCACACCCGGCTTGCGCCCTCCTGTCTTTTGCCTTCCCTTCTCAAACTTCATTGTTCATATTCACTTGTTCGTTATTCATTCCGCTTCCGGCAGCTACCATTTGCTGCTGTTGCATAATCTGTTGCTCTTCTGCATTTATAATATTGAGCAATTTGTCGCCGAATGGGAACGCCCCGGCCTCCAGCATCGTCTTCAGGCTTATTTGTCCGCTCTGCCATACTTGCAGTAAAAAGTCGTTGGCCACTTGCCTGAACACCGGCGATGTGGTACTCTCGCTTATGTTTATGTCATATTCCAGCCACTTAACCTTTGATGGGTTGAAGTTCACCTTCTGCCCATTCCTGCCAACTATGCTTACAATGCGGTCGTTGGTGTAATATTGCTGTATATTCTTGCAGTCTTTTGTTGCAGATGCTTTCCTGAAGCTGCTGAACGCCGTCAATATTCCCTGAAGGCTCGTGGCCGCATTCTGCGTCTGCTGTGCGTAGTACGTGCCGCTCACGTTGCCCACGCTCTTGCCTTGCAACGCCGCGTTCACGCCGGTTATCTCGTCAAAGAATTGCTTTTCCATCGAGATTAGCTCCGCTATGCCCAAGTTCTGCACACTGTTGGTTATCTGCGTGGGCAACGGCATCCCGGATTTCGCCTTGAACACGAACACGCCTCCGGGCTTCGCCCACACTTCGGCCACGTCCTCTATCGTTAACCCCGTGCCTTCCAATGCGCTGTCGGGTATCGCCAGCAAACCTTTCGCGCTCGTCCTCAGCAGGTAGTCGTTCAGGTTGACAAGCCTGTTCACGTAGCGTTGCACGTCTATCACATCGGCCACGAATGAGTGTATCTCGCCGTTGATGAAAGGGTAGAAGCGGAATACAAATGGGTGCTCGTTGTGCTCGTATGGGGTTTCGCCCTCCATCAGCACCTCGCCGGTAGGTGCGAAGAAGCGGTAATACCAGTAGTTGTCTACAAACCACTCGGCGGTTATCAGCTTGCCTTCTATTTCTTCAGGTGACACTCCTGCGGCCTCGGCTTCCGCCATGCGCTGCTCGTTCACTGCGTCGACAAGTTCTTTCTTGTCCTTTGTCTCGCATTTGAACATCTCGCCGTTCAGCTGGTCTATGCAGTGGTATCGCGCCTTACGCTCCTTGTTCCACACCTCTATCACGCGGCAACAGTTAGTGTCCTGCGGAATAAGGAATGAGGCGTTGATGTCTCTTCGGTAGCCGAACTGCTCCGCCGTCTGCGTCAGGTAGTGCTCATCGGTGGCGTAGTGGTACATCTGCCTCAACTTCTCTATGTCGCCAGGCTTTTTGGCGAAGTTCGTCAGCAGGTCGCCCCAAGTCATGTCGTGTATTTCGCCAACGAGCGAGCAGTCCCAGCCTCTTACGTCCTTCATACCGGTGTCCACAAAGAAGTTGTCCGCCTGTATCTGTGTGGTCCAGCAGTCCAGTCTGTCGCCCATGTACCCGAACGACTTTCGGCACCCGGCGAAACCACCTATGGCAAAGTCCTCGAAGATGTCCGAATATAGCGTCTTGCCGTCGTTGATGTCGTCAACATACTTCAATAGCTCCGTCAGGCAGTCACTCATCGTCTGCTCGTCCCTGTCCCTCGCCACACATATCGGCTCTGTGTTTTGATTGATGTATAAGCCTTTTATTGTGTTGACAAGCTTACGGATGAGATTGTTCTTCAGTGGCAAACCGCCCTGCCGCCTTATCATGACGCTTTCCTCGACCCACCGTCCGCGCTCGTCTCTTACCTTGTCGCTCCATTGGTCGCCGTAGGTGTAGTTAAGACAACGCCTGCGCTCACGGCGGAACTTGTCAAGGTTGTCCCAACAATATTCCGCCTGGAGCAACACATCGTATGCGTGCCGGTCTTTCGTCATTAATCCAGGTGCTGATGGTGGTTCGTATGCCATTAGTTTACTCTTTTCCTGCAAAAATAAAAAAGGTGCAGTATTCCTTCTGTATATCTGCGCAAGTCGAAACAGGAAAGCCTTTCGCACCATGGCGTATTTGGCTCATCAAGCCAATTGGACTTATCACTCCTGTCCAATTCCTCTGACTTTTCTCTGTTTTAGACTAAGACAATAATGGCCGGTTATCCTCACGGACTACCGGCCATTTGCACAAATAAGACACACTTTATCTAAGTTTGTCAATATACTTGTCTTTCTCTTCAAAGGTAAGCCTGCTTATCGCGTCGCCGTTGATGTTCAGCTGGCTCCATCCGCCCACTATGAAGTATTTGTAAGGCGTGCCGCTTATACGTGGCATCCTGCCTCCCTTAACAGCACCGATGAGCACCCAGTTCATCATGTCCCGGCTACCCCACAGACCTAAATATTTCACGCCTCCGTGACTCACCGAGCGTTCTATCAGCGTTCTCACGGTCTTCATCACGTCGGGTTTCTGCATCTTCAGCGGCCTTGTGGTGTAAAGCATCTTGCCGTCACCCACGAGCGCGGTGTTGTCCGCATTGTATTGTCCTATCAGCGTGCCTCCACCTGTGCCAGCCATGTTTACCAACGATTGCGGATACCCCTCCACACTCGAAGTAAGTGTGCTGTCCATCGTAGCCCACATCTTTGAACCTATGTCGTAGATGAATGCCGTATGCGTTGCCTCGTCAGCCTTGTCATATGGTCTGAACACAATTATCCTGTAATTCACATAGTCGAAAGCAAGCCTTGCCCCTTTTTTGACAAATGACATGAAGTCGTCTGCTTCCAATATATTCCCAATGTTCCCGGAACCCCTGAAAACAGTCATTATCTCCTGCCACTTCGGCAAGTCTTCAACATCAAATGTTGAAAATCGTTCCTGCAAGTCGCCGCTCAGCAGCGTGGTGCGCTCTCCGATTAATTGCATCAACCCACGTTCGGACAAGAATATGATCGAGTTGTCTATCTGTAACGCTGAGTTGGGATCATTCCCTAACAATGTCTCGCGCGACGGCGGATTGGTCGCCACAAACAACCCTGTCGTTCCTACGCTCATCGCCCAAATGCCGTCTGTACTGAACACATACAGCGGCATCGCGCCAAATGCCGTACCCTCGCTCATCGCTTTTGTCGCGCTTTTTATGGCCACTATTTCGCCCGTGCCTATGGCGTTGACACCCTGCGATGGGAAAAATAATGGGTTGTCCACCTCGCTTGTGTACATGTAGTTAGTTTGATGAACTATTTGTTCCACAACGTCCGAAGCTATGTCCGGTGCCACAGTTCCGGCATTCGTAAACCCATAATAGCCATTAAAGTAATATGCTCCATACAAATATGGGTGTTGTTTCAAGGGCAACCAGTATCTCATGAAGATATAAGTGCCCGAGTCTGTCGTTATGTCAACCTCCAGTTCCAAGTATTTAGCGTTTGGATTCGGATAAAAGAAGTATCCAGGCATGGATAGCAGCGTTCCCCATTCTCCCGAACTCGGGAATTCCGCAACACTTGTCATCACAGTGCCGTTGTCTTTTATATATACAGTCGCTGTTCCTGTCATCCTGCCGCCGTTGAGAATGCTGCCCGAGCTGTTTGCCACGTCTCCCACTGAAGTATATGACGATATGAAGCCCACCGGGAATGTGCCAATGTCTTTCAAGTCGACATTGGCAATGTTCAACCTTCCGTTGTACGTATGGATATATTTCGGCATCTTCAGGTTGCGCGTGCTGTAGCCGTCTGTCAACTGCTCGAATGATGTAAGGTTGACTATCCCGTCACTGCCTTCACGTTTCAATATGCTGAAACCTGCCGTCCCGTTCCCGTTGTCGCTCGTTCCAAGGTCTATAGCTTCTCCTATAGTCAACTCTTTCAGCTTATAGAAGTTGTATGTCTCACAAATCCAATCATTCAATGTCCCGTCCTTTTCGAATCCTTTAACGAAGTAGGACGTGTGCGAATTTATATTCTCCTCGTCAAGCATCAGTTCCGTCTTGTCCACAGACGGAAGTCCGTCATAAAAGAACCCATATCTCGTCGCCGACCTGTCGTCAGCTGCACGTGTTGTTTCTTCTTCTCCAAAATCTCCGCCACCTTCAAAATCACCACCACCGCCAGCTTTAAATGGAGTAGATATCGAGAAAGTTCCGCCGGCCAAACTTGATGTTGCATAGCTATCATTCAAGTTGCCGTCAACCAACGCCAATGCGTTGGACATAGACAACTCTGCTCCTGTCAGTGAGTAGTTCAATATCTGAGGCGTAATGAATATGTCCACGCTTTGTATTATGTCCTCCCAATCTTCCAATAATACGCGCTCGCTTTGACTTATGTTGCTCCTCGCCCTCAGATACATCGGCCTGTAAGCCGCCCTTATCTTCACCTGTGGATCGTCATTTGATTTGATTTGGACTATTACTGTCGGATTATAACCACAGTCAGGAACCATAAGCACCGGGGAACTCTGCATAAGATATGTCCCGTCATATATCCTGTATGCATATCTTACAAAGAAAGGGTTTAAGAATTTTGATTCTTTCTTAGTGTCGTTCACTATCTTGTTTACCAGCCCCATCACCGCATCTTGCACAGCTACGCTCTCGCCTATTTGCAGCACATGGCCCTCCTGTGTCGTGTCATCCGCTGTAACCGTTCCGGTTTTCTCTATCTCTACAAAATTTCCGTTATTGCCAAATCCGGTGCCATTATCATACATCAGTTCAAATTCCAAACCGACATCTGGAGGATATTGCCCGATGTATTTGTACGAGCCTTTGTTAGCGTCATACTTGTAATAATGCAGGCCCGGATAAGAACTTCCCGTAAAATTGATCACCAATATGTTGCCTACACTCGTTATCTGATATTCCCCCTCATCAAACAGTCCTGTGCTTGGTTCTGTTATCTCTGTCCCGTTACCGCTATCGCCTTTCTTCTTCCACCATGCGTTGCCGTTGCCGTCCACCATGATGTATATGTCTCCTTGCGACGTGTGATGAACAAACACCAGCCCGACCCATCCGTCAGGCAGCTCGTCTATCACCTCCGCATGCTGTATCGGTCGCAGTCCGTCGCCTGTATTTACTGCATTGTGACATACCTGAAGTTCGCCGTCTGTACACTCATAATCGTTGCGAGCTGATGACAGTCCTTTCAACGGTATTTCCTTAACTTCTCCTGTCCTCATCTTTTCAATCTATACGGATATTAGCCACATTGGACTATTCTTATTTCACCACTTCTATAAAAACGACATTAGTCGGCCCTAGATTCTGCCTCATGCCTCCGCCATAATTATTGTCTCCAGTTTTCTCCTCCTCCGTGTCTTCGCCGAAGTCTGGTGCTTCGCCTATGCCATAGCTGTTGTCTCCGCCCGGACCGTCCTTGGCGCGTTCAAAGTTCCTTGCATACAATATGTCGGCAATTCCTGCAAGTATTCCTGTCGCCTCGTCTTGAAAAGCCTTTACCATGTTCGCCGAGAAGCTGCACAGCTGGAGCCATCTTATCAGCACCTGCCTCACGATATACGAGAACACCCTATATTTCAACACTTCATTATATCCGGTGTTATACTTTGCAGGCATTTCAAGCGTCAGCGTCCAGTCTGTGTCCGTCGTTTCCGCCGACTTCAGGAACTCTTTTGCCACTGCCGCCACGTCAGAGCAAGCCTCTCGCCAGTACCTTTCCAGCATTTCGGCATCCTCTTTTATTGTCGATATACTGTAGTACAGGTTCCCACCATCCTGCGTTATAGTCTTTGCGCCGATGTAGGCGGAAGTCTTGTTAACCTCCGCCATCACCTCCGCTTTTAATATGTTTATTGTCAGTTCCATAATAATTACAGTTATAACCGGTCACATATCCGGCTCATTGGGCTTAAACTCTCAACTCAAAAAGTGCCAGCCACGGCTTTTTAATTTTAATTTTTAATTTTTTCAAGTACATCTTTCCGCACCGTTCCGGCTCCAGACCGTATGTCTGGTATATCTGCTGCACGTAAGGGCATGGTATTAGCACTCTGCCACCACTGTCTCGCGTCAGCCCGTGCGTCTGTGTCATCTCCACCTCGGTTGGATTTACCGCCAACACAAATTTGTCTCCCATTCTTGACCACACGAATCTCAGCGAGTTCTCCGCCTGCATGTTGTGCTCCAGTTCTTTCAACATCATTCTGTTCAGGTAGCGGTATGTGTGCCTTGGTATGTATGCGCAGCTGTTCAGCCCGTCCATCAGCAGGTAGTGCCGCCTTTCGGGCAACATCCTGCGCAGCATCCGTCCCATCTCTCCCAATACTCCCAGTCCTCCGTTATTTTTCATTTTTCACTTTTCATTTTTCACTTCCAAATTTACTCTTCTTTCTCCTTGCTTCCTGTATATCTGCGCATTTTCTCCGCGTCATCTCTAAGACTCTTCAACGCAATGTCGCGCCGCCTGTGCCTCTCCGCTATCTTCTCTTGCAGTATTCCGCCATACTCGTGCCTACTACGGAAACTAACTGTCTCATAATATGTATGAGCCGTCACGCTGCGCTCAAGCTCTTCAAGATGTTGATTAAGCCTCGCATTCCCAACCGGAGTGTCATCAAACACATACGAACATATCCAATAACGTTCCACGCCCCGGTCTTTCAGTATCACCGCCTTGTACTTATAGCCAAACAGCAACTTCATTATTTCTTTTACCAATCTCATACGCTCTAACTTTTAATCGTCATTATTTAGTTGTCAAATTCTCCAAATCTTTTTCTCTCTGCCTTAACGCATCTTCATAATCCATGCCCGTTGTCTCCGCGTCATGCCGGGCAATGCGCCTGAGCCTCGCCCGTGCGCAGCGCGGGCAGTGGATAGAAAGCAAACGCGCGGCCTCGAAGAGCAGCGACCGCGCGTATTCGTCAGTAGTATTTATCATTTTTTTTACTTTTTATCGTCCTTGATGTTGACGGTTTACGGAACTTCCTTTTTTCTTCCGGCTGTGGACTCGCTCGTTGGTGGTCATGCAGGCGTGTGATACGTAGTCTCTCATTTCCCCTCCTTAGCTATTCTCTTGGCTTCTGCAAGTGAAACCCCGTCCCTGACTAATTTTATCGTCCTGCCACGGCCTAACTTCCTGTAGACCGGTATCCAGTCCTTGCGCACAAGGTCGGCCGGCTCTCCGGGCGGTATTGCCTTGCCTGACTTCACATACTGCTTGCTCGAAGGATTGGACAGCTCCTCAAGCGTTACGCCTTCCTTGTTGACGAGTTTATACTCATCGCCATTCACCTTTATTCCGCCATAATAGCGAGCAATGGACAAATATGAGTTAGCCCAATATTCCTCAGTCATTATCACTGCACTCATTTTGTTTCCTCCTTTCTTTCAGGAATTAAATCTGACAAATAAGCATATTCCAACACATCGGAAAGCGCATATTCAAGACTTGATGTGCTTACAAACCCTATATATTCGTTTGAATAGCCTACCACATCGAATTTCCCAAAGCGATAGCCTCTTTTAGTTTTTGCTATAACCTCAACGTCCCTTTTCAGTTCCTCGCCATAGGCTGACGGCTTGTGCCACATGGCGTTGATGCGCCACTGGGCACCATCTCTAAAACCCCTGGAATATCCGCTGTTAAATATACCGTCCCAATTATTGTCCGGTTCCTCTAATCGTTCGTCTATTTCCTTTTCAATCAGCTCTCTTGTCATAATATTTTCGTAATTTGAATATTATTTTTACTAATTTCCTGTTCTGCTCCCTGTACCTGTCAACCTCCCTTTGCAGGAAGTCAATCTCGTTGCACAGGGCTTCATGCTCGATGTCGGTCATTTTACAAGCTCAAAGTCATAAACGAATACATACGGGTTCTCATTCCACACGTCTTTTCTGCTCACCTTATTGATGAGGTGAGCAAAGGCTTCACGAGGATTTTCAAAGGAGCAGGCATTGTCTCCTTTGCCAACATAATACTGAACGTATATCCCGTTTTCATTTACGACTTTTCTAACGCCCTCTTTGATGCAATCCTCGTCCGAAATGTCTTGTAGCCTTTCTATCCGCACATCGGTTATGCGGATTTGGTGAATCATCATGTCTGCGGCAACGAACATTTTATTATTGAAGCCGGGATGCTCCATCCACGATATGTATTCAGAAGCCTTTTGCACATTCTTCTCGTAATGTGCGGCACAAGTCGCGTTATTGCTATTTTCCAATTCCTCTGCAATAGAACAATAACTTTGCGCCACGGCCACGATTTCGCCAACATAGAACCTCGATTTGCGCAAGAGATAGCTACATAGTGGCTCTATCGTGCTTCCTGCCGGTTTTGCTATACATTCTACATCAGACCGCCATTCGTCATACACATCTATTACAGATTGCGGAACTATCCGCCTTGTCTGCGTCTTTCTGCCTTCAAGAACAGCTTGCGTAAGGCCGTATTTATCATTGAACATTATCTTCTTCATAATCCTTACTTCTTATCAGTTTAATCGCTTCCTGCAAGCCAGCTTCAAGGGCTTCTTCGTAATCATTAAACCATCCAACGCTTTTATATGGATTTCCTATGCTGTCAGTAAATCTGATTTGATAAATCCATTTCTCCGCCACTAACTTGCTGTACGCCATATCAGCACCTACATGAATCTTATGTTTCTCACGTAGCCAGCTCGCCGCCAAAGCCTGCGTTGGACAAGCTATTGTATCATCGAAGTAATTGTAATCACTTCTTTTCGTGCCTGATTCCCAAAACGCCCACTCATCCTTTTCTTCCTCGACATACCTTGTTCTCAAGTTTGCTTCAAACCCAGCCTCTTTCAACAGCTTCGCAGTGTCAAAGCTGACATAACTTTCTTCTATCATGGCTATTCCTCCCAAGTTATCTTAATGGTAGCAATATATTCCCTTGACTTTTCCGATATGAAATTTAAGGCTATCTCTCTGCTTGGGAAAATGCCCTTTACGTATCGGTTTTGCTCTTTCTTATAGACATTCACCCACCCCTCTTTCTTTTCGGGGAGCATCATAAGGTCAGCATCATTCAATGTTCCATAGGTTGCTAATCCATCAGAAGTATAATTGTGCACCTCGTTTTCTTCTCCATTATTCTCTATTACTGCTGCCAATGGATATGTTTTATTATTCAAGCCAACAGCAATAATCCTTGCCTTTCTTCTGTCCCTTGTGCAGACCGGCTTGCCTGACTTGGCTGCTTCGAGGTCAAATTCTTTTAGGCTTGATTTACATTCTTCTTTATCAGCATATAAAGTTTTTAATTTTTCGTCAAATTCTTTATATGTAATTTTGGCTGATGTATATAATCCTACTAAATCGTCCAATTTCTGTTTCTTTTCTTCCATTTCTTCTTTGTTTTGTTTGATTTCTATTGTTAAGGTTTTTTCTTTATAATTGTGTACGCACCAAAAAACATCTCCATAAACATTATCAATGTCGAACACTTTATAGTGTTGATATAGTTTTCCTACACTTGTGAAAGGCTCTCCGACCTTTTCAAGTTTCTTGAAGATAACATGTTTGTTGTCTGTTCTTCTGACTTTACTACATAGCCCAAATACTTTACTTCCACATTCGGGAGGAAAAACTGAACATTCACCACAACTATCACTTTCTACACACTGATACCACTCACCGCCTAACTCGAATATTTCTCCTATCTTGCGTTCCATAATCAAAAAATAACTATTGTATCATCATATTCAGTTATAGTGTTAGCGTCCTCATAAACGTTATCAGAATACACTTGTATTATCTTTGACTTATTTTCCACTTTCTGAAGCTCGTCAATCAATTCCTGTACTGTCATCGTTTCCTCCCTTCTCCATATTCAAACTGTCCGCCTTGTCCCTCGCATACGCCCACGTATTCGGGTCGGCCATGACGTTGAGCACGGCCTTCAGCCCGTTCATCACAGACGGGTCAGCGGCCAGGTCTACGTTGCAGGGTAGGTGTTTCTCAATCAATATGCGTGCGATGTTGCGCAGGCAGAAGTCTATTCCGGAGCACGACATCGAGGCGAGGCTTGACGACACGCTCTGCCTGCGTCCCTCGTGCGTGGTGATTGTGAAGTCCCTGAACTTGGCCGCCCTACGCTTCACGTATTCCACGGCCTCGTGTGCCAGCGACTGCGCCACAACCACCGCCGCACACGCGTTGATGTCGGGCACGCCTGCGTACCGCCCCAAGGCGTTGGCTATGGCCGTCTGCAAGGCCGTCACGTGCGGCTGTACCTTCCCATAAGCGGCGTTGCCGAAATCGGCCATCCAAGCCCTGTCTTCGCGGCGCACGAGCTGGTCGCTGATGGCAAGCTCCAGCCTGCGCGTCTCGCCCATGTGCGCCTTCGAGCCGGTGAGCCGCCGCACGTATTTCCTCACTTCCCTGCCGGTGTATTCCTCCGGCAGGCGTTCCTGCAACATGTCAACCGCCTCCGTGGCGTGTATCATGGCGATGTACGCCAGCGCGGCTGCGCCGTACACAGAGCCTATGTATTCGTCCTTGGACCGCTCCACCGTGGGCAGTGCGCCGCGCATCCAGTAGGCGTTCGGACGGTATGTCTTGTTTATCATGTTTCCTGTTTTGTTTCCTGTTTTTCTGAAAAAACAAAAATTGAGGAAATTTTCCGATGATTTCCTCAATTTTCCTTAAAGTCAAATTTTTGTTGTAAAAACTCGTCGGCGTAGAACTGTTTGAAACTCTTTCCGCTAATCCACCACTTAAAGCCGGTTTCGGCATCATTGAAGTTGTAGTTGACATATCCATTGTCAATCAGCCATTGGATTGTTTTCAGCCAGTTGCGCTTGACGTGCGGCCAGCGTTCAATCTCTTTCCGCTTTTGGCGTAGTTGGGACATCGGGCAGCAGATACAGCCTATGCGTGTATAGCCTTGGTCGTACAGCTCGCAATGCGGAATATTATTTGAGTTCAAGAACTCCCACACGTCACGTTTCGTCCAATAGATGATAGGCGAAACAAGTATCTTATCCTTGCCGCCAACACAAGTAACCATCTGTTCCTCATGTTCGCTCCATTGGTCGAATGTTTCCTCGGTACGCTTGCCCTTTATGTTCGTTGATATTTCGCCACGCTTCGCCCTGCGTACGCTTTCTTCTCGGCGTATGCCTATCAACGTCACTTTCCCTGCTCCGCTCGTTTCCTTAAACTCGGCGCAACACCAACGCATAATCTTTGTCGGCAACATACATTTCTTTTTGCCATTTCGTAAATGCTCATCTTCGGCTTTATCAATTCCACGTCTGGGTATTCCTGTTTTACAAATCGTATTACTTCGGGTGGGTCAATGCTCGTCAGGTTCATGTGAGCCTTAAAACGGACACCTGCAAGGTTAGCTATATGATATAATACTTGACTATCCTTGCCACCACTTACTGCCATATAAAAACCGTTTTCAGGGTCAAGTCTTAATGCCAAATTCTCCGACTTGCGAATAAGGCCAACAGAATACTCGATTTTCCTTGCCAACGGCTTGTTGACCTTTGCAAGCACCTCATCAAGGCTTAGCTCTATATCACATGCTTTCATTCTACCTCAACAGCCTTGCCGTCAATTAACTTGTACCACGTATCCGCTTTTATTACTTCTCCGTCAACCTTGAATGCCTTGACATCCAATATTGGACAGGTTTCATCATTCCATTCACCGCGTTCTGTTAAGACAATCCAACAGCCGAGAGACCCTTTGGCCCTGCTGTCCTTGCCTGTCACAATGGCAATGGACTCTTTACCTTCAACACTCGCTGCGGAACAGTCGCCCGTGTTGGTGGCTGCGGAGTAGTTGCCCGTGTTGGTGGCTGCGGAGTAGTCGCCCGTGTTGGTGGCTGCGGAGTAGTCGCCCGTGTTGGTGGCTGCGGAGTAGTCGCCCGTGTTGGTGGCTGCGGAGT
>CALUGP010000039.1 GCA_944320195.1 uncultured Prevotella sp. | reverse complement strand
CTGTCCATCTGGGAGAAATTAAAGGATTTCTCATTGCCATACAACACTGGGAAATCCTAATGACCGATTTGGGTTTATTGGAATGGCTTTATTGGCCGTAGTTTTGTGTGTGAATTTTGCAGCTTGCTCTGACGATGACGAGGATGCTGCTTTGCCCAGCAGCCTTGCAGGTACGGAGTGGACGGGGACAGACCCTTACGGTTACGTCGTTAACGTGACGGTTGGGGCAACCACCTGTGAGATTGATGTAAACAAGCCGGATGGCTCAGACTATTACACAGTTACGAGTTCTTACACTT
The DNA here is from genome assembly GCA_944320195.1 of uncultured Prevotella sp. GTDB lineage: Bacteria > Bacteroidota > Bacteroidia > Bacteroidales > Bacteroidaceae > Prevotella. Next base: position 16,515 of record CALUGP010000039.1, on the reverse strand, counting down.
ATGATCCTTCTACCGGTAGCATAACGGCAGAATACAGAGGTGACCTTGTAAAGGCTCAGTTAAAGGGTAACACTATAACCGTTCATTATGATGATTACGTCTTTACACTGAAAAAGAGATAAGCGGGCTACCGACACTTTGTAGAATTAATTAGGGAAACGGCATTCGTGCATAACGTGCATGGATGCCGTTTCCAGCTTTTCGTTACCATCTTCTTTTAGCGCGATGTCTTTAGAAGTTTTATTTCACATTAATTATGTGAGAAAAACGTGAAAGACGCTGCGCGTATGGATTTTTTTTGCTAAATTTGCACGCAATAAATTTTCAAGTAATATATGTCATCATTTGTTGCAGATAAAATCGTGATGGACGGTCTGACCTTTGACGACGTCCTCTTAATCCCGGCTTATTCTGAAGTGCTGCCCAAGACGGTAGAGTTGAAAACAATGTTCTCGCGCCACATCGCGCTGAACATCCCGTTCGTAACGGCTGCCATGGACACCGTTACGGAGTCTGCCATGGCCATAGCCATAGCGCGCGAGGGAGGCATCGGCGTTATTCACAAGAACATGCCGATAGCCGAGCAGGCCCGCCAGGTGGCCATTGTGAAGCGCGCCGAGAACGGCATGATATACGACCCGGTGACCATTCGCCGCGGCTCCACCGTGCAGGATGCGCTCAACATGATGGCCGAATACCACATCGGCGGAATACCCGTGGTTGACGACGAGGGCCACTTGGTGGGCATCGTGACCAACCGCGACCTGCGCTTCGAGCGCCGCCTCGACCGCAAGGTTGACGACGTGATGACCAGCGACAACCTTGTCACAACGCACATGCGCACCGACTTGAGCGACGCCGCGCAGATACTGCAGGAGAACAAGATTGAGAAACTGCCCGTGGTCGACGCGGACAACAAGCTCGTAGGCCTCATAACTTATAAAGACATAACCAAGGCCAAGGACAAGCCCATGGCCTGCAAGGACGAGAAGGGCCGGCTGCGCGTAGCCGCCGGAGTGGGTGTCACCGTTGACACGCTCGACCGCATCGAGGCTCTTGTTGAGGCCAACGTCGACGCGATAGTAATCGACACGGCCCACGGACATTCCAAAGGGGTGATCGACAAGCTGCGCGAGGCCAAGGCCGCGTTCCCCGGTGTAGACATGGTAGTGGGCAACGTGGCTACCGGAGCAGCCGCAAGGATGCTCGTCGACAACGGAGCCGATGCCGTGAAGGTGGGCATCGGCCCCGGCAGCATATGCACAACGCGAGTTGTTGCGGGTGTAGGCGTGCCTCAGCTGAGTGCCGTCTATGACGTGGCTTGCGCCCTCGAAGGCACCGGAGTGCCTCTCATTGCCGACGGCGGACTGCGTTATTCGGGCGATGTCGTGAAGGCTCTCGCCGCGGGAGGCTGCAGCGTAATGATAGGCTCGCTCGTAGCCGGCACAGAGGAAAGCCCCGGCGACACGATAATATTCAACGGCCGTAAGTTCAAGAGCTACCGCGGCATGGGCAGTCTCGAGGCAATGGAGAACGGCTCTAAGGACCGTTACTTCCAGGCTGACACCAAGGATGTCAAGAAACTCGTGCCCGAAGGAATCGCCGGCCGCGTGCCTTACAAGGGCACTTTGCAGGAAGTAATATATCAGCTTGCCGGCGGCCTGCGCTCGGGCATGGGCTATTGCGGCGCCAAGGACATTGAGGCTCTGCATGGCGCGAAGTTCGTGCGAATCACCAATGCCGGTGTGCTTGAGAGCCATCCCCACGACATCTCGATAACGAGCGAGGCTCCAAACTACTCCCGTCCGGAGTAAGTTGTCCGGGCATGCTGGTGCGTATTGCGGCGGTGTGGCGTGTTGACACATAACTGTTATGCACAAAATGAAAATCCATAACATCTTAGCGGCCATGCTTCTTTGCGGAGGCATGGCTTGCGCGCAAGTGGAAGACCCCGTGGTGATGAAGGTCAACGGTGTTCCCGTAACGCGCTCGGAGTTCGAATATTCTTACAATAAGAACAACTCGGCCGGCGTTGTCGACAAGAAGACTGTAGACGAATATGTGGACATGTTCGTCAACTACAAGTTGAAAGTGGCCGCCGCAATTGACGCGGGACTTGACACGTTGCCCTCTTTCAAACAGGAGTTTGCCTTGTACCGCGACCAGGAAGTGCGCCCCGCATTTGCCGACAGCACGGCCATTCTGGCCGAGGCGCGTGCCATTTATGACATGACCAAGGCCCACATCGGTTCTCGCGGACTGATAAAGCCGGCACACATATTAATATATGTGGAGCAAAAGGCGCCCACGGCAAAGTACGAAGAGGCGCGCCGCACGGCCGATTCCCTATACTCGGTGTTGAAGGGCGGAGCTGACTTCGCAGCCCTTGCGCGCAAGTGTTCGCAAGACCCCGGGTCGGCGAAGAACGGCGGCGAGCTGCCATGGTTGCAGCCTGGCCAGACTCTTAAGGAGTTTGAAGACGCCGCATACGCGTTGAGCCCGGGCGAGATGAGCGGTGTTGTGAAGTCGCCGGTCGGCTTCCATATCATCCTTATGAAGGCTCGCAAGCAGCTTGAGCCGTTCGACACGCTGAAGCCAGACATACTCCGTTTCATCGAGATGCGTGGAATACGCGAGAGCGTCATCGACCGTAATATCGACGAGGCGGTGAAAGCTTCAGGCGGAAAGCTGTCAAGTGAGGACGTTGTGGAGCAAAAGGCTGAAGAGCTTTCTGCAAAAGACCAAGACTTGAAATACCTCTTGCAGGAATATCATGACGGTCTTTTGCTGTATGAGATAAGCAACCGCACAGTGTGGGAGAAAGCCGCCAGGGATGAAGCCGGGCTTGAGGCGTATTTCAAGAAGAACAAGAAACGCTATTATTGGAGTGAGCCAAGATACAAGGGCATGGTCTACCATGTCAGGCAGAAGGCCGATGTGAAGGCCGTGCGCAAGTGTGTCGAGGACGTTCCGTTCAGCAAGTGGTCGGATGTTCTGCGTTCAACGTTCAATAATGATTCGGTCCTCAGAGTACGTGTTGAAAAAGGAATCTTCAAGGAAGGCGACAACGCGTTCATCGACAAGATGGTGTTTAAGAAAGATGTCGCCGTCACTCCGCTCAAGGATTTTCCCATTGATGCCGTTTACGGCAAGCTTCTAAAGAAGAAGCCAGACAGTTATGAGGACGTGCGCGGCCTTGTTACGGCGGACTATCAGGAAATGCTTGAAAAGCGTTGGGTGGCCGAATTGAGGGAAAAATATCCCGTGGAAATTTATAAAGACGTGTTGGAAACAGTAAACAAGCATAGCAAATAAACATATGAAGATAACAGGCAAAACTGCTTTGTGGCTCGTTGCGTCGGTGTTTTTCATCGCAAGCGTCCACGCGAGTACGGTTAGCGGTGTGGAAGATGACGGCGACACGGCTGCCGCCAAGGTCGATTCGGTGGATTCCGCGCCCAATCCGGAAAGCATTGTCGACGAAGTTATTTGGGTAGTCGGTGATGAAGCCATACTTCTGTCTGACGTGGAAAACGTCAGGTTACAGAGTGAGATGGATGGCATGAAGTGGGACGGCAATCCCGATTGTGTGATACCTGAACAGCTGGCCGTGCAAAAACTGTTCCTGCATCAGGCGGCTATCGACTCGGTGGAAGTGACCGAATCAGACGTGGCACGCAGTGTCGAGCAGCAGATTAACTTCTGGATCCAGCAGACCGGAAGCAGGGAAAAGCTTGAGGAATACAAGAACATGAGCCTCACAGAAATACGTCAGACCCTGCACGACGACTTCCGCGACAGGCTGATGATAGACCGGGAAAGAGAGCAGTTGGTGGAAGACATAACAGTGTCGCCTGCCGATGTGCGCCGCTATTTCAACGGTTTGCCGGAAGACAGTCTGCCTATTATACAGACAGAAGTGGAAGTCCAGATAATAACCCGTCAGCCGAAGGTGGCCCAGAAGGAGATAGACCGTGTGAAAAACGAGCTTCGCGAATATACGGAACGTGTCACCAACGGCGAGACTTCGTTTGCAACGCTGGCCCGTTTGTATTCAGAGGATCCTGGAACGGCGCGCCAGGGCGGCGAGTTCCAGGACTATGTAGGGCGTGGAATGCTTGACCCTACGTTTGCAAACGTGGCGTTCAATCTGACAGATCCTAAGAAAATATCCAAGATTGTGGAGACGGAGTTTGGTTTTCACATTATTCAGTTGATAGACAAACGTGGCGACAAGATAAAGGTTAGGCATATCTTGTTGAAGCCGCGTGTCACCCAGGAGGAGATCGACATGGCCAAGTCGCAGCTTGACTCGATTGCGGACAGGGTGCGTGAAGGCAAGTTCACGTTTGAGGAGGCGGCTTCGTTCCTGTCTGACGACAAGGACACGCGCAACAACAACGGACTTATGGCCAACATGGCCGATGACGGGCGCATGACAAGCCGTTTCCAGATGCGCAACCTTCCGTCGGAAATTGCGAGGGTGGTGGATTCGCTCAAGGTAGGAGAGGTCTCTGAGCCATTCCAGATGATAAGCGAGAAGAACGGCAAGACGATGTGCGCCATCGTGAAGTTGAAGAACCGTGTCGAGACGCATCGCGCCACCATAACCGAAGACTACCAGGCAATGAAGAACATTGTCTTGGCCAAGCGTAAGGAGGAATTTATCGACAAGTGGATAAGAGACAAGATAAAGGCCACGTATGTGCGCATCAACGACCGTTACAAGAATTGTGATTTCAAATATGAAGGCTGGGTCAGATGATGGTGTGCGATAACATTAAGACTTTATTCCGTGGGCACAGGGTGTTGATATTGGCAGTCCTGTGCCTTTTTGGGCTTGGTCTGGTGCAGTCGCGCCAGGCTCCCAAGAAGAAGGAGCGGCCCAAGACCAACGAGCGTGTTTACCTGCTGCATGCCGACCGTCTGCGGTTCGACCAGTTTGGCCCTGTGCCTGGCGCCCAGGTGCTCAATGGCAATGTGTCGTTCCGTCACAAGGGGGCTAAGCTGTATTGCGACAGTGCCTACTTCTACCAGGAGAGCAACTCGTTCCGCGCCTTCGGGCATGTGAGGATGTACCAGGGTGACACTTTGTCTCTGTTCAGCGATTACGCGTATTATGACGGCAACGACCAGATGGCCGAGGCGCGCTACAACGTGGTGCTTACCCACCGCAGGACCAAGCTCTATACTGACAGCCTGAATTACGACCGGCTGTACGGCATAGGTTATTTCTTCGAGGGTGGCAAGATGGTTGACAAGAAGAACGTGCTCGTCTCAGACTGGGGCGAGTATGACACGGAGACGCGCCAGGCGGTGTTCAATTATAATGTGAACCTGAAGAATCCGAAGTTCGTGCTTACTACTGACACCCTGCATTATGACACGCGCACATCGCTTGCGCATATCGTTGGCCCGTCTGAGATAACGTCGGGAGCGAGCGTGATACACACTTCGCAGGGATATTATGACACCAACAAGGATTTTTCGCGCCTGTATGGCCGTTCAACGCTGACCAACAAGGGCAAGACCATGACTGCCGACAGTCTCTTCAACGACGACAAGACCAAGATAAGCCAGGGCTTCGGCAATGTGGTTTACACCGATACTGTGAACAAGAACGCGCTGACGAGCAACTATTTCTGGTACAACGACAGCACCGGATATGCTTTCGCCACCGACAGTGCCGTGATGAAAGAGTTTTCCCAGGGCGACACGCTGTTCGTGCATTCGGACACGGTGAAGGTTTACACGTTCAACATGAATACCGACTCTGTGTACCGCAAGGCGCACTGTTATAATAAGGTGAGGGCTTACCGCACCGACGTGCAGGCCGTGTGCGACTCGCTTGTGTACAACACCCAAGACTCATGCATGACCATGTATAAGGATCCCATCGTGTGGAATACCGGTCGCCAGCTGCTTGGCGAGGTGATTGAGGTGTTCATGAAGGATTCTACTGTCGACCGCGCCCACGTAATCAACCAGGCGCTTTCTGTCGAGATGCTCATGGACAGCACGAAGTTCAACCAAGTGGCGTCGCGCGAGATGTTCGGATATTTTGAGGATGGAGAGATACGCAGGACGGAGGCCGTTGGCAACGTGCAGTGCGTCTATTACATTCAGGACGACAAGGACAGCACGTTCACCAACATGGGCTACATCGAGACCGACACTCTGCGCATGTTTATGAAGGACCGCAAGCTGATGAAGATATGGACCTGCAAGCAGACGGGCAAGATGTTCCCGGTGACGCAGATACCGCCGTCGAGGAAGCATTTGCCGTCGTTCGCATGGTTTGATTATATACGTCCGCGAGACAAGTACGACATATTCAACTGGCGCGGAAAGGCCAAAGGCACCGAGCTGAGGAATGTGGAGCGGCGTGCCGCCCCGTTGCAGTTCATTGGCAATGGCGGCATTGTGTCGGGAGAGGCGCCGGTCAAGGCGCGTGAGGAAAAGCCCGAGCAGGCCGCAACGCCTGAAAAGGCGGCCGATGTGCAGTCGCCCGAGGGCGTGAAAGAGTAGTGGAGGACTGCCGTATGGGACTTTTCACGCAGCGCAGACCGCGCCGTTTCAACCACAAGTACATGTTTGTCGACGAGCGCAAGGACCGTATCAAGGACATAGAGCAGCGCGCCAAGGCCTCTCTTGGCGGTGCTGCTGCCAGCCCGTCTGCCCATGAGCGGCTGCGCGGCACGTTTCTCAGCGCCACGCGCCATGCCTCAAAGAGGCGCGAGCGGCGGTTGGCCGGTGGCTTCGTCCTTACCTACGGGGTAATCCTCGTGCTTCTGGTAATCCTCGTTGCTGTGTGGAAGATGCTGCTTTCCATGTAGACTGTGACGACAAGCCGGAAGCCTTGGCGTGGCCAGCGGTCTTTATGTCGGCCGTGCTTCTTTTCATGATTTATAACGTGTTGAAAACCAGCGTGTTGCAAACAGTGTTGCAAAAGGCCGTCTTTTGCTTTGTGAAAGATGGCTTTTCGCGGTGTGAAAGGCGGCCTTTTGCAGTGCCGTTTGCCGTTTTTTGCAAGACGGATAGGTTGCGGCATGTTTTTTGTAAGACATATTCATAGCAGAAATTCCTGATTTGACGATGAGCGATATAATACAATTGCTGCCGGACTCGGTGGCCAACCAGATAGCAGCCGGCGAGGTGATACAGCGTCCCGCGTCGGTGATCAAGGAGCTTGTTGAGAACTCGATAGACGCCGGAGCGCGCACGGTCAATGTGCTTGTGACCGATGCCGGCCGCACGTCGATCCAGGTGATAGACGACGGCCAGGGTATGTCTGAGACCGACGCGCGCATGGCTTTCGAGCGTCATGCCACCTCGAAGATACGCAAGGCCGACGATCTGTTCGCCCTGCACACGATGGGCTTCCGCGGCGAAGCGCTTGCCTCGATAGCCGCCGTGGCGCAGGTGGAGCTGCGCACGCGCACCGCCAATGACGAGATTGGCACCCACTTGTCAATCGCCGGGTCGAAGATTGTAGGGCAAGAGCCGGTGTCGTGCCCCGTGGGCAGCAACTTCTCGGTTGAAAACATATTCTACAACGTGCCTGCGCGGAGGAAGTTCCTCAAGTCTAACGCCACCGAGCTTAACAACATTCTCACTGCCTTCGAGCGCATAGCCCTGGTTTATCCCGGCGTAAACTTCACCTTCCACAGCAACGGCGTGGAGACGTTCAACCTTAAGAGCGGCAACCTTCGCCAGCGCATCGTCGACATCTTCGGCAAGAAACTCAATGCCGACCTGTTGCCGGTGGGCGTGGAGACCACGATATGCAGCATCACGGGCTTCGTCGGCAAGCCAGAGTCGGCGCGCAAGAAAGGCGCCCACCAGTACTTCTTCGTCAACGGGCGCTATATGAAGCATCCGTATTTCCACAAGGCCGTAATGACCGCCTACGAGCGCATTCTGCCCGTAGGAGAGCAAGTTCCATATTTCATCTACTTCGACATCAACCCCGAGGACATCGACGTAAACATACATCCTACCAAGACTGAGATAAAGTTCGAGAACGAGCAGACCGTGTGGCAGGTGCTCCTGGCCGCCGTCAAGGACACCATAGGGCGGTTCAACGACGTGCCGTCTATAGACTTTGACACCGAGGGCAAGCCGGACATTCCCGTCTTTGACCCGGGACATGGCTTCTCTTCCGCCCCAAAGGTGGACTTCAATCCGTCTTACAATCCGTTCAAGGGCTCGTCGTCTTATGTGCCCAAGAGCCACGCTGGTGGTTCCGGCGGCGACTGGCAACAGCTGTATGAGGGCCTGAAGGGCGGAGCGGAAACCGGTCTCCCTTCCGCCCCCGAGGCCGGGAGCGGACTGTTTGAGGCGGCCGGCGGCGAGGAGGCGGGTGCCGGCGCGGTTGAAGAAAAGTCGCCTTCACATTATCAATATAAGGGCAAATACATCATGACCGCGGTAAAGTCGGGCCTCATGATAATAGACCAGCACCGCGCACACGTGCGCATTCTCTTCGAGAAATACATGGCCCAGATGAGCGGCAAGGGCGGCACGTCCCAGCAGATGCTGTTCCCCGAGATGGTGACATTCACCCCGTCGGAAGACGTGATGCTCCAAAAGATGCGCCATGACCTTGACTGCCTGGGCTTCGACCTTGCCCCCCTTGGCGGCGGCAGCTATTCCATAAACGGCGTTCCGGCCGGGCTTGACGGGGTGGATTTCGTAAAGATGCTCAAGAACATGGTGGCCGAATACTCCGAAACAGGCCTTTCCGCCTCAGACGGAGTGCGCCGCCTTCTGGCCATGCAGATGGCCCGCGGCGCGGCGATTCCTTACGGCCAGGTGCTCAACAACGCCGAAATGGAGAACGTGGTGAACGAGCTGTTCACCTGCTCCAACGTCAATTATTCGCCAGACGGCAAGGCCGTGGTGGCCATGTTGAAGCAACAGGACATAGAGCGGCTGTTTGGCTGATGTGCCGCTGTTTGTCAAGGCTTGTTGGCATAATGCCGCTCAAATGTTCAAAATATGGCCTCTGGATGCCTGTTTAATCGGAATTTATTACTATCTTTGCGGTGTAGGGCCTTCAAGGAGAGAATGCCCCGGCACATATTTTATTGACAGTTTAATATTAATAGCTATGAAGAGACTGTTTGTCGCATTGACTTTTGCATGCGTTTCCCTCGCCGGCATGGCGCAGGATGCAGGCATGACCGATAAGTACAGCGTTTCAACCAACTCGTTTTGGAACAACTGGTTTGTCCAAGGCGGTATGGCATGGGAGGCTTGGTATGGCAACTATGAGGACGGCATGAACCTCTCCAAGAGTCCGTTCAAGAAGTTCCGTTCCAATCCCGGAGTGTCTGTCGCCCTTGGAAAATGGTTCACTCCCGGCCTAGGACTCCGCACAAAGGTGCAGGGAATATGGGGCAAGTCTGTTTGGGACGGCGACAATGCCGGCAACGGCAACAAGTATTGGCTGCTCAACGAGCACGTGCTTTTCAACCTTAGCAACATCTTCTGCGGCTACGATGAGAACCGCGTGTGGAACTTCATACCGTTCGTGGGAGCCGGCATAGGCCGTTCCTGCACTTATAACAGGTATGCCATGGGGCTCAGCGTGGGTATATTGAACGAGTTTTGGGTGAGCAAGCGCCTGGCGGTCAACTTTGAAATAGGTTGGAACCGGTATGAGTCAGACATTTGCGGCATGCCTGCCGATGTGGGTGCCGGCATCATGAACCATCCCAACCATGTATACGCAGAGGTGGGCGTGACATTCAATCTTGGCAAGAAGACATGGAAGAAAACGCCCGATGTGGATGCCATCATGTCGCTTTCGCAGTCTGAGATAGATGCGCTTAATGCCCAGTTGGCCGACGAAAGGATGGAGAACGAGCGCTTGAACAACGAGCTAGCCAAGGCGCAAGACGGCCGCGAGGCAGCCGTTGAGAAAGAATTTGTAGCAGCTCCGGTGTCTGTGTTCTTCAACATCAACAAGGCGAAGATTGCTTCAAGGCGCGAGCTTGTCAACGTGAAAGCCATTGCCGACTATGCGATTGACAACAACGCAACGCTCATAGTGACCGGATATGCTGATAGCGCAACGGGGCCGGCAGACTTCAACCGCGAGCTTTCGCGCAAGCGTGCGGAAGCAGTGGCCGACGAACTTGTGGAGATGGGCGTGAAGAGAGACAACATAAAGATTGAGGCTATGGGTGGAGTCGACACTCTGATACCGCCTTCTTACAACCGCCGCGTTACCGTGGAGATTGCCAAGTGATGGTCTCCCGATTTGTGACACATAATGATGCTCCATCTGTGATGGGGCATCTTTTTTTATGCTTTTTGTCAAAAAAGCCGCTTAAAATTTGGCAGTTTCATGAAAATAGCATACCTTTGCACTCGCTTACGACAAGTAAGGGCGCTTAGCTCAGCTGGTTTAGAGCATCTGCCTTACAAGCAGAGGGTCGGGGGTTCGAATCCCTCAGCGCCCACGATAAAATCCCGTTGCACAATGTGCGACGGGATTTTTTTATGTGTCTGGCCCTTGTCGGAATGTTGGTTGCGAGTTTTTGGCCGCCTGTAGCCGGTCTGTCATGATTTCCGTTTGCTTGTTTTTGATGCTGTGTACATGTGCAACGTGCATGTAGATACGTGTAAAACAAAATCCTCATCGCCTTTGTAGGTGATGAGGATTGTTGTGGGCGCTGAGGGATTCGAACCCCCGACCCTCTGCTTGTAAGGCAGATGCTCTAAACCAGCTGAGCTAAGCGCCCTTACTTGTCGTAAGCGAGTGCAAAGATACTGCAATTTTTCTTTCCTGCAAAATTTTGCGGACTTTTTTTCGCTTTTTCTTCAAAAATAGTGCTGTTTTGTGTATTTGGCATGCAGAAAAGCGGCCTCTTGTCTGTCGGAAGGCCGCTTTTCTGCATGTGTCTTATGCTTGCCGTGGGCATGATTGGCCGTGAAGTGTCACAGCTTGTACAGCTCGTTGGCGGCCAGCAGGTCCACTTTTTTCTCGGCGAGTATGCGCTCGCAGCTGTCAAGGTCGGTAGGGCGGATTACTATGTGTGCCACGTTGCCGCAGGCGAACGAGTACATGTATTCTATGAACACGCCTTTGTCTGACAGGTATTTCAGCACTTTGGCCAGTGAGCCGCTCGTGTTGGGGCAGTCGAATCCTATCACGTCGCTTATGCGGACGGTGAATCTTGCGTCTTCGAGGGCGCGTTTTGCCGTGTCGGGGTCAGACACTATGCAGCGCAGTATGCCGAAATCGGAGTTGTCGGCTATGCTCATGGCCGAGAGGTTTACGCCGGCCTTGCCGAGCACTTCGGTCACTTCGGTGAGCTGGCCCGACTTGTTCTCGAGGAACACTGATAATTGTTTTGCTAACATGGTGGTATTGTTTTTTTATGTTCCGTGTCTTTTTCGCGTAGTGTAACGCATCGGCAAACTTACGAAAAATCGGCGTGATATCCTAAGACTTTTGTTAAAATCGCACGCGGTGTAGAGTTAAATTCTTGTAAAAGATGTGCTCGCGCGCCGCCCGCAAATTTGCCGTTGTGATTTATTTTCAGTAACATTTACAATGTAAAACATTAAAAACATCGGCAATATGAACAACTATGTATTCCTGACTCTGGCGATAATCGCCGAGACGGTAGCCACCACGGCGTTGAAGATGACGGAACAGTTAACGCGCCTTTGGCCGTCGGTGGTGGTAGTTATAGGCTACGCGACGGCGTTCTATTTCCTTAGTTTCGCACTGCGCTCGATACCCGTAGGCGTGGCATACGCCGTATGGTCGGCCGTCGGCATTGTGCTCGTCACTGTGGCGGGCATGGTGATGTTCAAGCAGACGCCCGACCTTCCGGCGGTCATTGGGCTGTCGCTCATCGTCGCCGGAGTGGTGGTTGTCAACCTGTTCTCAAAGATGTCGGCCCACTGACCGCCGCCTTCCGTTTTGCAAGACATGGCCTTTCGCATTGCAAAAGGCCGCAAACAGCACTGCAAAAGGCCGTCTTTTGGCACACAAAAGGCGGCCTTTTGCAGTACTGTTTGTAACATGCTGAAAGCCAACGGATTACATCTGCGTGTAAAAACCACTGATGGGCGTGCCACGGCAAGGGCCTCGTTGAAGCTAAAAAAGCCTTAAGTAACGAATAATTATCACGTCAGTGTTCGGCGGAATCAATTTAAATTATTAATTTTGCAGCCGTTAATACGTATTATATTTATGGATCTTGATTTGCTTACAGCCATATCGCCGATTGACGGGCGGTATCGGTCTAAGACGGCGCCGCTTGCCGCCTACTTTTCGGAGTATGCGCTCATACGTTACCGCATACGCGTCGAGATAGAATATTTCATAGCCCTTTGCGAGCTGCCTTTGCCGCAGCTTGAGGACTTCGACCTGTCCCTGGCTCCGCGCCTGCGCGACATTTACCAGAAGTTTGACGAGCAGGGAGCCGCCCGCGTGAAAGAGATTGAAGCCACGACCAACCACGACGTGAAAGCCGTGGAGTATTACATAAAGGAACAGTTTGACGCCATCGGCGGGCTGGACAAGTACAAGGAGTTCATTCACTTCGGCCTCACTTCGCAGGACATCAACAACACCTCCGTGCCCCTTTCGGTGAAGGAGGCGTTGCAGGAGGTGTACATCCCGTTGCTGAAAGAGCTGATACAGCAGCTCAAGGAGTATGCCGACGAGTGGAAAGACGTGCCCATGCTGGCAAAGACCCACGGCCAGCCGGCCTCGCCCACACGCCTTGGCAAGGAGGTGATGGTGTTCGTCTACCGTCTCACCGAACAGCTGAAGCAGCTTGAAGCCTGCCCCGTGACGGCCAAGTTCGGCGGCGCAACGGGCAACTACAACGCACACCACGTGGCTTATCCCGGCTACGACTGGCGCGCGTTCGGCAACAAGTTCGTGAGCGAGAAGCTCGGCCTTGAGCGCGAACAGTGGACCACGCAGATAAGCAACTACGACAACCTCGGCGCCATCTTCGACGCCCTGCGCCGCATAAACACGGTAATCATCGACCTCGACCGCGACTTCTGGATGTACATCTCCATGGAATACTTCAAGCAGAAAATCAAGGCCGGCGAGGTAGGTTCGAGCGCAATGCCCCACAAGGTGAACCCCATCGACTTCGAGAACAGCGAGGGCAACCTCGGCATCGCCAACGCAATACTGCAATTCCTGGCGGCAAAACTGCCCGTCAGCCGCCTGCAACGAGACCTTACCGACTCGACCGTCCTGCGCAACGTTGGCGTGCCCTTGGGCCACGGCATGATAGCCATGCAAAGCACGCTGAAGGGCCTGCGCAAGCTCATTCTCAACGAGGAGAAGCTCAACGCCGACCTTGACGACATGTGGGCAGTGGTGGCCGAGGCCATACAGACCATCCTCCGCCGCGAGGCTTACCCCCATCCCTACGAGGCTCTGAAGGCCCTGACGCGCACAAACAAGAAGATGACGGAGGAGACCATACACGAATTCATAAAGGAACTTAACGTAAGCGACAGCGTGAAGGCCGAACTGATGGCCGTCACTCCGCACAATTATACGGGAATGTAACACCTACCCCACACTCCCGAAGGGAGGGGGCTTGGTATGCTTTGCCGCAAAGGCTTATGGCTTATATTGACTATAAGGCATGTCGGGTACTCATTTGTAATGCCAGTTGTACATGCAAGGCATATTAAACTCCATCCCTTCGGGAGGGCTGGGGTGGGTATCAGAAATACTAACCGCCGTGAGGCATCAACAATAACAATTATGTCAGAAGAACTGGAAAACAAAAACGAGAGTTTGTCTGCCGGTCAAACCGAAGGTGGCCGTGACGGCTACAAGCAGACAGAAGGCTTTAACAATCAGAGTGGAAACAGGCCCATGCGCCCGCGTATAAGGGTGCAGCGCGCCTATACGCCCAACAGGACGTACAACAAAGACGAAGGCGGTTTCCGTCCCGAAGGCTTCGGCGCCGGACTGCAGTCGGCCGGGCAGCAGCCGCGTCCCTACCGTCCGCGCTTCAATGCAGACCGCCAGGAGGGCTATCAGCCGCGCCAAGGCGGCTACCAGCCACGCCAGTCGCAGTACGGCCAGCGTCCTCAGGGATACCGTCCGCGCTTCAACAAGGAAGGCGAAGAAGGCTATCAGCCACGCCAGCCGCAGTACGGCCAGCGCCAGCAGACGGGCTATCGTCCCCATTACAACGCCGACGGCGAAGGCAACTACCAGCCACGCCAGGGCCAGTATGGCCAGCGTCAGCAGGCCGGTTACCGTCCGCGCTACAACGCCGGGCAGCAGGAAGGCGGCTATCAGCCGCGCCAGGGCGGATACAACCGTGGCGGCTACCAGCGCAATAATTACGGACAGCAGCGCCCGGGCGGCTACAACCGTCAGGGCAATTACCGTCAGCGCACGCCCGACTACGATCCTAACGCAAAGTACAGCCTTAAGAAACGCATCGAATATAACGAGGAGCACATCGACCCGACAGTGCCCGTCCGCCTTAACAAGTTCCTCGCCAATGCCGGTGTTTGCAGCCGCCGCGAGGCCGACGAGTTCATCCAGGCAGGCGTGGTTACGGTGAACGGCAAGGTTGTTACCGAACTCGGAACCAAGGTTTTGCGCACCGACGACGTGAAGTTCCACGACCAGACAGTCAAGATGGAGAAGAAAGTGTACGTCCTTCTGAACAAACCCAAGGACACGGTGACCACCAGCGACGATCCGCAACAGCGCAAAACGGTCATGGACTTGGTTAAGAACGCCTGCCCCGAGCGCATCTATCCTGTGGGCCGTCTTGACCGAAACACCACCGGAGTGCTGCTTCTAACCAACGACGGCGACCTTGCCAGCAAGCTCACTCATCCCAAGTTCCTGAAGAAGAAGATATATCATGTCTTCCTGGACAAGAACGTCACCGCACACGACATGCAGCAGATAGCCACCGGCATAACGCTTGACGACGGCGAAGTGCACGCCGACGCCATCGAGTATGCCAGCCCGACGGACAAGAGTCAGGTGGGAATCGAGATACACAGCGGCAAGAACCGCATTGTGCGCCGCATCTTCGAGAGCCTCGGTTACCGCGTGGTCAAGCTCGACCGCGTGCAGTTCGCCGGGCTTACCAAGAAGAACCTGCGCCGCGGCGACTGGCGTTTCCTTACGGAGAAGGAAGTCGACATGCTGCGCATGGGCGCGTTTGAATAATTGACCTATCACAAACCCCTCCCGAAGGGAAGGGCTTAGAATGTATTGCTAATATATATAAAGGCAAAAGGAGAAGGGAAGTAAAGGAGTGTATGTTCGTTAAAGTAACGGCTTTAACTTCTTTGACTTCTCTGGCTTCTTTAACTTCTAAAATACAAAATGGAAAAAATAAAGAGGACAAAAGTTGTCGATGTGCTCGCCCGTACCGATTTCGGGGCCATCGTAAACGTGCGCGGATGGGTGCGCACCCACCGCAGCAGCAAATCGGTTGACTTCATCGCGCTGAACGACGGCTCAACGATCAAGAACGTACAGGTTGTGGTTGACCCGTCAAAGTTCGACACGGAAACACTGAAACAGATAACGACCGGAGCATGCATCAACGTGAACGGCGAATTGGTAGAGAGCCAGGGAGCGGGCCAGAGCGTAGAGTTGCAATGCCGCGAGCTGGAGGTTTACGGCCTCTGCGGCAGCGACTACCCAATGCAGAAGAAGGGGCAGAGCTTCGAATACATGCGCCAATACGCCCACATGCGCCTCAGAACAAACACCTTCGGAGCCGTGATGCGCATACGCCACAACATGGCCATAGCCATACACAAATACTTCCATGACCACGGCTTCTTCTATTTCCACACGCCGCTCATCACCGCGAGCGACTGCGAGGGCGCGGGACAGATGTTCCAGGTGACAACGAAAAACCTCTATGACCTGAAGAAAGGCGAGGACGGGAAAATCATTTACGATGACGACTTCTTCGGAAAGCAGACCTCGCTGACCGTCAGCGGACAGCTTGAGGGCGAGTTGGGCGCGACCGCATTGGGCGCAATTTACACTTTCGGCCCTACGTTCCGCGCCGAGAACTCAAACACTCCACGCCACTTGGCGGAGTTCTGGATGATTGAGCCAGAGGTCGCTTTCATCGACCTTGACGACCTGATGGACCTCGAGGAGGACTTCATCAAGTATTGCGTGCAGTGGGCTTTGGACAACTGCAAGGACGACCTTGAATTCTTGAACAAGATGATTGACAAGTCACTGCTCGACCGTCTCAACTCGGTTGTCAGCGAAGAGTTTGTCCGCCTTGAGTACACCGAGGGCATACGCATACTTGAGGAGGCGGTGAAGAACGGCCACAAGTTCGAGTTCCCCGTATCATGGGGCATGGACTTGGCCAGCGAACACGAGCGTTACCTGGTAGAGCAGCACTTCAAGAAGCCTGTCATCATGACCGGATACCCGAAGGCCATCAAGGCGTTCTACATGAAGATAAACGACGACGGCAAGACTGTGCAGGGCACGGACGTGCTGTT
>CALUGP010000038.1 GCA_944320195.1 uncultured Prevotella sp. | reverse complement strand
TGCCGTTTGAAAAATATAGGAAAGGCCGTCTGAACGCATTGTTCGGGCGGCCTGACTTATAAAAATAGGTGGTACTGTTAGTTATAAATGTTAATTGGAAATAAAATCATAGTCGGAAAATAGTTCAAGTGTTTCATCTTGTGCGACTTCTGCCACGTCATAAGCCAATGTATAGGTCTTCACGTCTTTCAAGTTACGTCCCATCTTGAATTCCACTTTATAATTTCCGATGTCCAGATCTGCTTCGAATGATTTGCCGTAAGTGAAGCTGCCTTTTGATATGGCTCTTGGCTGTGTTTCTCCTTCTTTTGTAATGGCTATTTGTGTGACATACAATCCTTTGTTCCTATTGGTGATTTTCATTTTCCCCATAGGTATGCGGCAAGGTGGGATGACATCTATTTTGTTACTATAATGAACAGTTCTTATTTCTTCTTTAAGTCCATATTCTCTTGACTTGTCCATGTCTGTTGCAAGAGAATGACAAATTCCATAATCTATTTCCACTGTTTGAACAAGAGTGAAACTTACATCGTCGCCCTGCGAATCCCTTGTGGAAGGCACACGCCATATAAATTCCTGCAAGTAGGTATTTGTGCTGACGGAAAGTGCCGGAGGAGGTAGTAATGGTTGGTAGCCGGAACGTACGCCCATGTCGAGCATTGCCCCCAAAATCGGCAAATTATTTATGATAAACGTATAAGAAGCCGCATTGTCTGTTGAGTTGTTTTTCACATCCATGTCTTCTATATTACGGATGGTTTCACTATTGCACGAAATGCTGCCTAGTATGGGGAACTTATTGCCTGCGTCATCATTCCCTATTCGTATTTGTGCGCCGATTGTCCATGAAAAGCCGGATATATAGGTGGTAGAACCAATTGTGGTAAGTGGTGTGGGAGAGTGTCCTACAGGAAATTCTCCTACAATATTTCCATATTTATCATACAATTCATAGTTTACTCGCATTTCACGCATATAATATCCGCATATTCTTTGGGTGTAATAGTTCCATTGATCAAACGGAGCTTCTCTTTTGTAAGAATATGTAGAGTTTTTGTACATGTTTTCATTGTGTACTGAGACTTCCGCCTTTATCAGGTAATAATCACCGTTGCTATTGCTTTTCTCAAAAGCGTAAAATGGATATATGGAACTACGTAATGTCACATCCCCCGTGCCTTCAACCGTATAACGTTCCAAATCATTTCCTATTACGTCGGTTTTTTGATAAGGAAATGTTACCGATGTCTGTTGCGGCTGAATCAAAGAGGTTATATCGTCATTGCCATTTGTAATCGGAGGCGGATCATCTATGCCTATGCCGCCGTTGCCGGCTTCCTCTTTTTCGCAAGCGAGAAAGAGGAAGCCGCATAATAACGGCAGAATGTTATATAAACAAATCCGTTTCATAATTACTGTTCTTCAAAATCAAACGATGAATTCAGTTCGTATTCTTCTCCACGTTCTATGGTTATGGTGCCATCGCAAAGTGTATATGTCTTTGTAGATTGCGCATTGGGTCCCATTTTAAACCTTACGGTATATTTTCCTGTCGTAACATACCGTAGAAATGTGTTGTCGGGCGCTATTGAGCCTTTGCCTGTCGAGCTGTATTCCACTTTCCCTTGTTCGT
Organism: uncultured Prevotella sp.; assembly: GCA_944320195.1. Classification (GTDB taxonomy): domain Bacteria; phylum Bacteroidota; class Bacteroidia; order Bacteroidales; family Bacteroidaceae; genus Prevotella. The sequence goes on along the minus strand of CALUGP010000038.1, from coordinate 15,303 downwards.
TGATTATTTCGACATCGCTTATATATTCATTGTCATTGGTATTGTTTATTTTCAGCAGTCCCGTTGGAACGCGGTTGGGCGGTGTGATGAATGAATGTAGCGTACCGTCTGTTTTCGGAGATGCGGTATGTGAGTCAAAGTCAGCTTTTGATGTGTAAAGATGACAACTTCCGTAAGTCATGTTTACTTTGGTAGCCAGCCAGAATCCTTCGGTCGACCAGTCTGTCGTAGTCGGTACTCTCCATATCCAGCTTCCGAAAAGCGTGGCGTTGCCCGTTGACACCAAGGGCGGTGTGGTTATATGTCCGGCTTCAGGTCCCGGCAGGTTGTTTACTACATATTCATATTTGGCGGTGTTTTTCGTGCTTTGGTTCATAATGTCCACATCGGAGAGGGTTCTCGTCTGGCTGTTGGAAATTGTAACTTCGCCTTTTATCGTGACAGAACCGTTAAGTCCTTTTGCGTCATATCCAATACCTAACTCTCCGCCGATGCCCCAACTTAGTCCTGATGTATAGCTGGTTGAGCTGTGGGTGGTCTGAGGCACAGGCGAGCAAGTTGGTGGAAATTCTCCTATGGGAGCATGTGTGTTTATGTCACTGCATAATATGGTTTCCACTCCATATCTGGTCAGATAGAACCCGCATAACTGTGTCTTTACTCCGCCATGTTTTACGCTCCACATGTGGTTGATGTTTTCCACCGGGCACATGTCTTTGTTGTGGGCCGTATATTCAGCGTTTACGAGATAATAATCACCGCTGTTCTGTTGGCCTTGGAACGCATATAAGGGATAGATGCTGTATTTGGCAGTGAAAGTGCCTTTTCCTGAAATATCGTCAGGGTTGGAAAATATTACGTGGGCCTCGTTTATTTTCAGGTCATAGCTGTAAGTATGCGTAATGGTTTGTGCGTTTATCAGTTTCTCAATATTGGTTTCAGCGTTTCCGGGAGTGGTGGATACGGATATGTTCATGGTCTCGTTTATCCATCTTATAAATTGGTTCAGGTGCTCATTGGTCGTTATACCTTCATACGCGGCATCAAGGATATATTGGTGATATTGGCTGAACGCGTACAGTTCCTTTTCCACGCCGTCGTCTGCCAGCATTATTGGCCAGCCGATTTGCTTGAACCAGTCGTTTACAGTTGTCGCGTCGGGATTTGTGATGACTACAATACCGTTGTTGTCATACACGGTGGAGATTTCTTCCGCGAATGTTGAAAGGGCGGAGCCTTGGACAATGAGCACTGTGGTATTCGCGTCCACAACGTCGTTTAGATTGGTAAATCGTTTAGAAAGTGCTTCATTTAAATTTGACGGTATGGTTCCTAATATTGCGGCAGGTTGGTCTACCGTCTCGTCTGTCGCGATGGAGCCTCTCTGCGGTGAGTCCCAAACAGCTGTCTCGTCACCGCCTCCTTGTTTGTCGTCATCAGAGCAGGCTGCAAACAATAAGAATGAAAAACACGCGAACAAGCACCAAACAAAGATGTTTGTTTGGTGGTAAAATAAATTCGTTTTCTTCATAGCTTCTTTTATTTAATGGTGAATATTGTAAAACTTCATTCGCAAATTAAATAAAAGAAATTCAAACAAAGAAACTTTATTTTAACGATAAATGAGGGTTTTGTCGCAACAGTGCATCTTTGTTGTTTAAGCAGTTTGCGGTTTGTCGGCAGAGCGCTTTTTTGTTGTTAGAGCAGTTGCCGCAGATGTCAGGATTAGTCTTTATATTTGCGTTTTCCTCCAACGTGCAGGTGAACTGCCCTCTTTCTCTTTAAAGATTTTCATGAAGTAGCTTTGTGAAAGAAAACCCGACAATTCGGATATTCCCGCGACGGTCAGTTCGGGACGCTCGTAAAGCATCTGTTTGGCGTGTTCAAAGCGTAGACCGGTAATCCATTCACGGAACGACATGTTATAAGTGGTTTTGATGTAAGCCGAAAGGTATGTCCGGTTTGTATGAAGCGTGTCAGACAGTTCGCGGATTGTCAGACCCGGCTTTGTGTAGCCCTTTGAGCCGATCCATTCAGACAAGTTCTTTGAGATTTCCGCATAACATTGCGGGGTTATTTGGCCGTCTTGTTCCGATTTGTCGGATAGACACTGTTCCGTCGGTGTTTCTTCCTCAAACGCATATTCCACTTGCTCGTAAAACAGCATGTAATTTATGTAGGAGCAGTAAAGGTAGATGTAGAAAGGAACGGAAGACAGTATCCAGATGTAAATATATTCATCCGGCAGGAACGTGAACAGGCCGCATCCCACGCCGAATATTATAGCCCAATATGTGAAGATGGACAGCCATTTGATATATGCTCCGATATTGTCCGACTGTGTGTCGTCAAACAGTTTTACGGCCCTGCGGTAAGCCAAGATTAACCGGCGGGCAAGTATTATGCCATACGAAACAAGCCATACTGCCAAAGCCGACAGTCCTATCGCTTGAGTTGTTCCATTCGGCAATAAAAGCAGCACTATTGTGGAAAGGGCGAAAAACAATATCCAAAGACAGATGTGCGTAAGGCAACGTTTCCGTGTGATATAGAAACGGTTGAGCAGGGTAGTGAGAGCTGAACTGAATAGCCAGTAACATAAGAAGTATGTTGACAGGTTCATCAGTATGGCCGCATAGGCATTGACAAACCTGATTTCAAAGAAAAAATGCACTGAATAGTTGGCGGCAAGCAGCAGTATGGCCACGCCCATTATTCGTCTTGAACGGAGGTAATTGTGGAAGATTGCCTTGTCAGGAGTTTTTGCGAGCAGGAAATAAAAGCCAAAAAACAGCATCAACGGCAGTGCAATGCAAAGAGAGAAGTTGTATGTCAGATGGTTCATGGTTGCGATTTTTTATTATGGTGATGACATGTTTTCTTCGTCAGTCTGTAAGTTTTTATCAGACATGTCGGCCATATCGGTTAATTTATCTAATGCAAAAGTACAAGTTTTTACTTTGTTTCTATAATATTTTCGTACGGATTTTAGGTGTATGATGATTTTTTTTGCTTGATTATTGTAAAAACTTGAGTTGTTTTTATGGTGCGGAAAAATATAAGACGGCCTGTGTCATGCTTGGAATAAAGGCATGAGCACAGGCCGTCCGGCATTATGAATGTTGTAATTCAGGCTGTTGGTGTTGTTTATGGTTCCTGCAAGGCGTCACCTCTTCCCGAACGTCACGCTGACGCTGCCGTGTCCGAGTGCGGCGGCGAGGCCGTCGGGATTGTCTACTTTGCCTATGCGCGTGTAGCTGTAGCCGGAGGCAAAGGTTTCGTAAAAGAGCACCACGCAAGACGAGCCGTAAAGCATGAGGTCGCCAGCGTGAATGACATCGACGGCACGCGCAGCCGCAGGCAGGCTCGTGTCAAGGTAATGATACTTCTCGTTGCCATTCAGCTCGTCCATCTCAAGCGTCACGGGAAGCATCGCGGCGAAAGCCTGCGCAGTGGCGTTGTCGGCCAGTGTGGCGTTGAACGATGCGCCGTTCACTGTTATTTTGATGTCACTTTCCATATTGTTTTCGTCATTGTCGCCGCTGTCTACACTGCTGTCGGCACTGCTGTTGCCGACAAGGCTGCTGCCTGTGTCGCCATACACGGGGTCGTCTTTCGTGCAGGCGGCTAAGCCGCTGACTGCGAAAAGCAGGAATGCAGCGAGCGAAAACCTTATAATCTGTCTCTTCACGGGTAGGCTGCGTTACTTCAGATACTTCTTGTAAAACGCCTCGATGCTGTCAAACGGGATTTTTTCCAGATTGTCATAAAGGTCCGTATGGCTTGCTCCGGGCACAATGAGCAGGCGTTTGTTGTCGCCAGTCAGCCGCTTGAAGGTGTCCTCGCCCATGTATCTTGAGTGCGCCTTCTCGCCGTGCAATATCATGACCGCACTGCGTATTTCGTTGCAGTAAGCCATAATGGGCATGTTGATGAACGGCAGTGCCGACGTAGTGTTCCATCCCTCGTTTGAGTTCAATGAGCGTTTGTGGTAGCCGCGCTTGGTCTTGTAATAGGCGTGATAGTCTTTTACGAACTGTGGGGCGTCGGTCGGCACCGGGTCAACCACGCCCCCGGCGCGTGCGTAAGAGCCGCTGCGGTAGTCCTCCGTGCGCTGTGCGTTGAGTTGTCGGCGCATTTCGTAACGGGCGGCGGCGTTGTCGTTGGCGTCAAAATAGCCGTTGGCTATGTTGCGGCTGATGTCGTACATCGTCGATGCCACGGTGGCCTTGACGCGCGTGTCGTTGGCGGCGGCGTTGACGGCAAAGCCTCCGAAGCCGCAGATGCCGAGTATTCCGATGCGCTCGGGGTCAACGTCAGGGCGCGTAGAAAGGTAGTCTACGGCTGCCGAGAAATCCTCGGTGTTGATGTCGGGCGAGGCCACATAGCGCGGCGTGCCGCCGCTTTCGCCTGTGAACGAGGGGTCGAAGGCCAGCGTGATAAAGCCCCTTTCGGCCAGCGTCTGCGCGTAAAGGCCCGAAGCCTGCTCCTTCACCGCCCCGAACGGGCCGCTCACGGCGATGGCGGCCAGCTGTCCGTTGGCGTCTTTCGGAGTGTAAAGGTCGGCGGCGAGGGGCACGCCGTAGCGGTTGTGGAAGGTCACTTTCACGTGGTTCACTTTGTCGCTCTTAGGGAAAGTCTTGTCCCATTCCTGCGTAAGGTTAAGTTTTTCGTCTGTCATTTTCGTTTGATTTGATGTTTGTGCAACCGCCGTAGCCGCCATGGCGAGCAGCGCGGCTGCGATTATTGTCCTTATTTTCATATTCTCCTTTTTATCAGTTTGTCGTCGTAATGTATAGAAAGTTATACTCTTCTCATCTTGCCTGATGCAAAGATAACTATACGTTTCAAGAACGTATGTAGACGTTTGAGGGTTTAAACAACCACTTTTACTGATTTGGCTTCCGTCGTTTGGCAATACGGCAAACGACAGCCAAAGGCGTTGCAGGCGGCAAATCGTGGAGCAGTCTGCAACGTCTTTGTAAGTATCTGATAATCAATGGGGTTGCGAAAGGCCATCTTTTAGCTTGCAAAAGGCGGCCTTTTACATTGCAATTCATGGCCTTTTGGAATGCAAAAGACAGTTGATTGGGCTCATCGGCAGTTCAGGTGAATGGATGAAGCGATAAATGACCTATAAGACTAAGCAAAACTCCGCCCTTGTAGGGACATAATTCATTATGTCCGCACGTTCTGAAAGAACGTTTTTGGGCGGATTTACGGTTCATCCGCAGTTTAGGTGTATAGTATTACTGTACCTTCTTTTGTCTTTGTGATAGCATTTTATGTACGCCTCCTACTTTAATCCAGGCAGTCGGTAACCGTCATGCCGCACTCCGATGCGGCATCCAGAAAACACCCGATACGCCAAACGAAACAGGCTGCATACACTGGATGCCGCATCGGAGTGCGGCATGACAGTTACCGACCGCCTGGCTTGTGGCAGGATGTACACATGAAATGCTATGGCAAAAGCAAAAGGCAATGCTGTTATCGCATACACCTGAACTGCGGATGAACCGTTGATTGGGCTCATCCGCAGTTCAGGTGTAAGCATACTTGTTCCGCCTGATTTGCAATCTGACGGTTTCCAAGTGCGGATTTGCAATCCGCTCACCAACATTCATCGCTTTCAGCCCTTATTTTTGAACAAAAGGCTTCAGCCCTTTGACGGCTTCGGCGGCGGTGATGCGGCGTCCGCCGTTGTCAAGGTCGATGAGTATGTAGCGGTCGTTGCCCATGCCAAGCTCCTTCATGTACGACAGCTGGCGCAGGCCGTGTCGCGTCTCGATGCGCTCCACGATGTCGTGGTGCTCGGCTTCGGTCATGGCGTAGATGAGGTCGATGCATGCCTGGTCGAGCGCGAGGATGTCGGTTGACGAGAGTATGCCCACGTTAGGCGTTACCACGGGCGCGGCGTTGACACCCTCGCAGTCGCAAGACACCGACATGTTGCGCATCACGTTGACGTATGTTATGTGCTTGCCGAAGTGGTCGACGACCGACTTTGTCGACTCGGTCATGCGTTCCATAAACTCCTCCTTGGCAATGTCCCACTGGTTGTCTTGGTTCGGCGTTGTGTGAATCCACGCCTTGCCGATGCGTCCGTCGGCGCAGCCGATGCCGATGTTCTTGTTGCTTCCGCCGAAGCCTCCCTGCGAGTGGCCCTTGAAGTGGGTCAGCACTACCAGTGAGTTATAGTCCTTCAGGTGGCTGCCTACTGACATCTTCTTGAACCACTTGCCGCCGACGACGGGCAGCGTGGTGGTGTCTTCCTCATCGATTATGTCCACGGGGCAGAACGTCCAGCCGTTCACCTCGAGCGTCTTGCGGTGCTGCTCGGTGGTGTAGCGGTCGCCGGCGTAGTAGGTGTTGGTTTCTATGATGTTGGCCTCGGGCAGGTCTTTCTGCATCAACGCTTTCACCCAGGCCGACGGAATGATGTTTGGTCCGTTCTGTTCGCCTGTGTGCAGTTTAACGCCGGTGCGTCCCTCAATGTTGGCGCAGACTTGTTCGTAAGCCTTGATGAGGCCCTCCGGGCTGAGGTTTCGCGTGAAGTAGACTATCGACTCGTTGCCCTTGCGCTGTTCGTAAGGCACGTATTTGTTGCCGTCATTGCTCGGCACGGGTGTCTGGTCGGCCTGTTCCTGCTTGTTCTCCTGAGCCATTCCGCAACTTGGCATGATGCCGCAACAGAATAAAGTCATCAGCATCGGCTTTAAGAAATTCCTGATTTTCATGTCCGTATTGTTTTTAGTTAGTGTCCGTATGGTTGTTCGTTATTGTGAAGACACAGTTTCACGATGCAAAGATATGGCTTGTTCTCGAGAATGTTTGTAAACAATTCAAGGCTTTGACAACCAATTTTACTGATTTTGCCTGCGCCCCGGTCGCTATTTTCTCAACGCCGGGGAAAATATGCATGGTAGCCGTAAGGAAGGGGCTTGGGCCGTTATGAAGAAAGAAAATGCCGTTGCCGATGGGGTTTGCGGCAACGGCATGTATGCTTAGAACAGCGTCAGCGAGAATAGGTAGACCACTGATGCCGGCATGGCCATGAGCGAAGAGTCAAAGCGGTCGAGCATTCCGCCGTGGCCGGGAAGTATTTTTCCACTGTCCTTTATGCCGAGCGTGCGCTTGAAAAGGGACTCAACGAGGTCGCCCCACGTGCCGAATACCACGACTACAAGCCCCAGACCCATCCATTGCAGCACGGTAAGGCCTGTATTGGAGTTAAGTCCGGCTTCGTAGTTTCCTATGAAGTAAGCCACGACAAGCACAATCACTGCGCCGCCGATCGAGCCTTCCCAGCTCTTTCCCGGCGATATTCGGGGAAACAGCTTGTGCTTCCCGAGAAGCGAGCCGGTACAGTATGCTCCAGTGTCGTTGGCCCAAAGGAAGATGAAAACACAAAGCGGTATGAGGTAGTTGAAGGCGATGTCGCCGTTCTCTGTCGAGTTGAAAGCCAGCACGTTGATGGTGGAGAAGGGCAGTGCGATATACATCTGGCCGAGCATGGTGTAAGCCCAGTCGTTTATGGCGTTCTCCGTCTTGGCATAAAGTTCGCTGACAAAGAGATAGACGAGTGTCAGCAGATAGGGAATGAACACCGCTCCGGTGGGCACAACGCCGCTACAGAATCCGCCTACGGCCAGGAAGAAGTAAACTCCCGCCACGGTGCTGATGAGCGGATTCACCTGTACGCCCTTCACATTGTTCACCAGTCCGCAGTATTCCCAGATGGTAAGGCCGGTAACCAAGGCAAAAAGAAACTCCATAGCGATGGGTTTCATGAAGCAGACCACTATGGCCGCAACGAAGAACACGCCTGTGATGCTTCTTACAATGAGGTTTTTCATATTATAAGGTTTTAAGGTTTTGAGGCTTTACGGTTATTGGGCATTGCTTGTTTCTTACCGTAAAACCCGATAACCGTAAACCCTCAAAACCGTATGTTATACTTTTTCGTCGCCTGTGCTGACTTCGGCTTTGCCGCCGTTTTCGTCTTTCACGTCTGAGTCTTCAGCAGGTTGGTTCTTGTCTTCGATTGATGCTTGAGCTTCGTCGTCGGCCTTGTTGGCGCCCTGGCTTTCCATTATCTCCTCAGAACGGCTGATCCACGGGCGTTTACCGAATATCTTTTCAACGTCTTCGGCAAATATCACTTCGCGTTCAAGCAGCAGTTCGGCAAGTCGGTTGTGCCCTTCTTTGTGCTCGTTCAGCAGGTTCTTTGCGCGTTGGTACTGCTCATTTATCATCTTGAGCACCTCGTCGTCCATTATTTTCGCCGTTGTTTCGGAGTATGGTTTCTGGAAGTTGTACTCATTGTTGTTGTAATAGCAGATGTTGGGCAGCCTGTCGCTCATGCCTGCATAGGCAATCATTCCGTATGCGCTTTTGGTCACCCGTTCCAAGTCGTTCATGGCTCCGGTGGATATGTGGCCGACAAACATTTCTTCGGCGGCGCGTCCTCCGAGCGTGGCGCACATCTCGTCAAGCATTTCCTCCTTGGTGGTTATCTGGCGTTCTTCAGGCATGTACCATGCGGCTCCGAGCGCACGTCCTCGCGGAACGATTGATACCTTTACCAACGGATTGGCATGTTCGAGGAACCATGATATCGTTGCATGTCCTGCTTCGTGCAGTGCTATGGTGCGGCGTTCGCCTTCCGTCATGACCTTTGTTTTCTTTTCCAGTCCGCCTATGATGCGGTCAACGGCGTCGAGGAAGTCTTGTCTGCCTACGTGCGACTTGTTGTGTCGTGCCGCAATGAGCGCTGCCTCGTTGCAAACGTTGGCTATGTCGGCGCCGGAGAAGCCCGGGGTCTGCCTTGCAAGCATGTCGACATCGACGCTTGCGTCAATCTTTACAGGTTTCAAATGAACCTTGAATATTTCCTTGCGTTCGTTAAGGTCTGGCAGGTCAACGTTTATCTGCCTGTCGAAACGGCCCGCGCGGAGCAGTGCCGAGTCAAGCATGTCGGCACGGTTGGTGGCCGCGAGGATTATTACACCGCTGTTTGTGCCGAATCCGTCCATCTCCGTAAGCAGCGCGTTGAGCGTGTTTTCGCGCTCGTCATTGCCTCCCATGGCCGGGTTCTTGCTTCGTGCACGGCCTACGGCGTCGATCTCGTCGATGAAGATGATGCACGGCGACTTCTCTTTTGCCTGCCTGAAAAGGTCGCGCACACGGCTTGCGCCGACGCCGACGAACATCTCTACGAAGTCTGAACCGCTCATCGAGAAGAACGGCACGCCGGCTTCGCCTGCCACGGCCTTGGCCAGCAGCGTCTTGCCGGTGCCCGGAGGGCCTACGAGCAACGCTCCCTTGGGTATTTTTCCGCCGAGATCGGTGTATTTTTTCGGGTTTTTCAGGAAGTCTACAATTTCCTGTACTTCCTGCTTGGCACCTGCTTGTCCTGCAACGTCTTTGAATGTTACGTTGATGTCTGTGCCCTTTTCATACATTTTCGCCTTGCTTTTGCCTACGTTGAACACGCCTCCGGCACCTCCGCTTCCGCCTCCGCCCATACGGCGCATGAAGTAGAGCCAAAGGAAGATGAACAGCAGTATGGGGCCGAAACTGAGCAGAATGTTGAACAAGTCGTTGCCGCGCTTGTTCTCATAGTTCAGCTCACCCTTGAATTTTCCCGCTTTCTTTTCCGCCTCCACGAATGTTTCGACCTTGTCGACGCTTCCGAATTCAGTTGTTACAAACGGGCTTTTGCCGGTGTTCTTCGCTCCTTGCTTGAACACGTCGCGTATGTTTTGTGGGTTGACATACATCTTCAGGGTGCTCTCGTCCTTGTTTATCACTATTTTCGAGGCGTATCCTTTATTGACGTAAGTCTTGAATTCGTCGTAGGAAACTTTCCTGCTTGCGCTTCCGCCTACGGCGTCTCCGCCAAGGAAGTACATGCCCATGAGTCCGAACAGCACGAGCATGTAAATCCAGCTCATGCTGAATTTCGGCTTCTTGTTGTTTTTATCTTGTTCCATTTTGTCCGTTGGTGTTTTGCCGTAAAGAATCCTTTACAGCTTCTATGTGTCTTCGAAAGGCTCTCAGTCTACATCTGGAAGCCTTGTAAGCTTGGCGTCTTCCCAGAGGTTTTCTAAGTTGTAGTATTCTCTTGCTTCGGGTATGAAGATATGAACCATCACGTCTGTGTAGTCCATAGCCACCCAGTGGGCGTGCGCCAATCCGACAATGTGGACCGGTTTTTCGCCGGCGTCGATTCTCGCCGTTTCTTCAACAGAGTCGGTTATGGCTTCAACTTGCGACGGCGAGTTGCCTTGGCATATTATGAAGTAACGGCATATAGAACCTTCAATGCCGCTCAAATCTGCGATCGTGATGTTCGAGCCTTTCTTTTCTTGAATGCCTTTTGTTATAGTCTCAACTAATTTTTTTACTTGTTCCATTAAGAAGGTGAAGTGTTGTTAATGCAAAAATATCTGTGCGGTGCGGCTTGTCGTGAAATCATTTGTCACTGCCTTGTGAGCGCACCGTTTCTTATGCAAAGGTACATTGATTTATTGTAAAACAATGATAAAGACTGATTATTTTGAGTTTTTTTAGAAAAAAGTCGGATAAAATATTGCCGGTTCAAAAAAAATGCGTACCTTTGCACACGCAAAACAGCAGTAAACGAAGCTTTTAAGGCTGGTTGGACATTGGGATATGGTGTAATGGTAACACTACAGATTCTGGTCCTGTCATTCCTGGTTCGAATCCGGGTATCCCAACAGAGATAAGGCATCTTGGTTTCAAGATGCCTTTTTTGTATGCCTGTTTGCCGTTAGTCAGAGCGTGTGTTGTCGTTGCGTTTCATTGTGCTTTTCATCCTTCATCTTTCATTTTCAGCCGTATTGCCCGGAATGTCAGCATATTATGAGGTGAAAGATGTGGCTGTGATCTTTCATCGATCTTTCATCTTCAGGTTCCGCTGCGTTTTTGCTTGTTTGTAAAAGGCGGCGAACTGCATGGTGAAACATGGCCTTTGGCTCGCTGAAATGTGGCTTTTTGCAGTGCGAAAGGCCGCATTTTACTTGCATTTGGTGTACCATTCAATCAGCAAGCCGCGCGGAACGCCGTGGCTGACGGCCGTGTCGAGCGCTTTTTTCGCTTCTTTCCTGCGGCCTTGCAGGATGAGTATTTCAACTTTAGAGACAGTGTAGTCTGTGTTTGTCGGGTCGCGTTTCAAGGCTTCGTCAAAATCAAACAGCGCCGTGTCATACATCTTCATGTCCTTTTCCAGTTCGGCTCTTGCCGCGTAAGCCACGCTGTTTTCAGGATGCAACTCTATCAGGTTGTTCAGCTGGTCGAGGGCTTCGGCGTCACGGTCCATCAGCATGTATGTATAGGCCAGGCCCAGCCGGGCTTCCATGTTGTCGGGCGACATGCTGAGAAACCTCTCATAATCGTTCTTTGCAAGGCTGTAGCGACGCAGGTTGTTGTAGGCGTAGGCTCTGTAATACAATGCGGAGAGATTGTTCTTGTCTTTGGCAAGTACTTGTCCGCAGGCCTCTATGGCGTCGCTCCACTCGAGCAGTTGCAGGTTGACCGCCGCTTTGCTGAGCAGCAGTTTGGTTGAGTTTGGAAAGAGTTTCAACTCCTTGTTCACGTTGTTCAGCGAGTCGCGCCATTGTTTCATGGTTTGCGCGTTGGCGGCGTTTATGGCGGTCGCAAATGCGAAAATCGCCAATATGGTTTGTCTAAAGTTTTGTTTCAGAGTTTTGTTGTTCATGTACTGGTAAAAATAAAGAGTTAAGGAAGATTCCATGCGGCTCTTGTCCGTGTGGAATATTGCCTTAACTCTTTTGGTTATGTATTTATCAGTTAGTTGCTATTCATTGCTTTCGGCGTCGATGGCCTTGATCTTTTCACGTACAAGGTTCATGTCGTCCTTGAGCTTCTGCACCTTGCGGTTCATCTCGTCAATGAGCGAATTGCCTTTCTTGCTTGACGCGTTGAGGAAGCCTATGTTGTTTTCATACGTCTGTACTTCCTGTTTCAGCGACTCGTATCGGCGCATCAGGCGTGCGCGTTCGTTGTCGAGTGCGTCGGTGCCTTTCTCTGCAACGCTCTTCAGGTTGCTTCTGAACTTGTCGAGACGGCGGCGCGCCATTGTTATGTTAAGTTCCTTGTAGAGCCTGTCAAGGATATCATGGTACTCCTTGTACACGTTGTCTTTCTCCTTGAAGGGCACATGGCCCACGGCGTTATACTGGTCTACAAGTTCGCGGACCTTTTCCTGTATGTTTTCTTCGGCGTTGTCAGCCAAGGCCTTAAGCTGTCCGATTATCTCGCGCTTCTTCTCCAGGTTGGCGCGTTCCTCGGTGCGTGTCCCGGCGTTTGCATTGTTGCGTGCGTCAAAGAAGTGGTTGCATGCCGTGAGGAAGTCGCTCCACAGTTTGTCGCCGAGTTTTTTCGGCACCATGCCTATGGTCTTCCATTCCTTCTGCAGCGCCACGAGCTTGTCGCTGGTGGCTTTCCAGTCGGTGCTGTCCTGCAATGCTTGCGCCTGTTCCACGAGGGCTTTTTTCTTCTCGGCGTTCTCTGCGAATCGTTGTTTGAGGTCTTTGAAGAACTCTGCCTTGTGTCCGAAGAAGTCGTCGCATGCGGCACGGAAGCGTTCGAATATCTTGACGTTCATCTTCTGCGGGGCGAAGCCAATGGTCTTCCATTCTGCCTGGATGGCGATTATCTCCTTGGTCTTCTTGTCCCATTCGCCGGCGTTCTTTATTTCCTCTTTGGCTATTTCTTCCACTTTCTCGCACAGGGCGGTCTTCTTGGCGAGGTTCTCTTCCTCCTTCGAACGCAGTTCCTCGAAGTGCTGTTGGTGGCGCTTGTTGATTACAGTCGAGGCTGCCTTGAAGCGCGCCCAAATCTCTTCGCGCAGTTCTTTCGCCACGGGGCCGGTTTCGCGGTATTCCTGGTGAAGTTTCTGCAACTGGTGGAAGGCGCTTATCACGTCGCTCTCATCTGCCAACTTTTCAGCGGCTTCGCAGAGGTGTGTCTTTATTTCGAGGTTTTTCTTGAAGTCGTATTCGCGCGCCTCGTTGTTGAGTTTAAGCAGGTCGTAGTATTGCTCGACGTACAACTGGTAGTTGCGCCACAGTTCGTTGGCTTTTTCCGCCGGCACGAGCTTTATCTCCCTCCATTCCAACTGCAGCTTCTTGAATTCCTGGTACGACTTGTTCGCCTCTTCGGGCGAGGTCACCATGGCCTTGATCTTTTCTATTATGTCAAGTTTCTTCTTGAGGTTTTCCTGTTTTTCTTTTTCCTGTTCCAGGAATATCTTGGCGCGTTTCTCTTTTATTACGCTCATTTCCGCCTTGAACTCGTTTTCGTCCTCGTCAGGCGTGACTTTGTAATTGTCGGGGTCGCCGCCGCTTTCAAGATAGGCCTTCATTGCAGCTTCCCTTTCGGCGAAGTGCAGTTTGTAGAATGTTGTCTTGAGGTATTCCACCTCGTCTTTCTGCGGGTCTTCGCCGCTTTGTGTTATTTCTTTAAGCCTTTCTATTATCTCCTTCTTGTTTTTATACACCTTCTTGGGCTCGGGCGTGTCGTTCCCCGCGTCAACAGCTTCGGCGCCAGCCGCTCCTTCTTGTGCGGTGGCGGCTTCTTCGCAGGCCGTTGGTGCGTTGTCGGTATTGGTTTGTACACTGTTATCGGCCGGAGCCACGTTCAGTTCTTCTGTTTTCTCTTGACCGAGAGTGTTTTCTTGAGAGTCCATCATTCTAACTTTTTTCTTAGTTCATGAATCGGTTTTCCATGTTGCTTTATAGGTTTGCAAACTTATATAAAAATATTGTAAAAGCCTAATCAATTTCAGAAAAACTTGCCTTTTCGTGTCTAAATGAGACGTTTGTGGCGGAAAATCCACCATGATATGCCTGAAATCAAGGCTGACACTACTATTGCGATGAGGAAGCCGAACTTGTTGCCTTCCATGCCGTTTATCAGGTTCATGCCGAAGATGCTCGCGATAAGCGTGGGGAACATCAGGATAATCGAAACCGAGGTGAGCGTACGCATCACGGTGTTCATGTTGTTGTTGATGATGCTTGAGTATGTGTCCATCGTCGATTCGAGGATGTCCGAGTATATGTTCGTGGTCTCGCGCGCCTGGCTCATCTCGATGTTCACGTCCTCGATGAGGTCGGCATCCAGCTCGTCCACCTGCAGCTTGAACTTCAGCTTGGCCAGAAGGTTCTCGTTGCCGCGGATTGACGTGATGAAGTAAGTCAGCGAGTCTTGCAGGCGCGACAGGCCGATGAGCGACTCGTTGTTCACCTCTCGATCCAGGTTGCGCTTCGCTTTCTCTATGAGGTTGTTGATCTGTTTCAGGCGTTTCAGGTACCACACTGCCGACGACAGGAACAGGCGGAATATCATGTCGACGTAGTCGGTGAAGCCTTCGCCTCGCTTCTGCTGGTAGCTTACGAAGTCTATCATCATGTTCGTCTCATGGAAGCAAACTGTTATCGTCACGTCGCGCTTGTGTATGATGCCGAGCGGCACGGTGGTATACGGCGTGCGCGAGCGTATCTCCTTGACGAACGGGATGCGCAGTATTATCAGCATCCAGCCGTCGTCATACTCATAGCGGGCGCGCTCGTCGTTGTCGCTGATGTCTGAAAGGAAATAGTCGGGTATCTTGAATTCCTCTTCCAGAAGGCGTTGGTCGTCTTCCGTTGGACATGTCACTTGTATCCAGCAGTTCGGCTCCCACTGTCCGATCTGCTTCAGGCCCTTGTTTGTGTTCCAGTATGTTCTCATTTGCTAATCCTCCGAAAATGTTACGCTTGGTGGGAAGACCGCTCCTGAGAGCCATGCCTCCTCACTTTACAAGTTCATCTTTTCCGCGTGATAATCGTCCATAAAAGTTTTGAATTTCTGTTTTGCGGTGCAAAATTAGGCAAAAAACGTAAGAATGCAAAATAAAACGGATGAAAAGAGTTTTAATTTTGCTGTTTCCGGGCGCATATCGCCCTGCGCTCCACGCCCGAATTTTGCCTTGTGCCCAGCTTCCGCCGGAGGCTTTTTGCGGCGGTCTGATTAATGCCGGTCGGCCTGTCCGCATCCGTTTCCGCGGTGTTGCCGGCCACGCGTGTAACCTGCTGATAGTCAGGCGCGTTGTAAAAGACGGCTTTTTGGCTTGCAAAAGGCCGTCTTTTAGATGACGAAAGGCCGTCTTTCGCACGGCGAAAGACGGCCTTTCGGGTTCATCCGCAGTTCTGGTGTATGCGATAACAGCATTGCCTTTTGCTTTTGCCATAGCATTTCATGTGTACATCC
>CALUGP010000037.1 GCA_944320195.1 uncultured Prevotella sp. | reverse complement strand
TTCGCGCCCAGGGGCAACCCCTGAAAAGCGGATGCAAAAGTACTGCCTTTACACCAAACAACCAAATTTTTACACGGGAAAATCTAAAATATACCCATATTTTAACATTTGATTACAATTCAGAATGATAAATTCAGGAAATACACCTTATTATTATGTCATAAATAAGCATTAAACAAAACTCTTATGAGATGCAGTGGCACAAGATTTTCTTGTCTCTTAATTGAGCATTAGGTTCATTTCTGCACCTTCCCCATTGAAAATAAAACGCGCGAGCGCATCTATCGACAGCTTCACGGCCGAAAGGCAAGGCTCATCCGTCTGGCGAACTTTTCCGTCTTTCAGCACATAATACGCGTTGTTCATAGGTATGTCGGCATCTCCTTCGACACGCAACACCATGTCAACGCCGGGATGGGCCTCGGCGTAAAGGCGCAAGGCCTTCTTCGCGTTGATGACGCGCAGCATGGCCGGAATGTCCTCCGCCTGCGGCCTGTACGCTTCTCCGGCAAGGCGTATGTCCTCGCGTATTACGCCGTAACCGGCCTCGTCATGCAGCAGCACGCAGTTCTTGGCGCGCTGCATGCGGTCAAACTCGGCGAAAGAAGCATGTCTCGGATCGGCCGGAGCTGGCTTGCACGTTATCACACCGGCGTATCCACACTTGCCATACCATCCGTAAAGCCACTCCTCGGCCGGTATAAGGGTAGCAAAGACG
This sequence comes from uncultured Prevotella sp., assembly GCA_944320195.1. Classification (GTDB taxonomy): domain Bacteria; phylum Bacteroidota; class Bacteroidia; order Bacteroidales; family Bacteroidaceae; genus Prevotella. Next base: position 16,562 of record CALUGP010000037.1, on the reverse strand, counting down.
GTGTCTTTGTAATACAGGCGGAAATGCGCCTGACGCATGAGGTTATTGCCTATGTCCTGTCCGCGGTAGCTTTCCGTCACGGCAACGCCGCTGATGTAGGCGGTGTCAACCTCCCTGCCATGATACAGCATAGGGTAAGGCAGGGTCTGGAGTGCGGCCACCACGCGCCCGTCAATCTGACAACAGACGTTGTACTCGCTCCTGTACACGCGCGAAAAGTAAAGCTGTATGAACTCTTCGGAGTCTCCGAAGGTGCTGCGCCACAGCTCCATCGTCTCTTGGCGGATGCGTCCCTGGTCCTCGAAGTCGGCCAAAGGGTGCTTCTCCATGACGACGTTTTTCTCCAAAAGAATGTCAGGCTTGTACGAGAGTTTGGCCTGGCGCAGCCCCTCGTCGCCCATGTCTTCCTCACGGTTGATGTAGTAATACTGCTCGGGGATATGCCTGGCAAACTCCTGGTTGATGATAGTGAACGCGCCTTCATAGCCCACGTCGGCCTTCTCCACGCACACGTCGAACGTAGTCTGGTTAATCGGACACCCGTAAGTGAACGCCACCATGCGCCCGTCCACGAAGATTGCGCCGCCCGTAAGCCCCAGCTTGTCCCAGCGGTTGAAGGCGCGCGTCATCGAGCGCAACTCCACTGACAGCTCCTCGTCAGGCTCGCCGCCGTTGTATTCCTTTGACACGGCGCGCCATTGCCGCTCCACCTCGAGGCACTGCGGAATCAAATCTGGCGTAAGCTCGCGGTACTCGTAGTCGGGATAGAGGCTTTTGAACTTGTTGATATGGTTGCGCTTGCTCTGAAGCTTCTTGCCGGAGAGACTTACGAGCTTGTCGCGCAAGTAGACGTAGTCGCTGTAATCGCGGTCGGGCTTGATGCAGAACGTGTCGGGGAAATGCTTTTCGATGATGTCGCGCATGTAATTGCACACGCCAAGCATGAGGAACGGGTGCCCCATGGCAATGGAGTCGTCGCGTATGGCGCGGATGACGCTTGCCGAACATTCGTCGCACGGCTCCACCCCGAGCGAACCGTCCCCTCGCAGCCGAGGGCGAGGAACGGGCATCATGTAGGCCAAGTGGCGGCCCGTGTAGAACCGGAACACGAGATAGTCTTCAACCACGGCGAACTGCGTGTTGTACAAAAAACGCCAGCTTATCAGGTTGGCGAACGACAGGTCGCAGTTCTGCCTTTCGCCGTAGAGCGTGAAGCTCTGTATGAGGTCTTTGTCGTCGACGGTTACGTCCTTGAACTTTATCATGGCATTGAAAAATTGTGTTACACACGGCAAATTTATAAAAAACACGCGTAACGGCAAACATTCCGGCACAACTATTTTCATCCAGCGAAACCGCCGCCAGCAGTTGCTTCAAAGACATGCCATACCGCATCTGTAACGACCTGACTATCAGCACATTTGCAAAAGGCCGTCTTTCAGCTTGTAAAAGACGGCCTTTTGGCGTGCGATTTGCGGCCTTTCGGAAGGCGAAAGACGGCCTTTCGGGTTCATCCGCAAATCTTTTGGATGGAATGTAAGGTTCATTAATGAACACACCCCACCTTGAGCTAGGCAGGATGTGTACATGGGATGCCATCACAGAAACAAAAGAAGACACAGTTTTCCCATACACACGAACTGCGGATGAACCGCAAAACGCACCACCACCCGGCGCAAACAAACGACAAAAGGCGCCACGCTTGATGCGTGACGCCTTATCATACGTTATTTCAAAAACAGCCTTAAGCCGCCCGGGACTTACTCCGCACGCAGCGTGAAACGCTTGAACGCAACGACGGTAAGCTCCTTGTCGGCAGCGTGCAGATAGTCTGCCACGCTCATCTTGCTGTCCTGGATGTACTCCTGGTTGAGCAGGCAAGAGTCCTTGAAGAACTTGGCCATACGTCCCTTTGCGATGTTCTGAACCATCTGCTCGGGCATGTTGGCAGCCTTCTGCTCGGCTGTCTCCTTCTTGATCTTGCGTATCTCCTCGGCCTGCGCCTCAGTGATGTTGCCCTTCATGATGCCTTCGTTGATGTGCTCCTCGTTCTCTGCGATGTAGAGATTGAAGCCGGCCTTCTTCAGGGCAGCCTCCACGGCCTTGTTGATTTGCTCCTCCTTGGTCTTCTCGATGGCAACCTTCAGCTCGCTGTCCTTGACCTCCTGGGGTACGCTTGCCTCGTCAAGAGCCACCGGGTTCATGGCAGCCACCTGCATTGCGATGTTGTGAGCCTGCTCCTCAGCCGGCTTGTTGGTCTGAACCATGGTGCAAAGCGTGTGCTTGTTCATGTGGTCGTAAACTGAGACATTGTCACCCTCAAGATAGAGGTAACCGTCAAGCTCGGTCTTCTCGCCGGTGATACCAGAGCGTGCGACAACCTCGTCCTGCACTGTGCTGCCGTTAAGCGGCAGGGCCTTAACCTCGTCAAGAGTCTTGGCCTTTGCCTCGACAGCGGCATCAAGGATGCTCTGCGTCAGGGCGATGAAGTCAGCGCCGTTGGCAACGAAGTCTGTTTCGCACTTCAAGGCGATCATTGCGGCGAAGCCCTCAGCGGCCTTTACCAGCACACAACCGTTTGAAGTCTCGCGGTCGCTGCGCTTTGCGGCGATGGCCTGGCCCTTCTCGCGGATTATCTCTATCGCCTTGTCGAAGTCGCCGTCGCTCTCGGTGAGAGCCTTCTTGCAGTCAGCAAGTCCGGCGCCTGTCATCTTGCGTATTTTCTGTATGTCAGCTATTGATACAGCCATAATGGTATTTCCTAATATATTTAAATGTTAGTCAAAATGAAATCAAGCCTCTGCCGGAGCCTCATCGGTTGTCTCCTCAGCCTTGGGAGCCTCTTCCTCAGCTGCCGGCGCGTCCTTGCGGGCCTTGCGGGCGCGCTTGGGTTTGTCTTCCATCGCCGCAGCCTCGGCCTGCTCCTTGGCGGCCTTTTCGTCAGCCTTCTCTATCTTGCGTTCCTCGAGACCTTCTGCAATGGCCGCACAGCAAGCGTTGAGTATTACCTCCACGCTGTCCTTTGCGTCGTCGTTTGCAGGGATAACGAAGTCTATGTCACGCGGATTGGAGTTGGTGTCGACAATCGCGAACACGGGGATACCCAGTCTCTTGGCCTCCTTAACGGCGATGGCTTCCTTCATGATGTCTACAACGAACAGCGCAGAAGGCAGACGGGTAAGGTCTGCTATTGAGCCGAGGTTCTTCTCGAGCTTTGCACGCTGACGTGTAATCTGGAGGATTTCACGCTTTGAGAGGTTAGAGTATGTGCCGTCGTTCATCAGCTTGTCGATGGTGGCCATTTTCTTAACGGCCTTGCGGATGGTAGGGAAGTTGGTGAGCATGCCGCCCGGCCAGCGCTCTATCACATAGGGCATGTTTACCGAAGCGGCCTTCTCTGCAACGATTTCCTTAGTTTGTTTTTTAGTAGCTACGAACAAAACCTTCTTTCCTGATTTTGCTATCTGCTTCAGCGCGTCGGCTGCCTCGTCTATCTTTGCAACCGTCTTGTTGAGGTCGATGATGTGGATGCCGTTGCGCTCCATGAAGATGTAGGGAGCCATGGCGGGATTCCACTTGCGCTTGAGGTGGCCGAAATGGCATCCGGCCTTGAGTAACATATCAAAATTTGTTCTTGACATTGTCTTTCTTTTTTAATTGTTGTTGTTTACTTTCCTTTTAGTTTTGTTAGAACCAGCCCGTAAGTAACCGTCGTTCAGGCGGCAGCGTGGCGGCGTTCAGGCCGCGTCTGCGTTCCGATTACAGCCAGTGCGGCGGGTCTTGCGGGTTTGGATGCTAAACGCGAGGCTTGCGCTTCCACGGAGGGAAGCGTCGAGCCAAACATTAACGCTTGCTGAACTGGAAGCGCTTGCGAGCCTTGGGGCGTCCCGGCTTCTTGCGCTCTACCACGCGAGCGTCGCGTGTGAGGAAGCCGTGGTCTTTCAAGTTCTTCTTGTCCTCGGCGTTGATCTTGACGAGTGCGCGTGCTATAGCGAGGCGCAGAGCCTGGCTCTGGCCGGTGAAGCCGCCGCCGTCGAGATTGGCCTTGATGTCATATTTCTCGGCAACGTCGAGCAGCTGGAGGGGCTGCTTTACGACATACTGCAGTATGCCTGAAGGGAAATATTCTGTGATGTCTCTTTTGTTTATGGTGATTTTGCCGGTGCCCTCAGTCAGGTAAACACGTGCCACAGCACTCTTGCGACGGCCTATTGCATTGATCTGTTCCATTGTCGCGTCAATTATTTGTACTGGTTAATATCTATTGCCTTGGGCTTCTGTGCCTGCATGTTGTGCTCCGTACCGTCGAAGATGTAGAGGTTGTCCATCAGGCTGCGGCCGAGCGGGCCTTTGGGCAGCATGCCCTTAACGGCGTGGCGGATGATGCGGTCAGCACCGAAGGGGCGCTTGCGCAGCTCTGCCGGGGTGTTGAAGCGCTGTCCGCCGGGATAACCCGTGTAGCGTGTGTACACCTTGTCGGTTTCCTTCTTGCCTGAGAACACCACCTTGGCGGCGTTGATGAGGATTACGTTGTCGCCGCAGTCTACGTGCGGAGTGAAATTGGGCTTGTACTTTCCACGCAGAAGCTTGGCTACCTTGGAGCAAAGACGGCCTACAACCTGGCCTGAAGCGTCGATTACGACCCACTCCTTATTAACCGTTTCCTTGTTGGCGGAAATAGTCTTGTAACTTAAAGTGTTCATTTTTAATTTTAAAATTACTACTAAAAAACGTTTTCTATTCTCCTTGAACGGGCGATTCACTAACCGTCGCGCTCGGCCAAAAGCGCGGCTATTAACACGCCGTTCCGGGGGTTCTAAGTGCTCCCCCGATAATAATCGGCGTGCAAAGGTACACATTTTTATTATATCCGCAAGGACGGGACGGCGAGAATCACACATTAGTTATTGATATTTAACATTATTTCTAATTGAAATTTGAGAATGTAGAATTGAGAATCATGATTGCAACTACCACTTTCCTGCTAAAAAAGCAATCATAATTTTTCATTCCCAAATCTCCATTCTCAATTTGAGCAAATAATAATTCTACATTCTCAATTATCCTTTCTCAATCCAAAAGACGGCAAACGGCGTTGCCAAAGGCCGTCTTTCGCATTGTAAAAGGCCGTCTTTTGGCCGCCAAAAGACGGCCTTTTGCAGAGCGTTCTGCAAAAGGCTGATTTCCAACTGGTTACGGGCAACCGCACAACAAGGCGCGCAAGGCGCGGACAATGGTGTAAAGTGAAACGGCCGAAAAAGGCTGAAAGAATGACAAATAACGGATTTTTTCCTTAACTTTGCAATGAGATAGGCAAACGTCCGACTGGCGTTGCCAACATAGAACAACCTCAAGTCAACATCAAAACCAGGCAAAACGATGGAAATAAACTACAAGATACAGTTTCCCGACGTGATGAACGGGAAGAAGATTCTCTACGTTCACGGCTTCGCCTCGTCGGGCAGTTCGGGCACGGTGACGAAGATACGCGAGATGCTCCCGGGCGCTACGGTCATAGCTCCCGACCTGCCGCTGCATCCGGCCGAGGCCATGGCCCTGTTGAAAGAGCTGTGCGAAACGGAGTGGCCCGACTTGATTATAGGCACGTCGATGGGCGGCATGTATGCCGAAATGCTTTACGGGCACGACCGCATACTGGTGAACCCGGCCTTCCAGATGGGCGAGACGATGCTTAAGCACGGCATGCTGGGGCGCAACACGTTCCTCAACCCGCGACAGGACGGCCAGACGGAGTTCTTCGTAACCAAGCCTTTGGTGGAGGAATACAAGGAGATGACGGCGCAGTGCTTCTCCGGCGTGACCGAGGAGGAAGCCAAAAAGCGCGTCTTCGGCCTCTTCGGCGACGCCGACCCGGTGGTGCACACCATGGACCTGTTCGCATCCCACTACCGCAACGCCATCTCCTTCCACGGCGAGCACCGCCTGAACGACAAGATTCTGCTGCACTCCGTGATACCCGTTGTCCGCTGGATTGACGACCGGCAACAGAGGCGCACGCGCCCGATAGTGTACATCGGCATCGACACCCTGCGCGACGCGCACGGCAGGCAGCAGTCGAGCGCGATGAAGGCAGTGAACTTCCTGCTTGAGAATTACACCTTATATATTATAGCTCCGGCGCCTACCGACAACCCGGCGTACATCGCCGACGCCACCGCCTGGGCCAACGACATGGTCAACGTGCCGGCTTGGCGGCACATGGTGTTCACCAACCGCTACGACCTTCTGTACGGCGACTACCTCATCGAGCCGTCAGACGAGTGCCACGCGGCCGACTTCGCCGGCACGCGCATCCGCTTCGGCGACGACACTTTCAAGACTTGGGAAGAGATAATAGAGTTCTTCGGACGGCTGGGAGGACAGTAAATAATGAATTAAAAATGAAAAATGAAGAATGAAAAATCAAGCAAGACCATATAAACACACTGCTATAAAATTTTTCATTCTTCATTCTTCATTTTTCATTTAAATGAATTTGTATGAATTGTTTATACTCCCGAATACTTGAAATCGTCCCTGTGCTTGACGGCGCAGAACCGCAGACGGCCAACAAGATGGCGCACGAAACGCTCGTGACGGCATGCCACGAGGGACTGCGCAGCACCGGACTGGCCTACGGAAACCTGTTCTCCCAAGTTGACTTCTTATGCCGGAAACACAACATACGCGTGCCCGACAGGATTGCATTGCAGGCCTTGCGCCGAACCACCAACGCCAACGAAACCGTCGTCAAGGCCGACTTCTTGCACGGACTGCGCGCCCTAAGCCGGTTCGTCTCAGCCATAACGGGCTGCGACGTGCCGCAAGAGCTGTTACAAGTGCTGCCGCCCGAGGACAAGGCTTACAGCCGGCCGGAAGGCCTGGACGTGCGCTACATACGCTGCATCGTAAGGAGCATGGACGAGTCATACATATATGTGTCTGCAGAAAAGGGGCTTGACGGACAGACACTGGCCGTAGACTACCGCGCCGAAGACCTTGCATACCTGCGAAAAACGGTGCGTGAAGGCATGCAGCTCAACCTCCTTGACTGCAAGATGAACGGCAAGGCGGCGGCCAAGGAAGCCTTGGCCGCAGACGCAACAGCCGTAGTAACGCCCGGACTCATCGTCGTTGAGCCTGACTATCTGGTAGACATCAGCTCCATAGCGGCCTGCTTCAAGGACTACGGGCACCACCCCCTGACATACACTCTCGACCGCATGAAGCCACGTGCGAACAGCCAGGCCATACTGCTTGGCCACCTCGCCGGGGCCGTTCTCGACGACATAATCAATGAAGGAAGCTCTTTCAGCCTTGCCGACACGCTGCGCCGCAATTTCGCCGACAAGGCTCTTGAATACTGCTCGTGCACAGGTTTCAACGCAAAAGAGTTCAAGGCGGAGGCCGAGCGGCAGGCGGAAAACATACGTGAGGCCGTCGGCGTGATGTTCGCCGACCACGACCGCAGCCGCGCCGTGCTCGAACCGTCGTTCATCTGCGAGCGTCTGGGCCTGCAAGGGCGCGTCGACCTCATGACAGACGACTTCCGCCTGCTCGTCGAACAGAAGTCTGGCAAGAACCGCAACATAGCCTCCGGCCGTCCCGGCGGCCACGGCTCGATGCAGCTGGAGCCGCATTACGTGCAGCTGCTATTGTACTACGGCGTGCTGAAATACAACTTCCAATTAGGCCAAGACCGCCTCGACATACGCCTGCTTTACTCAAAATACGCTCCTGAAAGCGGTCTCGTCGCCGTAGCTTTCTACCGTGCGCTGTTCCGCGAGGCCATAAAGCTGCGCAACATGATTGTCGCAACCGACTTCACCATCGCCCGCCTGGGCTTCGGCAAGATACTACCCCACCTCTCTCCGGCCACCGTCAACACGGCCGGAATGGACAACTCGTTCTACCACACATGGCTCCTGCCGCAGATAGAGGCCGTCACCGGGCCGCTGAGAAACATGTCGCCGCTGGAAAAAGAATACTTCTGCGCCATGGCGACATTCGTCTACCGCGAGCAGCTTTTGGGCAAGGTGGGATCGCAGGAAGGTGTCGTGGCATGCACGGCCGACCTGTGGAACATGCCCGTAAGCGAAAAGACGGAGACCGGAAACATATACACCGCCCTCACGATAACGGCAAAGCGCAGCAGCACCGAGGGCGGAGCACCCGACATTCTGACCCTGGCCGTGCCCGACCAGGGCGTGAGTTTCCTGCCAAACTTCCGCCGCGGAGACATGGTTTATCTCTACCCGTACCGCCGCGGACAGCAACCCGACGTGCGCAACGCACTGCTCTACAAGGGCAGCATTGCCAACCTGCACACCACAAGCCTGACAATAGCACTGGCTAACGGGCAGAAAAATCCTGAGATTCTTAAAGTTTCAGACGGTGCCGACGGCACGGTCTACGCCGTGGAGCACGCCGGGAGCGACGCGTCTTCGGCCGGAGCGTTGCGCAGCCTGCATGAATTCATCACCGCGCCCGAGGCACGCAAGAGCCTGCTTCTCGGCCTAAGGCCACCCGTATGCAATCCTTCAATACAACTGACAAGGGCTTACAACGAGGCGTATGACGACGTTCTGCTGCGTGCCAGGCAGGCGCAAGACTACTTTCTGCTGGTCGGTCCGCCGGGAACGGGCAAGACTTCAATGGCCATACGCTACATGGTTGAAGAGGAACTGACCGATGACGGAGCGTCGATACTGCTCATGGCATACACCAACCGCGCCGTGGACGAGCTGTGCGCCATGCTTGAAAGCGCCGGCACCGGCTACATCCGGCTGGGCGGAGAGTACAGCGCCGACCCGGCGTTCAAGCCCCGCCTGCTGGCCGAGACGGTGCGCCGGTGCCCACACTTGGGCGATGTCAGGACACAGATAGCCGCCGCGCGTGTCATCGTCGGCACCACCTCCATGCTCATGTCGCGCCCGTTCGTGTTCGACATTAAGAGTTTTTCACTCGCCATAATAGACGAAGCGTCGCAAATCCTGGAGCCTAACATCATCGGCCTGCTCGCCGCCCACCGCCCTGGCAATGACGGACAACAGGAGTGCCGCATAAGGAAATTCATACTCACGGGCGACCACAAGCAGCTGCCGGCCGTCGTAAGACAGGACGAAACGTCGTCTGCCGTAGACAGCCCGACGCTGCACGCCATCGGCCTTGACAACTGCCGGGGGTCGCTTTTCGAGCGGTTGCTGCGCCTTGAACGCGCAAAGGGACGCATCGAGTTCACCGGAGTGTTGCGCCGCCACGGCCGCATGCATCCCGACGTGGCTGATTTTCCCAGCCATGAGTTCTATGGAAGCGAGCGGCTCGAGGCCGTCCCCCTGCCCCATCAGCAGGAAACCGCCCTGCCATATGCCGACATAGGCATTGCCGACAGCCTCGACTCGCTGCTTCGCACGCACCGCATGGTGTTCATTCCTTCACCAATGTGCCGCAGGCCGGAGCTTTCAGACAAGGTGAACACGGCCGAAGCGACCATCGTGGCGGACGTGATGAAACGCGTAAGGCTGATGCTCGGCGCGGCGTTCGACCCGGCAAGAAGCATCGGCGTGATAGTGCCTTACCGCAACCAGATAGCCGTAATACGCCGCGAAGTTGAACGCTTGGGCATGCCCGAGCTTGAAACGGTTTCGATAGACACGGTGGAACGCTACCAGGGCAGCCAGCGCGATGTGATAATATATTCGTTCACCGTGCAGCGCGAATGGCAGCTTGAATTCCTCGCAGGCAGCTGTTTCAACGACAACGGGCACACTATAGACCGCAAGCTGAACGTCGCCCTGACTCGCGCACGCCGCCAGACGATTATGACGGGCAACGCCGAGACGCTCACGCTCAACCCTATTTTCAAGCACCTTATGGAATATGTGAAGGATAAAGGGGGAATGTACCAAGACAAAAAAAGGGAACTCCGCTGAGCCCCCATCCATTGTTAACCTTAAATCTAATACTATGAAAAACACGTTGCAAAGGTAAACTTTTTATTAAAAAGCTGCAACAAAAGTTGGCATCATTTCATCTTTTGACCAACATTTTTTGATTTAAGTCAAACAATCAACCGCTAATTCTCCTTTTTGTCATCCCTTCCAAGCTCTTGTCATGCTCTCGTTGCAGCATCATCACTTACCCTGTAGCGGCGTAATTGGCATTCTATAGCGGCGTGTTTGTCATTCTGTAGCAGCGTGATCAGCAATCCGCCGCTATCGAGTATCTGGATTTTCAATCCGCTTGACGATGCGATGAATGGGGCAATCTTTACCCTGAATTTCATCGGTTCGTAACTTGTTGTAAATCAACACATTGCGGACTGCCTTGCAAAAGGCCGTGAATCGGCGTGCAAAAGACGGCAAATCGGAAGGCAAAAGGCCGTCTTTTGCAGCGCGATTTGCCGTCAATGGAAATGCGACATGCTGCCAATGGAATACAAGGGGGCTTTGGACATGGAGCGGCCGGCGACTGACGGAATGGCAAAAGGCGTCAGGCTGCACCGCAGCTTGCCGCCTTTATCCAGGCCAGTGAATTCTTCACTCTTCACTTTTCACTCTTCACTCAAAGAGTATCGGATTCTTCACTCTCCACTTTTCACTCTTCACTTAACGTGAGTTCGGCATAAGGAGTCATCTTTCCAGTCATATGATTTCTTACCGTTTGCTTTTCTGCCGCTCAGTGGCAAGTCGTCATTCCGCTGAAAAGCGGAATCCAGAAAGCAACCGTTGGGGTAAGCCGCCTTTGTCTTTCCGACTGGATTCCGCTTTTCAGCGGAACTGAAAGCCGCCGTTAAGGCAATGACGACTACCCACAGACTTGCAAAAAACTGACAAGTGTGACATCTTCAGTCACGGCGGATTTGCAATCTTTCAACCACTAATGATTGCAGATCCGAGGGGACGAAGGCTTTTGGCATGGAGCGGCAGGCGACTGACTGGATGGACAAAAGGCGGCAGGCTGCACCGCAGCTTGCCGCCTTTATTCAGGCCAGTGGATTCTTCACTCTCCACTTTTCACTCTTCACTTAAAGTGTATCGGATTCTTCACTCTTCGTTCTTCACTCTTCACTCAAGAGTGTTTCACTTCGTAACGCAGATGGACACGCGGTTCATGTCGTTCTGGCTGAACGGCTGCACGGTGGAGCCTTTGTGCCCGGTGGTCACGCGAGAGGCGTCGATGCCGTACTCCGTGGTCAGCGCCTTCTTCACTGCGGCGGCGCGCTGCTCCGACAGGCGCTCGTTGATGGCCTTCGTGCCCGTGCCCGCGTCGGCGTAGCCCGTTATCTCCACCTTCGCGTCCTTGTTCTCCTTGAGGTAGTCGGCAAGCTCCTTCACCTTCGTCTTCTCGGCATCGGAGATTGCGCTCGAGTTTATCTTGAAGAACACGTCGCGGCGGATCGGCTTCACTTCGGGCTTCGGCTGCGGTGCCGGAGCCGGCTCCTCCTTCTTCACCTCGGGCTGCGGCTGCGGCTGCGGAGGCAGGACGGGAGCGGCGGCGCGCTTCACGTTCTTCGTCTTGCCGAGGTTGACCGTTATGCCGGCCATGACGTTGAAGTACCAGTCGGCGTTGCCCGCCTTCTTCGAGTTGTACTTGTCCGACAGCACGTTGGCAGAGCCTTCAAGGCCGAGGCTGACGTGGTCGCTCAGGCGGAAGTCGAGGCCGAGGCCGCCGCGGCCAACGGCGCGAACCTTCGTGCCCTCCCAGTTGTAGCGCAGGTTGTAGCCCTGCGCCGCCAGGTCGTTGGCCTCGTCGTTGCCGAAGCCTATGTTCGCGCCGGCTCCCAGGAACGCCGTGAGGTTGAACACGCGGTCGGGGTTGTAGCCGCACACGGCGTTCGACAGGTTGAACATCACGTCAATGGCAGGCGCAACGTAGTTGTACTTGTAGGTCTTGGTCGTCGGCACGCCGTTGACGCGGTAACCGCTCCAGCCGCCCTTGCTCTGCCACGCGCCTACGGAGAGGCGTGCCGACAGCCACGGATTGAACCGGTAGCCGGCTGCCACCTGGACGGTGGGCGACAGCAGGTCGCCGAACTTCGCCTCGCCCAGCGTGTACTGCACGCCGCCGTGCGCGCTTACGAACCAGTGAGGGTTGAACGTAACCGTGTCCCCGGACTCCTGCGCAGAGGCCGTAAGGCCGCATGACAAAAGCATGCAGGCCAGGATAATCTTAAACTTCTTCATAACTTTCGGGTTTTAAGTTGTTGTCTTGTAGGGAGAACGGGGAGCGCCGGGAGGACTGGGAGGACTGTGCCTCCGCCTGTTCCGGTGCAAGCCGTCGCCCTCTTGAATAGCTAAAGGATTGTCACAAAGCCTCAATGGCTGTTGGATTCTTCACTTTTCACTTTTGGTTTTTCACTTCCGCAGGTACCGTCAGAGGCTTGTCTGAGGTAGTATCCGGAACAAAGTAATGCACGGGTTTCGGCATCACCGTCACTATTATGGCGCGCAGCGTGTCGCCCGGGCCGCTCAGGTGGTTCACCAGAACCGAGTCACCGTGCATCGCGATGCCGCGGTTGAAGTTCGCGTCGTCGAGCTTGAACACCAGCGTGTCGCCGCCCTGCACGGCAACGCGCATGTTCAGCAGGGTGTCACCGCTCATCTCCATAGCCGTAACTATGCCGCGGCTCTGTTTCAACTTCTCCTTGCAGCCCGTCAGAGTGAGCGTGGCCACAAGCGCGAGCGCAAGGAACATGAATGTCATTCTTTTCATCTTTATACCTTATTTTAAACACAGGGAGGATGCGCAAACCATTGCTTGCGTCATCCTCCCCAAGTCGTTTGTATCTCAATTGCGCTCAAGTCTTACTCAGGTAGGACTCTCGCAATTTGTGTTATTAGCGTTTCTTCACTGTGAACGGCAGCTTAGCCACGTCTCTCTGGTGACCGAATGCGTCCCAAGCAGTGATTACCAATGTTGAGGGAACGTCTGCCTCCGGGTTATCTGTATCAGATACCTGAGTAAACTCGAAGTTGCCATACGAAGTTACAGTAACCTTGAAATAGTCTTCCTTCTGAGTGTCATTGCTTATGAGTTTAGCTGTAATCTTGTGATCAGCATCAACCCAATACAGATTCTTGCTCCAATAACCATTGATAGTATAGTCTTCCTGGTCTACAGTGTTAGTAGCCTTGATGAAGCGTGTAAGAGCCTGAGGACCATTTGGAGTCGAACCGTCATTGCTTGTAAACCATGCCGGGAATTTAGCATTGTAGTAAATCCAGTTGCAGTCAACCTTAATTACATTTCCATCTGCATCTTTTGTCCCATCAGGATTATCAACCTTTTCCCAAGCGTAAGTCGTTGCATCGATAGGACAAGCGAAGATTGCATTTGCAGTGAGTGCAAGAACCTTGAAGTCTTCTACTGACTCAAGCTTTCCGTCCTCGTTGAACTGGCAGCTGATGTCCTTCCAGTTGCGCTCCAACTTAGCTTCGTGGATGGTCTTGCCGTCGATGAGGTCATCGTCAACAACGAGGTCGTACTTGTGAGGAGCTACGCCCGAAACCTCCAAATCTTCAGTATATTTATCGTCGTCATCCAAAGCTGCATTTGCGAATGTCCATATATAGTGCTCGTTCTCAGTTGTTGTAACTGCGTTGTAGAGATCCTTGTGACCTGTCGTTGACTGTGCTGTCCATACAGGATCAGGCGTTCCCTGAGCGTCAAGACGGATAACGAAGTTGCCGTTAGCGTCGAGCTGGCTTGACTTCAATGTCACGTCAACGTCGTCTTCTGTAGGCATAGCCTTTGTAACATTGACATTCAGCTTGTTGACAACGCGAGTTGCGCCGTTAACTTTGGCTGTAGCACTGATTGTGAATGAGAATGTACCATTGTCAAGGAACTCATTGAGGTCGGTCAAAGCAACCTTCAGATACTTGGCATCAGCCCAATCTGATACACGAGCAGAGTTGTCATCGTCTGAATACATGCCCCAATAAATGGTTGCATTGTTGATTGTCTTTGCCTTATTCTGGTCGAATCCAGTACCAGCCGCATTTGAGTTTACAACGTTTCCACTAGAAGCTACAGTTGTAGCAGTCAAGCTCTTCCTGTAAGCCTCAGGCAGTTCAACGAATGCATAGTTGCCTTTCCAAGCCTTAACGGTTACGTTTACAGTCTCAACAACTGCGTCGTCGCCAACAGCTACGTAGAATGCGCGGCCATCCGGGTCAACGAGAGTACCGTCATAGTTAACTGCGAATACGCGGAAACCAATCTTGTCACCCTTGTCATCGTTTGCCTCAAGAGAGTTTATGGTTATCTGCAACTTCTGGTCAGCAGGAGTAACAGTGTACAGACCGTCGATATCGTATGACTTCCAAGCGTTCAACTCAGAAGGAGCTGACACACCAGCGAAGTTCTCATCGAGAGTTACATAGTAGTACTCGATCTTCTCCGCACCGTTTCTGTAGTATTTGCTATTATAAGCACCAGCACCAATCTCATCAGCAAGTGTAGCCAAGCTGATAGTGAACGGGGTACCTACAACAGCCGGGAAGTACTCCTTGTCTGAACGCTTGTCTACAGCGTCAGCTGCAGCATTGGCATTATTGCCAAGTACCATCTCCGGATAAGTGATAACTTCATCCTTCTTTTTGTTTAAAATCCAAGCGTGCTCTACAGCCTTAGTAGCCTCACCTACGAGAGACTCTGCATTGCCATCAGTAAGACCCTCGTCACCAGTAACGGCCTTACCATTCCAACGGTTCCTGATGTCTGTAACAGGAGTGTTGTCAACCTTGAAGCTCAGCACGTTAGCCGGAGTATATGCCTCATGTCCAAGAGCGAGGTCGAATGTAGAAGCAACGTAGCGGTCTGCTTGAACAGTGTCTGTATTGTTGATTGCAACAGCAAAGAGAGCCTTAAGACTTGCAGGGTCACTATCAGGACCCATATCAGTAGCAGCCTCAAAATCCTTCATGTCAACACCGTCAACCCACTCGAAGTTAACCTTGTACAGACCTGAGCTTGGAACAGAAGCACGTGTACCAACAATGAGACCCATATATGGCTCAACGCTTGCGACCTTGATAAACTGGCTCATGTCCTGGCCGAGAGAGTTGATAACCTTGATGGCTACATTATCGCCTGTAATCTTAGCGTTTACAGGATTAACGCGAACGATAACGCCTTCGTTAACCTTGATGTCAGTACCCTTAACGAATGCCTGTTTAGGATCAGCGGTGGCGAAAATTGTCTTATTGTCGTTGTTACGAGCCTCGTTGTCACCGAAAGTAGAGTTGTCGCCGACATTCCCATGAATCATAGAAAGAGTTAGGGCGCTAAAACGATGGTCTACATCTCCGCTTACCAAGTTAACACCCATGCCTGTAAACGTACCATAAAGTTCAACGCTTGTCAGCATTGCGAAGAGGTTGTCGAAGAGAGCCTCATAAGTGTCAACCTGCTTTTTCAGTGCGGGAAGATCCTCCTTCACGGCTTTCTCCACCTGCTCCATCAACGGAGTGAGCTTCTCAGCGAGTGCCTGGAGAGTACCCAGCTGCTCGGCAAGGTCGTTAACTTTCTCTACGAGAGAAACACCGCTTTCGTCAACACCGATGGCCTTGAGAGCATCCTCTGCCTTCTGAAGAGCCTCGTCAGCAACAGCCTTGGCTGCGTCCGCATCCTCCTGAGCGCCTGCTGCAGCCTTACCGGCTTCCTCGGCGGTGGTCTTAACCTCGTCGATCAGACCCTTGGCTTCTTCCACTCCCTGCAGCGCCTTGTTGGCGTTGTCAACAGCTGTGGCAAGGCTTGACTCTATCTCGGGCAGCTTCTGGTCGACGTTGCCTTCAAGAGCTTCAATCCTGCTCAGCAGTTCCTGCTGTCCGGCATCAAGGTTGTTGATGTCGTCGTCGTAGTCTTTACAAGACACGAACATACTCATAGACGCCAACGTGAAGACGCCCATGAGCAGAGCACTAAAGATTTTCTTTTTCATTTGACTAATTGAATTTAAATTAAACGTATGCATAAAAATTCTTGTTTCACACACGGGATTACGCACCTCTTAGCAAGAGGTAGGTACTTTCTCGCTGCAAAAATAGAGATAAAAACCCAATTGTGCAAGTAAAAGCGCAAGTTTTTTTGAAAAATATAAAAAATAAAACGTTTGCCGCTTGATTTTTGGAAAAGGCCTGTTTCAAAGGGGTTTCGGGCGCGAAAATCCCCTACCTCTTGCTAAGAGGTAGGTGTTTTCTTGTTTGGACGGTTGCCAAACAGAGGGCGCAAGGGCATGATTACACCTTATTTATATTATAATAGGCCGAATGGGAGGATGGGACTAATGGGCCTGATAAGCCGGATAGGAAGGACGGGCGACCGCCTGGAAGAGGATGGGCGACCACCTGGAAGAGGACTGGTGGCCGCTTGGAAGAGGACGGGTGGCCGCCTGGAATAGGATGGGAGCTATCACGGAAGAGGCCGGCTTCAGGCCGGCTGTTTTGCAAAAGGCGGCAAATCGCGGTTCATCCGCAATTCAGGTGTATAGTATTACTGTACCTTCTTTTGTCTTTGTGATAGCATTTTATGTACGCCTCCTACTTTAATCCAGGCAG
>CALUGP010000036.1 GCA_944320195.1 uncultured Prevotella sp. | reverse complement strand
TAGGAGGCGTACATAAAATGCTATCACAAAGACAAAAGAAGGTACAGTAATACTATACACCTAAACTGCGGATGAACGGCCTTTCGTAAACGGTGTGGCATAAGTCGGCTACGTTGACAGTGTGTCAAACAGATCCGGCTGCATTGCGACGTTTTGCTGTTTCATGTCCCATGGCATGGCGTTGGGCATGTGGTCTTCTTCCGCTTCATATGAATTCTCTGGATCGGTGACTTTTGCCAGCGCCTTGGCTATGTGCCACATGAATACGGGGGGAACCGCGTTGCCTATGGCCCGGTATTTTCTGCAGTCGCTTACGGATGCGAAGTTGAACGTTTCTGGAAAAGACTGTATCCTTGCGCATTCATGAGGCGTGAGCCGTCTGTATCTTTCGCCTATCTTCAATACGGGATCGGTGGAATTCAGGCTGACTTTCGCCAGGTGCGCGCTTATCGTGTTGCATGGCTCGTTTATGTTCTGGACACGGCCTTTGTTCATCTTTTCTTTTACGAGCATCATTCCCCTTACGGCCTTGTCGCTGAAGAACCATTTGTCGTTATTGTCGGCATCCTCGTCCAGCACAGACTTCAATGTGGCTTTTGCCAGTGGTGTGGTTGGGGTGGGGAAGCAGAACCTGTCATAGTCAACAGCGTCTCTGAACCCTACGATGATGACGCGTTCACGCTTCTGCGGTATTCCGTAGTCAGACGTGTTGAACAGTTTGAACTTGACTTTGTATCCGGCTTTTCCGAATTCTTTTAATATCAGTGGGAACGCTTTCTTCTTGTTCGCAGAGAGAAGTCCTTTGACATTTTCGGCGACAAAGGCTCTCGGTCTTTTCGCTTTCAGGATTTTTACCATCTCGAAAAACAGCATCCCTCTCTCGTCCTTGTACCCAAGGCGTGGAGGGTTTTGCGCGGAAATGGAGAATGACTGGCATGGAAATCCTCCGGTAAGAATGTCGAAATCCGGCAGCTTGTCGGCGTTTATCTCGCGGACATCCTTTACCTCGCACTTGTGCGGGAAGTTGTCGTTGTATATTTTTGTGCAATACGGATCGTTGTCTACGGCATATGCAATGTCAAACGGCAGCTTGGGGTAGTAGCGTCCCAGATACGTGAATCCGCCTGACATGCCGTAGTCCATGCCGCCACATCCGCAAAACAGCGAAACGACTCTCATTCTTGCCATATCAGAAGTTTTGTTTTTTCACATGCGGACACGTTGAAACTAATCTCCGCGCCGTTTCTTGGAGTCATCTTTATCTTGTCTTTTTTGTATAATCCGACCGGGTCTTGCAGTATGTATAAGGCCATTCCTTTTCTTGATATCATCAGTCTGTAAACGAAATACCGGTCGTGCGTGGAGCTGGCCGTGTCCCATTCATTGGGCGTCATGTGGAATGAATAGAAGTTGATGGGCTTGTTGCTGACGGTTGTTTTTACTTCGATGAATCTCTTGCCTTGGTCTAATTCGACGCTTTGTATGTCATATCCCAAGGCGAAAGAAGTTGGAATCTTCTTTATCAGGTGCAACAGGTCTTCCCGTCCGCCTTCCTTTACCCGTACCTTTTCATGTCCGATTATGAGGGCTTCGCCCAAGTCGCCGATCTCTTTTGTGCTTGACGATTTGATGACTTCTTCAATCTTTTCCTTTATGAGGCGCAGATAGTCCGTCTGGTTTTCATCTTCGTGGATGTAATTGCTTATGTCCGTCTTGAACATGTCGGCGTCAAGTCCGGCGTTTACAAACTCAAACCATTGTGGCTCTATCATGGAAATCTCTTGCAGGCCGACGTTCTTGCCGTAGGCGAAGTCGTATCCGTGGAACGTTTCCGGGTCGCTGATGAGTGCCAGTATAGCCTCGCTCTCGGCTCTGTTGAGGTAATAATAATTGTGGCTTTCCTTTAAAAGGTTGGCCAGTACCATGTAGTCCAGGATGTCTCCGGCGTATCTTGTCACGTCTCCGGCGGATTCATATTGCAGCTTGTTTTTCCTGTTGCCGGTGATTAAGTCTATGACTTCCTTCACGTTCCTGTTGTCCCTGGTGACTCTTAGGTCGTTGAATATGCAGTGTGTGGCTTCTGCCTTGCTGATGCCTAGCGGCTTGCCGATGTACGAGTCGGCCTCATGCAACACTCTCAATATGTATTTTGCAGGCTTGAATCTTATTCCGGCATCGATGATCTCCTTGACATATCTTGCCTTGGTGTGGCCGCCCGGGTACTGGAACTTTTGCAGGAAGAACTTGAAGAACTGCACGAGGTCTCCGCTTTCTGCAAGAAAGCTTGCAATGCTTCCGGTCTTGGTTGTGCCTTTCTTTTTGTCTTCTATGTAGAAACCGAACAATGCGGCAATCTCCGTTCGCCAGTTTTGTATTGTTTTGTCGGCTACAGCTTCGTTGCCGGGATATATCCTTATGGCGTTGGATATGTTTGCATTGTATTCCTTAACGGGGCCTTCGTCCATGTTGTTGCAGATGCCGGCCATGTAGAGCAGCACGCTTTCAACATCGTTCTTAAATCTCGGGCGCACATGGTGAAGCCTGAAATAAAACTGTTCGGGTACGTCGTATGTGTTTTGTCGGTTGCTTGTTTCGGGCATGCCTGTGTCGTTTTCGTTGTCCAGACATTCAGCCAGTCTTGCGGCGATGGCTTTTGCCAACAGCGGCGGAACGGCGTTGCCTACTTGCTTGTATTGGCTTGTCTTGCTGCATTTGAATATGAATTTGTCGGGAAAAGACTGTATTCTGGCCGACTCCCTTACCGTAGGTATGCGGTTGTATTGGTAATGGAAATGGTGACGGTGCCCTGTGTCGATGGTCATGCTGGGCTTCCGGCTGTTCATGCGCGTCCAGGCAATGTGCACCTTTCTTGTCTGTTGGAGGCTTTCGGGCAGGTCTTTGTAGTTTCCGCCGTCGGGAACGAGAGCTATGATGTCTTTCGTTTTCTGCTCATGCTCAGTGGCGTCATGGTTGTATATGCCGTCACTGCCGTTTCTCATGAGTTTTTGATATTCGTTGGTTGGTGGCGATGGGTATGACGCGCCGTCTTCCAAAGACTGCTCCGGCAGGTCGCAAAGAGCCTCTTTTGATGTGACGGGAGTGCGTGTCAATATGTCGGGAAACTTGTATGCCTTGCTTCCTTTCATGCCCACGAATACTGCCCTGCGGCGCTTCTGCGGAACACCGTAGTCGGACGAGGTCAGCACTTTGTACACTACATTGTAGCCCAAGCATTCAAAAT
Organism: uncultured Prevotella sp.; assembly: GCA_944320195.1. Classification (GTDB taxonomy): domain Bacteria; phylum Bacteroidota; class Bacteroidia; order Bacteroidales; family Bacteroidaceae; genus Prevotella. The sequence continues at coordinate 16,018 of CALUGP010000036.1, read as the reverse complement.
CACTTACGATGGAGTCTCTTATTGTGCCGTTGCCCATGCTCAGTATGTTTGGAACGTTCTCCATGACGAACGCCTTTGGTGAGAGTGCCTTGACGAAATCAACAAAGCTCTTGTACAGTTTGTTGCGCTTGTCGTTGACATCTCTTTTCCCGGCGACTGAAAAGCCTTGGCACGGAGGCCCCCCGATTATCACGTCCACATCGTGCAGACCATATCTTTCCCGTATTTCTTCAGGGCTTGTTGCGGATAAGTCGGCGCACAATGTGTCAACTCCGGGGTTGTTGAATGTGTATGTGGTAAGCGCGTCTTGCCAGTTGTCTATGGCTAACAGGCATCTGTAGCCTGCCATTTCAAATCCTAAAGACAGGCCGCCGCAGCCTGAAAAAAGGTCTATGAATGTATGTCTTTTGTCCTTGCCGTCCATAATTGAATGTTCGTGCAAAGATATGCCAAAGTTGTCAAAGCGGCAAGATATTGGTGATTTATTTTTCTTTGTTTATTTTGCGGATGGTCTTTGGGCATATGGCTGCCCGTGTTTTTCTTACAATGTTGACGATATTTGCAAGCTGCCTTGCCGTATGATGTAACCCATTGATACTCAGGCGCGTTGTAAAAGACGGCCTTTTGGCTTGCAAAAGGCCGTCAACCAGATGCTGAAAGGCCGTCTTTCGCACTGGGAAAGACGGCCTTTTACAAAATGTGTTGGCGTAAGCCATGGCGTTATTTCTCGGGAATCTCCTCGAGTGTCTTGACAAGCAAGTCCCAGAACTTTGTGGTTGAGGGCCAGTAGGCGCGTTCGTTGGGAGTGTGGGGCGACTTCAGCGTCGGGCCGAACGAGCAGATGTCGAGGCCCGGATACTTGGAAAGGATGATGCTGCACTCCAGTCCCGCGTGTACGACCTGCACCGTAGGCTCGTTGCCGAAGAGGTCGTTGTATATCTTGCGCATGCGCTTTATGAGCTCGCTCTCGGTGTTGGGATCCCATCCGCCGTAGGCTCCGCTCTGCTCCACCTTCATTCCGGCCATGTTGAAACAGCTCTCGAGCGATGTTGCCAGCTCGTCTTTCTTCGTTTCGCTTGAGCTGCGCGCCAGTATCTTTACGGCCGCCTTGCCGCCTTCGATGTCAACGATGGCGAGGTTGGATGATGTCTCAACGATGTCGGGTATTGACGGAATGTAGCGCCAAACGCCGTCGTGCGCCGCATAGATGGCGTCGACGAGATTGTCTTGTATCTCCTGCGGCACTACGTTTGCGGGCAGTTCAACGTCTTCAAGTGTAACTTCAATTTCGCCCTCGATGCCCTTGTATTCGTCGTTGAACGTCTCGCGGTAGTCGTTTACAAGTTCTTCAAGGTCGGCCTTGTTGGCTTTTGGCAATGTCAGCACGGCCTCGGCCTCGCGCGGAATGGCGTTGCGCATGTTGCCGCCGTGCCATGATGCGAGGCGCGCCTCGTCGTCGGCTATGGCCTCGCGGACTATGCGCACGAGCATCTTGTTGGCGTTGCCGCGGCCTGCCGAGATCTCAAGGCCGGAGTGTCCGCCCTTCAGTCCCTTCACGGTGAGGCGCACGGCCACGTCCTCCTTGTCTGTTTCTTCTTCCTTGTATTCCAGCGTTGCGGTTATGTCTACGCCTCCGGCGCTGCCTATTATCAGCTCGCCTTCCTCCTCGGTGTCAAGGTTGAGCAGTATCTCTCCCTCCAGTTCGCCTGCAGGCAGGTCGTTGGCGCCATACATTCCGGTCTCTTCGTCGGCCGTTATCAGTGCCTCGATGGGGCCGTGCTTCAGGTCGGTGGATTCCATCACGGCCATTATTGCGGCCACTCCCAGGCCGTCGTCAGCGCCGAGAGTGGTGCCCTTCGCCTTCACCCAGTCGCCGTCTATGTAGGTCTGGATGGGGTCGGTCTCGAAATTGTGGGTGCTGTCTTTCTCCTTCTGCGGCACCATGTCCATGTGTGCCTGCAGTATGGTTGTCTTGCGGTTCTCCATTCCCGGAGTTGCGGGTTTGCGCATGACGATGTTGCCGGCTGCGTCCTGGAAGGCTTCAACGCCTGCGTTTTTGGCGAAGTCGAGCAGGAATTTCTGTACTTTCTCGCGGTGTCCTGACGGGCGCGGAACTTGTGTCAGCGCATCGAAGTTACGCCAGATGCACTCGGGTTTCAGGTTTTTGATTTCACTCATAGCCATTAAATTTTTAAAGGGTTATTATGTCTTTAGATGAGAAGGTGGGAAGGTGAGTGGGGAAGAGTTCTCCTTACGGATGAAGGTGCTCACCTTCTCACCTTCTCACTTTCACACTTTTTCTCGTGAACGCCAGCGCAACCCAGCTGTAAATGCCGAGGGCTATGACCAGAAGGGTCTGCACTGAGTGTACTATCAGCACGAAGTAAAGCGCGTCGGTGTCGCCCACGCCGTAGAGGATTAGCATGGTCTTCACGGCGAAGTGCCACGGTCCGGCCCCGTTTGGGGTGGGAACGATTACGGCTATGCTGCCCACGACGAATGTCACCAGGGCGCACTGCAGGCCGAGATGGGCGGTGAAGTCGAAGCAGAAGAACGTGAGGTAGTAGTGCAGAAAGTAGCAGATCCATATCGCCAGGGTGTAAACAACGAAAAGGGGTGCGTTTCTTACGTCTTTGAGCGACACCACTCCTTGCCATATTCCGCCAAGCGTGGCCTTCACCTTATTATATATCGAGAGCTTTTTCAGCAGTATGTGCAACAGCAGCAATGCAGCCACGGCGCATGCGGCGGTCACCAGATAGCCCGTGGCGGAGAACTTTGCAAGTATGGAGTCCATGCTTGTGCCGGTCTTGTTGAAGAACGTTGAGAACACTTTCATCTGCATGAAGAGCGTCAGCACGCACACGGCGGCCATGAGGAGCATGTCTATCGCCCGTTCGGTCACCACCGTGCCGAGGGCCTTGGGGAACGATACTCCGTCGCATCTCTTCAGCACTCCGCATCGCGTGAACTCTCCGATGCGCGGCACCACGAGACTAGCCGCATAAGAGAGGAATATCGAATGCACGGCCGTTGACGCTCTGGGACGCTCGCCCAGAGGCTCGAGCGTCTGCCGCCACCGCCATCCGCGGAACATCTGCGCCAGTATGCCGAAGGGGAACGAGAGCAGCATCCACGTCCAGTCCATGCCGTGCAGCAGTATGTCGTCAACGCTGTGGAAGTCGAAGTCGCGGTACATCCAATACAATATCGCCCCTCCGAAGGCTATCGGGAGCAATATCTTTACGGTTGTGTTGACGATGGATGATGTTTTCACGCCTGTTGAATGATTTTCATGCAAACTTACAATAAAAAACTCAAACGGCGGTATCCGCGTGCGCTTTTTTGATTTTTTAATTGAGAATTAAGGGTCGAGAATGTAGAATTGATAATTGAGGATGGAGAATTATGGTTGCCATTGTTGGCCGATAACGCTTAATCGGCAAGGCAAATCATAATTCTCCATTCTCAACTCTCAAATCTCAATCAACCCAATTATGAATTATGAGTTGTGGATTATGAATTGATACACGTAGTCGTCCATTACGAATCCGCCTCCGATGTCGGTCGTCTGGCTGCGTATGTTGCGGTAACCGTTCTTCTCGTATGCGGCTATGGCCCGTGCGTTGTGCTTGTTTACGGTCAGCCATATCGCGCTGAGGCTGTTGCTGCGGCACATCTCGACGAGGAAGCTTGTCATCTCGGTGAACAGTCCGCGGCCGCGGAACTCTTTTTTCAGGTACATCTTGCTGAGATACAGCGTGCCGTCCTCTTGCGGTTGCACGCCGCAGTATCCGGCGTCTTCGCCGCCGTCAGAGAGGATGAAGTAAGTGTACTTGTTGTTGTCCACCTGGTCTTTCACCGCTTGGTATGACTGGAACCGCTCCACCATGTAGCCAATCTGTTCGTCCGTGATGATGCCGGCGAACGCCTCGTGCCATATCGGGCGAGCCATGTCGGCCACCTTGCGCAGGTCCTCGTCAGTTGTTGCTTGTCTTATCATATGTGTTTCGTTTTAGGCTGCATGCGCAATCCCGGTGGCGCGTTTCGCCGCCGTTGCGCCATGCGGATACGCTTAAGGACGAGCGCAAAGATAGCAAAAAAATGTGACATTTGCAATGGCTTTGTAATTCGTTGACGGTCAGAGGGTTTGCAATATGCCGTCTTTCAGCCTGTAAAAGGCCGTCTTTTGGCGCGCCATTGATGGCCTTTTGGAATGCAAAACACGGCCTTTCGGGTTCATCCGCAGTTTAGGTGTATAGTATTACTGTACCTTCTTTTGTCTTTGTGATAGCATTTTATGTACGCCTCCTACATTAATCCAGGCAGTCGGTAACCGTCATGCCGCACTCCGATGCGGCATCCAGAAAACACCCGATACGCCAAACGAAACAGGCTGCATACACTGGATGCCGCATCGGAGTGCGGCATGACAGTTACCGACCGCCTGGCTTGTGGCAGGATGTACACATGAAATGCTATGGCAAAAGCAAAAGGCAATGCTGTTATCGCATACACCAGAACTGCGGATGAACCCCTTTTAAAAACAGGCATGCCGGCGGATGTCCTAAAAAGTGTCGCCATTTATTATAATATCCGTGATTTTAACGTTATTTATCAATCGGGGGGGTGATTTAAACCGATTTTAATATTTTTGTAAAACGGAAACATTCCGCCACAGGCGTGCGCCGTTGGCACAGGCTGCATGCTGTGGCATGTGGCGGCAAAGGGGATCAGAATAGAATAATATAAACCAAAACCAAGCAAAATGAAACATCTGTTTACCACATTCGCGGCCGTTATGCTATGCCTTGGCGTGTCGGCCCAGGATGGAAAGAAAGGCACCAACGAGTTCAGTTTCAACGTGGGTTACGACTTCGGACTGAAGAAGGGTCAGGGAGGAATGGTGACGTTCCAGCCCGAATACGGACGTAATTTCACCGACCAGTTCTACTTGGGAGCCGGTACTGGTCTTGCCGCCGACGACAAGTTCGATGCGTTCGCAATCCCCGTGTTCCTGCGCGCCGAGGTAGACTTTACCACTACGAAGATTCGTCCTTACCTCTCGTTGCAGGGCGGCTACGACATCAGCGTGAGCGGTGGGGACGGCTGTGTGCGCCTGAATCCCGTCGTCGTAGTGAAGGCCCCACTGTCAAAGACCGTCGATTTCAACATCGGTTTCGGCTATACGCGCACCATTGTCAATGGCAGAGGCGGAGACTTTCTCGGTTTCAAGGCCGGAGTGAATTTCAATTCGCAGGGTCGCGGCTTCGGCGATTTCCTCAAGAAACTCGACTACAACGTCGAGCTTGAAACCTATACGCCGGCCAGTGTCAAAGACGGTGATTACAAGCAAACGCTCACGGGCTGCTTTGGCCTCAACTTGGCGGCTATCGCCCCGATGCCGCTTGAGAATCTGTATGCCGGTGTAAGTGTAGGCTTCGGGCGCTATACGGACAAGTACAAGTCTCAGACGTATGAGGACAAGACCTCGGAAGTATATCTTAACGCCGGCGTGAGGGCGCGTTACAAGGTGAAGCAGCTTATGCTTGCAGACAAGATATATCCGTTCGCCCAGTTGGACATGGGCCTGGGAGGCTTCTATGAGCCTTCGTTTACCGTCAATCCGGCCATCGGCGTGTCTTTCATGACAGGCGACAAGGAGAGTGTTGACGTTACCCTGGGATATACCACAATGTCTTTGGAAGACGAAATGGGAGATACAAAAAAGAAGGGCAGCCTGCGCATAGCCGTCGGTTACACGTTCTAAGTGCCGCGAAAGCCGTGCTGACAGCAAATGGAGGCCGTCTTGACAAACCGTCGGGACGGCCTTTCTCATGCCGGCTTACGGCATCCGCGCTTACATATTGTCAGTTGGAACGCGCCGGTTGACGGCTTTTTAAATGAAAAACCATGCGAAAATATGCGTTCGCCCTTGGTTCGTGAGACATAATGTCGTATATTTGCATCCAGTTAACGAAAAACCTTAAACCTATGGAATTACCTTTTGCAGAATCTTGGAAAATCAAGATGGTGGAGCCTATACGCAAGAGCACGCGCCAGGAACGCGAGCAGTGGATACGCGAGGCTCACTACAACGTGTTTCAACTGAAGGCCAACCAGGTGTACATCGACCTTCTTACCGACTCTGGCACGGGCGCAATGAGCGACCGCCAGTGGGCCGGCATCATGACGGGCGACGAGAGCTACGCCGGAGCCGACTCGTTCTTCTTCCTGAAAGACACCATCAAGCGCATAACGGGTTTTGACTACGTAATCCCGACTCACCAGGGACGCGCCGCCGAGAACGTGCTGTTCTCCTATCTGGTGCACGAGGGAGACATTGTGCCCGGCAACTCCCACTTCGACACAACGAAGGGACACATCGAGGGACGGAAGGCCACGGCGCTGGACTGCACCGTGGACGATGCCAAGGACACGCAGCTGGAAGTGCCCTTCAAGGGCAACGTTGACCCTGTAAAATTGGAGAAGGCCCTCGAAGAACATGCCGACCGCATACCTTTTATCATAGTAACCATAACCAACAACACAGCCGGCGGCCAGCCCGTGTCTATGGAAAACCTGCGTCAGGTGCGAGCCGTGGCCGACAAGTACGGCAAGCCCGTAATATTCGACTCGGCCCGTTTCGCCGAAAACGCGTACTTCATCAAGACACGCGAGAAGGGCTACGCCGGCAAGACCGTCAAGGAAATAGTGCGCGAGATGTTCTCGCTGGCCGACGGCATGACCATGAGCGCAAAGAAAGACGGCATCGTAAACATGGGCGGTTTCATTGCAACGAACAAGCAGGAGTGGTATGAAGGGGCCAAGGGATACTGCGTACAGTTCGAGGGTTATCTGACTTACGGCGGCATGAACGGGCGCGACATGAACGCGCTTGCCATCGGACTGGACGAGAACACGGAGTTTGACAACCTTGAAACGCGCATCCGCCAGGTGCAGTATCTTGCCCGTCTGCTCGACGGTTACGGCATACCTTACCAGCGTCCGGCCGGCGGCCACGCCATATTCGTTGACGCGCCGAAGGTGTTGACGCGTGTTCCGAAAGAGGAATTCCCGGCACAGACGCTTACAGTCGAGCTTTATCTCGAGGCCGGAATACGCGGATGCGAGATAGGCTATCTGCTTGCCGACCGTGACCCCGTTACACATGAAAACCGCTTCAACGGGCTTGACCTGCTGCGCCTGGCCATCCCTCGCCGCGTTTACACCGACAACCACATGGCCGTTATAGCGGCCGCGCTGAAGAATGTGTACGACCGCCGCGAGGAGATTACGCGCGGAGTGCGCATCGCTTGGGAAGCTCCGCTGATGCGCCACTTCACCGTTCAGCTTGAAAGGCTTGGATGATAGGACGGGCAATCGCTAATGGGTGAAAGAAAAAAACGGTCGGGTAGGGCGTAGGCCTTGTCCGACCGTTTTTTCTTTATTGTGTTTTCGTTGGATGATATTGTCGCTTTGGGGACATACTTTACGCATTATTGTTGTCCGTCAGTTTGCCGTATGTCTTATTTCTCCATATCGCGAAAAGTATTCCCGAGAGAATGAACACCGCCACGGCGGCTGCGTATCCGATGCGGGAAGGAAGGCCGAAAGCATTGTCTGATGTCAGCAGGAATGCCGTGCAGACTGCGGTCATGAACATGGCTGGCAGCAACGTTATCCAATAAAACTTACATTTGCGCACAAGATATACAGTAATCGCCCAAAGGGTGAATACGGCCAGTGTCTGGTTTGCCCATCCAAAATAGTTCCATATTACGTTAAAGCCGTTCTCATCGGCAATGTTGAACCATAGCAGGCCAAGCGTCACGGCGAACACCGGGATGCATATGTACACGCGGCGGCGTATGGAGTGCTGCTCCATGTGCAGGAATTCGGCAATGATGAGTCGTGCGCTGCGCAGCGCAGTGTCGCCACTTGTGATGGGCGCGGCCACTACTCCGAGTATGGCGAGTGCGCCTCCGAACGCTCCGAGCCATCCTGCCGACACGGTGGTTACCACCTCTGGAGCTTGCAGCGTGGCTGGAACGCCAAGCTCCGCGGCAGCTCCTCCGTAGAAGAAATATGAAGACACGGTGGCCCATATCAGCGCAACAACGCCTTCGGTTATCATCGCCCCGTAAAACAATGGACGGCCTTGCTTCTCGCTCTTCATGCACCGTGCCATGAGCGGACTCTGTGTGGCGTGGAATCCGCTGATAGCCCCACATGCTATGGTGATGAACAGGCATGGGAAAATTGTGCCCGACTGTGGACTCTTGTTGCCGAGACCGTCGGTCAGTTCGGGCAGCTGCGGCCACTTTACAAACAGCACCGCCATAAGCGCAACGGCCATGAACAGCATGGCAATCGCGAAAAACGGATATATCTTTCCTATGATTTTGTCGATTGGCAGCATCGTGGCCAAGAAGTAATATGCAAAGATTATCACACACCAGGCGTACACCCAGGTAAGCGAGTCGCCGCAAAGGTCGCCGAGAATGAGTGCCGGACTGTAAACGAATACTGCGCCGACCATCAGCAAGAGGAATATCGAGAACACGAGCATGACCTTCTTTGTACGCCCTCCGAGGTATATGCCTACAAGTTCGGGCAGCCCCGCTCCGCCGTGGCGCACCGACAGCATGCCGCTAAGATAGTCGTGTACGGCACCGGCGAAGATGCATCCCAACACAATCCAAAGGTAGGCCGAAGGCCCGAACTTTGCACCCATTATCGCGCCGAAGATGGGACCTGTGCCTGCGATGTTGAGAAACTGGATCATAAAAATCTTCCATCCCGGCAGTACGACGTAGTCTACTCCGTCGGACATGCTTATTGCGGGAGTGGGGCGGTTGTCAGGTGCGAAGATGTGTTCAACAACGCGCCCATAGACAAAATAACCTACAATCAGGGCAATGAGACTAATAATAAATGTTATCATTTTAAGCTTCTAATGGTTCAAATGGTATTATAATGGATGCAAAAATACACAATTTTGTAATTTTCAACAACTTTTCTGCACAATCTTTCATTTTAAATACTTTAACGGCCGATGTTCACATTAAACGCAGAAAAGCCTTGTATGTCAGAAAAATGTATTATCTTTGCACTCGGTTTTCAACCTGTTTATACAGTAAAACCTTGCTTTTGGCCCCGTAGCTTAGCTGAATAGAGCGTCAGATTCCGGTTCTGAAGGTCTTGGGTTTGAATCCCAACGGGGTCACCACTCTAAGTAAGCGGAAACCCTGATGGACAAAGGGTTTCCGCTTATTCATTATATACGCTATAACCTTTTACAAGTAACTATAAAACCTACAAGTAACCTCAATTTGTTGCACCTATGTTGCACCCGAACACGAAACGTTTATGATAACATTCAAACTTACCATACGAAAAGAGAAAATGAAAGCCGATAAAACTTGGACGGTTTTCATTCAGGTAATTTATAGAAGGAATAGGAAGTTTTTACCGACATCCATGTCCGTTACCAAGAAAGACCTGACTGTATCATATAAGATTAAGAACCGCCAGGTACTTGACCGTGGAGAAGAGTTAATTAGGGAATACCGCCATAAGGCCGATATGCTCAACCTTGAACTAAATGACATGGACATAAATGAAATTGTAGACTTTATTACCCGTAAACAAGAGAATACAGGCCTGAATTTTACCAAATACTCAGAGAAATGGTTGGACGAGGCTGAAATAAAAGGCGTGAAGAATTACCAGTCTGCAATTAATGCCTTGAAAAAACATTTCAACCGGGACAACATCCTTTTCTCTGATATAACAGTCAACAGCATGAAAGCTTTTGAAAAAAGTCTTGCCGACCGTCCGCGCGCGCAATCCTTATATACTAATTGCATTGTAAAGATATTCAACGACGGGCGCGATTATTACAACGACGAGGACAACGACATAATACGCATAAAGCATTCTTTGAGGAAATACATCGCCCCGAGGCAGAACGTGGCACAGAAAAGAGCCTTGTCGGTTTCAGACATAATAAGCATAATCAATTTGCCATATCTTGACACGCCGACCCGTGAAGGTTGCCCGTGCCGTCGAGATATGGCAAAAGACTGTTTCGTCATGTCGTTTTGCCTCATGGGCATGAACTCCGTTGACATGTACAATGCCAAGGATTTTGATGGCGAGACGCTGACTTATGAGAGGACGAAAACAAAAGACCGCCGCAGCGACAATGCCCTGATTGCCGTCAAGGTGCATCCGTTCATCAGGCAGCTGATAGAAAAGTACAAGGGTAAGGATTATTTATTTACTTTCCGCAAAAGATATTCCTCCGCTTCCGACTTCAATAGGGCATTGAATATAGGTCTTAAGGAAATAGGCCGCGAGCTGAACATTGATAATTTGCAATTCTATTCGGCCCGCCATTCCATGGCAACTATTGCCGTCAATGATGTCGGTATAAGCAAGTATGTTGTCAATGACATGTTAAACCACGTTGAGCCATCGATGAAAGTCACAGATCTTTATATAAAAAAAGACTTCACCGCCATCAATGAAGCGAATTTCAGGCTTATTGATTATATTGTAAAGATGCTATAATATCTAACAGCCCCGGACTGTATCAAACCGGGGCTGTTATCGTTCTCGTCAGCTTCTCCCTGCATGTGTCGCAAAGGAACATCTCGGCCACCTCAAACATCCTTTGCCCCACATACCCGGCAAGATATTCCGCATCCTCGCCGTATGGGTCAATGCCAAAAGCCTGGGATATGTGCCGGCACAGGTGTCCTTTCTCGTGGTCCAGTGAATTCTGGAATTGCGCAGCCGACGAAGTTTTGCCTATCACGACAAGTGTCCGCCGTTTCTCCGTGTTTGAATACGTTATGCCTGTGTTCCTTTCTCCCGATGTTAAGTTACGGTAAGCTCGTTTCAAGTCATCGCCTCCGCATCCCAGCCTTTCAAGTTCTTGCATGATGCGCCCCACATCGTACCCCGTCACAGCATAATATACAGTCACGTTCCAGCCATACTGCGGTATGTCAAACACCTGTCTTATCATCACCCTCATAACATCACCCGATTTTAATTTTTCATTGTTAGTTTTTAATTTGGAATTACATCATGTCCTCCCAAAGTATCGGGCAACCTTTGCCTATGCAGTCGGCATAGAACCTCGTGAACGGTAGTCCCTCGTAGCCGTCCTCGTCGTCCATGTAGTCCTTGATGAACAGTGCAAGGTGCATCTCGTCGGTTATCGCGCTCTTGTAGAAGTCGCTTTTCGCCATGTTCGCCACATACACACAGTCATAACCTGCGTCATGCTCTATCTTCAGACCGTAGCGTGCCAGCAACCCTTTCACCTCGTCTCTCGACATCGGCTCCAGCTTCTTCTCCTTGCCTGTTGCCGGGTCTTTCGTCATCATATTCGACACCGCCCATTCACACATCTTCTTGGAGAAATGCCAGCCGTACTGCGAAAGATATTCAGCTACGGCTTGCGGCATGCGGTCGTATGTATCAAGTCTTTGTCCCATTTTCTTTATAATTCTAAAATTAAGACCGGCTACCGCTGTCACAAGTCCGCGACAACCGACAGCCGGCCTTTTACTTGTTAATTTTTCATTTACATCAGTACCACCTTCCGTTGCTCCTGCGGCGGCGTTCGCCCATCTCGCCCGGTTCTGGCATGCCCATCGGCCTGCGCTCGCCAGTGCGTCCGTAACTCTCGCCGCTTCGGTCGCCGTATTCGGTACGGAAGCCCATACTGCCCTCAAGTTTCTCTTTCACCGTCTTCATGGCCTTTTCGTAACCGTGCTGACAGCCTTCCTCGTAGCCCTGCTTGTAGGCTTCCTCAGCCTCGCCGCCCCTCATGCCGAAACTGCGGCGGTACTCTTCGCGCGGATAATCCTCACGGCCACGCTCGTATTCCTCGCCGTAACCTCCGCGTCCTTCCTCTATTATCTCCCAACTTCTCATTTTCCTTCTGTTTTTTGAGTTCCAGAACCTTCGGGCTTGTTCGCAGCTCCGCACATCCGCGCGATCTGTCCCATCAGTGCGTCAATCTTCTGTTCAAGACCTTGTATCCTCTGTTCCTGCTCCTGCTTGGCGGCAATCTCCGGGTTCAGCGTATTCAACATCTTGTCACAGCATGCTATCACGTTTTTATGATATTCTATGCTGTTCAGTATGTCAAGACTCTTCTGCCTCATCATTGCCACCTCGCTGTTTATCGCGTCGCGTGAGCATGACACTATTATGTTGCCGTTGTCATCAACGTCGGCATTGGCTTTCAGGTCTTTCAACGGTACTTGCTGCCCACGTATGTTGACCATTACGTCAACAACGGTTTCCACCTGTGGGAATTGTCCCATGGGTGTAGGTGACATCGGATATTTGGCTCTCGGTGCCGTGACATTCGTCACTGTTCCATACTCTACATACGGATTGCCGTCCTTGTGCAAAAGATATATTTGCGAATTTACTCTTAGGTTCTGAAACATGATTTTTTGTTTTTGTGTTGATTACCTCATATTTTTACGCTCCTGCCGCTGCCGCAGCAGCCGGCCTGTAGCCTGCGTTCACGAGATACAGCTCGTTGGTGTAACGGTTGTAGTGTATCTCGTATATGCCGGCTCCGTTCAGGTTGTCCGCCGTTACCGGCACACCCTCCGTCGCCATAAGTGGCAACGATACGCCGTTTGAACTGATGTTCACCGGTAGCGTTCCCGTGGTGCCTGCCGGTATCGCCGTGCGCAGGCTCAGGAAGAACGAGCCTACATAGTTGCGCCTGTACAGCGAATGGTTGGGCAGTTCAATCGTCACTGCGTCAGTTCCTACCGTAACACCTGCGCTCGGTATGGTGTTGTAGTTGTTGCGGCCAAGCGACGGGAAGTTGAAAGGAAGTCCAAAGAAAAATTCCCACATAGTCGCCTCCTTTCCTTGCTTAACCCCAGAAACCGTTACCGTAACTGCATCCGCAACCGTAACCTGCGTAACCGCCAGCTGCCGCTCCGAATGCCGCAGCACGTGCTACTTCGGGATTGTAAACCTGCAACTGTGGGTATGGCACGCTTACCGTGTTCGGCAGCTTGCACTTGATGCCGTCCACATCGCTCTGCAATGCCTGCAATGCGGCAACGATAGGTGCGTTCTGCTGTGCCACGCTTGCCATTATCGCCTGTGTCTGATGCTCGTTGTTGAGCTGTGCGGCCAGTGTCGCGTTCTTCTGACGCTCTGCGTCGAGCTTGTCCTGAAGCACACGGGTCTCGGCTGCGTCGAGCTTGGCGAGTATGGCTTGTGTCTGTGCCTGTGTTGCGGCCTGAAGGTCACGGGTGTTGTCGTTCATCTCACGTGTCAGGGTGTTCATGTTCTGACAGTTCTGCAACTGTGTTGCCGCACCCTGACGCTCCACAGCCTGAAGGATGTTGCAGCAGCAGGTTGACAGCTGGTTTACGATGCCGTTGTCACCGCTTTGGATGGCGTTGATAATCTGCGTGCCAGTAAGGCCGATGCTGTTCTGGATGTTGCACAGTGCGCTTTCGATTTGCTGGCTTGAGCAGTTCAGTGTCGATGCAATCTGGTTGATTGCGCTGGCGTTGCCTTGAATGGCTTGCATTAGCAGCTCACGTCCTGCGTTGCCTGCAAGCTCCGCAGGAAGCCCGTTGCCACCGCGTCCGCCGAAGCCGCCGAAACCGCCGTTGTTCCACCCGAAGATGCTTGCCACGATGGCAAGGTAAATCACTCCCCAGATGCCGTTCTGGCCACCGAAGCCACCATTGCCGTTCATCAGTGCCAGCACGTTAGGATCTACTCCACGGTAGCCACCCAGCATGCCAGGCAGCATGGCTGTGACATCGAGTTTGCTTCCGCCACCGGTGCCACCGTCCGAATTGAAAACATAAGTTCTGTCCATAAAGTTTAGTTTAGTTTTTGTGTTGCGAACAATATCGTTCGTGCAGCAAAGTTCACAAAAACCAACCGCTTTATGAAAAGTTACTTTCCTATTGGCAACCCATTATCCGCCTGTCTGCGGAAACCAATTATACTGTTCCCATTCTCTCACAATCCCAGTTCTCCCAGCTCTCTCCTCCTTGCTCTTTCTCTGTATGATTTAAGATATAAGCTATCGTCTTCGTGCTTAGCCCCGTCCGTGCCTTTACCTTTTCATATATGTGCTGCCGTGGCACTAACCGTGAGTATTCGCCCAACTCCTTGCATATCTCCTCGTATGCCTCATGTACCTTGTTATCACGAAATACGGTGCTCGGCCTTCTGTTTTTACCCGAAAATCTTGTCATAATTGAAAATATTTTGTAATTTTGTACTGCCAAACATACTTTATTTAATAAAAATACGCATCACGGTGCGAGGATTTATCCCCGGCACTGCCGTGATGCGTGTAAATACGTTTAAAGTTATGTTTGGCGACAAAACTTTTCGGGTGCCGGGGTTTTATATGCTCTTCCCCGACGCAAGAGCCTTTCCTATTTATTTTTCTGTTTCTTCATTAGCCATACAACCACCCATGATACAGCGGCTATTACAACGCCGATAAAAAACCACTGGAAGCCATGCTTAAATTCTTCCCATTTTGTCAGCTGCTTCTCTACAGGATAGGGCACTTGCACGCTGTCAACCCTAACAATCGCCACCGTGTCGTAACGCCACCGGTCTTTGTACTTGTACTTCGTCACAACTTTGTCAACAAACACCGTGTCGCCCTGCGTCCACTGATTGACAAACACGCTGTCGTGCAGGTAGACGCTGTCACGCAGCCATCTGTCAACGTAAACGCTGTCATGTAACTGCTGCGTAACGGGCATGTAACTGACGGTCTTGCAGCCGACAAACAAGCACACAAAGAATCCGCTGAATATCAGTCCCTTTATGCCCCGATATATAATTTTCTCGATTTTTTGTATATAATCCATCGTCAAAATTGTATTTTCATAGCCTTATATATTTGGCTCATCAGGCCCATTACCTTAATTAGCGGCTCGGCACGGCCATTATTCAAGTGTCATGGTAGTTCACGCCGCGCTCCGCCGCCTGTTCAGATGTCCTTGTATTCTTCCTTTGCGTCAAAGCACGGGCATTCCTTTATCCTTTCCCAACTGTCAACCTTCCCGTTGCCGTTGGTGTCCGGACTGATGTCGCGGTGTCCCAGTATCTCAGCCTTCGGATAACGGCCTTTCAACAGCTTCAACAGCTTTCTCAGGCTGTCTTTCTGCGCATCCGTCCTGTTATCCACGGCCTTGCCGCGTTCGTCAATACCGCCCATGTACGCCACGTTTATGGCCGTTGAGTTGTAGCCCTTAACGCCGTTGCTTACAAACTGCTCGCCGAGCAACTGCGTTATCTTGCCGTCGGCCTGAACTACATAGTGATACCCCGGATGTTTCCATTTCTTCCTTTTGAACTCCGCCATCAGATCGTTGATGGTCTGTCGTTGACTCCCAGCCGTGCAATGCACGAATATCCTCTTAATGCTTCTCATTGTCTTTCCCTTCATTATTAAAACCGTCCTCCAGAGCCTCGCCGATGTCCTTGTTCTTCCTCTTTGCCAATGACACGGTAAAGGCTTTCAGGAAGCCCGTTATTGTCTTTTCCTCTATCTTAACGCCGTGCAGGTAGATGAAGTGCCCGATAAACGACTTCGCCTCGCAACCAACGGCTATTATCGTTGCGACTATTCCGCCCAGCATATAGTCAATGCCAAGCGGCCGCAGTATAGCCCAGCCTACCAACATACCGAGGCACACCCAAATGAAGTAGTCAACCAGCTTGTTCACAGTCCTGCGCAACGCCCTCGATGTCCTCCATTTGTACTCGTGCATTTCTATCTTGTCGCCTCGTTCCTTGGCTATGCTGTAACGCTTGTGGCTTTCGCCCCATCCGTAGCGGAAGTCGGCAACAACGCATACTAATATTACAATCAACAACCACCGTGCGTCGCTGATTATTGCCGTAAGCTCGTTGCCCATCAGCACAAGGCTTACGGCCTTTGTGCCCGTGTTCATGTTCCCGTCGGTCATTTTTT
>CALUGP010000035.1 GCA_944320195.1 uncultured Prevotella sp. | reverse complement strand
AAAAACAAAAAAGGAGTACCGCTGTACTCCAACCTTGTTAACCTTAAATCTAATACTATGAAAAACACGGTGCAAAGGTATTGACTTTTATCCTATGTTACAAATAATCGCGCCAAAAACACATATTTTTTAACATTAATCAACCAAAAAGTTTTTGGTTTTCAATCAAATTCAATAACCTGACCATCATAAGCCAGCTTAATGTCGTCTGGCAGTGTCCTATTTACCTCGTTATGCAATCCTATGTCATGCCCCATATGAGTGAAAAAAGTATGCTCCGCACAAACATTACGAGCAAAAGAAACAGCCTGAGCTACCGTAAGATGGGAATGATGTTCCGGCGAAAAGCGCAAGGCATTGACAACAAGAACTTTCACGCCCTTAAAATACTTAAGTTCACCGTTTGGAATCGTCTTCATGTCAGTTATATACATCAAATTTCCTATCCTATACCCTAGTATTGGGAGTTTATCGTGCATAACCTGAACCGGAACGACATCTGTTCCTTTTATGGAAAAGGACTGATGTGGAACCACCACATTCAATCTTATGTTAGGAACCCCAGGGTACTTATGCGCTCCAAAACAATACGGTATTGAATGCCTCAAACGCTCGGAAGTCGCAAGGTCTGCATATATGTCTATTTTTCCAAAAGCACAAAATGGCCGCAAGTCGTCAAGTCCTCCCACATGGTCATAGTGCACGTGGGTCAACAACACAGCATCAATCTTCTTGAACTCTTGCCGAAGCATTTGCTGGCGAAAATCCGGACCGCAGTCTATCAAAATCCTCGTATCACCATCCTCGAAAAGAGCAGAGGCCCTTAACCGCTTGTCATACGGATCCTGACTTGTACAAACCTTACACCTACAACCAATTGTCGGAACACCGACAGAAGTACCAGTACCGAGAAAAGTCAACCTCATACAATCAAATCACATTCACCTCTGGAACTATATCTATGCCGAACCTTAATTTAACGTCATTACGGATTGCATCACAAAGCTTCAGAATCTCTGCGCCAGACGCACCACCACGATTTACAAGAACCAGCGCCTGGCAGGAATGAACGCCAGCCCTCCCTAACGACTTTCCTTTCCATCCACACTGCTCTATCATCCACCCGGCAGGAATCTTCTCACGCCCACCGTCAACCGTGTAATGCGGAACTTTGCCAAAGCGGCTAACAAGCTCTTCATATTTACCCTTCTCCACAATCGGATTGGTAAAGAAACTGCCAGCGTTGCCTTCCACTGCCGGATCCGGAAGTTTAGCCTTGCGAATCTCTATTATTATGTCTCTAAGCTGAGAGACCGTCGGAGAGTTTATGCATTTCGCTTCAAGTTCAGAACGTATATTCCCATAATCAAGATGCGGAACAAACGTATCCGAAAGCCGATACGTAACATAGGTTATGACATAACGTCCACGCCATTCGCCCTTAAACTTGCTCCACCTGTATGAATATTCGCAATCACTATTAGAGAACTCACACACCTCGCCAGTTTTCACGTCAACAGCTTCAACCTTTTCTATCAAGTCTTTAGCCTCAACACCGTAAGCTCCGATGTTCTGCACAGCACTGGCACCGACCTCACCTGGAATCAACGAAAGATTCTCGGCTCCATACATTCCGTTATCCACACAGAGTCTAACAACGTCATCCCACACTTCTCCACTACCACAACGCAAGAAAATGTTGCCGTCCATACGTGTGGCATGATGTCCCTTTATTGATGAATGAAGCACCGTGCCGCAATAATCTTTAGTAAACAGCAAATTGCTGCCCCCGCCCATAAACAGCAACGGTTCATCTTCTGGAGACAGAGAGTTCACAACATGGCGCAACTCATCAACTGTGGAAAACTCAATGTAACGGCGACAATTGACATCCATTCCAAATGTATTATGCCCTTTCAGGTTGTAACCATGCAAATCCTTCATCATCTATATCCTATCATCTTGTTTTACTCAGAAAGGCTTACAAGCTTCCATTCTCCGTCAATGCGCTTGAACGTAAGCTGCATTTCCATTCCGTTTGCGATGCCTCGCATCACGAATATCTTTTGATTGCCTTCGGCGTACTTCTGGCCATACATTATATTATATATGAATCCGGAAGGCAGTTCCGGAGCGAAAGCCGGCCACGTCTCCGGAGCTATCTCTCCTGTCATCGTACTGAAATCATCATCAGGGTCAGGACCTGTGAACTCAACCGGATTGTTCAAGCTTTGCAACTGAAATTCGGGATCCGTTGCGAACCGTTGGTAAAAAGCAAGAAACGACGCATTTGTATTCTGAAACATGTCATTGGAGCGAATGGAAGTAAGCATCCACCGGCCGTTTATTCGCTTAAAAAGATATTTCTCCACTTTCTCTTCTATAAGATAGACTTTCTCCACCACGACATTGTTTATCGACGTGTCTTTCACCAAGTCCATCTGCTTCATGTTGTCGAATATCAAAGTATAATAGCCCTGATCCATGAAGAAATGCTCCATATGCCATTGCGCCTTCTTCACAAATGTGACATCGTCTCCGTCAACAACTTTCAATGGGAACTTTATCCGGCCAAGCTGCAACTTACGGTTTGCTGCGAAATTAAAGATAAAGTCGTCAAACAATTCATCGGCGGCCTTCGGCATCGGCTGCTCAGATATGAGCTGATCGATGGTGTCTACCGAAGCAGTGTCTACAACAACAATCGAATCTACGACAGCAGTGTCAACCGCTACCGGCTTTTTGTCAGTGCAGCCCGTTGTCCATCCCATGACAAAAAAACACGCCACAACGACGATCATAAACCCTTTTTTCATAATTCCATACCATTCATTGTAAGGCAGTAAGGTCATTATGGTTTTAGGTTCTCAAGGCATCACGGCACAAGTATTATTGCCGGGAGCCTCATTCCTTGACCGCTTCGCGGCCTGACTTCCTCACGTCTATAACTGTCTCTCAAAATTTGCGCAAAAGTACAACTTTATTTTGGTTTATGCCGCATATTCAAGGTAAAAATATTACCTTTGCATCAAGATTTTAATATGCATCTAAATTATCTTCAAAATGATACTCGACAAAATAGCGAAACTGCTTGAAGAAGTAAAAGGGCTTAACGCTTCAACGCCCGAAGAAATAGAAGCCTTAAGACTGAAATACCTCAGTAAGAAGGGCGAAATAAACACTCTCATGGCCGACTTCCGCAATGTTCCTGCTGAACAGAAAAAGGAAGTTGGAATAAAAATCAACGAACTTAAGCAAACCGCGCTTGAACACATCAACTCATTGCGCGAACAATGCGAGGCGAAAGACGTTTCAAGAGACGACATCGACCTTACACGCACACCATATCCGATAAAGTTCGGCACACGCCATCCGCTGACCATTGTGAAAAACGAGATCATCGACATATTCTCACGCATGGGCTTCACACTGGCCGACGGCCCCGAAGTGGAAGACGACATGCATGTGTTCACAAAAATGAACTTTGCAGCCGACCACCCGGCACGCGACATGCAGGACACATTTTTCGTCGAGACCAACCCGAACGACGTGACAAAAAACATAATCCTGCGCAGCCACACCAGCTCCGTGCAGGCACGTGTCATGGAGACAACGCAACCGCCTATACGCGTGATATGTCCCGGACGCGTATACCGCAACGAGGCAATCACTGCAAGGGCACACTGCTTCTTCCATCAAATCGAAGGACTTTACATAGACAAGAACGTATCGTTCACCGACCTGAAACAGGTTCTGCTTACTTTCGCACGTGAACTGTTCGGACCTGACACGAAGATACGCCTGCGCCCAAGCTACTTCCCGTTCACCGAGCCAAGCGCCGAGATGGACATTTCATGCCACATCTGCGGCGGCAAGGGGTGCGGTTTCTGCAAGCACACCGGATGGGTCGAGATACTTGGATGCGGCATGGTTGACCCGAATGTCCTCGAACTTTGCGGAATAGACAGCAATGTTTACAGCGGATATGCCTTCGGTCTCGGAGTTGAACGCATCACAAACCTGAAATACCAGGTTTCAGACCTTCGCCTGTTCTCGGAAAACGACGTGCGTTTCCTGCACGAGTTTGACGCGGCTAACTAAAAAGCAGAATTAAAGATTAAGAGTTGAGAATTAGGAAAGAATGTAAAAAAACAGACAGACTTACGGATGTTCTTTCTTAATTCTTAACTCTTTAATTATGGACTAACCCCACAAACGTTTTTCCTTAATTCCTAATCAAGCGGGAAAGCATGTGTTTTCATAATTCTTAATTCAACATGAAAGAACGCCTTTTCACACGCAACTACATATTCATCCTGGCGGCCAACTTCCTGCTGTTCTTCGGTTTCTGGATACTCATACCAGTGCTGCCGTTTTACCTTAGGGAGACTTACGACTGCCCCGCGGCCATGCTCGGCGCAATACTTAGCTGCTACACGGTGAGCGGACTTTGCGTGCGCCCGTTCTCCGGCTACCTTATGGACAAGTTTCCGCGCAAGCCGATATACATCTTTTGCTATTTCATTTGCGCGTCAATCTTTCTTGGATACATCGCGGCCGGGGTACTTACATGGTTCATAGTGCTGCGCGCATTGCACGGAGTGGCATTCAGCAGCGTCACCGTAGGCGGCAACACGCTGTGTGTGGACATCACCCCGAGCAGCCGCCGCGGCGAGGCCCTGGGATATTACGGACTGACCAACAACATCGCCATGGCACTTGGCCCGATGACGGGCCTGTTCATGCACGACCATGTGACATACAACGGCATCTTCCTTACAGGCATGGCGTTCAGCGTTACGGGGCTGATGTGCGCAATCTGTGTGAAATCGCGCACGCCCGAATCCATCAAGGCCAGGCAGGCACACAAGCAACGGACCGGCACAGACCCGGCATCGCCCAAACGCAAGTTGTCGCTCGACAGGTTCATACTTATTAAAGGAATACCTGTAAGCATCGCCCTGCTTATGCTCTCAATACCCTACGGAGCCACGACCAACTTCGTTGCCATGTACGCACGCGAGATATACCTTGACGTCCCGTCAGGATTCTTTTTCACGCTGATGGCCGTCGGCATGGGAGCCTCGCGCCTCGTCGCCGGCAAAAAAGTAGACCAGGGATACATAACCCAGTGCATCCACATAGGCCTGTATCCGGTTGTCGCAGCCTTCTTCATACTCAGCATGTGCCGCTTCGCAGCACCGGCCTGCATGGGCGCGGCCGAAGCGATGTTTTTCGCCGTTCCGTTGCTCCTGGGCATAGGCTTCGGCGTCATCTTCCCTGCGATGAACACTCTTTACATCAACCTCGCGCCCAACAACCAGCGCGCCACAGCCACAAGCACATACCTTACGGCGTGGGACGTAGGCATCGGCATTGGCATAGCCACAAGCGGGCTGATAGCCCAGCGTTTCACATTCTACATGGTCTACCTCATCGGCTCCGTGCTATGCCTCGTGTCAATGATCTATTTCAACATGAAAGTGACACCCCACTACAACAGAAACAAACTTAGATAAATCCCCGACTCACGGCAAACGGCAATGCAATATGCGGCCTTTTGCCTGCCAAAAGACGGCCTTTCGCACGCCAAAAGGCCGTCTTTTACCATGCCGCTGACTATCAATGACTTACAGATGCTGGCCCGACACCGTGGAAAAACACGGCAGAGGGTCTGTCACAAGGCCGTCAGCAAGACCGGAAAAGACGCGCAAACAAGGTTCATCCGCAAACCTTTTGGATTAAATATAAGTTCCATTAATAACACCATCCAACCTTAATCCAAGGCTGTCGGTAACTGTCATTCCGCGCTCCGACGCGGAATCCAAAGAACATCCTGTACATCAAACAGTATATGCTGTATTTACTGGATTCCGCGTCGGAGCGCGGAATGACAGTTACCGACAGCCTGGATTACAGCAGGATGTATTTGTAAATGAAATAATGTGTCACATTTAATAGAGCCATATGCCCATCCAAAAGGTTTGCGGATGAATCGCAAACAAACACGCGAACGCACACAGCGGACAAAATACAAGGACAAAGGCACTGGCCGGAAAATATAACATAAAATAGCAATTACATTATTTAAATGTTAAATATTTGATTTTCAGCACGGAAAATTTGCATTTTACAATGCAAAACACTATATTTGCCACATCTTATTTATGATTTCGAAGGTTTTAACGAAATCGCCAGAGGTTGGCTGCATCCTGCGCCAACCTCTTTTATTTTCGGCTAAATTCCATACCGGTTTATTTTGACAATTGACAGGAAATGCATAATTTTGCAACGATTAACCGACCTACACTATGAAAAAACTACAGATCATAATCCTCGCGCTTTTCTCCGTCGTGTACCTGGCCTCGTGCGAAAAGGTGGAAATACAAAGTGAGGAGCCGCCTGCCGAGAACATTGGCGACGGACATGAAGACACAGGAGACCAAACAGACGATGGAGACCAAACAGACGATGGAGACCAAACAGACAATGGAGACAAGACAGATGACGATGAAGCCACACCTTCATACGACGTAGTGGACGTGGCAACGTTCAGGAACACGCCGATTTACACCCAGGTATGGGTGAAAGGCTACATAGTAGGCGCGGCAACGGGCAAGAACAACAGGCCAAAGTATGAGTTCGGTCCTGAATTCACACTCGACACGGCCATACTTCTGGCAGACGACCCTGACGAAGGTAACCTTGACAACGTAATATCCGTATGCCTGAAGAAAGGCAAACGCCGAGACCTGCTGAACCTGAAAGACCATCCCGAAAACCGAGGCATGCGTGTGGCCGTGTTCGGCATACAAGAAACATACTTGAGGATTCCCGGAATAAAGACCATCGACGGCCTTGAGTTTCCTGCCGACTAAACGGCACGTTTACAGGCATGAAGCTTGCACCGTGCCATATTTTGTTAAAGAGACAAGCGCGTAAAGATATTTTGTTAAATATTTTTTGCCAATTTGACAATTATCCTTACCTTTGCATGAGACAAGCTGCAACACGGCACATGACAAAGAATCCAATTGTGCCGGCATGCATCATCCCAACATAAGAGTCAAGTTAATTTTAAAGTCTAACAATACCGCCAAGCCTATCGGAACATCATTACTTCAAGAACAAAGAAAAGTAATAATGAGAAATTGGGACGTTTTTACCGACGAGGAACTGGCCTTGTCATACATTGACGGGAACAACGATGCTTTTGACGAGCTTCTGGCCCGCAACCAAAGCAAGCTGTTTTCGTATATCTTATTTGTCGTAAGAGACGAAGACAAGGCAAACGACCTGTTCCAAGAGACTTTCGTGAAGGTTATCACCAAACTTCACGAGAGACGTTATGTGGACAGCGGAAAGTTCAGCGCATGGATTATGCGCATAGCCCACAACGTGATGATGGACTGGTACAGGGAGCAGCGCGCACGCAACCACGTGGAACTGGCCGAGGAAAACGACTTGTCAAACCTGAGCATGAACGACGTGCTGGACATAAACATTGAAAACCGGTATGTCAACGAACAAGTCATGACCGACGTAAAAAAGATGATGAACATGCTGCCCCCGACTCAGCGCGAAGTAGTGTTCATGCGCTTTTACCAGAACTTGTCGTTCAAGGAGATTGCAGAACTTACAGGCGTAAGCATAAACACTTCCCTTGGAAGGATGAGATACGCCATACTTAACCTGCGCCGGATGACAAGAGAATACGACATAGCGCTGCAACTGGACTGAAAAACAATCAAGAGCCAAGGATTAAGAGCCAGGAAGACAGTCTGCATTGCAATGGCAATGACACATGTTTTCCTGGCTCTTGATCCTCAATCACTACTTTAAAGCATCCTAAGACTGCGTATCGTTTCCTCCGGATGCCTGGACTTGAAAATGTAGCTGCCGCTGACCAGCACGTCAACACCAGCCTCGACAAGCCTTGGGGCAGTCTCGGCCTGCACGCCTCCGTCGACTTCAATCAAGGCGCCCGAGCCTGAAGACGCAATCATGCTGCGAAGGCGTTTCACCTTTTTTATGGTATTTTCGATGAACGCCTGCCCCCCGAAACCGGGATTAACACTCATCAGCAGCACCATGTCGACGTCCTCGATGACATCCTCCAGCATGGATACTGGCGTAGACGGATTAAGCGTAACCCCGGCCTTCATCCCGGCTTCATGTATTTCATGTATGGTGCGGTTAAGGTGGGTGCACGCCTCATAATGCACGTTCATCATCATCGCCCCGGCCTTTGCCGCCTGAGCGACATAGCGTTCAGGCTTAACAATCATGAAATGCACGTCCAAAGGCTTCTCGCACACTTGCGCGACAGCCTCTATTACGGGGAAACCGAAAGAAATGTTAGGCACAAACACTCCGTCCATGACATCCAAGTGAAGCCAATCAGCCTCGCTGCGGTTTATCATGTCGACATCTTTCTGCAGATTGATGAAATCCGCAGCCAACAATGAAGGTGATACCAATGTTGCCATATCACACCCAACCGTTAGTTCAAGCAATAAGCCTTAGGCCGACCGTTCATCTTCATGACACGGTAAGTGTAGGCAATCTGCCTGATGATGTTCAACGTCTTGTTTGAAGGCTCGCACTCTTCTTGTGTAAAATATTTCTTCATAGGCTATCACATTTTGGTCATTACTTATTATTGTAACGCCACCCACTCACATTTATTACACACGAAACAATATTTTTTATAACAAAAGCAAAGCCCGCAAAGACGCACGCCTCACACGGTTTAGGTATCACGCCGCAGCAGCGCCAACACAAAATACCTATTTATAATGATTGCACATTTCATGGAAATTTTGTTATTTTGCAAACCGTATCGAACCCCCTCGGGACTTATAAAAGCAACAAAGACAACATTAACAGAGGCGGACAATGAAGAACAACAAGATGTACGAGGCAGACGACAAGATGATCTCACTCATCGCCGACAATTACAATATCCTGCAAAGCCTCGGCAGGTTCGGCATAAACCTTGGCTTCGGCGACAAGACAGTACGAGAAGTATGCGAAGACCAGGGTGTGGACACATACACGTTTCTGGCCGTGGTGAACTTTTCCATTAACGGATACCGCGACCTCGACGACGGAGGACGCTTCTCCATCCCTACCCTTCTGCATTACCTTAAAGCGTCTCACGAATATTACCTGAACTTCCAGTTGCCAACAATACGCAAGGAACTTGAGTCTGCGCTTGACGAAAACGACAACCTTGCACGCCTCATCATGAAGCTGTATGACGAATACGCCCACGAAATCAAGAAGCACATGCAATATGAAGAGAAAACGGTATTCCCCTACGTAGACGACCTGCTGACAGGGAAAATCAGCAACGACTACGACATGGAGACATTCTCGAAGAAACACGGACAGACAGACCAGAAACTACGCGAGCTTAAAAACATCATAATCAAATACCTGCCGAGCGACATACACCACAACAACCAGCTTACGGCAACCCTATACAAGCTCTACAACAACGAGGAATGGCTTGAAAACCACTCGCTCGTCGAGGAAAGCATATTCATCCCCGCAATAAGAAAACTTGAACAAAAATACAAGCAAAACGATGTAAGCGTGAAGATATCAAAGATGATAAGCCAGAACCAAGACAGCAACGAATCGCTCAGCGACAGGGAAAAAGACGTGATAGTAAGCCTTGTGCAGGGCATGACAAACAAGGAAATAGCCGACC
The DNA here is from genome assembly GCA_944320195.1 of uncultured Prevotella sp. Classification (GTDB taxonomy): domain Bacteria; phylum Bacteroidota; class Bacteroidia; order Bacteroidales; family Bacteroidaceae; genus Prevotella. The sequence continues at coordinate 10,965 of CALUGP010000035.1, read as the reverse complement.
ACCTTTGCATATCCATCAACACCGTGATAACCCACCGGCGCAACATAGCACGCAAATTGCAGATCCACAGCCCCGCAGGACTGACCATATACGCCATTGTCAACAACTTGGTTGACATATCGGCCGTAAAGTTATAATATCTCATTCTGGGACGACAAGTTAAGACCGTTCCGCATGTCGGCATCAATGTCAACATGCGGAACGTTTTTTTATGCAACAAAAACATAAAAACAATTTCCATTTTAGAAACTTTTTATACCTTTGCAACGACAAATGTTATCCAAAACAGTAAACTTTTACAATCTATCATGCAACAAAGTTGCCTGATTCAGGCAACTTTCAGCAACAACCACAAGATTAAAACATACAAAATATCAAATATTTAAGCAATGAATTTCACCATTACAAAACGAGACGGAAGCACCGAACAATTCAGTCTGGACAAAATCATGAACGCGATAATCAAGGCTTTCGATTCAATAAAAGAGCCTTCAGACCTCAACTGCGTGTCACGCATAATCAGCCATTTGGAACTTCACGACGGCATCACAGTGGAAGACATACAGAACCAAGTGGAAGAAGCGTTGATGCGTGAAGGATTTTACAAGGTGGCAAAAAGCTTCATGCTGTACCGCCAGCGGCACACTGAAGACAGGGAGACAATCGAAAAGATGAAATTCCTTACCGACTACTGTACGGCAAGCAACGCCGCGACCGGCTCCAAGTATGATGCCAACGCCAACGTTGAGCACAAGAACATAGCCACACTTATAGGCGAACTGCCGAAATCGAACTTCATCCGCCTGAACCGCAGACTGCTCACCGAGCGAATAAAGAAGATGTACGGCAAGGAACTGGCAGACAAATACATCTACATGCTCGACAACCACTTCATATACAAAAACGACGAGACAAGCCTTGCAAACTACTGCGCGTCAATAACGATGTACCCTTGGCTGATTGGCGGAACGTTGTCTATCGGCGGAAACTCGACAGCCCCCACCAACCTGAAATCGTTTTGCGGAGGCTTCGTGAACATGGTATTCATGGTGTCGAGCATGCTGAGCGGAGCATGCGCCACACCGGAATTCCTCATGTACCTAAACTATTTCATCGGTCTGGAATACGGCAAAGACTATTGGCGCGAGGCTGACAAGACCGTGGACTTATCGGTGAAACAACGCACAATTGACAAGGTCGTAACAGACTGTTTCGAGCAAATTGTGTATTCAATCAACCAACCGTCAGGCGCACGCAATTACCAGGCCGTGTTCTGGAATATCGCGTATTACGACAAGCCTTACTTCGAAAGTCTGTTCGGCGAGTTCCGCTTTCCCGACGGGAGCAAACCCGACTGGGAAGGCCTAAGCTGGCTGCAAAAACGCTTCATGAAGTGGTTTAACCGCGAACGCACCAAGACCGTGCTGACGTTCCCCGTGGAAACGATGGCGCTGCTGGCAAAAAACGGCGATGCGATCGACCCGGAATGGAGCGACTTCACCGCCGAAATGTACGCTGAGGGGCACTCCTTCTTCACCTACATGAGCGACAATGCCGACTCCCTAAGCTCATGCTGCCGACTGCGCAACGAGATTCAAGACAACGGCTTCAGCTACACGCTCGGCGCAGGAGGCGTATCCACAGGCTCAAAAAGCGTACTTACAATAAACCTTAACCGATGCATACAGTATGCAGTGAACAACGGCGTTGACTACAAAGAGTTCCTCTGCGGCGTAACCGACCTCGTACACAAGGTGCAACTGGCATACAACGAGAATCTGAAAGAGCTGCAGCGCGCCGGAATGTTGCCGCTGTTCGACGCCGGATACATCAACATTGGGCGCCAGTACCTCACCATCGGCATCAACGGGCTGGTGGAAGCGGCAGAGTTCCTCGGACTGGAAATCAACGACAATCCCGGCTATCTCGGCTTTGTGCGGTCAGTGCTTGGCATCGTGGAGAAGTACAACAAGCAGTACCGCGCAAAGGACGTGATGTTCAACTGCGAAATGATACCGGCCGAGAACGTAGGCGTGAAACACGCAAAATGGGACAGGGAGGACGGCTACTTCGTGCCGCGCGACTGTTACAACAGCTACTTCTACGTGGTGGAAGACCCTTCGCTCAACATTCTTGACAAGTTCAAACTGCATGGGGCACCATACATTGAGCACCTCACCGGCGGCTCGGCACTGCACATGAACCTGGAAGAACACCTGTCGAAGGCGCAATACCGCCAGCTGCTGCGTGTCGCGGCAAAGGAAGGATGCAACTATTTCACGTTCAACATACCCAACACCGTATGCAACGACTGCGGCCATATAGACAAACGTTACCTGAAAGAGTGCCCACATTGCCACAGCAAGAACGTAGACTACCTTACACGCGTCATCGGCTACCTGAAGCGCGTCAGCAACTTTTCGGCGGCACGGCAGGAGGAAGCCTCGCGCAGACATTACATTAACGCGAATGAAGAATTAAGCGTGAAAGGATAAAGAGACATGCTGAAATACGTCAACACAGACATTGTTTTTCAGGAAATACCTGACGAAGTGACATTGGCCGTCAACATCTCCAACTGCCCGTGCCGCTGTCCCGGATGCCATAGCACATACCTGTGGCAGGACATCGGCCAGCCGCTTACCGGCGACGTGATGGACAGGTTCATGCAGAAATACGGCGACGGAATAACCTGCGTATGCTTCATGGGTGGCGACGCCGCTCCCGACGACGTTGCCTCGCTGTCACGCTACATGCATGAAAAATATCCAGGCGTAAAGTTGGGATGGTACAGCGGACGCACCATAACCAAGCGACACTCGGCCGTGGCCCACTTCGACTACATAAAGTCAGGCCCTTACAAAGAAGCTCTCGGCGGACTGAAAAGCAAGACTACGAACCAGCGCCTGTACAAGCGTGACGGCGACGGACGGCTTGTCGACATAACAAGCCGATTCTGGAAATAATGCGAAACACGGCAAATCGCGATGCGATTTGCCGTGTTTCGCATTGTAAAAGACGGTCTTTTGCAATGCGATTTGCCGTCTTTCATAACGCATTGTAAACCAACACATTACACGACCGACGACAAGCAAGCGGAAACTCAGGCGAAAATCATGCCCCAGGACGAGCCTGCGGACAAATCCACCTTAATATATATAAAACATCATAAAATGCCACACCTTGTGCCGATATTCAGATATAAATCAGTATCTTTGTGGCAAATTACCTAAAACTACAAGAATCTATCAATTCTAAACAAATACACTTACAAACTTAAACTTATGAAACAATTACAGACATTGCTGTTGTGCCTGTTTCTGCCGCTGGCGGTGTGCGCCTCGGCATGGGACGACATGAAGTACAAACAAATCGAAAAAAGCATCAGGACACCCGAGTTTGCCAACCGAACTTTCGACATAACGAAATACGGAGCATCATTGAAGGCAACCCCGGCGCAAAACCAGAAAGCCATAAACCGCGCCATCGAGGCCTGCTCGAAAGCCGGAGGCGGCCGGGTGGTTATACCCGAAGGCACATGGAACACAGGCGCGATAAGGCTGAAAAGCCACGTGAACCTGGTAATAGAGAAAGGCGCAACGCTGCTGTTCGCTTTCGACCGCAGCCTCTACCCGCTCGTGGAAACACGGTGGGAGGGGCTTGACTGCATGAACTATTCTCCCTTAATCTATGCGTACAAAGAGACAGACATAGCCATAACAGGCCAGGGCACCATTGACGGCAACGCCTCTGACGACACTTGGTGGCTGATGAGCGGAAAGACACCGAAGAGCAAGGACGTGCCAGTGGCCGAGAAACAACAGAACCCGGGCGGACGCGCCGACCTGCTGAAAATGGCCGAAAACGGCGTGCCTCTGGAAAAAAGAGTGTTCGGAACGGGCAAGGGACTGCGCCCCCAGATGATCAACCTAAACCAATGCGACGGCATACTGATAGAAGGCGTGACAATGGTGCGTTCGCCGTTCTGGGTGATGCACCCGCTGCTCAGCAAGAACATAACCGTAAGGAACGTAACAGTGCACAACGACGGACCCAACGGCGACGGATGCGACCCAGAGTCATGCGAGAACGTACTGATTGAAAACTGCGTATTCGATACCGGCGACGACTGCATCGCCATCAAGAGCGGACGCAACGAGGACGGGCGCGAGGGCGGCAAGGGACGCTACACCGGACTGCCCAGCAAGAACATCATAGTGCGCAACTGCATGATGAAGGACGGCCACGGCGGCGTTGTAATCGGCTCTGAAATATCGGGAGGCTGCAACAACGTGTTCGTTGAGAACTGCAAGATGGACAGCCCCAACCTTGACCGCATACTGCGAATAAAGACCAATTCGGCACGCGGAGGAGTGATAGAAAACATTTACATGCGCAACGTCGAAGTTGGCCAGTGCGCCGAAGCCGTGCTGAAAATCAACCTTGACTACGAACCGAAAGAAATCGCCAAGCGCGGATTCTATCCAACAGTGCGCAACGTCTACATGGAGAACGTAACCTGCCAAAAAAGCAAGTACGGCGTAATGATTGTGGCGTTCGACGACCGCACCAACGTAAACAACATCAACCTGAAAGACTGCCGCTTTGACGGCGTGCATTCAAAGCCAGTCAACATCAAGGGAAAAACCGAAGGAGTGAACTATGACAACCTCATAATCAACGGCTCGCTCATCTTGTCACAGTATCCCTACAAGCATTACAGCGAGTGGATGACATACTCAGAAATGAAGCGCACTCCCCTGCCCTACATGCTCGACTTCGCCAAGAAGCCACGCTGGAACTACGCCAGCGGCATAGAACTCGAGTCCATGCTCGACACCTATCTTGCCTACGGGGGCGACAGCATCATCAGCTACCTGAAGGCATATCCTGCCAAAATGATTACCGAAAACGGAGACATCACGGGCTACAAATACGAAGACTTCAACCTTGACAACACCCGTCCGGGCCGCTTCATACTGCGCATGAACCAGCTGTTCCCCGAAAAAAAATCGGACAAGGCTCTCAAGACAATATTCAAGCAGCTCGAGAAACAGCCGCGTACGAAGGACGGCGTGTGGTGGCACAAGGCCATCTACGCCCACCAGGTGTGGCTCGACGGAGTGTACATGGGCCATCCTTTCTACACAATGGCCGCCCCTATACTCAAAGGAGAGAAGAAAGCGAAGAAATATTATGACGACGCTTTCGAGCAAATAAGCAAGACATACAACCGCACATACGACGAGAAGACCGGACTGTGGAAGCACGCCTGGGACGAGACCAACAGCATGTTTTGGGCAGACAAGGAAACAGGACTGTCGAAGCACACATGGGCAAGGGCGCAAGGATGGTTCGCAATGGCGATACTTGAAGTACTCGACGCCCTGCCCCAAGACTATGAACACCGCGGAGAACTCATCGACATGCTCAACAACGTGATGAAGGCAACGGTGAAAAAACAGGACAAGAAGACAGGCGTTTGGCGCGACGTGCTCGACGTTGACGACCCTCGCAACTATCTTGAAGCCACCGCATCGTCCATGTTCACTTACGTATTGCTGAAAGGCTCGCGCCTCGGTTACTTCGCTGACGACATGAAGCAGGCCGGCATCAAGGGCTACATGGGCATACTGAAAGAATTTGTCAAGGTAAACCCGGACAAGACAATATCGCTCACACGCTGCTGCGAAGTGTCAGGCCTTGGCCCTGACAATCCTAAAAGCCGCCGCCGCGACGGTTCGTTCGAATATTACATAAGCGAGCCTATACGAGACAACGACGGCAAGGGCATAGCCCCATTCATCTGGGCTTCGCTCGAAATGGAGAAGCTCGGATACGATGTTGCAAGTCTGAACAAATGACAATACAAACTCATTAAAGTGTTAATCCTGCGGAACAACTTTTATTCCGCAGGATTAACGCAACAAGAACTAATCCTAAACAACAATCAATGAAAAAACAAATTATACTCTTTACAATTGCCGCATTAAGCGCAACAACAGCTTTTCCGCAAAACGAAGCACCGGCGTTCCCCAGTGCCGAAGGCCACGGCCGGTACGTCACAGGTGGTCGCGGCGGAGAAGTAAGAATAGTGACTACTCTCGAAGATACCGACCAAAAAGGATCATTGCGATGGGCTGTAAAAGGTGACACACCGAAAATCGTAGTGTTCAACGTGGGAGGAGTCATTCCGTTAACCAAAGAACTTACAATAGGAGCCAACACGACAATTGCTGGACAGACAGCGCCGGCACCCGGGATAACCTTGCGTTATTTTACTGTCCGTCCACATGGAGACAACATCATAATGCGCTTTATCCGCATCCGACGCGGACAGGAAATAAATGTCAATGACGGAGCCGACGCAATATGGGCAAGAGAGTACAACGGAATGATTCTCGACCACTGCTCGTTCAGCTGGAGTATTGACGAAGTTGCGTCGTTCTACGACAACAACAACTTTACCATGCAATGGTGTACCGTTGCTGAAAGCCTTAACAACGCCGGCCATGATAAAGGCGCACACGGCTACGGCGGCATATGGGGCGGCAAACTTGCGAGCTTCCACCACAACATAATTGCACATGTGAACAACCGCGTGCCGCGTTTCAACGGTGCACGCTACGAATGGAACGGATATCAGGACAATGCCCTTTATGACAAATACAAATGGGAAAATTCCGTACAGGCGGAAAACGTCGACTTCCGAAACTGCGTGATGTACAACTGGGGAAACAGCAACGGATGCTATGGGGGACCTGGCGGCGGACAGGTAAACATAATAAACAATTACTATAAAGGCGGACCGTCCACCCCCGACAGCAAAGCCAAACGAGTTACTCAGATATCCGTTGCGTCAGGAGACAATTCAGAAGGCCATCCCAACACATTCGGCATGACGAGCCGTTACTACATCTACGGCAACACAACGGAAACCAACGGTGGCGAAATAACACAAAACAGAGACTGGGACGGAGTTGATTACGACAAAGGCGTATTTACCATTAACGGTGAGACATGGAGCCTCGACACACGCAACATGTACGGCGACGAGGTAGAGCACAAGGCAAACGGCGATGGTGAAGCCTGTGTAAGGATCAAGATGGACACCCCTGCGCCAGAAGGCGAAGTGACGACGCATGATGCGGAAACGGCTTTTGGCAAGGTATTGGAATATTGCGGCGCATCCCTGAACCGTGACGACGTGGACGCGCGATATATGGAAGAAGCACGCACCGGAACTGCTACATATGAAGGTTCTGTGACTGGCGACAAGGGCTTGATTGACATAGTCGCCGATGTCAATGGTTATACAGAAGAAGACTTTGGCACTGGCGAACGCCCGTCAGACTTCGACACTGACGGCAACGGCATAGACGACGAATGGGAAAGGGCCAACGGACTGACCGTAGGGACTGTTGACCCAAGCGGATATGACATTGATCCAAGAAAGTGGTACACCAACATCGAGGTCTACATGAACTCACTAGTAGAGCACATCGTCAAGGCTCAAAACGCCGACGGCGACAGCAACTACACTGAATATTACCCAGAAAGCGTTTCAACAGGCATAAACGATGCGACCTCCGTTGCTTCAGAAGTAGAGAAAATAGAATATTACACATTGGACGGAATGAGACTCAACGAGCCGGCAAAAGGCATCAATATCCGCAGGATCACATTCACCAATGGCAAAGTTTCTACAAACAAAGTAATCAAATAAAACGAGTCTTGAACCATTATCCAATTAGCAAAGGCCGTCCAAACGACATGTTTGCACGGCCTTTAAGCTGCCTATGAGCAGATTGTCTTGACAGAATACTGCGTTTACAGGATTCATACTTTATCTTTGCCATATAAAAGAATCACACGACAATTCACAGAAAGTCAACAATTATTACATATAACCCATAAAAACTCATACAATCAAGATGAAGAAAAGAACTTATCTGGCCTTACTGGCTGTGGCCTGCGCCATGCATTCCGGCGCACAGACACTGCCATACCAGAACCCGGAGCTCACGGCGCACGAACGCGCTGTGGACCTGTGTTCACGCATGACGCTGGAGGAAAAAGCCACAGTAATGATGGACAAGTCGAAAGCCATTCCGCGGCTTGGCATACCCGAGTTCGCATGGTGGAGCGAAGCGCTGCACGGAGTGGGCCGCAACGGCGTAAGCACGGTGTTCCCATCATGCATAGGCATGGCCGCATCGTTTGACGACTCTCTGCTCGAACGCATATACACGGCCGTCAGCGACGAGGCGCGGGCAAAGAACACCGTGCAGAGACGCACGGGACGAGTAGCCACATACCAAGGACTGTCGTTCTGGACTCCCAACATCAACATCTTCCGCGACCCCCGCTGGGGACGCGGACAGGAGACTTACGGCGAAGACCCTTACATGAACTCACGCATGGGCCTGGCCGTGGTGAGAGGGCTGCAAGGCCCGGCCGACGGCAAATACATGAAGCTTTACGCCTGCGCAAAGCACTTTGCAGTGCACAGCGGGCCCGAGAAGACACGCCACAGCTTCAACATCGAGAACCTGCCCGCACGCGACCTGTGGGAGACTTACTTGCCGGCGTTCAAGGACTTGGTGCAACTTGGAGGAGTAAAAGAAGTGATGTGCGCATACCAACGGATTGACGGCGACCCGTGCTGCGGCAGCAACCGCCTGCTGCAACAGATACTTCGCGACGAATGGGACTTCAAGGGACTGGTGGTAAGCGACTGCGGAGCCATCAGCGACTTTTGGGAACCCGGCGCGCACGGAGTGTCTGCCAATGCGGCCGAAGCGTCTGCAAAAGCCGTCATCAGCGGCACCGACGTTGAGTGTGGCAGCAACTACCGCCGGCTGCCCGATGCTGTGAAAGCCGACGAGATAACAGAAGAACAGATTAACAAGAGCGTCGTAAGGCTGCTCGAAGCGCGCTTCGAGCTGGGCGACTTCGACCCTGACTCGCTCGTGCCGTGGACGCGCATTCCCGAAAGCGTCATAGCCTGCAAGGAGCACAAGGCCCTTGCGCTGCAGATGGCACGCGAACAGATGGTGTTGCTGCACAACAAGGACAACACACTGCCGCTGAAGAAAGACGCCGGAAAGATAATGGTGATAGGGCCTAACGCCGCCGACTCCGTGATGCTCTGGGGAATATACTACGGCCAGCCGAGCCACTCGGTCACCGTGCTTGAAGGCATACAGGCGAAGATTGGCCAAGATGTGAAATACTCCAAGGGATGCGAAGTGACATCGCTTACCGAAAGCGAAAGCATATTCGGCAAGATGCTTACACCCGACGGCCGCCAAGGCATGAGCGCACGCTTCTGGAACAACACCAAGATGGAAGGCGCGCCGGCATATGAAACGACATACGAGCACGCGCTGCACTTCGACAACGGCGGCAACACCGTGTTCGCCCCGGGCGTCAGCCTGACCAACTTCACGGCCAGCTTCAGCGGTGCGTTCACAGCCGACAAGGACGAAACACTCAACATCCTATATGCCAACGACGACGGCATAAGGCTGATTGTAAACGGCGACACGATAGACAACCGGTGGAAGACTGACCGCCTGCGCGTGAAACAGAAGAAACTTACAGTAAAGAAAGGAGAAAAATATAACGTACAGGTGGACTACATGCAACTTACAGGAGCCGCAACACTGAACTTCGACATAGCGTCAGTTCACAACGTTACGGCCGGCGAGATTGCCGCAAGGGCAAAAGACGTGGAAACGGTGATCTTTGTAGGCGGCATATCTCCCAACCTGGAGCGTGAGGAAGCAAAGGTAAACGAACCGGGCTTCGACAACGGCGACCGCACAAGCATAGAACTGCCTGCGGCGCAGCGCCAGATACTGAAAGCACTGCACGAGGCGGACAAGAAGGTGGTGCTGGTAAACTGCAGCGGCAGCGCGGTCGCACTGACACCCGAACTTGAGACATGCGACGCCATCCTCCAAGCCTGGTATCCCGGAGAGCAGGGCGGACACGCCGTGGCAGACGTGCTCTTCGGCGACTACAACCCGGGCGGCAAGCTGCCCGTAACGTTCTACCGCGACGACAGCCAGCTGCCACCGTTTGACGACTACCGCATGGCCGGCCGCACCTACCGCTACTTCCGCGGCACGCCGCTCTTCCCCTTCGGCTACGGCCTGAGCTACACCACATTCGCCACAGGCACGCCGAAATACGACACCGAGAAAGGAACAATCACCCTGAACGTCACCAACACTGGAAATCGCGACGGCGTGGAAATCATACAGGCTTACCTGCGCAACCCGGCCGACACCGCCGGACCGGCAAAGACCCTGCGCGGCTTCACGCGCGTTGAGCTGAAAGCCGGCGAGACAAAAGCCGTAACTGTAGACTTCCCGCGCACTGCCTTCGAGTGGTGGGACGCATCGACCAACACCATGCGCGTAGCCCCGGGCAAGTACGAGATACTCGTAGGCACATCCAGCATGGACAAAGACCTGAAGGCAATCAACGTCGAGCTGTAACACAACCATAAGGCGAACGTCAGTCAAACAGAGCTGATAACACACGCCTTACATAGTATGCGGGCTGCAAGACAAATGCGTCTTGCAGCCCGTTAATCATATGCCTAAAATTGTTCACTATTTGCACGCAATGCAAAACACGGCCTTTTGCATTGCCATTTGCCGCCTTTCACCGCCTGGTTTGCCGTCTTTTACAGCCCCATTTGCCGTCTTTTGCAAAATCAAATATCATGTAAAACGCGAAGAGGCGCATGCCGTATCGGCCTCACTTAGGCAACGCCATGGCAGTCAAGACATTAGACGCATGAGCAAAAAGCGGCACGCCACCATCATTGACACTGCGCACGGCATTACACAAAGCATGCGGTTACAACAAAAAAGGGTTCATCCGCAGTTCTGGTGTATGCGATAACAGCATTGCCTTTTGCTTTTGCCATAGCATTTCATGTGTACATCC
>CALUGP010000034.1 GCA_944320195.1 uncultured Prevotella sp. | reverse complement strand
TCGGTGCAAAGAGGGTTTATCCTCGTTGCAGTCTCTATTTGCGCGAAGTGCTTTTTCAGCAGTGGGGCTACGCCTCCGGGCGTGTTTCCGTACAAAACCTCCGGGTTGGAGCTTCTTTGTATCACCTCGCTAATGCGGTAGATGCGCTCGTGGTCGGGATAACACGTGTCGTATTCATGCTCGTACCACAGCTTGGCGATTAGCACCGAAGCCAGTGCGAAGCCAATGCCGAGGCACAGTATCTTGACGAAATTGTGCTGTCCGCGCCGCGGAAGGTTCTTTAATGCGTTGATAAAATTGTTCATGTATGTAACAATACGGTTGTTTTTATACGGTTATGCGGTTATTGGGTTATACGGTTTTACGGTGAAATTTGCCTTCATTTCTTACGTTTGCCGTAACTTCTTGATTGTCAGGCTGTTATCTGTCGCCTTGCAAAAGACCGTCTTTTGGCTTCTAAAAGGTGGCCTTTTACAGCCTGAAAGGCCGTCTTTTGTACGCTGAAAGGCCGTCTTTTACAAAACCGGCGGTTAAGCCCGATTTGGCGGATGAGCCGAATATGCCCGATACGCCACCATTCAAAGCATTCCAAGCTCCCTCCCTTGGGGAGGGCAGGGGTGGGTGTCTGGCAGGGCAGGGGTGGGTGTTAGGTTGGCATGATAGTGTGTTTGGCATTCCATTTCCTATTCTTGCTTTATATTCTTCACCGGGTTTTCGCCAGCCGCAATCCAGCTTTGCACGGCCACGGCGGCGTAGCTGATAAGCAAAACGACGACGCCTGCCACTAAGAGCCACGGCCACCAGGTGATGCGGTAGCTGTATTGCGCTATCCAGTCGCTCATGAAATGGACTATTATCGGCACGGCTATGACGAACGCTATGCCCACGTAGAGAAGGAATGAACGTATGAGGCGCGTGCGAATCTGGCTGCCCGTAGAGCCGAACACCTTGCGTATGGCTATTTCCTTGGCCCTTTGCTGTATGAAATATGTTGACATTGCGACAAGTCCGAGCAGAGATATTACGATGGCGACGAAGGCGAAGAGCGTCACGATTTGCGTTGTGCGCCGCTCCTGCTCGAAGCGTGATTGCACGTATTTGTCAACGAACGGCGAGGCCGATTCGTCCACATCCTCGTGGAACAAGTCCTTGTACACCTTCTTAATCTGTGTGTAAGCCTCCACAGGGTCGCCCTCCACGAGGATTGAAATCTCCCAAGGTTCTTCCACCTTGTTGCATACTTGCACGAGCGTAGGGTGCCGTTCCTCGAGTATGTTGCGCAGACGGAAGTCGTTGAGCACGCCTCCGAACCGCGCCCAGGGGCGGAAGCTGTTGAAGCAAATCTGGTCGTAGCGGTTGCTGAGGTGCCTGTCCGTAGGCTTCATCTGCAACGCCTGCAAGGCCATGTCGTTAAGGTAGACTATGCTGTCGCCCTTGGCGTGCAGGTCGTTTTTCAGCGTGAGACCGTATATGCGCATCATTTCATGAGTGCCGCTGATGAACTGGAACGACCATTCGCACTTCTCTCCTTCAAACGTTATGGTGCGGTTGTTGCCGCCGCTGGCCGGCGTTCCGTATGACGGAGCTACCGCCTTGACGAACGGCAGGGCGCGAAGGCGGTCTTCAAATTCGCCCGAATGCTGGCTGGTATAGTCGTCGGGGTACTCTATGCAGATGATGTTCTCGGTGTTGAAGCCCAGCGGCGCTTTGGTGAGATGCAGCATTTGGAGCGACATTATGAGGGCGCAGGCCAGCATCGTGATGGTGATTACGTTCTGCACTGTTATGAAAACGCGCGAGAAGAGCATCTTGGTCTGCTTGCGGAATGTGCCGCGCACCACCTCGATGGGCTTCACCCTCGACAGTATTGTGGCAGGAAGCGCGCCTGCGGCAATGCTCACAATGATGATGAATGCAGCCGTTATGGCAACTTTAAGCGGGCTGGCGAGCACGCCGAGGTCGAGCTTCGTGTCCAATAGTCGGCCTGCGTAGGGCGCGCAGACGCAGGCCAACGCCACGGCGATGACGAGCGACAGCAGGCACATTACCAACGACTCCATGAACATGTTGGTGCCGACGGCAATCCTTTGGCAACCGAAGAGGCGGCGCGTAGCCATCTCCCTTGCCCTGTAACCGCTCTGCGCGACGGTCAGGTTGACGTAGTTCATTATGGAGAAGAGCAGGATTACCACGCCCACGGCGAACAAAATCTTAACCAAAGTGAGGTTACCCGTCTGCATGAGGAATGCGTCCAGACCCGAGAAGTACAGCTTGTCAAGCCGCGTTAGGATAGGATGATAGCCCGGCCAGAACGTCTGGAAGAAGGCGTCAACGTCCTTTTGCTTGGCCGCGAAGTCGCTGCCTTCGCGCACTTGGACGAACGACACGGCGCCGGTTATGTTCACCATGTTGGGAAAATTCTCGTCCATGTTGGCGGCGTTGTCTGTATATGAGAAGTCTATCACGCCTTGAAAGTCCTTGTCGATGATGGTGTTGTCAAAGTCCTTGACCACTCCCGTGACGCGGAAATGCTGGTTCTCGGCGGTAGTAACGGTGCGTCCCACAACGTCGTCGGTGCCGAAGAAGCGGCGCGCGAAGCTCTCCGTCAGCACGATGTTGCCCTTCTGGGCGAGGCAGGTGGCGCGGTCGCCGTGCAGGAGGGGGTAGTCGAACATTGAGAAAAACGTAGAGTCGGCCTCCAGCACGTACAGGTTTACGAAGTTGCCGTTGTCCTTCAGCTTCAGGCTTCCGCCCGTGAAGCCGCACGTCTGCTCTATTTCCGGGTAATGGGAACGCAGGTAACGCAGCACCCCGTGGTGGCAGTTGGCCGTGCGCCATGCACCCTCGTCCATGTTGAGGCCTATGTTGTAGATGCGCTTCGCCTTGCTGTGCTGGCGGTCAACGCTGTACTCCTGCCACGTGTACACGCCTATGATGATGACGAACATCAGGCTTACGGCCAGTCCGAAGATGTTTACCGCCGTGTACGCCTTGTTCCGCGAGAGGAACGTGAAGTAGCTTTTCAGGTTGAATTGTGCCATGTTTTGTTTTATGGTTTTACGGTTGTAGGGTTATACGGTTTTGAGGTTTTACGGTGAAGTTTGTCGTCATTCTTTACGCTTGTCGTAACCTGTTGACTGTCAGAATGTTACTGCATGCCTTGCAAAAGGCCGTCTTTTAGGCTCTAAAAGGTGGCCTTTTGCAGCCTGAAAGACCGTCTTTCGCATCCTCAAAGGCCATCTTTTACAAAAGCACCAAACGCCCACCCCAGCCCTCCCGAAGGGAGGGAGCTTGATATGTAGCCGTTCTTTATAGGCCGAATGAGCCAAATATGCCCGATAATCCACCGCTCAAAGCATTCTAAGCTCCCTCCCTTGGGGAGGGCAGGGGTGGGTGTCTGGCAGGGTTGGGGTGGGTGTTAGGTTTGGGTTTGGTTGTTTTTTGTTCCCATTTCCTACTCTTGCTTGATGTTCTTCACCGGGTTTTCGCCTGCGGCAATCCAGCTTTGCACTGCCACGGCGGCGTAGCTGATAAGCAATACGATGACGCCTGCCACGATGATGTACGGCCACCAGGTGATGCGGTAGCTGTATTGCGCTATCCAGTCGCTCATGAAATGGACTATTATTGATACGGCTATGACGAACGCTATGCCCACGTAGAGCAGGAATGAACGTATGAGGCGCGTGCGGATTTGGCTGCCCGTAGAGCCGAACACCTTGCGTATTGCGATTTCCTTGGCCCGTTGCTGGATGAAGTATGTTGACATGGCGACAAGTCCCAAGAGCGAGATGATGATGGCGACGAAGGCGAAGAGCGAAACGATTTTAGTAGTGCGAAGCTCGTCTTTGAAATAGACCTCCACCTGCTTGTCAACGAACGGCGGCCAATTTTGCTCCAACTCCTCGTGGAACACCTCTTTATATATGTCCTTGATTTTGGCGTATGCCTCCACCGGGTCGCCCTTCACCTGCACCGAGATACACCAAGGCTCGACAACCTTCTTGGTTATCAGGAGCATGATGGGCCGCTGCTCTTCGAGTATGTTGCGCAGGCGTATGTTGTTGATTACGCCCCCGAGCGTCGGGTTTTCAGGGAAACGCCAGAAGTAACCCTGGTCATAGCGGTCGCTCATGTGCGTGTCAGTGGGCTTCATGTGAAACGCCTTGAGGGCCAGGTCGTTCATGTACAGTATGCTGTCGCCCTCGGCGTGCAGGTCGTGTTTCAGCGTAATGCCGTATATTTTCATAAATTCCGGCGTGGCGGTGAACATCTGGAAGCCGGTATGCTCCTTGTCTCCTTCTATCATTATGGTGTTGTTGTTGCCGCCGTCGGCCGGGTTCCCTATTGACGGAGCAGCCGCCTTGACCTCCGGCAGGGCACGTAGCTTGTCAAGGAACACGTCCAGTCCGCTGCCTGCAAACGCCGTCTGGCCGTAGATTACGATGTTGTTCTCGGTCTTGAAGCCCAGCGGTGCCTTCGTGAGATGCAGCATCTGGAGCGACATTATGAGGGCGCACGAGAGCATCGTGATGGTGATTACGTTCTGCACGGTTATGAAAATGCGCGAGAACACGAGCTTGGTCTGCTTGCGGAACGTGCCCCGCACCACCTCGATAGGTTTCACCTTAGACAGTATTGTGGCTGGAAGCGCACCGGCAAGGAGGCTCACCACGAGCACGAACGCCGCTATTGCGGCCAGTCCTCCGGGGCTAAAGAGCGGCTTGAGGCTGATTGACGTCTCGAGCAGACGCCCCATGTAAGGCGCGAAGACGCAGGCAAGGGCCACGGCGATGGCGAGCGACAGCAGGCACATCACCAGCGACTCGCCGAACATGTTGCCGCCTACGCCGCTCTTGGTGCAGCCGAAGAGGCGGCGCGTAGCCATCTCCCTTGCCCTGTAACCGCTCTGCGCTACGGTCAGGTTGACGTAGTTCATTATGGAGAAGAGCAGTATTACTAACGCGACGGCGGCCAGGATGCTTACCAACTTGTAGTTGCCGAGAACGAGCGAGCCCGAATATTTACAGCCTGAAAAGTACAGGTGGTCGAGCGGGAGGAGCACGGGGACGAACTGGAAGAAGTCGTCTTTGTCTCTCGGCCAGAACTCTTGGAAGTACCGCTGCACGTCTTTCTCCTTCTGCATGAAGTCGTGTCCCTCGCGTACTTGCACGAACACGGCTGCGCCTCCAAGGCTTACGGAGCGCGGGAAGTATTCGTCCATGTCGCTGTTGTTCTCCCTTCCGCGATAGGAGAAGTCGATGATGGCGTCCACGTCCTTGTCAATAATGGTATGGTCGAAGTCCTGCACCACACCCGTTATGCGGAAACGTAGCTTGTCTTCGGTAACAATCGGCCGCCCGATAACGTCGTCCGTGCCGAAGAAGCGGCGCGCAAAGCCCTCCGTAACGACAATGTTGCCTTTCTGCGCGAGGCACGTGCGGCGGTCGCCTCGCAGCAGTTTGAAGTCGAACATGGAGAAGAACGTCGAGTCGGTCTCCAACACCGTGGCATTGACCGTGTTCCCACGGTCGGGTATGCGCAGGCTTCCGTTGATGAAACCGCAGGTCTGCTCTATTTCGGGATAGTGTTTCTGCATGTAGCGCAGCACGGCGTGGTGGCAGTTAGCCATGGGCTGCGGCGAGTCCTTGAACTGTGTTCCTATGGCGTAAATGCGCCCGGCCTTGCTGTGCTGGCGGTCTATGCTGAACTCCTGCCACGCGTAAAGGCCGATTACTATGACGAACATCAGGCTGACGGCGAGGCCGAACACGTTGACCGCCGTGTACGCCTTGTTCCTCGAAAGGAACGTAAAGTAGCTCTTAATGTTGAATTTTGCCATTGTCGTATGGATTTTAACAGCCCCCTCCTAACCTCCCCGAGGGGAGGAATTAGGTTGCTTGTGTTTATTGAAAAGTTATGTTTATTTATAGTTCCACATCCGTTCTCCTCCCCTTGGGGAGGTCGGGAGGGGCGCTTCTTTAACTATTTGATTATCAATATGTTACGTTTGGCCTTGCAAAAAGCCGTCTTTTGGCTTCTAAAAGGTGGCCTTTTGCACGCTAAAAGGCCATCTTTTGCATCCTGAAAGGCCGTCTTTTACAAAACCGGCGGTTAAGCACGATTGGCCGGATGAGCCGGATATGCCATATACGCCCATTGTCCAAAGCATTCTAAGCTCCCTCCCTTGGGAAGGGTTGGGGTGGGTGTCTGGTTGTTTGTTTATAGTTTATCCCCTTATTCCAGCACCAGCACGTCGTTGTCCTTGTAGCCCTCGTATCCGCTTACTATTACCCGTTCGCCAGGCTCCAGCCCTTCCAGTACCTCGTAATATTGTGGGTTCTGGCGGCCGATGCGTATGTTTCGGCGGTAAGCCTTGTGCCCATCCTTGTCGAGAACGAATATCCACGAGCCGCCCGTAACGCTGTAAAACGTGCCCTTGGGGATGATTATGGCCTTCTTGGCCTCGCCAAGTTGCAGGTCGACGTAGTATGTCTGACCCGTGCGTATGTTCTTAGGCCGCTCGCCGGTGAACACGAAGTCGATTTTGAAACGCCCCTCGCGCACTTCGGGGAACACCTTGCGCACGCGCAGCTGGTACTTCTTGCCGTTCTGCTCGAACGTGGCTTGCAGCCCCGTATGCACGCGGTCGATGTAATGTTCGTCAACCTGCGCCTCCACCTTGTAGTCGCTCAGGTCGTTGACTACGCCCACCTTCTGCCCCGGCGATATGCTCTGGCCCAGCTCCACGTCGAGAAGGCCGATTTCGCCGTCGATGGTCGAGCGCACGTCCAGCTTCGCCTTGCGTTCGCGCACAAGCTCCACATTCTTGCGCATGGATGCCAAATCGCTCGACATCTGCGCCACCTGGGCGCGGTTAAGCTCCTTGGTCTTAGCCAGGCGCTGCTGTATCAGCTCGTTCTTCTGCACCGCCAGCTCGTAGTCTTCTTTCGCTTTAAGGTACTCTTCGCGCGAGTTCAGCTCCTCTTTGTACAGAGCCGACTGGTGGTTGAAGGCGCGCCGTTTGGCCTGTACGTCCATCTTGAGCTGCAAAGCCTCGTTGCGGTTGTTGAGGTTGTCCTGCTCCAAGGACAGCTGCGTGCTGCGCAGCATGTTCTGTTTCTCGGCCAGCTCGCTCTCGGCGTTGAGTATTTGCAGGTCGAGGTTTGAGTTGCTGAGGCGTATTATGACGTCGCCCTTCTTCACGTGGGCGCCCTCTTCGAGCACCTTTTCAAGCACAATGCCGCCCTCTTCAGGCGAAATCTGCACCACCTGGATGGGCACTACGCTGCCGTCGACGCTCACATAGTCGTCAAACTGCGCGTCCTTGACCTCGCCGATGCTAAGTCCGCGGCGGTCAACGCGCAGGGTCGACGAGAAGTTTCCAAGCGCGAGCCATACCAATACAGCCACTACGAATGCGCCGCCGATGGCGAGCGGGCGGTATCTTTTGGGTATGCGGTACTTTTTCTGTTCTAGTTTGATGTCCATAACGGTTCGTTGTTGATGTAATAGTTGACAAGTCTTTGCTTTATTGCGGCCATCATCTGCATTTGCAGCAGCGTGATGCGGCTCTCAAGATAGGTCTGTGACGCCTCGTGAAGGTCGAATGTAGAGAGCATGCCCTCCTCGTACTTGCGGTAAGACAGGCGGTAGGCCAGCGAGTCGGAGGCCGCCTTGCGCTCCATCTGCCGCTGTTCGCGGACGTATCCCTCATAGTCGGCTACGGCCTGCCGGGCGTCGTCTTCCAGCTTGCGGCGTGCGTCTTCCACGTCGAGCCGCGCCAAGTGATAGTCGGCCTTGGCGCGCTTCACGCTGCGCCACGAGCTTGGCGAGAACAGCGGTATTGACAAAGTAACGTAGACATACTCGCCGAGGTTGTTGCGCATCTGCGACCGGAAACCTTCCATTTGCGCCCCGGCGGACAGGTTCTTGTAGTAACTCGTAGACACTCCGCCGCCCAGATAGAGCGAAGGCAGCAGCGAGGCGCGTTGTATCTTCCAGCTGAGGCGTGCCGTCTCGGCGTCGGCTTCGGCTATGGTGACGTCAGGTTTGGCGGCGATGGCTGTGTAGTCTATTGCCTCGTGGCTTGGTATGGTGCATTGCCTAGCGGCGAAGGCAGTGTCGAGTGCCAGTGAGTCGTCGGCCGGGTAGTTCATTGCCGACTTCAGAGAGAGGAGGGCCAGGCGCGCCGAGTTGCGTTGGTGAAGCAGGTTGTAGTCGTCTTCGGCTACCTGACTCTCCATCTGCACCACGTCGGGGCGGCTCTTCTCGCCCAGCTCGTAGAGGCGGCGCGTCTTATGGAGCAACGCCTGCGAGTCGTCGAGTTTGGCCTGCATGAGGCTGATTGACTTAATGGCGTAGACGGCTTCGACGAACTTCTGCATTATGTCGATGGCCTTGTCGTCTTGCGCCTTTTGCAAGGCTGTTGCCGAAGTGCGCTTCGCCAGCCGCGCCTTGCGTAGCGCGTTCCACGTCTGTCCGCCGTCGAAGATGGGCATGGATGCTGTCAGCTGGTAGTAGTTGTTGAACGTTGTCACATTATTATATGTGTTGGTCTCAGGGTCGATGTTGCGTCCCCAGTTGTACTGTCCGCCAACCTGTGCCGACACGCCGGGCAGGAAATCGAGCAGGGCTGTGCGGTAGTCTACGCGCTTCTGCCGCTGCTCGATGTGTTGCCTGCGCACCTCCGTGGAGTGCTCCAGCGCATAGGTGACACATTGGTCGAGCGTCCATGCCTGTTGCGCCGTGCCCGCCACGGGGGCTGCGAGGCTCAAAAGTATTATGGAAATAGTCGTCTTCATACGCCAATATAAATGCCAAAAGCGTGCCAAAAGACGCAAGTTGTTGGCTGCCAGGCTGTTTCATGAAATTGCGTGACGGGCGTGCTGTCTAATAATTAGACAATGGTGACAAATAATTGGACAGTGAAAGAAAAAGCCGACACCCACCCCAGCCCTGCCAGACACCAACCCCAGCCCTCCCCAAGGGAGGGGGCTTGGAATGCTTTGAGCGGTGGCGTATCGGGCATATTTGGCTCATCTGTCCCATTGGGCTTAACTGCCGGTTTTGTAAAAGATGGCCTTTGAGGATGCAAAAGGCCGTCAATCGCACGCTAAAAGGCCACCTTTTAGAAGCCAAAAGACGGCCTTTTGCAATACGGTTGGTAAGATGCTGATAATCAGAATGTTGCAAAATACGATGCTAACGGTGTGAAGGCGTGGCTCAACAAACGGTTTTTCCAATGAAATTTGTCTAAAAAGTGGACAGGCGTTTGTACGTTTCGCCGCAATGAGTTACTTTTGCATTGAGATGAAACAAGGAACGATACTCATTGCGGACGACAACCGCAACATACTGACAGCCGTCAAAGTGCTGCTTGAGGACACCTTCGAGAACATTGTGGCCGTGGCCAATCCTGGCAACATACCTGCGCGGCTGCGTGACGACAAGCCCGACGTGGTGCTCTTGGACATGAACTTCCAGAGCGGAGTGAACAACGGAAACGAGGGTCTGTACTGGCTGCGCCAGATAAAAAAGCTGAGGCCGCAGGTGCAGGTGGTGCTGTTTACGGCCTACGCCGACATCGAACTGGCCGTGACCGGGCTGAAGGAAGGGGCGGCAGATTTCGTGGTCAAGCCGTTTGACAATGCCAAGCTGCTCTCCGTACTGACTGAAGCCTATCGAAAGGCGCAGCCCGCAAAGGGCGCGGCGAATCATGGCGAGAGCCGCATGTTCTGGGGTGTGGCATCCCGTATGCTCGACCTGAAGGCCACCGTTGAAAAGGTTGCGGCCACAGACGCCAACATCTTGATAACCGGAGAGAACGGCACCGGCAAAGAGGTTTTGGCCAACGAGATACACCGCCTGTCGCTGCGCAGCGGCGCAAGGATGCTGCCAGTGGACATGGGAGCCATCACCGACACCCTGTTTGAGAGTGAGCTGTTCGGCCACGTGAAGGGTGCCTTCACCGACGCGAAGGCCGACAAGCCCGGCAAATTCGAGCTGGCCGACGGCGGAACGCTGTTTCTCGACGAAATAGGCAACCTCGACTATGCCCTGCAGGCCAAGCTCCTGACGGCCCTGCAACGGCGCAGCATAGTGCGAGTGGGCGGCAGCAAGGCCATTCCCATAGACGTTAGGCTGGTCTGCGCCACCAACCGCGACCTGCAACAGATGGTGGCCCGGGGCGAGTTCCGCGAAGACTTGCTCTACCGCATCAACACCATACACCTGCATCTGCCGCCATTGCGCGAGCGCAGCGAGGACATTCCGGCGCTGGCCGGGCTCTTCCTCAGCCGCTACGCCGACATGTACAACAAGCCAAGGATGAGCTTTTCTCCGGCCGCTGAACGCAAGATGAAGGCTCTTCCGTGGTATGGCAACATACGCGAACTGCAACACGCGGTGGAGAAAGCCGTGATTCTGAGCGACGGAACACTGATAGACGAGGACGGAATAAGCGGAGAGACACCCTTGCGCGAGAAGCCTCTGGAGGAGGTGCAGACCATAGACGAGATGGAGAGCAGGCTCATAGGCAAGACCATACGCGACTGCGGAGGCAACCTTTCGCAGGTGGCGGCCAAGTTGGGAGTGACGCGCCAGACGCTGTACAACAAAATAAAGAAGTATGGACTTTAGCTTTCTCGTGCCCGTTGTGGCTACTGTTGTGTTGGCTGCGGCTTGCTTGTGGCAATGGCGCAGGTACAGGAAGACGGTGAAGAAGGTGGCTTTCCTCTTCAACGCCTTGGACAACGGCGACTACACCTTCCACTTTCCGGAGGGCGGACGGCTTGATGACGACCACCTGCTCAACGCCTCGCTCAACCGCGTGAAGGACATTCTGCGCCACGCACGCGACGAACAGAAGGAGCGTGAGAAATACTTTGAGCTAATCATAGACAGCGTTGACACAGGCATACTCGTGCTTGACGAAGAGCGCGGCGTGGTGCTCAGATGTAACAATGCAGCCCTGAGGCTGCTCGGCAGGGAGGCCGTTACGCACATCAGCCAGGTGGAAGACCGTCTCGGAAGCCTCTCCGTGCGCGAGGCGTACACCACACTGAAAGGCCGTAGGGTGAAAATACTCGCCATGAGCGACATCAAGGGCGAGCTTGCCAACCAGGAGATTGACTCGTGGGTGAAGCTGATCCGCGTGCTGACGCACGAGATAATGAACACCATCACGCCCATCATATCGCTCAGCGACACGATGCTAAGGCAGGCCGGCGACGGCCGCAGGGGGGAACTGGAGGTGATAAACCGCACGAGCCGGGAGCTTATCCGCTTTGTTGAGAACTACCGCAAGTTCACCCATGTGCCCACGCCCGTGCCGCAGCTGTTCTACGTAAAGCCATTCGTAGAGCGCATGGCCCGGCTGGCTGCGCCGCTGACGAGCCAGGGATGTGAGGTGAGCGTGGATGTGGAGCCGGCCGACCTGTTGGTGTATGCAGACGAGGGGCTGACGGGAAGGGTGGTGCAGAACCTGCTGAAAAACGCCGCCGAGGCTACCGACGGCGGCGGACACGTGGCTATAAAGGCGTACACCGATGACACCGACGCGGTGATAATTGACGTGACCGACGACGGACAGCCCATACCCGACGACGTGGCGGCGCACATATTCATCCCGTTTTTCACAACCAAAAAAGACGGCAGCGGTATCGGACTGTCCATCTCCAGGCAGATAATGAGAGTCAGCAACGGCTCGATACAGCTTGTGCAGGACAAGGAAAGAGGGCTAAAGACATTCAGGCTGACGTTTAATTGACGCACTGTTTGCTTCTGTCTCTTATGTGATATGCAAATACTTGATAACCAGCATGTTACGAAACGCTTTGCAAAAGGCCGCCTTTCGTGTTCCAAAAGGTGGCCTTTTATAATATGAAAGACGGCATTTTGCACTGTTAAAGACGGCCTTTTGCAAGTCATGCTGCCGCAAGGTGGCATTTAAGTGGTGGCTGACTGATACGAAAAAAGGCCGAAGCTATGCTTCGACCTTTGACCTTTGTAGCGGGGGTGGGACCCGAACCCACGACCTCCGGATTATGAATCCGACGCTCTAACCAGCTGAGCTATCCCGCCAAAGAATGTCCTTTTTGCGGGTGCAAAGGTAATACAATTTCTTTACATACCAAAAAATATTGCGCTTTTTTATTCGTTTCTTGTGCAAAATTGTTATTTTTGTGCCATAAAACCCTCATGGCATGAGTTATGGAAGAAAATAAGATAAGCATTGAGCGAGAGCTGCACTCAAAGTCGGCCGGCATAATATGGTCGTTGATGAGCACTCCCGAGGGGCTTGCAAAGTGGATAGCCGACGAGGTGAAGCGCGACGGCGACACTCTGACCTTCACCTGGGGCAACACCTGGAGCCATCATGAAACGAGGATGGCGTCGGTAATAGACAGGAAAGAAAACAAGTACATGCGCCTGAGATGGAGCGAGGATGAATATATAGACACCTATCTTGAACTGAGGATGGAGAAAAGCGACATAACCGACGACTACATCCTGGTGGTGACCGACTATGCGCCTGACGGCGACACTGACACCCTGGCGGACATATGGGACGCCAACTTCGAGACTCTGCGCCGCTCGACGGGGCTTTGAAAGGTGAGAAGGTGAGAGGGTGAGAAGGTGAGAAAAGGAAATATGGAAGGTGGAAGAGTGGAAAGGTGAGAAATAAATACGTTCTACCTTCTCACCCTCTCACCTTCTCACTTTCTCACCTTTATATATTGTTTTCTGATATTTTTGTGCTAATTTTGCAAGCTGGTAAGGCTAAGCCATAACCACACCATAAAGAAAACAATGCTTCGGATAAAGAAATTAGACAAATTTATAGCCAAGCAGTTTGGTCTGCTCTTCGTCGGCACGTTCTTCATCTGTCAGTTCATTCTGATGATGCAGTTCCTCTGGAAGTACATAGACGACCTTATAGGCAAGGGCCTGTCTATGGACGTTCTGGCGCAGTTCTTCTGGTACATGAGCCTCATGCTCGTGCCGCAGGCGCTGCCATTGGCCATATTGCTGTCGTCGCTCATAGCTTTCGGCAACCTTGGCGAGAGCAGCGAACTTACCGCGATTAAGGCTGCCGGCATATCACTGATGCAGGCATTCAGGCCTCTGATTGTCATAGTAATATTCATTGCTTTCGGCTCGTTTTACTTCCAGAACGTTGTGGGGCCTAACGCGAACATGTCGTTCTCGCGCCTGTTGCTGTCCATGAAGCAGAAAAGTCCGGAACTGGAGATACCCGAAGGCGTGTTCTATGACGGCATACCGGGGTGTAATCTTTATGTGCAGAAAAAGGATCTGAACACGGGACGGCTTTACGGTGTGATGATTTACAAGATGACAGACAGCTATGAGGATGCGGCCATAATATTGGCCGATTCGGGAATGCTGCAGTCTACGGCCGAGAAAAAACATCTGCTGCTCACGTTGTATAGTGGGGAGTGGTTTGAAAACATGAAGTCGCAGCAAGTGGTGCGCGGTGCGGGTGTGCCTTACCGCAGGGAGACATTTGTGAAAAAGACAATATTGCTGGACTTCGATTCTGATTTCAACGTGGCTGACGCAAGCGCTTTGTCTAACAACTCTAAAGGAAAGAGTGTGAGGCAATTGACGTTGGATGTGGATTCTCTTACACACGTATATGACAGTGTGGGGCGTGTTTTTTACAATGATGCCAAGAGGTTGTATTATTCGCCTCCCAAGGTGGATCGGGCTGATTCGCTGCGTGCCGTAAAAATGGCTGCCACAAGGACATTCAGCTTTGATTCTGTATACGCACGTTTGTCGGCGGACAAGAAGCTCTCGGCCGTGGATGCCGCCATGGTAAAGGTGAGAAACGAGATGAGCGACCTCGACTTCAAAGGTATGTTGACATCTGACGGTGACAGGCTCATAAGGCAGCACAAGATAGAGATGATAAACAAGTTCTCTGTGGCATTGCAGTGCATATTGTTTTTCTTCATCGGTGCTCCGCTTGGCGCAATCATAAGGAAAGGAGGACTTGGCGTGCCGGTAATCATATCTGTGCTGGTGTTCATCGTGTTCTTCATTTTCGACAATTCAGGTTACCGAATGGCGCGTATCGGCGAGTGGACGATATGGTTCGGCAAGACAATTTCGTTGGCCGTGCTTACTCCGCTTGCCGTGTTCTTTACGTACAAGGCGAATAATGATTCGGTTGTGTTCAATGTGGATTTCTATCGTAACGTGTTCATGAAACTGCTGGGCTTGCGCATGAAACGTGCGGTGTACAGGAAGGATGTCATAATCAATGACCCTGACTATCAGGCTGATGCGGACGAGCTGGTACGTATAAATGACGAAATTGTCGAGTACGCGCGGCTGCATAACTTGTTGCTTGCCCCGAATGTAGGAAAGGTGTTCTTCAAGTACAGCCCCGACCATACGATTGAAGACATAAGCGGAAGGATTGAAGCTGTGATAGAAGACTTGTCTAACACGAAAGACAAGAAGGTGCTTGCGTTGCTCAACGAATATCCGTTTATGGCGGTTAAAGCCCACACTCGGCCTTTTGAACGCAAGTGGTTGAATATCGCCGCGGCAGTGGTGGTGCCGGTAGGGGTGTTCCTGTATCTCAGGATGTGGCGGTTCAGGTTGAGGCTGCTGCGCGACCTTAAAGTTGTGAAGCAGACAAATGACTCCATGCTGGCCAGGATTGACGAAATGAAACAGTCGGGCAGGTAATTCCGGCTATATATTAAATAAAGGTGTATTTTTGATTATGGAAAGCTTGAAGATAAATACTGTAGAAGAAGCTTTGGCCGATTTCAAGGATGGCAAGTTTGTCATCGTAGTAGACGACGAGGATCGTGAGAATGAGGGCGACTTGATAATAGCCGCCGAAAAGATAACAGCCGAGAAAGTAAACTTCATGCTCAAGCATGCGCGCGGTGTCTTGTGCGCGCCTATAACGCTTAGCAGGTGTGACGAACTAGACCTGCCACGTCAGGTGACGGAAAACACGTCGGTACTTGGCACGCCGTTCACAGTGACCATAGACAAGCTGGAGGGATGCACTACGGGTGTCTCGGCGCATGACAGAGCCGAAACCATAAGGGCTCTTGCCGACCCGGCCTCTACTCCGCAGACTTTCGGCCGCCCTGGTCATATAAATCCGCTGTACGCGCAAGACAACGGAGTGCTCAGGCGTAGCGGACATACTGAGGCAGCCATAGACCTTTGCAAGTTGGCCGGATTGTATCCGGCCGGAGCCTTGATGGAAATAATGAACGACGACGGAACTATGGCAAGGTTGCCGCAGCTGTTGGATTTTGCCGTGAAATATGGACTAAAGCTTATAACGATAAAAGATTTGATAGCTTACCGTCTGCAGCGTGAGTCACTTATAACCGTTGGACAGACGGTAGACATGCCTACCGAGTACGGGCATTTTAAGCTCATCCCGTTCCGGCAGACAAGCAGCGGCTTGGAAAACATGGCTTTGATAAAGGGCGAATGGAAGGAAGACGAGCCGATCCTTGTTCGTGTGCATTCTTCGTGTGCAACTGGCGACATTCTCGGCAGTAAACGATGCGACTGTGGACAACAGCTGCATAAGGCTATGCAAATGATCGAGAAGGAAGGCAAGGGTGTGCTTATCTATATGCAGCAGGAAGGTCGCGGCATCGGGCTTATGAACAAGATAGAGGCTTACAAGCTGCAGGAGGAAGGCTTAGACACGGTAGATGCAAACGTGCATCTTGGATTCAAGCCGGATGAACGCGATTACGGGTGTGGTGCGCAGATGCTGCGCCATCTGGGTGTGCACAAGATGAGGCTTATGACCAACAATCCCACAAAACGCGTGGGACTGGAAGCTTACGGGCTTGAGATCGTAGAAAACGTGCCTATAGAAATAACTCCGAATGAGTATGACTACAAATATCTGAAAACGAAAAAAGACCGTATGGGACACACATTGCATCTGTAAAAACACTTCGGTCATTGTCATTTTGAGCATGTTTTTTTGATTTTGACATGAAAATATCACTTCTTTTATTTCTTAGAAACGAATAATTTAATTAATTTTGCAGGGACAAATCAATAATTATTATGGCACAATTATCAGACCGTCTTAATCGTTTGGCTCCTTCGGCCACCCTTGCCATGTCGCAGAAAAGCGGCGAGATGAAGGCGCAGGGTATCGATGTTATCAATATGAGTGTCGGGGAGCCTGATTTCAATACTCCTGACCATATAAAGGAAGCGGCAAAGAAAGCTATTGACGACAACTTCTCAAGGTATTCTCCTGTCCCGGGTTATATGGATCTGCGTGAAGCAATCGTTGCTAAGCTTAAGAAAGAAAACGGACTTGATTATGGTGTAAACGAGGTGTTGGTGTCTAACGGTGCCAAGCAGAGCGTTTGCAATACCGTCATGGCTTTGGTCAATGATGGAGAAGAAGTCATAATCCCGGCGCCTTATTGGGTCAGCTATCCTCAAATGGTCAAACTGGCAGGTGGCGTGCCTGTCATTGTGGAGGCTGGGTTCGCCCAGAACTTCAAGATGACTCCGGAGCAGCTTGAAGCGGCTATAACGCCTAAGACACGTATGCTTATACTCTGTTCTCCAAGTAACCCTACGGGCAGTGTGTATTCGAAGGAAGAACTTGAGGGATTGGCAGAAGTTATAAAACGCCATGATGGCCTTTATGTCCTTGCAGACGAAATATATGAACATATAAATTATATAGGCAAACACCATAGTATCGCGCATGTGCCAGGCATGAAAGAGCGTACAATCGTTGTCAATGGCGTGTCAAAGGCTTACGCCATGACCGGATGGCGTATCGGCTTTATTGCCGCTCCCGAATGGATCGTTAAGGGATGTAACAAGTTGCAGGGACAGTATACAAGCGGCCCTTGCTCTGTGAGCCAGAAGGCAGCAGCAGCAGCTTATACGGCTTCTCAGGAATGTGTTGAGACTATGCGTAAGGCTTTTGAACGCCGCCGCGATCTGATAGTAAGTCTTATACAAGACATCCCTGGGTTGGAAGTGAATGTTCCTGAGGGAGCTTTCTATGTTTTCCCGAAATGCAGTGGCTTTTTCGGAAAAAGCGATGGGACACGTACCATTGGAAATTCCACAGATTTCGCCATGTACCTGCTTGAAGTTGGTCATGTGGCAACGGTTGCAGGCGATGCGTTTGGCGATCCAGAATGTTTCCGTATAAGCTACGCTACAAGTGATGAAAATATACGTGAGGCAATGTCGCGCGTAAAGTCGGCGTTGGCAAAACTCAAGTAAAAGTGTTTTAGTTTGGGCTTCCTGTAACGAAAAGATATGGATAAAAGTCAAAAACATTGTTAAAAACACGGGCGTTCATGCTTTTGTTACTTGTAATATGGTTATCTTTGTGTGCTTGTTCATTTGAAGATAATCTTTTACTGAAAAACAGGACGGTCTATTAACGTTAAATCGAAACTTTATAACTTAATAATTAACTAACAAATTAAATTAAAATTATGGCAACTACACAAAAGGCAGTAAGCCCTAAGAAAAACCAGGGCTTCCAGGGTATTAGAGCAGCGATTTGGGTTATCGTTGTATGTCTCATCATCGCGATTTGCATATACAACTTCCTGCTCGGCAATCCTTCTAACTTCGCAGGCAACGATCCCGCAGGTCATCCGACAAACCTTCTCGGAACAATCTACAAAGGTGGTATAATCGTGCCTATCATCCAGACACTTTTGCTTACCGTTATCGCATTGAGCATCGAGCGCTGGCTCGCTCTCCGCACTGCTTTCGGCAAGGGCTCTTTGGCAAAATTCGTGGCTAACATCAAGGCTGCTGTAAACAAGGGCGACTTTGCTGCAGCACAGAGCATCTGCGACAAGCAGAGGGGTTCTGTAGCAAATGTGGTTTCTGCTTCAATCCGCGCTTACAAGGAAATGGAGACAGCTACAGGTTTGAAGAAGGCTCAGAAGGTGGCTAAGATCCAGCAGGCTCACGAAGAGGCAACACAGCTCGAGATGCCTACTCTCCAGATGAACCTCCCGATTCTCGCCACAATCGTTACACTTGGTACTCTTACCGGTCTTCTCGGAACCGTTATCGGTATGATCCGTTCATTCCAGGCTTTGGCTGCTGGTGGTGGTGGCGACTCTCTCGCACTGTCAACTGGTATTTCTGAGGCGTTGATTAACACCGCATTCGGTATTTTGACTTCTTGGTGCTCGGTTATTGCTTATAACACATTCACAAACAAGATCGACAAGCTGACATACGCACTTGATGAGGTTGGTTATACTATTGCTCAGACATACGAAGCCAATCACACTGAAGAAGCTTAATTTTACTAACCCTTTTAAATTTTAATTACTATGGGTAAAGTAAAAATTAAGAAACAAAGTACGTGGATCGACATGACGCCTATGAGCGACGTGATGGTCTTGCTGCTTACTTTCTTCATGTTGACATCAACATTCGTGAAGAATGAGGCGGTGAAAGTCGTTACGCCGGGCTCGGTGTCAGAGGTCAAGGTCACAGATAAGAACGTCTTGACCATCCTTATTGACAATAAGGGCAAGGTGTTCTTGGGCTGGGACAAGCCCGGTGACATGGAGGCCGCCCTCGGTTCCATGGCTGACCAGTTCGGGGTATCCCTGAACGGGACTCAGATGAAAAATGTGCGCAGCGCCACCAATATCGGCGTGTCAATGGAGGAAATGGGAGCATTCCTGAATCAAGAGTCTTCACAGATGAATGCGTTTCAGCAGAACAAGGGTGTTCCTACGGACAGCATTGATGGCGGCATGAGTGAATTCCAATGTTGGGTTCGTACGGTTAAGGATGCAAATTCAGACATGGTGTTGGCTATCAAGGCTGACGAGAAAACACCTTACAAAGTCGTGAAGAAGGTGATGTCTGAACTTCAGGACATGAACGAGAACCGCTACGAACTTATCACTTCTTATAAAAAAGTGGAGGACTAAGACATGGCAAAAAAGAATACAAGTAGACAGAAGAAAGTCGACCTGCGCGTGGACTTCACGCCTATGGTGGACATGATGATGCTTCTTATCACGTTCTTCATGCTGTGTACGTCCTTGAGCAAGCCGCAGGCGATGCTCTTGACCATGCCTAGTAACGACCAGAATGTGCAAGAGCAGGATAAGACTGCGACCAAGGCTTCGCAGACCATTACCATCTATGTGGCCGGTGGCGATAAGATTTACTACATTGCAGGTCTTCCCAACTATGAAGACCCTTCATGCTTGAAGGAGACAACATGGGGCAAGGACGGTATTCGTAGTGTGCTTATCAACCACGTTACTGAAGATGGAACCGTGCCTGTCGCTTCTATATTGAAGGCCAAGGCTGAACTTGACGCTAAGAAGTTGAAAGAACCGGCTAAGTATCCTGATTCCATTTACAATAAGGAGCTTGACAAGCTGAAGAACGGTGAGGTTGACGGACAGAAGATTCCAACGTTGACAATCATCATAAAAGCAACAGACGACGCTTCTTATAAGAATTTGGTTGACGCTCTTGATGAGATGCAGATTTGCAGTATTGGTAAGTATGTCATCGACAACATTTCTCCTGAAGACAAGCAGCTCCTCTCCAAGAAGGGTGTTCGCGTAAATTAAGGAGCAAGTCGTTGATTAACATTTAAAACGAAAGACTATGTCAAAAATAGATTTAATATCTGGTGCATGGTGTGACCTTGTTTTTGAAGGCCGCAACCAGTCCTACGGGGCATACCGGCTTCGTAAGAGTACTGGCAAGCGCAACGTTTGGTCACTCTTGATCGTGCTTATCGCTGCTGTAGTCATCTTTTCTGTGATAGCTATTAAGAATGTGATTCAAGCCAATCAGAGGGTTGCCGTAACCACAGCCGTTGAGCTTTCTTCTATCGAGACGAAGAAGAAGCAGCCGAAGGTTGAGAAGAAGGCGCCCGTTAAGATAGAGCAGCCTAAAGTAGAGAAGGTCAAGAGTTCTATCAAGTTCACGGCTCCTGTCATCAAGAAAGACGAAGACGTGAAGCCTGAGGAAGAAATGAAGACTCAGGAAGATCTCCAGAAGACCAAGACTACGATTGGTGCGTTCAATGTTGTAGGTAACGACGAGGTAGGTGGCGAAGTGCTCAAGGCTAAGGAAGAAATCGCCCAGCCCGAACCTCCGAAGGAAGAAGAGAACAAGATCTTCGACGTTGTTGAGGAGCAGCCTTCATTCCCGGGTGGTGCAGGTGCCTTGATGCAGTGGTTGAGGGATAATATCAACTATCCTGTCATTGCTGCTGAGAACGGCATCGAGGGACGCGTTATCGTTCAGTTCGTTGTTAGCAAGACCGGTGCGATATCAGACGTTAGAGTGGCACGTAGCGTAGACCCGTCTTTGGACAAGGAAGCCGTACGTGTCGTAAGCTCAATGCCTAACTGGACACCCGGTAAGCAGAACGGTTCGGCTGTTAACGTAAGATATACGTTGCCGGTAACATTCAAGTTGCAGTAATTTAAGCAATATGAGGAAGGAACTATTCTACGGTTTAGTAGGATTTACACTGCTCTTGTGGTTTGTTTCGGCTTGTGCCGACAAACCCAAGAACGGTAGGACAGATACTTATTCGTCAGGAGCGATTTCATTCGCTTCTGACGAAAGTTTTAGCCCTATTATCGACGAGCAGATACAGGTTTTTGAGAGTATCTATCGCGATGCAAAGCTTACACCCATTTACACAAACGAGCTGGATGCGGTCAACATGCTTATGACCGACAGCATACAGCTGGCCATTACCTCAAGGAATTTCACCAAGGAGGAATATGAAAACCTAAAGGCCCGTAATTATCTGCCTGTGGCCATTCCATTGGCTTATGACGGGCTGTCGCTTATAATCAACAAGGAGAATACAGACTCTTGTATTACCGTAAAGAACATTAAGCGAGTGCTTAGCGGGCAGGCCAAGACCTGGGCTGACATTGTGCCAGGGTCAAAGAGGGGTGACATCTTGGTTGTTTTTGACAATAAGAAGTCGAGTGCCGTTCATTTCTGCGTTGACTCCCTGCTTGACGGCAAGCCAATCAATAGTCCTAACATAGTTGCGGCCCAGACAAGCAAGGAAGTAATTGACTATGTGGAAAAGACTCCGAATGCGATTGGCATCATCGGCTCAAATTGGTTGAACGACAAGCGTGACACTACCAATACCACATTCAAAAAGAACATAACCGTGATGTCTGTAAGCAGGCTTGACACAGCGACTTACGCCAATAGCTGGAAGCCCTATCAGGCATACTTGCTTGACGGTCGTTATCCGTTGGTAAGGACTATATATGCGTTGCTTAATGATCCTATTCATGGTTTGCCATGGGGCTTCGCTCATTTTATAGAGCAGCCGAAGGGGCAGTTGATAATTTTCAAGTCCGGCTTATTGCCAATGCGTGGCGACATAACGGTGAGGACTGTAAATGTGAGCAGCGATTAAACTTTTGTTGTTTTTTTGATGTCTTAAGAGTAAGAAACCATATCTGAAGTTTGTGTTTAGACGCATTTATTTTGATTGTTCAGTTTAAAAGAGAGAGATTAAGTGATTGTTAGTAAAATATTCTGATTATGAAAGCAATTAAATATTTGTTAGCAGGAGCATTGATAACAGTGGTATCAGCTCCGTCTGTGGCTCAAGATGTTAAGTCACAAGTTGAAGCCATTAAGAAAGTCATAGTGGAAAACAAGGCAAACCCTGAGGCCATTGAAGACCAGGTGAAGGATTTTGTCAAGGAAAACAAGAAGAATGCCGAGGCGTTGGCAGGTCTTGGACGTGCTTTCCTGGAAGCCAAGGACACAGTGTCTGCACGCGAGTATGCGGAGATGGCTTTGAGCCGTGGCAAGGATGACAAGGGTAAGGCTCTCGCGTCAATACTGCTGGGAGACCTCGCCGCTTTGAGCAGCAACGAGGGTGGTGGTGCAGCCTCTTATTACAACCAGGCAATACATTTCGATCCGACCAATCCTACTGGTTACATTAAGTATGCCTCAGTTTACCGTAAGGTCGACCCGGAAGGTGCTGTTGCCAAGCTTGAAGACTTGCGCAAGGTTGCCCCTGATTATCCGGTTGACGCTGAGGCTGCCCACTTCTTCTATGGAGCCAACAAGTTTGACAAGGCCATCGAGTATTATGGCAAGGTTGACCTGAACCAGCTGAAGGAGAATTATCTTACCGAGTACGCAACAGCCGCTTTGCTTATGGCTGACTCAAAGAAGAGTCTTGAGGTTTCATTGTTTGGCGTGAACAAGAATCCGCGTGACGCTGCGATGAACCGTATCACGTTCTACAACTACACAGACCTTAAGGACTATAAGAACGCGTTGAAGTATGCCGATGCCCTTTTCAACAAGTCAGACAGCGCCAAGATCTCAGCCCGTGACCACCAGTACTACGGCTATGCTCTTATGGGCGACAGCGTTTACGACCAGGCTATCGAGCAGTTCAAAGCAGCCTTGGAGATGAACGCCGAGCTTAACGACGTGCGCAAGCAGCTTTCAGACGCTTACATTGCAAAGGGCGATTTCACCAATGGCCTTGCTTATTATGACGAATATCTCAGCAAGATAGAGAAGCCGTCAGTGCCCGATCTTGACGGTCTTGCCCAGCTCTACATGCAGCAGGCTGCCAGCATAGACCCTCTCAATGCCGACAAGACAAACGCTTTCAAGAAGGCAGACGAGATATATGGCAGGATTGCCACAGAGTCTCCAAGTAACAAGCTTTACGCTACGATGATGCGTGCACGTATCAACTCGCAGCTCGACCCCGAGACCACTCAGGGTCTTGCAAAGCCTTATTATGAAGAGTATGCGCAGATCGCACAGTCAGAACATGCAGACAATCCCAAACTGCTTATCGAGCCTTACCTCTATCTTGGCTACTATTACATCGTTAAGGAGGACAACGCTATGGCCAAGACGTATTATGAGAAGGTAATTGCGATCGATCCGCAGAACCCGACGGCAACCCAGGCATTGTCTGTTTTGCAGTAAGAATTCCTATAAAATAATTTCTTATAGCATAAAAAATGCCCTTCCTCATACGGAAGGGTATTTTCATTTATATGGCATTAACGGTTTTCATGTTTTATCATTGGTTCGCGTTGTGGGGATTTATCATGTCCGACTTTAGGGAATGTTAATTACCAATCATTAGAGCTTATAATTCTGAATGTTACGTGAGTTCGGCATGAGGATTTGTCTTCTTGGCATATAGGGGCTTCCTTTTTTTGCGTATTCCAGTTAGTCTGTGGGTAATCGGTCATTCCGCTGAAAAGCGGAATCCAGTCAATGCTATAAAAGTTGTTTGCCTTATGGCTGCTTTCTGGATTCCGCTTTTCAGCGGAATGACGGCTTGCCACCGACTTGCAAAAAAACTGGCATGTGTGAGATTCT
>CALUGP010000033.1 GCA_944320195.1 uncultured Prevotella sp. | reverse complement strand
GTACGGATAATCCGATTGTGTAAACCTGTTTAGTTTATTTAGAGAAAAAGTGTCAACATAAATCAGGAAAAGACAAACATAAATCAGGAAAAGACAAAATGCCGTCTTTTGTCGTCTGAAATGCCGTCTTTCACGTTGCGAAAGGCCATCTTTTGCAGCATGAAATGCGGCCTTTTGCTTCGAGCGTGTCGTTTATCTGAAAATCGAACAAATTAGAGTCATTTATTTTCATATATGAATGAAATTTAGTAAATTTGCACGTGCCGAACGAAAACGGCGCACTTGAATAATTAATTTAAATTTATTGTCATGGAAAAAAGCGCATTGCAACAAGCCAGGATGGCTTACATTCCAAAACTGCCGGAAGCACTCAAGGGATTGGTTAAGGTAATAGAAGGTGCTCCGACTACAAGTGTAGACAATCAGGAGGAAATAAAGCAGCTATTCCCCAACACTTACGGTATGCCTGTTGTGGAATTTGCGCCTAGCGAAACAGAAAACAGTGAAGTCACCAATGTCGGCGTCATCCTTAGCGGAGGACAGGCTCCTGGCGGACATAATGTCATAACAGGATTGTTTGACACGATAAAGAAGATGAATCCTGAGAACAAGCTATACGGCTTCATCTTGGGACCTGGCGGACTTGTCGACCATAAATACATAGAAATAACAAAAGACTTTATCGACGAATACCGCAACACCGGCGGATTCGACATGATCGGTTCGGGACGCACGAAGCTGGAGAAAGTAGAAGAGTTTGAGAAAGGTCTCGAGATAGTCCGCGAGCTGAACATAAAGGCACTGGTCATCATTGGCGGAGACGACTCGAACACAAACGCCTGTGTCCTTGCCGAATATTACGCGGCAAAGAAGTACGGCGTGCAGGTAATAGGCTGCCCAAAGACAATTGACGGCGACTTGAAGAACAGCCAGATTGAGACTTCTTTCGGATTCGACACAGCAACAAAGACATATTCAGAGCTTATAGGCAACATTGAGCGTGACTGCAACTCAGCCCGCAAATATTGGCATTTCATAAAGCTGATGGGACGCTCTGCCAGCCATATCGCCTTGGAGTGCGCATTGCAGTGCCAGCCGAACATCTGTCTGGTATCCGAGGAGATCAAGGCAAAGAACATGACGCTCAATCAAATCGTTGAGCAGATATGCGAGGTGATAGCATACCGTGCGTCGCAAGGCAATAACTTCGGCGTGATACTTATACCGGAAGGCCTGATAGAGTTCATACCGTCAATAGGAAAACTCATTGAGGAACTCAATGACTTGCTTGCTTCCCATGGAGACGACTACAAAGGCCTAGCCCAGGCAGAGCAACGCAAGTACATATTGGAACACCTGAGCGAGGAAAACAAACAGACATTCTCGACATTGCCGGACAATGTCGCACGCCAGCTGTCCCTTGACAGAGATCCGCATGGAAACGTGCAGGTTTCACTCATTGAGACGGAAAAACTCCTTTCCGACATGTGCGAGGCAAAATTGGCAGAATGGAAGAAAGCCGGCAAATACACAGGCAAGTTTGCCGCATTGCATCATTTCTTCGGCTACGAGGGCCGTTGCGCGGCTCCGTCAAACTTTGACGCAGATTATTGCTACGCATTGGGCACAAGCGCCGCTCATCTTATTGCCAACGGCAAGACAGGATATATGGCAATCGTGAAGAACACCACCAGGCCAACAAGCGAATGGAAGGCCGGCGGCGTGCCAATCACTATGATGATGAACATAGAACGCAGAAACGGTGAGATGAAACCTGTAATAAGGAAAGCTTTGGTTGAACTTGACGGCAATCCTTTCAAGGAACTCGAGAAGAACCGTGGCAAGTGGGCGAAGGAAACATGCTACGTATATCCGGGTCCGATACAGTACTGGGGTCCGACGGAAGTTTGTGACAGGCCGACAAAAACACTTGCATTAGAGCAGGAATAAACTTTTATAAAATATGTTTTTAGGGGTGGTCTAAAAAAGATCCACCCCTAAATTTGACCATATGGCTGATAACAGTAAAACAATATCGCGGAATAGAAGAAACGTTGCGGCAGGTAGGAAACGTAGGAGCAAGCCCGATGGGAACCGCCGTAAGACAAGTTTTTTCAAGCCGTACATGCACCGCTGTCCAAGATGGACGTGGTGGGTTGGCGGATTGGGTGTTGTGACGTTTTACATATGGATTTTTTATTACGTTTTCGTCGGACCTTTCGGCTTCCGCTGGCGCGCATTATATGGTGATGCTAAATATCCTGAAGGGTATGAAATACGCGGAATAGACATAAGTCACCATCAGGGCGAAATTGATTGGGAGTTGTTGCGCAACGCCATGATAGAAAAGTGCCCCATACGCTTTATCCTTATAAAAGCGACTGAAGGTACTAGTATTGTGGACTCAAGATTCAGGGACAATTTCACACAAGCCAGGGAATACGGCTTCATCAGGGGGGCATACCACTTTTGGAGCAATAAGTCTTCGGCCAGGGAACAGGCGTATTTCTTCCTGGACAATGTCATTTTGATAGACGGAGACCTGCCGCCTGTGCTTGACGTGGAAAACAAGCCGAAAGACGTAAGCGTAGAGGAGTTCCAACGCGACGTGCTTACGTGGTTGCATATTGTTGAAGACAAATATCACGTAAAGCCAATAATATATACATATTATAAATTTAAGATGAACTATCTCAACGCACCCGTATTTGACGATTATCCTTATTGGATCGCCCACTATTATGTTGACAAGGTTGAATACCCGGGCGAATGGAAATTCTGGCAGCATACTGATGCCGGGCGATTGCCTGGAATAGACGGTTATGTGGACTTCAATATTTACAACGGAAGCTATTATGACCTAAAGAAACTGACGATAGGTAATTGACGGTACTGTAAAATGCTCAACAAACCTTTATGACAAGGCCTCAAATTTCAACATACACCAATCGTTTTCAACTCTTTGCCCAATAAGTCGCATATTCAGAGTTTCGGCACAATCGATCAATAAATGTGCGTCACTTTGATAAAAGCCGCTTAAAATCAATATCGCCCCTTTACCCATCACAGATTTAAAGGAGCTAATGTCGTTAAGTAAAATGTTCCGGTTGATATTGGCTAAGACTATGTCGAATCGTTTTTTTAAAGATTGAAGCAGACTTGCATCTCCCTTAACAACATATATATTGTCAACCTTGTTGAGTTCGCAATTATGCCTGGTGTTTTCGACACTCCATTCATCAATATCGTATGCAGTCACTTCTGCTGCTCCGAGTTTTGACGCGACGATAGACAATATGCCGGTACCACAACCGCAATCCAAGACGCACTTGTCATGAATTCCTGTCATGAACAATTCATTTACAATCATAAATGTTGTTTCATGTCCGCCAGTGCCAAAGGCTTGTTTTGTATCTATCGTTATGTCTAATGTCCCATCAGGGATTTTTCCTGTGTCGTGAATGATGTCATGAATTATGAACTTGCCTTTCACAACAATCGGCTCAAAGCCAGTTTCTTCCCAAGCCTCATTCCAGTTTTTGTCTTCCGCTTCCTGGACGGTATATGATATCATCACGTTGCCTATTGGGAAGTCGCAAATGCAGCCTTCCAATAAGTTTTCGTCGAAAACGTTTTGTTGGACATAGCCGGTCACACCTTCTTTCTCGTCGTTCTCAAACGCCTCAAAACCAATATCGGCCAAGTTGTCACATAAAACATCTTTGGAAGCCTGGGCCATCAATTTGTCACTGATCGTATTTTTATCACTGTCAGTCAAATTGAATATTACTTTTAGATATTTCATATACTTGTTAAATTCTTCTGCAAATGTATAAAAAATAGGGTAAAACCTATTATCTTTTAGGGTTTTTCCGTATTTTTGCAATAAACTTATTTGCTACTTTTGCAGCGAAACAAATGAATATGGGAGACATACGATATGGATATTAAAAAGATTGTTTTATTGGTAGCCGTATCAGGCTTTTTGCCGATAAGTCTGGCAGCTCAAGATGATATGTACTTCAGACCTCAAAAAACAGATAAAAAAGACGTTTTACGGGATATGCCATCGTACAATCCAACAGGGCGGAACATAGATGAATACAATCGTCGGGAGCGATCTGCCGGAGAATATGGAAATGTAGATTTGGACACGCTCTATAGCGACATCATCTTATTGGACACGTCGGCTATTGACAGTACATCTTCCTTTGAATTTGAAGAATATGCTTATACTCCGGAAGAAGACTATGTGTACAGCCGGAACTTAAGTCGATTTGATGATTTTTATTGGTATGACCCTTGGTATTTCGGTTGGCGCGGTTATGGTCCATATTGGTACGGCAGTCCGTATTGGTATGCAGGCTGGTGGTATGACCCATGGTACGACCCGTGGTTTTACGGATGGCATCGTCCGTGGGGCTGGTATTACTCTTGGTATTGGCCGGTGTCTTATTATCGTCCATATAGAGGCGTGACCGGCACAACCAATCACGGACGGCCTTATCGCCATAATGGAGTAGGCAATACAAACTTTAAAGGCTACCGTGGTACGGGCAACCGTATAAACAATAACCGCCACACATATGACCGTAACAACGGCAACACTAATAACAACCGTTTCCGTGGCAACCGCCAGAACAACAATAATTGGAACAACAATCAAAACCGTTCGACTTATAATAATTCGTTCGGTGGCAACCGTGGCGGTGGCAGCTTCCGTGGTGGCGGTTCATTTGGCGGCAGCCGTAGTGGTGGAGGCGGTGGCGGCTTCCGTGGTAGGAGATAACAGCACATGATAACGAATGGCGGTTGGATGCTTTTGTTGCTTTAATGGCATTGGCAAAGGCTGCCAGCCGTCAAACATCAACAAACAAAAATATTTATGATTATGAAACAACTTGCATCAATATTATTTTCCATTATAGCTTTCACGCCTCTTTACGCACAAGAGACATACGAAAATGCGAACATTGCAATGGAGGATCTTAACGGCACGGCACGTTATGTAGGCATGGGCGGAGCTATGGACGCGCTCGGTGCAGACATTTCCACCATCGGCACCAATCCGGCCGGTATCGGCTTGTTCCGTCATTCTGCGGCCAATGTTTCTTTCGGTTTTGTATCGCAACAAGGAGGCAATAGTTTTGCTGATGGAAACAAGACTAACATGAGTTTCGACCAGGCCGGCTTCGTATATGCTCACCGCACGGGGCGCAACTCGTTCTTGAATTTCGCTTTCAACTACCATAAGAGCCGCAACTTCGACTATATCCTTTCTGCCGCCGACGCTCTCAACGGTGCGTCGCAAAACAAACTTTCTTACATGAAAGGTGCAGAAGGATTGTTTGAAATCTATGATAACAATGGCACATTCATGGCAGACAACAATACATTCAACCAAGTTGACTATTTGTATTATAATGCGTTGTTGTCAGATGAAAACGGAGACTTTTATTTCAACAATGCCAACGGATATTTGTTCAACCGTGCCAATTCTGGTTATATAGGCGAGTATGATTTCAATATCAGCGGCAACATCAATGACCGCGTTTACCTTGGACTGACTTTTGGCATTAGCGATGTAAATTATAAGGGATACGGCGAATATACTGAAATGCTTGCAGGTGCAGACGGCGCCGGTATCGGCAACGTCACGCTCGCTGACGAGCGGCGCATAAGCGGAACAGGATTTAATGTCAAGGCCGGAATAATCTTCCGCCCGATTGAGGCTTCGCCGTTCCGTGTCGGGCTGTCTGTCGCTACGCCGACATGGTATGACTTGACTACATCCAACTACACATACATGAAAAACAACACCGATGTCGGGATGTATGACTCTGGCGAAATAGGGGAGAGCTATGACTTCAAGCTCTACACGCCGTGGAAGTTTGGTCTTAGCCTTGGCACAACGTTTGGTAATTATCTTGCCGTTGGTGCAGGATATGAATACGCCGATTATGGCAATTTAGACAGCCGTGTAAACACTGGTGGAGGCTATGACTGGTATTATGGTGAGTATTACGAAAGTTCGGCAAGTGACCGCGCGATGAACCGCCATACAGAGCAAACGTTGAAAGGAGTGAGCACATTCAAGATAGGCGCAGAATTCAAGCCTGACAGTAAGTTTGCTGTCCGCGTAGGTTACAATTACGTTTCGCCGATGTACAATGAATCAGGCTATAAGGATGTCACAGTGAATTCGCTCGGAACATATTACACATCGTCGACCGATTATACAAATTGGAAGGCGACAAACCGTTTTACCTGTGGTGTAGGTTATAATGTTGGCAAACTTTCCTTAGACCTTGCTTACCAATATTCGGCGCAGAGCGGAGATTTTAGTCCGTTTACTAGTTATTATGCATCAGCGGCAGATTCTCCTGAATATGACAATATCTGTAATTCTGTTAAAGTTGAAAACAAGCGCCACCAGTTATTGCTGACATTGGGATATCATTTTTAAGCTCATTGTGACAAATTGATAAAAAACAATGAAGGAGGAGATTTCAGTACACCCCTCCTTTTTTTGTTTTATATTACAAAAACTTTGTCTAAGAAAATGAAGATATATCGCATAAAATGTCTATCTTTGTAAACTAAAAACTTATTAATTGAACATTTCAAATGAATGAGATAAAGATAAACGATTCCGTACTTCAGAATGCAGTAAAGTCCGGTATGGATGAGTTTGTAAATGTATTTTATAATGCCATATTGGAACACTACGGAGGACAAATAACGGAGAGTATGATGAATAACGTGAATTCCGATCAAATGACATTAGTTGTGTTTCGGGTGCTGCATGATGAAGTCATGGACGGTGGTTTTGTACAATTGATATACAACGGTTACGGTCCATTTGTGTTCTTTAATCCATTTGCAAAAGCTGTTAGAGGATGGGGATTAGAAGATTTGGCCGCCCTTGTAAATAAAGCCGGAAAATTGTTCCGCAAATATGGACGTGAAATA
Organism: uncultured Prevotella sp.; assembly: GCA_944320195.1. Classification (GTDB taxonomy): domain Bacteria; phylum Bacteroidota; class Bacteroidia; order Bacteroidales; family Bacteroidaceae; genus Prevotella. The sequence goes on along the minus strand of CALUGP010000033.1, from coordinate 16,562 downwards.
CAAATGGAACGCACAGATGAAGAATTTATGGCAATGTTTGAGAAATATCCTGAGTTTGATGATCTTGACGACAAATTTGTTGAGAATGAAGAACGTTGGGTTGCTGAAATAGCTGCATATATAGACGAACACATCAACGATTTCGCCCAAATAACAGAAGAGTGAATAGGGATTGCGTATCCATGATTGGTGGTATGATGGCATTTCCTCTTTAATCTAATTAAATATATGAACAAAACAGATGAACAGATAAGAAAAAAAAGCCCTGTTAACATACGCAACAAGAAAGCCTCATTTGAATATTTCTTTGTTGAGACTTACACTGCGGGCATTGTGCTTACAGGTACGGAAATTAAATCCATAAGACAGGGCAAAGCCTCACTAGTTGACAGTTATTGCTATATTCATAATGGTGAGATATGGGTTAAGGGGATGAATATTTCGCCATATTTTTTCGGTTCATACAACAACCACGAAGCGAAACGTGATCGCAAACTGCTGTTGACCAAGCGTGAAATTCATAAACTTCAGGAGGCTACAAAGCAAGTTGGTTTTACCATAATACCAATACTTGTATTCATTGATGCCAAGGGACGCGCAAAAGTAGACATTGCCTTGGCTAAAGGAAAGAAGGAGTATGACAAACGGCAAACATTGAAAGATAAGGAGGACAAGCGTGAAATGGACAGAGCGATAAAACATTTTTGATTGATTTTATATAATTATGAATCTTAATTATGACAAAGTAAGTCTTTTAATTGAGGAATACATCAAAAGATTGTATGGTTAAAAATATAATATTCGATTTGGGCGGAGTAATAATGACCATAGATCAAAATATGGCATTAAGCCGCTTTAAGGCAATAGGGCTTGTTGATGCAGACAATTTTCTCAACCCGTATACACAATCTGGAATATTTGGAGATGTTGAGGAAGGAAAAATCACAGCAGACGAATTCCGAATAGAGCTTGGCCATATCATCGGTCATGAGATATCATATGACGAATGTAAATACTGTTGGTTGGGGTATAGGAAGGAAGTGCCATCGCGCAATCTCGAATTGTTGAAACGTTTGCGAAGCAATGGATATCGGCTAATTCTTTTGTCAAATACCAATCCGTTTATGATGAGTTGGGCGTTGACTAAGAAATTTGATGGAGGTAAGGCTTCGCTTGATGATTATTTTGATTCTTTATACCTCAGTTATCGACTTGGTGTTATGAAGCCCGATCCGAAGTTTTTTCAGATTGTACTTGAAAATGAGCATATTTTGCCAGAAGAGTCTTTGTTCATCGATGATGGGTTGCGCAATATAGAAGTAGCTGACAGACTGGGTTTTAATACAATTTGTCCGCAGAATGGAGCAGATTGGACTTTGCAGTTGATGGAAAGACTTTCAAAATAAAAGGTAATTTAATATGCAGTTTGCAATAAAGTTTGTACTTTTGCACTTGGTTTTATGTTGTAACGACAATGTTTAAGAAAAAAAGGAGATGGCACACAGTTCCAGGTCAACCTATTACCGAAATGGACAAGAAGGTTATGTACTGGGAAGAGAAAGGCAAACTTGTGCCCACACGTGAACTGATAAAGACGCCAGAACAGATTGATGGTATACGTAAAAGCGGTATTGTAAACAGTGGGGTTTTAGACGAAGTTGCCGCACATATACATGTTGGCATGAATACGGCTGAGATTGACAAGATCTGTTATGATTACTGCACAAGCCATGGAGCCGTTCCCGCTTGCCTGAATTATGAAGGATTCCCAAAAAGTGTTTGCACAAGTATAAACGAAGTAGTATGTCATGGCATACCAAAAGAAACTGACATACTACAGGAAGGTGATATCGTCAATGTAGACTTTACCACGATTCTTGACGGATATTATGCTGATGCTTCACGCATGTTCATAATAGGAAAAACCTCTCCTGAAAAAGAACAACTTGTGCGTGTAACCAAAGAATGTCTTGAGATAGGAGCAGAGGCAGCCAAACCCTATGGTTTTGTAGGTGATATAGGACATGCCATACAAAGGCACGCAGAGAAATATCATTATGGAGTAGTGAGAGATCTTTGCGGACATGGTGTTGGCATACATTTTCATGAGGAGCCAGAAGTCTTACATTTTGGACATAAGGGTACAGGGATGCTATTGGTGCCGGGAATGGTATTCACCATAGAACCAATGATAAATATGGGCACATGGAAGGTATTTATTGACGCTGATGACCCATACGGATGGGAAGTAATAACTGGTGACGAAATGCCAAGCGCACAATGGGAACACACATTCCTAATGACAGAGCATGGCGTGGAAATACTTTCCGCTTAAGTGAAAATCATCATGCAAGACATATATATATTAGGAATAGAAAGCAGTTGTGACGATACTTCAGCCGCAGTATTGCGCGACGGAGTATTGCTTAGCAATGTCACAGCATCCCAAGAGGTTCACAAGGCTTATGGAGGGGTTGTGCCGGAATTGGCGTCACGAGCTCACCAACAGAATGTCGTACCTGTAGTGGATCAGGCTTTGAAGCGGGCAGGAATAACCAAGGAACAATTGTCTGCTATAGCTTTTACGCGTGGGCCTGGTTTAATGGGGTCTTTGCTTGTGGGAGTCAGTTTCGCAAAAGGCCTTGCACGCTCGTTGAATATCCCTCTCATTGATGTCAACCATTTGCAAGGACATGTAATGGCGCATTTCATAAAGGAAAGCGATGATGACCAATCAGCGCCTCCATTGCCGTTTATATGCCTGTTGGTAAGTGGAGGAAATTCACAAATAGTGAAGGTCAATGCATATAATGGCATGGAAGTACTCGGGCAAACAATAGACGATGCGGCTGGTGAGGCTATTGACAAATGCTCAAAAGTTATGGGGCTTGGTTATCCGGGAGGTCCCATTATAGATCGTCTCGCACGTCAAGGCAATCCGCATGCATATAAGTTCGCAGAACCACATATTCAAGGTTTGGATTATAGTTTTAGTGGATTGAAGACATCGTTTCTATACAGTTTGCGTGAATGGGTTGAAACAGATCCTGATTTTGTTGAACACCACAAAGAAGATCTTGCCGCAAGTTTGGAATTTACGATTGTAGACATATTGATGAAGAAATTGAAACTTGCAATAAAGCAGACAGGTATTAAGCACGTCGCGGTAGCCGGTGGTGTAAGTGCCAACACAGGATTGCGTAATGCTTTTCATGAATATGCGGAAAAATATGGGTGGGTCATATATATACCCAAATTCAGCTACACAACAGACAATGCGGCAATGATAGGCATTACAGGCTATTATAAATATCTTGACAATGACTTTTGTTCCATTGACAAGCCTGCATTCTCAAAAGTAACATTCAAATAAACAATATATTTTAGGGTTATGGATTTTGAAAATAAAATATTAAGTAAAGAGATAAGCCAGTTTATATGGGAGAAAGGCAAGACGCTTGGCACAGCTGAAAGCTGTACTGGTGGTAGAATTGCTGAAGCCATAATATTGATGCCTGGAGCGTCAAATTATTTTAAAGGAGGCATTATCTCATACACAAATGAAATAAAGGAAAAAATCCTTGGCGTAAGTCATGATGTCATTGAAGAAAAGACGGCCGTGTGCGAAGAAGTCGCCATTGAGATGGTGAAAGGGGCGATAAATGCGTTAGGAGTAGATTATGCCATATCAGCCACAGGCATTGCCGGACCTGGCGGAGGGTCGCACGAAATTCCTGTCGGTACAATTTGGATTGCATGTGGGAATGCAAACGATATTGTCACAATGAAGCTTGAAGAAGATAAAGGCCGTGACTTGAATTTGGCAAATGCAACCACCCAGGCTCTTCATTTGTTTTTCAACTATCTTACAGAACGCCTTAAGAGCGAGGAAGACACGCAGGATATAGGCTGATATTAACTATGTCTTTATCTGAAAGTCGTTTAAAATCATGATGCTTATAAATTTTCAATACTAAAAAAGATTAAAAGGCGTATTATTGGTACGAATATTTTGATTATTCGGAAAAAGTTTGTAATTTTGCACGCTGTTTGGAATAAGTATCAATTAAAAACAAAAAAGGTAGATAGCAATGTCTAAGATTTGTCAAATAACAGGTAAGAAAGCTCAGGTTGGAAATAATGTTTCACATTCAAAGCATCGTACAAAGCGTCGTTTTGATGTAAACCTTTTCAGGAAGAAGTTTTATTATGTAGAAGAGCAGTGCTGGATAAGTTTGAAAATTAGCGCCGCCGGTTTACGCTTGATAAACAAGGTCGGCTTGGATGCGGCTCTCAAACAAGCTGTTTCAAAGGGCTACTGCGATTGGAAAGAGATTAAAGTTATAGGAGAATAATCACCATGGCAAAGAAGGCTAAAGGCAATAGGGTACAGGTCGTGTTGGAATGCACCGAGATGAAGAACAGCGGTCTTCCTGGAACAAGCCGTTATGTAACGACAAAAAACCGCAAGAACACGCCTGAGAGAATGGAATTAATGAAATATAATCCGATCTTGAAGAAGATGACTCTTCATAAGGAGATCAAATAATAATAATTTATTTAAGGTTTAGACAATGGCAAAGAAAACCGTCGCTACCCTCCATGAAGGTTCAAAGGATGGCCGCGCTTACACAAAAGTTATCAAGATGGTAAAGAGCCCCAAGACAGGTGCTTACGTCTTTGATGAGCAAATGGTGCCCAACGAGGCAGTAAAGGATTTTTTCAAGAACTGATTTTGTCAAAACTCCATATCAGAAAAGGCCGCAATGAATTTTGCGGCCTTTTTTGTTGTGAATATGAGTTCATTTTACTAATTTTGTAGCAAAATATTGAGATATGGGATTATTTGGATTGTTCAATAAGGAAAAGAAAGAAACTCTTGACAAAGGACTTGAAAAGACAAAACAGAGTGTTTTCTCAAAGATTGCAAGAGCGGTTGCCGGCAAGTCAAAGGTCGATGATGATGTTTTGGATAATTTGGAAGAGGTGCTTATTACTTCAGATGTTGGCGTTGAGACAACGCTAAAGATTATAAAACGAATTGAAGAGCGCGTGGCACGTGACAAATATGTCTCTGTGTCAGAACTGAATAGCATTCTTAGAGATGAGATAGCGGCATTGCTTACTGAAAATAATTCCATTGACAATGACACCTGGGATTTACCATCCGACCATTCTCCTTATGTAATACTCGTTGTAGGAGTGAACGGGGTAGGCAAGACCACTACAATCGGAAAGCTCGCCTATCAGTTTAAGAAAGCCGGCAAAAAAGTTTACCTTGGTGCGGCTGACACATTCCGTGCTGCAGCCGTAGAGCAGTTGTCTATTTGGGGAGAGCGCGTCGGTGTTCCTGTAATAAAACAGCAAATGGGATCTGACCCTGCCAGTGTGGCTTTTGACACACTAAGTTCGGCGAAAGCAAATTCAGCCGATGTCGTATTGATTGATACTGCCGGACGATTGCATAATAAAGTCGGATTGATGAATGAATTGAAGAAAATTAAGGACGTGATGAAAAAGGTCATTCCTCAGGCTCCCGACGAAGTGATGCTTGTGCTTGACGGTTCTACAGGGCAAAACGCTTTTGAGCAGGCGAAGCAATTCTCGGCTGTAACGCAAATAACAAGCCTGGCAATAACAAAACTTGACGGAACTGCCAAGGGAGGTGTTGTCATCGGCATTTCAGACCAATTGAAAGTTCCTGTAAAATACATTGGTTTGGGTGAGAAGATGGAAGATCTCCAATTATTCAATAAGACTCAATTTGTTGATTCACTCTTTAACGAGAAAAAGTGAAAAAGAACCAAATAGATTTTATTACTTTGGGTTGTTCGAAAAATCTTGTTGACAGCGAGATTTTGATGAAGCAATTTGAAGCCAATGGATACAAGTGTACCCATGACAGCAAGAATCCTCAAGGAGAAATAGCGGTCATAAATACTTGCGGATTTATAGGTGACGCCAAGGAAGAGAGCGTAAACACCATACTTGAGTTTGCCGATGCAAAAGAAAAGGGCCGCTTAAGAAAACTCTTCGTTATGGGATGTCTTTCCCAAAGATACAAGTCCGAACTTGAAAAAGAAATTCCTCAAGTTGACAAGTATTACGGAAAGTTCGACTATAAGCAGTTGCTCAAGGATTTAGGCCGCGCAGAAGTGCCGTCGTGTCGCGGCTTAAGGACGTTGACCACTCCACGGCATTATGCATATATAAAGATCAGCGAGGGGTGCGACCGCCATTGTGCATATTGCGCCATACCGTTGATAACAGGCAATCATGTCAGCAGACCTCAATCTGAAGTCATTGAAGAAGTGAAACGTCTTGTTGCCGATGGAGTAAAGGAATTCCAGATAATAGCACAGGAACTGACATATTACGGAATCGACATTGATGGAAAACAGCATATCGCCGAACTGGTATCCGAGATGGCCGACATTCCAGGCGTTAAATGGATACGTTTGCATTATGCTTATCCAACACATTTTCCATACGAGCTGTTGGACGTAATTCGCGAAAAGCCCAATGTCTGCAAGTATCTTGACATTGCCTTGCAGCACATATCCGACAATGTGCTTTCAGCGATGAGACGTCATATTACCAAGGCCGAGACATACGAACTCATAGAGCGTATCAGAAAGGACGTGCCTGGCATACATCTGCGCACAACTCTCATGGTGGGCTTCCCGAATGAAAGTGAGGATGACTTTGATGAATTGGTTGAATTCACAAAGTGGGCGCGTTTTGAGCGTATGGGTGCGTTCGCATATTCAGAGGAAGAGGACACATACAGCGCAATCCACTATGTTGACAACATAAGTCAAGATGTCAAACTCAAACGGCTTGAAAAATTGATGGCTTTGCAGCAAGAGATAAGTTCTGAAATTGCCGCTTCTAAAGTCGGAAAAACATTCAAAGTCATAATTGACAGGAAAGAGGGTGATTATTATGTAGGGCGGACGGAGTACAGTTCGCCTGAGGTTGATCCCGAAGTCCTTATCCCTGCAGCAGAAAGAACCCTACGCACCGGATCATTCTATAACGTAAAAATAACCGATTCCGAAGAATTTGATTTATACGGAACCGTGATATGCTGAAGCATACTATTCATACATCAGACAACCATTCATCATGAATAACAAAAGTTTTATTTCAGAATTGTCACAACGCACGGGATATACCCAAGACGATGTCCAGAAAATGGTAAATACCATCATTGACTCCATGAACGACTCTTTTCAGAGAGGCGACATTGTGGCAATTCCAAAATTCGGAACTTTTGAAGTGAAAAAACGTTTGGAACGCATTGTCGTGAACCCGGGAACAAAGCAACGCATGCTCGTTCCGCCCAAGCTTGTATTGAATTTCAAACCTATCGCGTCGATAAAAGAAAAATTAAAAAATGGAGGATTGGCCTGATGGCAAAAATCTCAATTCAAGATATGGCGAAAGCCATTGCTGGCAAGCATGGCCTGGCGCAACGTGATGCGGAAGCGTTTGTCTCTGCGCTTTTCGATGTCATCAATGATGGCCTTCACACGGAAAAAGCTGTCAAGGTAAAAGGTTTGGGCACGTTTAAAGTCATTGATGTCCGTGAACGTGAGAGTGTAAACGTCAATACGGGCGAACGTGTCGTCATAGAAAGCCACGGTAAAATAACGTTCACTCCAGACCCCGTCATGCGCGACCTTGTAAATAAGCCTTTCGCCCAATTTGAGACAGTTGTGCTCAATGACGGTGTAGACTTGGAGGAAATGGGGCGCATACAAGAAAAGGAGGATGACGATATGCCGTCGCAGGATGACGGTGTTTCGACTGGCTGTGTTCTTGACGACGATGAAAAAGAACCTGCTGCCGGCGGTGAACCAAGTGCCACTACGGCTGTCGAAGATGATGCTGACGCTGGTGCTGATGATTTCGATGCACAAGCCGTTGACGGCGGTTATGGTGAAGACTTGCAAGATGAGACTTCAACCGCAAATGCAGGCGAATCGGGTGAGACAGGCCGGGAGGATGCCCTGTCAATTGAGAAACTGGAAAACGGAAGCGTAGGTGAGGACGCTTCAGAAGTCTGCCTGCACGCTGAAAACAAGTCGCAAAGTCAGGAATCAGTAGCGGCTGATTATTGCAGCCCGATAAACGAGACGGCACACGAGCCTGCAACAGCCAGCGACGACAATGATGGCAATTCTTTCTTGTCACGCCACATTGTGGCTTGTTTCATTTTTACGGCCATATTGGTCGGCGTTGCCGCTTTTGTCGGAGGGTATTATTGTGGGCGCAGCTCTGTAAAGCCGGTTGTCAGGACAAGGACGGTATATATAAATCCCAAACCCGTCACAACAACTGAAAAAGCTGACACCACACATGCCAAAGATACCGTCAAGACGGCAAAAACAGCCATCGAGAATGCTGATACTCTGAAAACAGCCGAACCAAAACTACAAACGGCAAATGAGAAGGTGCAGCCAGCGGCCGATGTGAAAAACTCAACTGAATACCAAAACGCCATGGCCATAATGAAAACCGGAGCATACCGCATTGTCGGTACGGCCCAGACGGTTACAGTAAAGAAGGGCGAGACATTGAAGGGCATTTCAAAATTTTATCTCGGTGACGGCATGGAGTGTTACATACAGGTACACAACGGCATCCTTGACGTGAAAGAAGGCATGAAGCTGAAAATTCCAAAACTTGAAAACAAGCTGAAATCGCGTTAAGCGTTTCCCCTCCTATCGCAATAACGTTCTTTGCGGTCCGTAAAGGCGGTTCATCCGCAGTTCTGGTGTATGCGATAACAGCATTGCCTATTGCTTTTGCCATAGCATTTCATGTGTACATCCTGCCACAATCCAGGCGGTCGGTAACTGTCATTCCGCGCCACGACGCGGAATCCAGTAAATACCGCATATACTGTTTGATGTATAGGATGTTCCCTGGATTCCGCGTCGGAGCGCGGAATGACGACATGCCACTGAGTGGCTGAAATGCAAAAGACAATGTCTCCGTGAGTTTGGCATGCCATGCGTCACCCATCCATCTTTAAGCCGCTCTGTAGCATTGTCACACCATCCATCTTTCAGTAGCTCAGTGTCATGTCGTTACGCCTGCTATCTCTCAGCCTCTCGGTGTCAAGTCGTCATTCCGCTGAAAAGCGGAATCCAGAAAGCCGCCATAGTGTAAGCCGCCTTTGCGCCACCCGTCAGGATTCCGCATCCCGATGAGGTACAGTGTGTGCCGTCAGGATGTCTTCTGGATTCCGCGTCGTGGCGCGGAATGACAGTTACCGACCGCCTGGATTTCCACAGGATGTGTACACAAGGTGCAATGACGACATGCCACTGAGCGGCTGAAATGCAAAAAGACAAGACCGGGGAGACGGAAAAGTCAGAAAAAGTCAGAGGAAACAGAAGCATGACAACGAAAAAAAAGATTTTCGCAAATGCCTGATAGTGAGAGTCTTGCAAGGCTTGCGTGAATTTCTCGGACACCTTGCGTGAATTTCTCGGACAACAAGTCGGCAAAAATCCATTGCCGTAAGCTCATTTATTGTTAACTTTGCAGAAGCGCATTAAACGCACTGTGACAAGACGATGAAACTTTACGCACACATATCCTGCAGACAACCGTCGGCGCGAACGGCCGCCGGCATTTGCCGCGGCGGTTTCGATGTGGCCGTCGGCGTGCGTGAGAATATTTCCGTGCGTACAAATATTTGCAGAAACATTGCCGAATATTTGTGTATGTGCAATTTTTGTATACATACACACACACAGAAGCCTCGCGCGTTAAGATAATAATAACTTTCTGGAAAACAATGCCTTGCCCGTATTTTATTTCGGCACGCAAGGCGGAAAAACTCCAATATTTTTATTCACCTCTTTTATTCTTAGGGCAATGCCTGCGCTCTTTCCAAGGGCAGGCAAGGCTCTTTGTGCCGTTATGTCCCGTCTCCAATTAAATAATAATAATGTATCAACAGTCATGAGAACTACAAAATGCATAATAAGCCATGCCCTTGCGGCCGCCTTCATCTTCCTGCTCTCCTCCTGCTCGAAGGATGAATACAATACCCCGCATCCCGACAAGGGCGTAATTGCCGTGAACATAAATCATCCGCAAGGCGCGGAAGAGGATGATTACACCGTGGAAGTGGACGGCAAGCCGTTGGACGAGGGCGACAACGCCTCCAATCCCCTGACACCGGGCGAACACACGGTGCTGGTCTATAACACCCCCGAAGGCTTCACCGTGACGGACGGCATCGCCTACGTGGAGCGCGTGGACGGCACCCGTGCGCTGACCGACCTGATAGACCCGTTGCCCGAAACGCTTTATTCAGGGACAAAGACCGTAACCGTGGTGGCGGACGACACGCTCCATCTGGATTTGTCCGTGGCGCAGCGGACGCGCGACCTCCGCTTGGAACTGACTGTGACCGAGGGCGACCCGGAGCGCATCACAGCCATCACGGGCACACTCTCCGGCGTGGCGGGGGCTTACGATTTGCGGAATGAAACGCTTTATGGCGAGGCGGTCAGCACCGCCCCGGCGTTCACCCGAAGCGGCGACAAGGTATCGGCAGACCTGCGACTGTTGGGCATCATGGGCGACGTGCAGACATTGGACATATTATTGACTTTCAGCAACGGCGACACGCAATCCATTGAGAGTGATCTGACGGAAGTCCTTGCCGGATTCAACGACAGTACCGAACCATTTACCCTGACGGGCAACCTGCGCACTCCCGTGGAAGGCGGTTTTTCCGGCAACATAGACGGATGGCAGCAGGCGGACGGAGGGAATACGGACGCACATTGATGGAGAGATTAGGAATAAAGAAATATAACCCCAAAAATTACACAATTTAATAAGTAAGATGAAAGCAAAAACCATTATCATGACAACGCTGGCAACCGTAGTGCTGGCAGCTTGCAGCAACGATGAGAACAACGTGATTAACAGCGGACCATCCAAGGCCACGTTCACCGCTACCATTGCAGGACAGGTAAACACCCGCGTCTATGACCAAACGTGGAATGAGGGGGATCTCATAGGCGTCAGCGGCATGTCAGGCGGCGTGCCCTACACCAATGTACAGTACGAGACCATAAACGGGGACGGCAATTTCACCATAAGCAATCCCGGCGATGAAATCTACTTCCAGGACGGCAACACAGTGACTTTCACCGCCTACTACCCGTGGGCCGAGTTTACGCAGGACTCACCTGTCATCATCGCCGACACACGCACGCAGGCTTCGCAAAACACGTTCGACTTCCTTTGGTCACAACAGACAGGCAGCAAGATAAAGCCCCATGTGTCGTTTACATTCGCGCACAAGATGGCAAAGCTCGTGCTGACCATCAAAGGAGGAACTGATGTAAGTTACCACGAAGTGCAGAGAGCCGTGCTGTCGCTCAGAGGCTTTAAGAACAACGGTTCGTTCAACGTGACGGACGGAACGGCTGCCGCCACGGATGATGACCTGACAACGGACTGGACATTTGCCGGAAACACCACAGAAACAGGTTACAATGCTCCTTCATCGAAAGACGACGCAAAGGGAACTGTAGCCTATACACTCATCCTCTTCCCGCAGGAGTTCAGTGCCCCGCTGCCCATCACGGCTACCCTTACGGGATCTCAGTCGTTCAGTGCGACGCTCGACTTCACTACTGCCAACCGCAATGCAGGAGACACGGAAGCCCGGAACGAATGGGTGGCAGGACGGCAATACAACCTTAGTGTAACCCTGCATAAGACAGGCTTCACCGTGGACGGCTGCACCATACAGGAATGGGATGAAGCAGACGGCGGTAACGTGGATGCCGACTAAAAACTTATCTTCTGTCTGAAAAACGAAATGAAAATGAAAACAACAAAGTGTTTATTCCTTGCCGCAGCCGCGCTGACACTAACGGCTTGCAGCAACGACGACGAGAACCTGAACGGCGGGCCGGTGGCTGCACAAGTTACGGCTGGTATCGGCGGGGTGCAGACATGTGCGTCCGGCACGACATGGGATAGTGGCGACGCCATCGGCATTTCCACCATTGGCAGTACGCTGACATCGTACGCCAACATGAAGTACACCACCTCGGGCGACGGCAATTTTACCCATGCCGCAGACCTGGGCGGCGAGGATTCGGGCATGTTCTTTCAAGATGCAGATGAAACCGTGACTTTCCGCGCTTACTATCCCTTCCACGGAAACGAGTATACCGATGCAGGTACAATCAGCGATGTCACCACTGATGACCAGACGATGCAATCCACCTTCGACTTCCTGTTTGCCACGGGAGCCACGGCGAGCAAGTCCTCGCCAACCGTCAGTTTCAACAATACGGTGAAGGAGAACACCAGTTTCACACACCGCATGAGCCGTATGGTACTGAATTTCATAGCCGGGCCCGATGTTAATTTAGCCGATTTAAGCAAATACACCTTGTCAGGTCTGTCCATGACCGGCTCGTTCAACACCGCGACCGGAGAGGCCAAGGCAACGGGCACAGCCTCCGACCTCACAATGGATGCTGCATACATTACTTCATCTTCCTCCTCGCTCATCCTCTTTCCACAAGCGGTTGCTGAAGCAACGCTCAAGGTGGAATTGGGAGGCCAGAACTACACGGCTACACTGACATTCCCCAAAGCAAATGCCGTGCAAGGGCTGGAAAGCGGCTATTCGTACAAGTATAACGTGACGATATACAAGGAAGAACTGAACATAACAGAAGCCAATATTGAACCTTGGGTAGATGCTTCGGTAGAAAATGACGGAAACGTAGATGCCACTATATGAAAACAAAAGCCATCCCGCGCGTCAGCGTAAGCGCGGAGATATGCCATAACACGACTATGGTGCGTCGGGCGGTATCGCAGCCGCCGGTGGCACAAAATGATAAAAACGATACAAGATGAAAAACGTTGTACATATTTTTGCCTTTTTGTCAGCGATGGGACTGATGACAGCCTGTACGCAAGCTGACATGACGGACAATACGCTCTTGCCTGAAGGCTCATGTCCGTTGGGATTGAATGTTTCGATAACAGACAACAGTGCCGCGACCCGTGCCACGCCGGACGGAACCTGGAAAGGAGACGGGACAGAATCAGTGGCTGTTGGAGTAAGTTTTGAACCTTCGGCTAAACCTACTCCCTATCGATATACTGTCACCGGCACCGACGGTTCAATGACTTCCGAGAATCCGTATTATTGGGGGAGTACGTCCGACAATCTCTATGTGCGGGCATGGTATCCTTATGCCGAGAGCCTGACGTCTGTGGGTGGAAATGATGACCAATCGACCGAAGCAGGTTTCCAAGCAGCAGACCGGTTATGTTCGGGTATAAAGCTTGTTCAGTATGCAAACAGACAATATGACATAGAACTCTACCATATTACAGCAAAAGTGGTTGTGAATTTAGTAAGGGAGGGCGTCATGGCAGACGGCAGGGAAGCCATTGTTACATTGGGTGATGCCCGGAATCCCATATATCTGTATGGCAGTATGTACTTCTTAAGTTTTGCTCCTTCTATTGGTGATTTCAGTGGATTCAGTGCGGATACAGACGGGGAAACCGGATTTGTGAAACCGCTTAAGGTCAACGCTGTGGGAGAATATGCCGCCACCTATCAGGCGTTGCTTATTCCGCAGGATATTGGCGGTAAGAAGTTCATAGCCGTGACCATAGACGGAGTAACCTGTTATTATACACCGCCGGTAGGAACATCCTTGGAAGGCGGAAAATGCTATACTTATAATGTCAAAGTGGATACAAGCGGTGAAGTGACTGTCAACAGCATCGAGCCGGGCGACTGGGGCTACGGCGGCAGCTACGACCTCAGCACCCAGTAGAACGAACCTGATAAAGAAATGAACACTGTGATTAATTAACCATATGTTTAACCCGTCTTTTTGTCAAGAAACAGTCATGCGCGTGGGCGGCCGGGGACGTGCCGTTTTCCCGTGGGGGACAAACGAGCTCCTCGTGGGGGACAAACGAGGCCCTCGTGGGGGACAAACGAGACCCTCGTCGGGGACAAACGGCAACGCCGTGGGGGACTGCTGCGCAACGCGCTGTAGGTCAGCGGTTTGCACGCGCGCCCGGCTGCGGAAGGCAAGAAGACACAAATGTCAAGATTTTATGATATTCTGGAAGAGAGTGCAGCAGGCCATCAACGACCTGTGGTATCTCCGAAGCGTCACCGTGGGCAAGCCCGTGGAGACGCAAGAGTTGGCCAACCGCATCGCGCGCGAATCGACCGTGTCGCCAGCCGACACCCACGCCGTGCTCCGCGCCCTGCCCGCCATCATGGCCGACTTCATGAAAGAGAGCCGCGCCATCCACCTCGAAGGCCTCGGCTGGTTCCGCTACACCACCGTCTCCGCCGGCAACGGCGTGGCCACGAAGGACGAGGTGAGCAGCGACCAGATTACCGGCCTGCGCGTGCAGTTCACCCCTGACCGCACGCGCAACATGAGCGGCGGCTACACGCGCGCCCTCATCGCCGACGAGGGCGTCAGCTTCATGGAATGGCTGGGCAAGCCCGACGACGAGACGCAGATTCCCGACGACGAGGACGGCGACGAAGGCGTGACGGAAAATCCGCTGGGCTAAACACCGAAGGAGGAGCGCGGGGGCACGGAGCCTCCGCCTGGCGCCGTCCCCCACGCGCCCCCGGCACTCCGCCCCCACGCTCCTTTACGCAGAAGGCATAAGACCGGCTGCGCGTTCTTTGCAGAACAACGGCTTGCGCGTTCTTTGCATAAGACCGGCTGCGCCTCGGCAATTTGCAAATTCATGCAAGCATGATTTGCCATTGCGCTCGGCTTGCGCGTTCTTTGACAAGACTGGGAAACAACGAAATAATGGGAAAAAGTTTCCGGTTCTCAGACCTTTTTCATACCTTTGCAAAGCAATCACACAACAAAGGAGGTTAATCATGGAAAAGAAAGAAGAAAAAGTACAAGAGCAACCGAAAAAGAGCAAGATGGAAGAACTGGACGAAGAAGCCAAGAAGCAAGGCAAGAAGGTGAGCAAGACTTGGGAAGCCATGATGCGGCTGAAAGGCAGTCTGATAGTGAATGACCCGAAATTCCTGCTGTAAAATACATACAAGACATATCCCCGTTATTTCGTCTCGCCCCTCTCCCCACCGTGGAGGAGGGCGGGACGCTTGTTTTCCCCCGTCTTGCCGAGACACGCACTTAAACATAAAGAGAACATATAAACATAAAGATAAAGAACATGAATACAAAACATTGGAATTGGATACAAGGCTTGGCACTGGCTGCCCTGTTGCCTCTTTTCGCAGCGTGTAGCAGCGAAGGCGACGAACTGCTGCAAGGCGAGGAAAAACAGCCTGTGCAGGTAAATATTACACGCGCCACTATGAATGACGGCAACGATTGGTCGTGGCAGGATAATGACCAAATTAAGATGAGCATTACGCCTTATGGTGGAACTACCACCGAATATACATTAACGTATGGTTCCAACACTTGGAACCCATCACTCGAAATTGGTACAATAACATTGCCTGCCACAGCGGAGGCATGGTGGCCATCCACAGCTTCTGCATCAAAGTTTTCGTTTTCCCATGATAATACAGACATAGATGTGTATGGCAATGGCACACTATGGTTAGATGGTACAGTAGACCAATCCACATTACAAAATCTTGCCAATAACGACTGGATGACATCGGGACAAATTACGGTTGGCAGCCCCTCGATAGACTTGACCTTACAGCATAGGCTCGCCAAGGTTACTGTAACCATAACTTCATCCGAAACCATAAATGAAGTAAGATTCTTTTCATATACTCCCAATGATAATCTGTATCTTGGCGCAAACAATATCGCTATAAAGCCTTTCATAAGCAATGACACTTATACAGCTATCGTTTCTCCTTATTATTATAATACGGATGTATATATTCCTTTTATGTGGGTAACGATAGGTACAACAAAAAAGATGGTCTATCTACCAAATGAGTTAGGCATGGAAACAGGCCGTCCGGGATGTCTATCCCCAGGTATGGCTTATACATTTAACCTTACAGTGAACAGTACCAATTCCATCGGTACCCGCTCAGCTGGTGCTTCGGAATGCAAGTTGGAATTGGTAGAAGTGGAAGATATGAACAAATAAACACGCTTTTCTCTTGTCGCTGACAAGACATGCACAAGTCGCTGACTCGACCTCCTCAAGTCAGCGACAAGAGAAAACGAAGTCAGAAACAAAATATTAACCATTAAAACGTACAGTTATGCCATTCTGGAAAAAGATGTTCAACAAACGGCAGGGCGTGTATTATCCCCGTGCCGTAGTGCAGGGCAAACCTGTAGAAACCCCGGCTCCCAATAGTTTTTAATGGAGTAATACCCGGCGGCGAAGGGCATGGGGCATAAGAAACGGCATAAGGATTTTTTGTGATAAATGTTTGGCGGTGAAGAAAAAACTTCGTACTTTTGCACTGACAGAGTCCACCACGCTTCTTGCTTAGCACAGCGTACCAGGGTGGAACTTTTATTTTATATAGGTATGAAGTATTC
>CALUGP010000032.1 GCA_944320195.1 uncultured Prevotella sp. | reverse complement strand
ACCCAAATATACACCCAATATTTGGAATAGCAAAAGATATTCAGAAAGATTTAGATTTACTATGTACTCCAAATAGTATATGATTATCAGCAATTTGCAATTTTATGATATTTCTTGAATATATAGGTTCGAGAGCCTGTCTCTCCGCCAAAAACGAGGCTCATCCACAATGAATGAAACCTCAACTCAAAAGCAAAAAAACGCCGCAATCATTTTGATTGACGGCGTTTTTTTATACACGCACGCATCCCACACCTACATGCACAAATACAATGCGCATCAGGCGCCACGCGTCAGGCAACGACACCTTTTATCCATAAAAAAACAAAAAAAGACAGGCACTATATTATAATATGATAGAAAATCAGTAATTTTGCACTCCGTCAAGCGTGCCGTCAAGGCTATGCCGCACACTTGGCATGCAAAAAACGACGACAAGACAAATGGCAACACGCGAAGAATACGAACAACTGAAAGACTACGCACGCATAGACGGAGCTATCGTCGGCGGCTTATGGATATTGAGCTTCGCCATGTTTATCGGAGAATTTTACAACCCCCTGTTCGGCTTCGCTTCATTATTCACAGGCGTTTTCTCTTTGGTTTTCGCGGCGATGCGCCTGCGCCGCTACCGCGACACGGTCTTGGACGGCATCATTTCATTCCGCCGCGCAATGCTTTACAGCATGCTCACATACTTCTACGCCGCCCTGTTGATGGCTGCGGCGCAGTTCATATACTTCCAGTTCATCGACCACGGCTTCATGCTTTCACAATACGCGGAAATCACCAACACGCCCGAATTCAAGACGATGCTGTCGGCTTATG
This sequence comes from uncultured Prevotella sp., assembly GCA_944320195.1. Taxonomy (GTDB): domain Bacteria; phylum Bacteroidota; class Bacteroidia; order Bacteroidales; family Bacteroidaceae; genus Prevotella. The sequence goes on along the minus strand of CALUGP010000032.1, from coordinate 23,122 downwards.
GCATGAAACCGGAAGACATGAAGCTGGCAATGGACAACATCGCAGCGCTGCGCCCTATTGACATAGCCCTGCAATTCCTCTCGACAAACATTATTCTCGGCCTTGTAATAAGCTTGCCGATATCAGTAATGATGAAGTCTAAATACAAGAGACGATTTTGAGAACCAGAACCCGGACATGCAGTGGCAACGCAAGCCCTGCAAAATCAAAAAACAACAATACTGAGAAATGGACATATCTGTCGTAATTCCTTTATATAACGAAGAAGAGTCTCTGCCCGAGCTTTACGCCTGGATAGAGCGAGTGATGAAGGCAAACCACTTCACATACGAAGTGATATTCGTCAACGACGGTTCAACCGACCGCTCGTGGGACGTGATACAGTCACTGGGAAAAAGCCACGAATTCGTAAAGGGCATCAAATTCCGCCGCAACTACGGCAAAAGCCCCGCCCTGTACTGCGGTTTCAAAGAGGCCCAGGGAGACGTCGTAATAACGATGGACGCAGACCTGCAAGACTCTCCCGACGAGATACCCGGCCTTTACCGGATGATAACCGAAGACGGATATGACCTTGTGTCCGGTTACAAGCAGAAACGCTACGACCCACTGTCAAAGACCATTCCGACAAAACTCTTCAACGCAACGGCGCGAAAGATTAGCGGAATAAAGAACCTGCACGACTTCAACTGCGGCCTGAAAGCTTACCGCCGCGACGTTGTGAAGAACATAGAAGTGTACGGCGAAATGCACCGGTATATCCCCTATCTGGCAAAAAATGCCGGATTCGACAAAATCGGCGAAAAGGTAGTACACCATCAGGCACGCAAATACGGGAAGTCGAAATTCGGCCTCAACCGTTTCTTCAACGGCTATCTCGACCTTATCACGCTGTGGTTCCTGAGCGGCTTCGGGCGCAAGCCGATGCACGTGTTCGGCTTCCTGGGCACGATAATGTTCTTCATCGGCTTCGTGGCCGCCGCCGTAATTGGCATCGACAAGCTCTGCTCGCTCGCCCACGGAGTGCCACAACGACTGGTGACAGAATCGCCTTACTTCTACATCGCACTCACGATGATGATAATAGGCACCCAGCTTTTCCTCGCAGGATTCCTGGGCGACCTGATAAGCCGAGACTCGTCAAGCCGCAACGATTACCAGATAGAAGAACAGATAAGATGCGGGGAAAAACAGTAAGACAACAAAAAACGTCACCGCAAAAACCAAAAGAGATGAAAGCCAATAAGTTCATCACTATGACAAAAGGCATCTTTAAGCATGTCTGGCGTAAAACACGCACGATGCCAAAGCCTTCGCCAGCCTGTGGTTTTACCTTTTTACAGCCGAGGCCGATGCATGCATTGCCGGCCTGCATCATGGCTTTCGTCACCATGGCCGCATCCTGCTCTTCGATAGACTGCCCGATGAACAGCTTGGTATATACCCAATACCAGCTGATGAATGCAGCAACCGGGGATGTTGACACCCTTGCCGACACGTTGACGATATCAACAACACGCACAGACGGTAACGACTCGGTGCTGATTAACCGCAACGTAAAGACTACGGAGTTCTCGCTGCCCATAAGCTATGCGCAACCGCAAGACATTTTCTATTTTGAAACAATTGACACCGTGCTGAAAGCTACAACGCTCGACACCGTCACCGTAACAAAGGAAAACCACCCACATTTTGAATCAGTGGACTGTTCGCCTGCATATTTCCATACGATCACGGCTGTCAGCACCACTCATAACGCCATTGACTCGGTTGTGATAAAAAATCCCGACGTGAACTATGACACTTCTAAAAAACATTTCTACATATATTTCAAGCACCGCAATTAGCCTTATCATGTTGGTGGCAGCACCAGTCGCCGCCGACGCAAAAGACAGCGCTGAAATAAAAAACGACAGTGTACCTCTATTCAACGGCATTGCAGTATCAGTTGACTTGGTCGGCCCAATGCAAATGGTATTCGGCGATTACGGACAATACGAGGCTGCGCTCCGCATAAACCTGAAAGACAGGTATTTCCCTATCGTAGAATTAGGAATAGGCAAAGCCGACCACAACGACGATGCAACAGACATCACTTACAATACAAGTGCGCCGTATGCGAAAATCGGCGTAGACTTCAACCTGCTAAAAAACAAACACGACATATACCGTTTGTTCGCCGGAGCAAGATATGCTTTCACTTCATTCAAATATGACCTGTCACACCCCGGAATGACAGACCCAGTATGGGGCGGCATGGCACCATATGAAGGATATGGCATCAAGTGCTCTTATCAATGGTTGGAAATTGTAATAGGTGTTGACGCAAAGATGTGGGGGCCGGTGCATCTGGGCTGGAGTGTAAGATACAGAAGCCGTCTGTCCCACAATGACGGGACAATGGGCAACACATGGTATGTGCCGGGATTCGGAAAGGCCGGAAGCAGCAGTTTAGGCGGAACTTTCAATATCGCAATCGACATCTGACAATGAAAGAGCCGAAAAGGCGGCTTATATACATCGCGGCTAAAGCATGCCACGAACAGAACAAAAAGCAATGAAGAGCAAAAAGAAACTTTTATGGCAATCGGCGTTTCTTCTATTTTTGATAGTCGGAACTTTTATCATTGTCAGGCAACAGCGTTTGGCACCATACCAAAAAGACACGGGGCTCATATTCGGCACGGTGTACAACATCATATACCAGTATGACAACAACCTGAAACAGGACATAGAAGCCGAATTGAAAAGAGTAGACTTCTCACTTTCACCATTCAACAAGCAATCCATAATATCAAAAATAAACCGTAACGAAAACGTCAAGACGGACAAAATGTTCACCGACGTATTCATATTGGCGCAAAGCATATCCAAAGAAACCGACGGGGCTTTCGACATAACCGTGGCTCCATTGGTAAACGCATGGGGCTTCGGCTTCAAAAATGGCACAAAGCCTACGCCACACGCAATAGACAGCCTGAAACAAATCGTCGGCTACGAAAAAACATCACTAATCAATAGAACGGTCAGGAAAAAAGACAGCAGGATGATGCTGGACTGCAGCGCTATAGCCAAAGGATATGCATGTGACGTAATAGCCTCGTTCTTACGAAAAAAAGGAATTGAGAACTTCATGGTTGAAATTGGTGGAGAAATAGTGACACGAGGCATTAACAGCGAACGCCTGCCTTGGAAAATAGGCGTGACAAAGCCCGTGGACGACACCCTTGACACAAAGCAAGAATTACAAACAGTTCTGAATGTCACCAACAAAGCTATGGCCACAAGCGGCAACTATAGAAATTTTTACTATAAAAACGGTAAAAAATATGCACATACGATAGACCCGAAAACAGGGCTGCCCGTACAACATAACATCCTGTCGGCCACCGTATTGGCTGACAACTGCGCTACAGCCGACGCATATGCAACGGCATTCATGGTGATGGGGCTCGATAAAGCCAAGACTGTACTTGAAAAGCATCCTGAACTGATGGTGTATTTCATTTACTCTGACGAAAAAGGCAACAACGCCGTTTGGTATTCACCATCGTTAAGAGAAAAAATAGCAAAATAATCAAACAGGGAATATTAGCTTACTTCGGCATGTCCAACACGAAATTGCATGAGAGACTGCTCGAACTGCCTCTGTTTCAAGGCATGAGCAGAAACGACCTCGAACAGATTATATCCGCAACAAAATTCAGACAATTGGATTATGGAAAAAACAAGATTGTCGCAAACGACGGTGACGTGTGCAACAAGTTTTTTTTCCTAATCGAAGGAACAATCAGCGCTACAGGACACTCTGACGACAACGGATATTCGATAACGGAATTAGTACAATCACCGGAAGTGTTACAGCCTGAACGCATATTCGGACTGACACAACGCTACACCAAGACATTCAAAACTGTAACAGACTGCACATTCATCAGTCTCAGTAAAATGGAAGCACTGGAACTTGCATCCAAATATGAGATTTTCAGGCTCAACCTGCTCAACATTGTCTGTACAAAATCACAAAGGCTGACACGTAGCCCGTGGCGCGTTCAACCTAAAGACATAAGACATAAAATTGCAAGATTTGTAGAAACAAGATGCGTGCGCCCTGCAGGTGAAAAGATTATAAAGATAAAGATGGAAAGACTAGGCAACGAAATCAACGAAAGCAGGCTCAACACATCGCATGAACTTAACGCGATGGAAGCAGAAGGAATATTAACCCTAAGACGAGGTGAAATACATATACATGCCTTAGAAAAAATCATACTGACTTAAAGAGGTAAATATTAGTTAATATTAACCATCCCAAACTACATCCAAACAATAAAATCATTATCTTTGTAATCAAAATTTCAGATACACGTAAGTATGAATGAAAATATGACAAAGGGGCAACATACCAACCCATTCTTTGGACCATACAATACGCCTCACGACACGGTGCCGTTCAACAACATAAGCCTTGAAGACTTTGAAGAAGCTTTCATGGAAGGCATACGCCGTGACAATGAGCAAATTGAAAAAACCATAAACAATCCGGACAAACCGACATTCGACAACACCATAATCAATGTCGATGATGACAAAGACGGTTATTATGACTTACTATCACGTGTATCAACCGTTTTTTTCAATCTGCTAAGCGCTGAAACAAATGACGACATGGACGCTTTGGCGCAAAAAATCCAACCGATTCTTACTCAACACGCCAATGACATCAGGCTCAACAAACGCCTGTTCGAACGTATCAAAGCCGTACACCGTCACCACCGCAAACTCACAAATGAAGAAAAAATGCTGTTGGACAACTGTTACGACGGTTTTGTACGCAGTGGCGCATTACTAGACGAAGACGGGAAAGAACGTCTGCGCAAGCTGACAGAAGAAGCAAGCATGTTGTCGTTACAGTTTTCACAAAACCTATTGAAAGAGAACAAGGCTTACACATTGCACATCACGGACGAAAAACAGCTTGACGGCTTACCTGAAACAGCACGGGAAGCAGCCGCCACAACCGCACATGAAAAAGGCGTTGAAGGTTGGGTTTTCACACTAGACTACCCCAGTTACAGCCCTTTCATGACATACTCGAACGTACGCGAACTTCGCAAACAAATGTACATGGCGCGCAATACGGTTTGCACGCACAACAACAGTGAAAACAATCTTGAAACATGCAAGCGCCTAATTAATATAAGACGTGAGATTGCACAACTGTTAGGATACAAAACATACGCCGAATACGTACTGAAGCACCGCATGGCGAGCAACGTCCGTAATGTTTACAAGCTACTTGACAGCCTCATCGACGCGTATAAGCCGACGGCAGTCAAAGAGGTTGAAGATATAGAAAAGGCTGCAAAAAAGGCTGAAGGCAAAGAGTTTAGAGTAGAACCTTGGGACTTCAGTTATTACTCACACAAACTTCAACTTAAGAAATTCAACATAGACTCAGAGATGCTGAGACCTTATTTTGAACTTTCAAATGTCATAAAAGGAGTATTCGGACTGGCTAACAAACTTTACGGGATTACGTTTAAGGAGAATAAAAACATACAAGTTTACCATCCGGACGTAAAAGCCTACGAAGTCTATGACAAAGACGGATCTTACCTTGCCGTATTCTATGCCGATTTCTTTCCACGCAAAGGTAAACAAGGCGGAGCATGGATGACCCAATTCCAAGGACAATGGATTGACCGCAAGGGTGAGAACGTCCGTCCACACGTGAGCGTAGTAATGAACCTTACTAAACCTACTGCGGACAAGCCGGCACTTCTCACGCTCGGCGAAGTGGAAACATTCCTGCACGAGTTCGGACATTCTCTTCATGGAATGTTCGCAAACACAAGATTTGAAAGCCTGTCAGGAACAAACGTATGGTGGGATTTCGTCGAACTACCGTCACAGTTCATGGAAAACTATGCTGTGGAAAAAGATTTCCTACGTACATTCGCTTTCCATTATCAGACAGGCAAGCCTTTGCCTGACGAACTTGTCAACCGCATCATAAAAAGCCGCAACTTCATGGCTGCATATTCATGTTTAAGACAAGTCAGCTTCGGTTTGCTTGACATGGCATACTATACAAAGAAAGAACCGTTCACCGATGATATAATTCCATTTGAAAAGAAGGCATGGAAAAAGGCTATTGTTACACAACAATTACCAGACACATGCATGACAGTACAGTTCAGCCACATCATGGCCGGAGGCTATGCCGCCGGATATTACAGCTATAAATGGGCGGAAGTTCTTGACGCAGACGCATTCAGCGTGTTCAAAAAGAACGGTATTTTTGACACCAAAACAGCACAAAGTTTCCGTGACAACATCCTCTCAAAAGGTGGAACCGAACACCCTATGACTCTTTACAAACGTTTCAGGGGCAGCGAGCCTACCATCAACGCACTGCTGAAAAGAAACGGGATAAAGAACACAAAGAAATAAAAATGACAAGAGTCAACAACTAAAGACATGTGCGTCATATGTCTTCAATGACCTAACCACAATAAACATCATGACCGAAAAGGATGACAAACAACTGCTATTGGACTTGCGATATCTGCGTATGGCTCGCATCTGGGCCGAAAACAGCTATTGCGAGAGACGCAAAGTAGGTGCCCTTGTTGTCAAAGACAAGATGATAATAAGCGACGGATACAACGGCACGCCAAGCGGATTTGAGAACGTGTGTGAAGATGAGAACAACATAACCAAGCCATACGTACTGCACGCCGAAGCAAACGCCATAACAAAATTGGCACGAAGTTCCAACAACAGCGACGGCTCGACATTATACGTTACGGCCTCTCCATGCATTGAATGTTCAAAACTTATAATCCAAGCAGGAATAAAACGTGTCGTTTATGGAGAAAAGTACCGCTTGGAAGACGGTATAAACCTGTTGAAAAAAGCTAACGTTGAAGTAGTTTACATAAACCCGGATGAATATGAAACAAAACAAGTCTAATCGCCTTATGCCGTTGCTCATGGCTCTATGCGTCGTTATAGGCATTGTCATCGGCACGTTCTATGCCAACCACTTCTCCGGCAACAGGCTAAACATCATCAACTCCGGAAGCAACCGAATAAACAACCTGTTACACATCATCGACGACCAATATGTAGACAAAGTGAACATTGACTCACTCGTCGACATGGCTATTCCGCAAATCCTTGCCGATCTTGACCCGCACTCAGTGTACATCAGCGCAAAAGACGTGCAGAAAGCGACAGACGATCTCAAAGGTTCGTTCTCAGGTGTAGGCATTGAGTTCGTTGTACGCGAAGACACCATCCATGTCCAGGGAGTCATCAAGAACGGTCCGGCCGACCAGGCAGGCATACGTGCCGGAGACAAGATCGTAAGTGTTGACGGAAAGCCTTTTGTCGGCAAAATCGTAACCAACGACGAAGCCATGAGAAGGCTGAAAGGTCCGAAAGACACAAAAGTGAAAATCGGCGTGATCAGATACGGAGAAAAGAAAGTAAGGCTGTTCACCATAACACGCGGTGACATTCCCCAAAAGAGTGTCAGTGCCGCCTACATGATAGACGAGAACACTGGCTACATAAAAATAAAGAACTTCGGTGAGAATACATATCCCGAGCTTCTCATAGCTCTTGCGAGCCTGTCGCAGGAAGGCTTCAACAGTCTGATAATAGACTTGCGCGACAATACCGGTGGATATCTTAAGTCGGCCGTACAGATGGCCAACGAATTCCTGCCAAAAAACAGGCTCATCGTGTACACAGAAGGGCGCAAGTCACCTCGACAGGACTACAAGAGCGATGGCCGTGGCAGCTATCAGCGCATTCCCCTTGTTGTACTAATCAACGAAGGGTCAGCATCTGCGTCTGAGATCTTCGCCGGCGCGATGCAGGATAACGACCGTGCAACAATCATCGGGCGCCGCTCGTTCGGCAAGGGACTGGTACAACAACAGCTTGAGTTCCCAGACGGCTCGATGATTCGCCTCACCGTGGCACGCTATTATACACCGTCAGGACGCTGCATCCAGAAGCCTTACACCGCCGGAGACAACCAAAACTACGAGGAAGACCTTGTGGCAAGATACCAGCACGGAGAATTCTTCTCACAAGACAGCATCAAACACACTGGGCCGGCTTACCACACCAGCATCGGGCGCACCGTGTACGGAGGCGGTGGCATAACGCCGGACATCTTCGTCCCTGAAGACACTCTCGGCATGACATCTTATTTCAAGCAGGCTGCGATGAGCGGACTTATCATACAATACGCCTTTACGTACACCGATGCAAACCGCCCGAAGCTCAGCGGTTTTGAGACCATGAGCGAGCTGTCAGACTATCTTGACAAGCAGCACACGGTAGACAAATTCGCTACATATGCCGACAAGAACGGCCTTAAACGTCGTAACCTTCTGATAAAAAAGTCGTACGACCTGCTTAAGAGATTCATTAACAGCCGGATCATCTACAACATAATGGACGAGGAAGACTGGATTGAATACCTTAACCTTGACGACAATGTGATAAAGGCGGCTTTGGACGTATTCAAACGAGGAGAAGCGTTCCCCGAAAAACCGGCAAACAAGCCTAAGAAGAAAGATGAGAAGACTGCAATGGCAGGCGAACTGCGCATTCCGCACATGAAAACGAGCTACATAACATTGGCATGAACCATGACAAAAGCGCATTGCGCAAACGAATAAAAGACATGAAGCGGCAATTCTCTGACAAAGAGTTGGAAGAATTGTCGCTTCCTATTATTTCACGGCTCTTCGCCCACCCTGCGACAATCAGCTCCAAGACTATCCTTATGTATTACTCACTACCCGATGAAGTGAATACCCATCATGCAATAAACCAGCTAGTACAATCTGGCAAGACAGTTCTCCTTCCCCGGGTTGTTGACGGCGAGAACATGGAGATACGAGTCTATGAGAAGCCTGGCGACCTTGCTCCCGGGTACTACGGAATAATGGAGCCTACCGGAAAAACATACACTGCTTACGACAACATTGACGTTGCCGTAGTTCCCGGCATGGCGTTCGATTCACAAGGACACCGTCTTGGCCGTGGCAAAGGGTATTACGACCGCTTCCTGCCAAAAGCCGCACGGGCATACAAAATCGGCGTCTGCTTCGATTTCCAGAAGCAAAACTGCATTCCAGCCGACAGCCATGACATTGCCATGGATTGCGTGATATAACGCCATCATGACATTACGTTAAAAGGAGAAATGCTTGCCGGCACAACCGACATGCGTTTTGTAACACAAATGAAATATCCGCTTAAACATGTTGTAATATATGTTTTCTACTTTTGCGGCGGAATTAAAACATATATTACAATAATCGTTTTATGACAGAGATTTATTTTTTAATAGTCGGGTTCCTACTTATCTTGGCGGTGTTCGACTTGTTCGTGGGCGTAAGCAACGACGCCGTAAACTTCCTTAACTCGGCCATCGGAGCCAAAGTGGCAACGTTCCGCACGGTGCTGTTCGTCGCATCAATCGGCATCCTGATAGGCGCCGTGATGAGTGCAGGCATGATGGACGTGGCCAGGCACGGCATAATGCGGCCTGAAAGCTACTCGTTCTCCGAAGTTATGACCATCTTCCTGGCCGTAATGGTAACAGACGTCGTCATCCTTGATGTGTTCAACACGCTCGGCCTGCCAACATCGACCACAGTTTCGCTCGTGTTCGAGCTACTGGGAGGCACGTTCATCCTCGCCATGCTCAAGATGGCGGCCGACCCGTCGCTCACCATCTACAACCTGCTCAACAGCGACAAGGCCCTCAGTGTCATCATTGCAATCTTCGTCTCCGTCGCCATAGCATTCTTCTTCGGAGTTATTGTGCAATGGATTTCACGACTTATCTTCACCTTTAATTATAAGAAACACCTGCGCTACACCATCGCCATATTCGGCGGCATAGCGTTCACCTCCCTGGCTTACTTCATCTTCATCGCCGGCATCGGCGCCTCGCCTTACATCAGCGAGGCCACACGCAGCTGGATTGACGCCAACACCACAATGCTGATGGCCGCAACATTCGTAGGCTCCACTGTGCTTATGGAGATACTCCACCTGCTGCGTGTCAACGTGTTCAAAATCATCGTGCTGCTCGGCACTTTCGCCTTGGCGATGGCATTCGCAGGCAATGACTTGGTGAACTTCATCGGCGTGCCCTTAGCCGGACTTGACTCAATGCAAGACTTCCTCGCCAACGGCAACGGACAGTTTGACACGTTCATGATGACTTCGCTCATGTCTTCGGCCAAGAGTCCGTTGCTCTATCTCGTGCTGGCCGGCATTATAATGATAATAGCCATGACCACGTCGAAGAAAGCGCAAAATGTGGTCAAGACGAGCGTTGATCTCAGCCGCCAGGACGAGGGCGACGAGATGTTCGGCTCGTCAAAAGTAGCGCGCAGCGTAGTGCGCACTACGCAAGACATCAACGCCGCCGTGGCCAAGATAATACCATCACGCATGCAAAAATGGATTGACAAACGCTTCAACAAGGAAGAGGCCATACTCGCCGAAGGAGCCGCCTTCGACGAGGTGCGCGCCGCCGTCAACCTTGTGCTTGCCGCCATGCTCATCATAATCGGAACGAATTACAAGCTCCCCCTGTCAACCACCTACGTCACGTTCATGGTCGCAATGGGTAGCTCTTTGGCCGACCGCGCATGGAGCCGCGAAAGCGCCGTGTTCCGCGTTACTGGCGTTATATCTGTCATCGGCGGATGGTTTGTCACCGCCGGCGTGGCCTTCGCCACCTGCGCCATAGTCTGCGCCATGATGCACTTCGGCGGAATCGTTGTCATGGTGGCCTTCATGGCTCTTGACATATACCTGCTCTGGCGCAGCAACCGCCAGTTCGCCAAGAAGCAGAAAGAGGAGAAGAAGGACGACGTGTTCCAGCTGATGATGCGCACAAGGGACAAAGAGATTGTATGGGACTTGCTTTCAAAGCACGTGGCACGTACCCAAAGCTTCGTCACACGCTTCGCCCTCGAGCAGTACAACCGCATCATCGACGGCATAACCAACGAGAACCGCAAAGAACTGCGCCACTGCCACAGCGCCCTGAAGGAAGAACAGGCACAGCTGAAGAAGTTCCGCCGCAAGGAGCTTCTCGCCATGCGCCGCATCCCGGCACCCATAGCCATAGAGCGCAACACGTGGTTCCACCTGGGAGCCAACAGCAACCAGCAGTTCATGTACTGCCTACGTCGTATGCTCGACCCCGTGAAAGAACACGTCGACAACAACTTCAACCCCCTGCCGCAGGCGTATATCGACGAGTTCGAGGGCATACGCCGCAAAGTGAACGAACTGATGAGCCACACCGAGGAGATGATTTCGACAAACCGGTATGAGCTGTACCAGGACACGCTCAACATCGCCGACGAGTGCAAGGACGAACTGTCGGTAATGCGCAAACACGTCATCGACACGATGTACCGCGACGACAGCGCCAACCTGAAAGTGTCTCTGCTCTACCTGAACATACTCCAGGAGAGCCAGGAATTCCTCAGCATAATGCGCCACCAGCTGCGCGCCGCAAGGAAATTCCTTGACAACACGGAGCGGTAACACCGGCGGACGGACAATACGCCACAAGCATACAAGCAACGACGGCCGTGAAAATTGAAAGTTTTTCACGGCCGTTTCATTTCAAATTGTCAGCACATCGCTGCTTTTATTTACATCAATCCTATCATCACCTGCAGTTTTGTTACAAACCAAAAGGCCGTCTTTTAGCTTGCAAAAGACGGCCTTTTACATTGCAAAAGACGGCCAAACGGAACGCCAATAACCGCATATCACATTACTGCTGTTGCACATCCGTTATATGGATTAACGTTAATTACACTTCAAGTGGATGCTTTTCAGCCAGAATTTTGTATCTTTGTAAAGTACACGCAACATACACTTACGGCCATGAAACATACCAAACAAACCATCATACTACTGCTTGCGGCGGCGTTGGCGTGCGGATGCGGCGGACAATCGGATGAAAACAAAGCCGTGGCAAAAGACATCGCCGCATACGTGGACGGCCTTAAAAGAGGATATAAGCCAATGGCATCTACCGCAATGCTTACGGGGCGGACGTGGACTTCGACAAGCAGCGGCTACTTGACGGAAATGACGGAAGACATATCATTCACCGACTCTACATATATTAAAAGGACAACGTACAATCGGACAGACAGGGGTACGTCGGTTTACTGCGACACATCGCGCTATTACTTGTCGATAGCAAGGAAGCCTGAAAAGTTTGAATACGCTAAAGTCGGCAAACAAAACAATGGCGACTACATCATAAAAGAGACGACATACAAGGGCAAAAAGACTTTTGTATCATTGAAAATATTATTTGTTTCACCGGCAAGGCTTGAACTCGACATGGCCTATTCACCCATCCCGACAATAGGCGGCACCGGCAAACGGACATATGTGAGCGTAAAATAAGACGTTCCCTTATTTCTTAAATAATGTCCGCTATGTCTTGAAAGACGGTCAAAAAACTAAAAATAGCATAAAAAGTTTTCCATTGTCGGTGATAATTCCTAATTTTGCCGACTATAAAACGAGACTTACGCACACATGATATATGGAATAATTGCCGGCGGAGAAGGCTCACGCCTGGCGGCGGAAGGCGTGAAAGAGCCCAAGCCGCTCGTCAGAATAAACGGCGAGAGGCTGCTTGACAGGCTTGTCCGCGTATTCTGGGACAACGGTGCCAAGGGCATAGTGGTGGCCTTCCGCGAGAGCATGATGGACGTCGCCGTACAGCTAAGCTACCTGCAAGGCTGCGCCGGCACCGACGGTCTCGCACCCGTAACATGCACAGGCGTTGAGACGCCAAGCTCCATGCACAGCCTGGCAACCATCATAGACCGCCTGGCGGAAGGCTCGTTCTGCGTTACTACGGTAGACACCGTATTCCGCGAAGATGCTTTCAGACGGTACGTCAAGGCATTCAAAGAGTGCGTGGATAGCGGCGAGGCCGACGGCATGATGGCCGTAACCAGCCTCATCGACGACGAGAAGCCGCTCTACGTGGCCGTTGACGGCGACATGAACATAACCGGTTTTCTTGACGAGAACCATAATTGCCGCTATGTTTCGGCCGGCATTTACGGACTTACGCCGCGAGCCGCCGACGTGCTACGCCGCTGCATAGAGCGCGGCGAGAGCCGCATGCGCAACTTCCAGCGTGCCCTGTTGCGTGAAGGACTGCGCTTAAAGGCGTTCGACATAGGCCGCGCGTTCGACATAGACCATGCCGCCGACATAGGGAAAGCCGAACGTTTTTTACGTGAAGAAGTATGACACACGTCGTGAAAGTGTACCGTGCGGAGCGTTTTTCGCCTAATTCGGCAGACCGAGACCGCGCTATCATTGATGCCGCAGGCGCACGGTTTGCATCGCAGGGATGCACCATTGAAGGCATAAACGAGGACGAGCTTGACGCAAGCGATGCCGCCGACATATTCCTTTCAATGGCGCGCACGCCCCGCGCGCTCGGCATATTGAGACAGAAAGAGGCCGAAGGCGGCACCGTAATCAACCGCCCCGACGGCGTGGCAGCCTGTCGACGCAGCAACATAGACCGCCTGATGAGGAGCCACAGTCTGCCTGTCGCACCGCTTAGCGGCACCTGTGGCTACTGGCTGAAGCGTGGCGACGAGGCCGCGCAGTACCGTGAAGACGTGGTGTTCGCACGCAACGAGACTGAAAAGGACGAGGCTCTGCGCCGCTTCAAGGACAGAGGAGTGGCCGATGTGGTGGAAACAGCCCATGTGAGGGGTGACGTTGTGAAGTTTTACGGAGTGCAAGATACTGGATTTTTCAGAACATACCATGCCGACGCAAACTTCTCGAAATTCGGTGACGAGGCGGTAAACGGCGCGACAAGACATTACGCCTTCGATGCCGAGCAGCTGCAAAACGACGCGGAACGGCTGGCCACCTTGGTCGGTGTTGACGTTTACGGAGGCGACTGCATTGTGCGCCCCGACGGCACATATGCCATCATCGACTTCAACGACTGGCCAAGCTTCGCCCGTTGCAGGGAAGAAGCCGCTGACGCAATAGCCGCAAAAGTCAACGCCATCATAAAAAGGTAAAAAAGTAAAACGGTAAAAGGGTAAAACGGATTAAGATAACAAATGCCAACTTTCAAGGAATTATTGGCCGCTTCAATAAAGTCTAAAGACACGGAAGAGAGGCTTGACATGCTCTTCAACCGACCCGTAGGACTGGTCATGGCATTGGCCGGGAAAAAGCTCGGAATACACCCCAACGCCATCACCGCAGTATCAGTTGTGCTGGGTGTAGGCGCAGCGTGGATGTTCTCTTACACCGACTTGCGTCACAACGCGCTCGGAGTATTGCTGCTGATGCTGGCCAACTTCTGCGACTCGGCCGACGGCCAACTGGCCCGATTGACGGGAAAGAAGACCCTTGTCGGGCGAGTAATCGACGGTTTCGCCGGCGACATATGGTTCTTCTGCATATACTTCGCCCTCTGTTGCCGCATGACGTGGCAACCCATGCCGGGCAATGTGGACGCAGTTTGGGGCGTGTGGATATGGGTGTTGGCGCTCATCGCTGGAATGCTTTGTCACTCCCCGCAAAGTTCGTTGGCAGACTATTACCGGCAGATTCATCTGCTTTTCCTCAAAGGGAAGCGGGGAAGCGAGCTTGACACATACGCCAACCAGCGCGCAATATACGACAACCTGCCCAAAGGAAGTCCGCTAATCGAGCGCATGTTCTATTTCAACTACGCCAACTACTGCAAAAGCCAGGAACGGCGGACGCCTGCGTTCCAAAAACTGGCAAAGGCAATCAAGCATGCATACGGCGACGTTTCACGGATGCCGCAAACGCTGCGCGACGAATTTCTTGACGGCAGCCGGCCGTTGATGAAATACACTAACATCCTCACGTTCAACGCCCGCGCCATCTGCATCTACGCCACATGCCTGGACGGATGCCCCTGGGTGTACATGCTGGCAGAAATAATCGTGTTCACCATAATATATGTTTACATGCACAAGAAACACGAAACATTGTGCAAGGAAATCACCAAAAAGATTACAAATTGATAAAAGGCTTCATCTTCGACTACGGCGGCACTCTCGACACGGCAGGCCGCCATTGGGGCAAAGTGATATGGCACGCCTACAAGAAACACGGCGTGAGGGTAAGCGAACAGCAGTTTCGCGAAGCTTACGTGTACGCAGAACGCCAACTGGGTTCACGCCCTATCATCAGTCCTGAATTCACTTTTTATGATACACTCGATGCAAAATTAAGAATCGAATTGGAATATCTTGCCGCACAAAACATGCCATACATGCCGGCGAAAGACACCGACACGCTGCGCAAAAGCATGCTTGAAGACATATATCATGGCGTAAGGCAAGAGACGGCAAAAAGCCGCATGGTACTGGCGGAGATCAAGACTGGCTACCCAACGGCATTGGTCAGCAACTTTTACGGCAACATAAACACCGTATTACGCGAGTTCAAGTTCGACGTTTTGTTTGACAATGTGATAGAATCGGCCGTTGTAGGCGTAAGGAAACCTAACCCACAAATCTTCGTTCTCGGCGCGGAATCATTGGGACTCAAGCCTGATGAGACCGTTGTTGTCGGCGACAGCTACGACAAAGACATTATTCCGGCCAAGCAGGCAGGATGCCACACCGTATGGCTCAAAAGCGAAGGATGGACGGAAAAGGAATACGACGAGAACCAGCCCGACATCATCATCAACAAACTTAGCGAAATATTGACGAAGAAGGAATGGCTTAAATTATAAAGGAACGGTAAGTGGGAAAAGAATGAGAACGCTCATCATACTTATATTATCCATGCTTGCGCAAGTTGCATGCGCACAAATGATAACGGGAGTGGTGGCCGACGAAGAAAACGGCGACATCATTCCCCATCCTGCCCTGCAATATGAAAATAACGGGAAGGCCATGGCCGGCGACGCATCCGGCCGTTTCTCCATACCACGACACAACGACGAATACCTGACCATCAGTGCCGTAGGATACAAAACCTTGCGTTTACTCATTGGCAGAAACACGCCTGACGAGATGCAAATAACATTGAAGCCGGAAACCAAACACCTGAAAGGTGTCACCGTAAACGCCAAGCGCGGCAAGTACAGCAGGAAGAACAACCCGGCCGTAGAACTGATGAAGCGTGTCATTGCGGCAAAGAAACGCACCGACCTTGACAACCACGAATACTACCAATACAACAAATACCAGAAGATAACGCTTGCCATCAACGACATAAGCCCTGAAGAAATAGAGCACGAGAAGACGAAAAACCGCCAATGGCTGCTCAACCAAATCGAGGTGTGTCCGTACAACAACAAGCTGATGCTGCCACTATCTGTCGATGAAACCGTGACGCAAAACCTGTACAGGAAAAGCCCTAGAAAAGAGCGGACGGTCATCCTTGGACAAAACGCCACCGGCGTTAACGACCTAATACAGACCGGGGACATCCTTAACAATGTGGTAAAAGACGTATTCACGGACGTAGACCTGTATGACGACCAGATACGACTGCTGCAATATCCGTTCACCAGTCCGATAGGCAAAGACGCCATAGCGTTCTACCGCTTTTACATCGTCGACACGGTGATGGTTGACCGCGACGAATGCTTCCACCTTGAATTCACGCCCAACAATCCGCAAGACTTCGGTTTCCGCGGCAACATCTGGATATTGACCGACTCCACTCTGCACGTAAAGAAATGCCAGCTCTCACTGCCGAAAAGGAGCGACGTGAACTTCACCGACAACCTGAACATACTCCAAGAATACACGAAATTGCCCAACGGCGAGTGGGTGTTGACCACCGACGACATGACGGTTGAGCTCTCTGTTGTGAAGTTTCTGACCAAGGCGATAGTCATACGGACGACGAGAATGACCGACTATGCATTCGACCCGATACCCGACAAGGCGTTCAAAGGCAAGGCGAAGGTGAAATATGACCCACGCTCGAAAATGCGCGACGAAGCTTTCTGGAACGAGAACCGCACCGTGGAGCTGACTAAAAGTGAGAATTCCATGGGCTCGTTCATCACCGGACTGACCAACACGCGTGGCTTCAAATACCTGCTGTTCAGTCTGAAAGCCCTGATAGAAAACTATGTGGAGACTGGCACACAGAAGCATCCCAGCAAGGTGGACATTGGCCCGATAAACACGGTGATAAGCAAAAACTTCATCGACGGCATACGAACAAGAATCAGCGCGCAGACTACCGCAAACATGAGCCCGCACCTCTTCCTGTCTGGATATTACGCACGCGGATGGGAAAGCAAGAAGAACTACTACAAGGGACAGCTGACTTATTCTTTCAACAAGAAGGAATACATGCCGTGGGAGTTTCCCAAACGCACGCTGACTTTCACGTCGACATACGATGTCTGCTCGCCTTCGGACAAGTTCATGCCCACCGACAAGGACAACGTGTTCACGGCATTCAAGTGGACAGAGGTGGACAAGATGATGTTCTACAACCGACAAGAACTGCTCTTCGAATATGAACAAGACTGGGGACTGAAGACCACCGTCGCCCTGAAAACGGAAGAGAACGAGGCCTGCGGAGGACTGTATTTCACGCCGCTGTCCGTATATGACCCTGACAACCCGGCCACACGGCACGGCAAGATACGCACAACCGAGGGCCGCATCGAGCTGCGCTACTCGCCCGGCGAGACGTTTGTCAACACGAAACAGCGCCGGCTGAAGGTAAACTTCGACCCTCCAGTGTTCACGCTGAGCCACACTGTTGGAGTGAAAGGCGTGCTCGGCGGCGACTACAACTACAACTTTACGGAAGCATCCGTGTACAAACGCTTTTGGCTGAACAGCTGGGGCAAGCTGGACGTGTCGCTGAAAGGCGGCGCGCAATGGAACAAGGTGCCGTTCCCGTTGCTCATCATGCCGGCCGCAAACCTATCTTACATCGTGGAGGACGAGACGTTCAACCTCATCAACAACATGGAATTCCTAAACGACAGATATGCCTCGCTCGACGTGTCGTGGGACCTGAACGGAAAGATATTCAACCGCATCCCCCTGCTCAAGCACCTGAAATGGCGTGAATGGCTGGGCGTCAAGTGCCTGTGGGGCACGCTGACCGACAAGAACAACCCCGCCCTGGCACGCAACGCCGGCGACCCGCTGCTGATGCAGTTCCCCGAAGGCTCATACATAATGGATCCCCACCGCCCATACGTCGAGCTGATAGCCGGCATACACAACATTTTCAAGATATTCCACGTGCAGTTCGTCCACCGCCTTAACTACAACAACCTGCCTACGGCGAAGAAAAACGGCGTGAGGATAATGATGAGACTGACATTCTGAGACAGTAAACAATAAAGCCATGAGAAAAATCAAGAACCCGTTTGCACACCGCGAAGGCTATGACTGCTTCGGGTGCAGTC
Source organism: uncultured Prevotella sp. (assembly GCA_944320195.1). GTDB lineage: Bacteria > Bacteroidota > Bacteroidia > Bacteroidales > Bacteroidaceae > Prevotella. Next base: position 4,608 of record CALUGP010000032.1, on the reverse strand, counting down.
CGGCAAATCCCATCGGGATACACATGGAGTTTTATGAAGACGGCGACGAAGTGATAAGCTTCTGGAACCCGAAGACTCACTACCAGGGATGTTTTGACACCATGCACGGCGGCATACTGGCCACCATGGCCGACGAGACGGCCGCATGGACGATGTTCCGCAAGCTGCAGACCACCGGCATGACCACCAAGCTCGAACTGCGCTACAAGAAGCCCGTGATGACCACAGAGGGGCAGATCACCGTGCGCGGACGCATAGCCGAGCAACGGCGCAACCTCGTCACAATCAACGTAAACATAGAAAACGCGCGCGGCGAGACCTGCGTAGAGGCACGCGCCGTCTACTTCGCATTCGACAAGCGCAAAGCCGAAGAAATGGGCTTCACCGCATGCGAGCTTGAAGGTGACGAACTGCTGCCGATGTGATTAAAGCCTGACATAATGTCAGTTACAGCCGGCACTGTAAATACCTGATACACAACATCTTGCGAAAGGCCGTCTTTCATGGTGCGAAAGACGGCCTTTTGCACGCCGGTTGACGGCCTTTCGCACAACCGAAAGCCGTCAACCGCAACGCCATAGACCACGGATGACAAGTTGGCATACGCAACACACCGCCGCAACATGCCAACGGACAAGGCCACAGAAATGCTTTTTCCACGCTCCGCGTCCGATTTTTTACGTAAACGTTTGCGTATTTCGCCGTTTTTATTAACTTTGCATAAGAATGTCTTTTGTATTTTAGTATCAATGAAGCAACGCAGGACATCTTTAAAGGAAATGGCCGAGCAGCTCGGCGTGAGCATTGCTACTGTGTCGCGCGCGTTAAGGGACAGCCATGAAGTAGGCGAAGAACTGCGGGCCAAAGTGAAAGCATTGGCGAAGAAAATGAACTACCGCCCCAATCCGTTCGCCCAAAGCCTGAGACGGAACACCCCCAACGTGATAGGCGTGGTGGTGCCAAACCTTGTGACACATTACTACGCTGCCGTTCTTGACGGAATCGAAGACTATGCCACCAAGGCCGGATACGCCGTAGTGGCAGCCAACAGCCACGAAGACCACCAGCGCGAGGAAAAAGCCATTGACAACTTCGTCGGCATGTACGTTGTCGGCATAATAGCCTGCCTGGCGCAAGACACGATAGACTATTCCCACTTCGTAGAGATAAACAACATGGGCATACCGCTCGTATTCTTCGCGCGGACATGCCTGCCGGAGATGTTCTCGTCGGTGACATCCAACGGCGACGAGGCGGCCAAAGAAGCCACGCTGCACCTGATAGACACTGGCAGCCGGCGCATAGCCTTCATAGGAGGGCCGCAACACCTGGACATGATGAAGCGGCGCAAGCACGGCTACCTTGAGGCACTGCGCGAACGAGGCATCGAGATAGACCGCTCGATAATAGTAAACGGCAACATCGACTTCAACTACGCACGCGATGTAACCATGCAGATGCTTCAACGCAACGACCGTCCGGACGCAATACTGGCCTTCAACGACATCATAACCTATGCCGCCTTCGACGCAATAAAAACCTTGGGACTGCGCATTCCTGACGATGTTGCCATAATAGGCTTTACGGAGACAGACACCTCGTTTTTCGTAACGCCGAAACTTTCGGCCATCATGGACCAGGCGCATCTCACCGGCGAACGCGCCTGCGAACTGCTGCTGAAAAACATTGCCGGAGACAAGAAAATATACAAAGAGGTGGTGCCGATGACGCTAAAGATAAGGGAAAGCTCGGACAAGAAAATTAAGAATTAAGAGTTAAGAATTAAGAAAATATGCCATGTTTGTGATTTTCTTAATTCTTAACTCTTAATTCTTAATTGTTTAGAAGAACTTTATATCGGTAATTATCCTCGCCCCGACTTCCACATTAAGGTTGTTGACAAGGCGCTCACGCATCATCGAAAGGTCTGCGCGCAAGGCCGGGTTGATAATCTTGACGAAAAGAATCTGGTTGCGTATGAACTTCTCGCCGGTGTATTTGTCAATGGCCTTGCCGGCCACCCTGCCCCACGCATCAATCAGCCGCCGCTGCATAAGTGGGGTTTCCAGACCGTCATGCCTCAGACACTGGGTCAGAATGTCAGCCAAAGTCTGTACGTCACGCTTGAACATCGTCGGCCTCCTTCCTCCTTATCACGCCTTTTTCAACATAAAACAGCCTGTAATCCAACAAGCTGCCGCCTAATATCCGGTCCAGATGTTCGCGGTTGGTGTCGGTCATGAATATCTGCCCGAAGCCGTCTCCTCCAACAATGCGCACTATCTGCTCCACACGCTCAGCGTCAAGCTTGTCGAAAATGTCGTCAAGCAACAATATCGGACACACTCCTCCGCGTATCTTCCTAAGGAATCCAAACTGGGCAAGCTTCAACGATATGACAAACGTCTTGTTCTGTCCCTGGCTGCCCTCACGGCGAATGGGGAAGCCGCCGATGAGCATCTCAAGGTCGTCGCGGTGTATGCCGTGCAGCGAATAGCCCACGGCACGGTCCTTGTGACGGTCACGCCGTATCACGTCAAGCAACGGACCACGCTGGCAATGCGACACATATCCGAGAGAAACACTCTCCTTGTCTTGCGAAATGCTGCTGTAATAATGCTGGAACAGCGGCACTAGCTCTTTGATGAATGCGTCGCGCTTGGCATAAACCACCTCTCCCTCTGCCGCCATCTGCTCTTCCCAAAGCGACAGCAGGTCGCCGTCGGGCTCGGCTTCCGCCCTCAACATGGCGTTGCGTTGCTGCAAAGCCTTGTTGTAACGGGTCAAAGCCTCGATGTAAGCCGGGTCATACTGAGATATCACGACATCCATCAGCCGGCGGCGCTCCTCGCTTCCTCCCTCGATAAGCACCGTGTCGGCAGGCGACACAAGTATCAGCGGCACAAGCCCTATGTGGGCAGACAGTTTCTTGTATTCCTTCTTGTTGCGCTTGAAATGCTTTTTCTGGCCGCGCTTCATGCCGCACGACACACTTTCATCCTCGCCCTCGTCACTCACATAACGGCCGTCAAGCAGTAAGAAATCAGCCCCGTGGCGCATCGCCTGCGAGTCTGGCACCGCACTCGAACTACGGCAAAACGACAGGTAATACACAGCGTCGAGCAGATTGGTCTTACCCTCGCCGTTATGTCCTATAAAGCAATTCAACTTCGGGGAAAAGGCAAGTTCAGCCTCTTCAATGTTCTTATAATTAATGATAGATAATTTGCTTAGAAACATGAGCTTGCCATTCAACTTTCATGCAAAGTTACTCCATTTGCCACTGAAAAGCAAAAAAAGTCAGCGATAAATTTCAATATTCAGGATAAAATCTGTAATTTTGCCACGCTTTATACACCGATAACTAAAAATCATAAACATAAATGGCAAATCTTAAAGAACAGCAGGGCGCGGAGACAAACGCCCTCAGTCAGAAAGAGGCGGTCTTCATGAAGCATAAAAAGGCCATCTCTGCAGCTATCGTAGTAGTCATACTCATCATCGCCGGCGTGCTCAGCTACGAGACTTACGTATCCGGGCCACGCGAACAGGAGGCCAGCACTGCTCTGGCCAAAGGTCAAGACTACTTCGCCAACCAGCAATTCGAAATAGCACTGAAAGGTGACAGCACTGGCTACAAGGGATTCCTCAACATCGCGTCAGACTACAGCAGCACCGATGCGGGCAATCTTGCAAACCTCTATGCCGGACTTTGCTACGCCAACCTCGACAAATGGAACGATGCTGTAAAGTATCTTGAGAAATATTCTCCGGCAGACGATGAGATGGTAAGCCCAGCCGCTACGGCAGCATTAGGCAACGCCTATGCCCACACAAAGCAGCTGGACAAGGCCGTTGAATTGCTGAAGAAAGCCGCAAGCATGGCCGACGGCGAAGCTGAGGGCAACACAAACAACAGCCTCTCGCCCACATTCCTCATCCAGGCAGGCGAGATTCTCGAAAGCCAAGGCAAGAAAGACGAGGCTCTGAAGATATATCAGGACATCAAGAAGAAATATGTCAACTCTCCCGTTTACGGCGAGATTGACAAGTACATCGAACGAGTTTCCGTTAAGTAATGTCGACATCACTGCACAACTTGTCTGATTACGACCCGGCAAACGTGCCCGACGCGAGCAATATGTGCTTTGGCATCGTGGTTGCCGAGTGGAATCCTGAAATCACGGGAGCGCTGCTCGACGGAGCGGTGAAAACCCTCGAAAAGCACGGCGCATTGCCTGAGAACATCCATGTAAAGACCGTCCCCGGCAGTTTCGAGCTTATCTACGGCGCCCACCAGATGACACTCAACGGCGGATATGACGCAATAATAATTCTCGGCAGCGTCATCCGCGGCGAAACACCGCACTTCGACTACATCTGCCAAGGCGTGACATACGGCATTGCCAAGCTCAACGCCAAGAGCGAAATACCCGTAATCTACGGCCTGCTCACCACCAACGACCTGCAACAGGCCAAAGACCGTAGCGGCGGACGGCTCGGCAACAAGGGCGATGAATGCGCCATAGATGCCATAAAGATGGCGAAATTCTAACGCTTTCAATTTAAAATTGATAATGGATAATTGAGAATTATGATTACTTTGAC
>CALUGP010000031.1 GCA_944320195.1 uncultured Prevotella sp. | reverse complement strand
ATCTAAACTGCGGATGAACCCGATTTGCCGCCTTTTGCAAAACCGCCGGCTTGAAGCCGGCCTCTTCCGTGATAGCTTCCATCCTCTTCCAAGCGGTCACCCGTCCTATTCCCAGTGGTCGCCCGTCCTTCCTATCCGGCTCATCGGGCTTATTAGTCCCATCCTCCCATTCGGCCTATTATAATATAAATAAGGTGTAATCATGCCCTTGCGCCCGCTGTTTGGCAACCGTCCAAACAAAAAAACACCTACCTCTTAGCAAGAGGTAGGTACTTTCTCGCTGCAAAAATAGAGATAAAAACCCAATTGTGCAAGTAAAAGCGCAAGTTTTTTTGAAAAATATAAAAAATAAAACGTTTGCCGCTTGATTTTTGGAAAAGGCCTGTTTCAAAGGGGTTTCGGGCGAGAAAATCCCCTACCTCTTGCTAAGAGGTGCGTAATCCCGTGTGTGAAACAAGAATTTTTATGCATACGTTTAGTTTAAATTCAATTAGTCAAATGAAAAAGAAAATCTTTAGTGCTCTGCTCATGGGCGTCTTCACGTTGGCGTCTATGAGTATGTTCGTGTCTTGTAAAGACTACGACGACGACATCAACAACCTTGATGCCGAGCAACAAGAATTGTTGACGAGGCTTCAGGCTCTTGAGAAGAGCGTAAGCGACAACCAGGCTTCTGTGACGACTCAGATCGAGGCTGTTACGAAGACAGCCAACGACGCGCTCACTGCCGCACAGCAGGCAGGTGCTGACGTTGCTGACCTGAAGGGCTTGGTAGACGAGGCTACGGCTGCTGCGAAGACTGCCGGCGAGAAGGCCGCTGCCGCTGAAACCGCTGCAAAGACAGCAGGTGAGAATGCCACTGCCGCCAAGGAGGCTGCAGAAGAGGCTAAGAAGGACGCTGCCGATGCTCTCGCAAAGGCTGAGGAGGCTCTGAAGGCCGCTCAGGAAGGCGCAACCAGCGAAGCTGTTAACAAGGCTCTTGCCGACGCAAAGTCCGCTCTTGACCAGTGCGCAGACCTCAATGAGCGTCTTGGCAAGCTTGAGACACTTGCTGCAGGAATCCCCGAGCTTATCGCTAAAATCGAGGACGCAGCAACCAAGGAGGAACTTGAAGCTGTCAAGAGCGAGGTTCAGAAGTATCAGGACTACTTCGACAGCATCTTCGCCATGGTTACAAGCGTTGAGTTGTATGGTACATTCGTTGCAAATAACAACAATGTGGCAATACCGGGAAGCGCTATAGCTTTGGACTTCTACTGGGGAACTGTAAAGGAAACAGCCAAGTTTGGTGACAATGAGGCTCTTGACTTCGGCAAGACAACGGTTTATGCAACTGGTGAGCCGGTTAAGGAGTACACCAAGGGTGCTGACATCACAGCTTTTGAGCAGGGCTTCATCGTTCGCGTTAACCCTGTAAACGCTACATTCACAAAAGATGATGTTAAGGTTATCAACTCAGTTGGCAGCGACCTGTCTGGCGTTGTAGAGGTTACTAAGGTTGAACCGTTCAATGAACTTATTATTACTACTCGTGCAGCCGGTGACTACAAGACTGGTCTTTGGAAGGTTTATGTTCAGCGCGTAGACGGCGTTTCTGACGATGCTTTCGAAGCTGCTACAGAGACTAAGGATGGCAAGATCGCCTTCGCAGTCACTATCAACAACACTGATCTTGACGATACAACAGACCGCTATGTCGCTTCTACATTCGACCTTACAGTAGGAACTGCTGAATATAAAGAGTCTTCAGATCTTGCTTTCAAGGTAGACGGTATTTCTTATATGGAATTGAAGAACCGTTGGAATGGAACTAAAGCTGTTGGCGAAGACAATAAATCATATGATACTCCAATAGAATATGCTTGGTTGGACGACGAGAAACTCTCTTCTGCTATGGTAACAACAGGTGTCAACGCCAATGTACAAGCTGATGGCAATGATGCACGTTCAACTAAGGACTATCTGCCTGCAGAGGTGGGAGAACCGTTCGAGATTGAATTGACAACTAACTACAAAGATGAAACTGTAAGTGACAGGATCGAGTGGTATTATGTTGTTCTTGACAAGAACTTCGGTATATCTTCAACTCCTTCAGAGTGGAATGCTTGGATTAGCTACGGATATGAAGGACTTGGTGTAATGACCAAGGCTTCTGACAAGCTGAAGATTACGGTCTCTCAGAAAGACAACCAGGGCAATCCTTACGGCGACGTTATCGGTTTCCGCGTATTCGCTGTTAACTATGACGGTACTCTCGTAGACCCGGATGGCAAGGCATTCTACATACAGCTCGGTGATGCAAGCAACGTTCAGAACAAGACTGCTGAAGTACACGTTGTTCTCCATAGCGAGAACTCAGCAATCATCCCTGTTGACGAGTTCGCTTCTTACGCTATGACTGCAGGTACAAAATATAAAGCTGAAATAAACAAGGAAGCTTCCAGCTACTGCTCTGATGACGCTAAGGTTTACTTCACTCTGTACAAAGATCAGGCAGGAAAGCAGGCTGCAAAGAACTGGAATGAGGCTAAGTATGTAAAGGTTACTCTCGGTCCTAACGCAAATGACTTCCTTGATGGTGGTAAATTTGTAGCTAAGTATGAGGCTATCGATCCTAACAATGACCTCCGTGTAGTCAACTCTCTGACTGTTACTGTAACCAAGAGCATGCCTGTAACTGCAGATTTGGCTGACGCATTCAAGTTCTGGCCCAACCAGGTTGCCAACAATATGTACAACTGCTACTTGACTCCGTCTGCTGCTTGGAATGCTACAAGTACTGAGGGAACCCGTGATCTCACTAAGGTTGCAGATATGAAGACGTACAACACGAATGACTACTATACTTGGAGCTTCGCCAATGCAATGTGGGATGCTTCAGAAGAGGAAATCGCTGCGTTGGAAGTTGATAAGACTAACAGTTATATACTCAGTGTTGATGCTCAAGCTGTAACTGGTGTTATTCCTGCCGGATACTTCATCGATAGCGAAACACCGCACGCAACAACTATCACTTACTCATTCGATGATATCAGTTTGAAGGTGGCTAAGGGCAAGACTGACAACAAGGAGCCAGATAGCTATACAACTGATGATTACGATATTGATGTTGTTACAGACCTTAACACAATCTTCTCTTCACCGCTGAACACCAACGATCACGACTATGCGTGGACACAGCTCAACATGGGTGATGATGAGAATCCGAATATGGTTAACGTCAATGAGATTGTCTACGGTGAGACTTCTAACCGCAACTTGTCAAAGATGGGAGATACATATGCTAAGCATCTCCTCGGCACGAACAAGTATGACAATACAACGTTCGGTGGAACATTGGCAGAAAAGGCTAAAAATATCTTCACCGGCGATGTTAAAATTACTATCGGCGATGGTGAGTATTACACTGTAAAGTGTGACAAGATCACTGGCAACATGACCTTCACATTCGTTGGTGATGCTGACAGCAACTTGACTGCTGACTTTAACACAACAATGTACATCACCATCACTGATACTTACGGTCACGAGTATACTTACGATGTACCGTTCGTAATCAAGAAGAGATAATCTGATTACAGATTGCGAGAGTCCTACCTGAGTAAGACTTGAGCGCAATTGAGATACAAACGACTTGGGGAGGATGACGCAAGCAATGCTTTGCGCATCCTCCCTGTGCTTAAAATAAGGTAATAAGATGAGACGAATAACATTCATGTTCCTTGCGCTCGCGCTCGTGGCCACGCTCACACTGACGGGCTGCAAGGAGAAGTTGAAACAGAGCCGCGGACTGGTCACGGCGATGGAGATAAGCAACGACACGCTTCTTAACATGCGTGTAAGCGTTGGCGAAGGCGACACGCTGCTCTTCAAACTTGACCAGGCTGACTTCAACAACGGCATGGCGATGCAGGGCGACTCGGTGATAGTAAACCACTTGAAAGGCAACGGCGACACACTCCGCGCCATAATAGTGACCGTATTGCCGAAACCCGTGCATTACTTTGTTCCGGATACTACCTCAGACAAGCCTCTGACGGTACCTGCGGAAGTGAAAAACCAAAAGTGAAAAGTGAAGAATCCAACAGCCATTGAGGCTTTGTGACAATCCTTTAGCTATTCAAGAGGGCGACGGCTTGCACCGGAACAGGCGGAGGCACAGTCCTCCCAGTCCTCCCGGCGCTCCCCACTCTCCCTACAAGACAACAACTTAAAACCCGAAAGTTATGAAGAAGTTTAAGATTATCCTGGCCTGCATGCTGTTGTCATGCGGCCTTACGGCCTCGGCGCAGGAGTCCGGGGACACGGTTACGTTCAACCCTCACTGGTTCATAAGCGCGCACGGCGGCGTTCAGTACACGCTGGGCGAGGCGAAGTTCGGCGACCTGCTGTCGCCCACTGTCCAGGTTGCGGCCGGCTACCGGTTCAATCCGTGGCTGTCGGCACGCCTCTCCGTAGGCGCGTGGCAGAGCAAGGGCGGCTGGAGCGGTTACCGCGTCAACGGCGTGCCGACGACCAAGACCTACAAGTACAACTACGTTGCGCCTGCCATTGACGTGATGTTCAACCTGTCGAACGCCGTGTGCGGCTACAACCCCGACCGCGTGTTCAACCTCACGGCGTTCCTGGGAGCCGGCGCGAACATAGGCTTCGGCAACGACGAGGCCAACGACCTGGCGGCGCAGGGCTACAACCTGCGCTACAACTGGGAGGGCACGAAGGTTCGCGCCGTTGGCCGCGGCGGCCTCGGCCTCGACTTCCGCCTGAGCGACCACGTCAGCCTCGGCCTTGAAGGCTCTGCCAACGTGCTGTCGGACAAGTACAACTCGAAGAAGGCGGGCAACGCCGACTGGTACTTCAACGTCATGGCCGGCATAACGGTCAACCTCGGCAAGACGAAGAACGTGAAGCGCGCCGCCGCTCCCGTCCTGCCTCCGCAGCCGCAGCCGCAGCCCGAGGTGAAGAAGGAGGAGCCGGCTCCGGCACCGCAGCCGAAGCCCGAAGTGAAGCCGATCCGCCGCGACGTGTTCTTCAAGATAAACTCGAGCGCAATCTCCGATGCCGAGAAGACGAAGGTGAAGGAGCTTGCCGACTACCTCAAGGAGAACAAGGACGCGAAGGTGGAGATAACGGGCTACGCCGACGCGGGCACGGGCACGAAGGCCATCAACGAGCGCCTGTCGGAGCAGCGCGCCGCCGCAGTGAAGAAGGCGCTGACCACTGAGTACGGCATCGACGCCTCGCGCGTGACCACCGGGCACAAAGGCTCCACGGTGCAGCCGTTCAGCCAGAACGACATGAACCGCGTGTCGATCTGCGTAACGAAGTGAAAGCACTTTGAGTGAAGAGTGAAGAACGAAGAGTGAAGAATCCGATACACTTTAAGTGAAGAGTGAAAAGTGAAGAGTGAAGAATTCACTGGCCTAAATAAAGTGGGCAAACCGCAACCCGGTTTGCCCGCTTTCGTTTTTCTCCTGCCATCCGTTCATTTTCCCCCTGCAACCATTCGTTTTGCGATTGACGGCCTTTCGCACGCTGAAAGACGGCCTTTCGCCTTCCGGTTTGCCGTCTTTTGCACGCCGATTCACGGCCTTTTGCGAGGCATTTTGCAACGCATTGGTTATCAATGAGTTGCAAACGGGCACGGCAAAGGCCGTCATCTCGTGTCAAGAAGACCGTCTATGCGGTGCGTCTTGACTGCCTTTCTGTAGAAGAATGGGTTCATCCGCAGTTTAAGTGTATTTGCATTCGTGGCAATAGGGCCTCGAAGAGGTCCAACTATGCTTAACCGCATGTGTAGCGAAGCGGAACTTGCGGTAGGTATGCGAGCAATAATATCGTCCTCGAAGAGGGCGAATGTCACCCTGCTGTTCGCCCCCTTCGGGGCCGGGCTTGTCAGTTTTGACTTACCGCAAGTTCCGTTCCCTTCGGTCACTCCACATGCGGTTAAGCATAGTTCGCCCCCTTCGGGGACGGGATTGACACATATACATTATACACCTAAACTGCGGATGAACCGAAGAATGGCGGATAGCATTAATCGGGCCGGCGGATTGCAAGTCCGCAAAGGATGCCGCGACGGATCACAAACCACACCGCAATAAGGAATTGCAAGTCGTGCCGCAGCAAAGAGGCTGCTTTCCGGATTCCGCTTTCCAGCGGAACTGAAAGTCGCCGTAGAGGCAATGACCTTAATACCGACAGCCTGAATTGCAGTGGGATGTGTACATGAATTGCCTTCACAAAAACAAAAGAAGCATAGTTTCCCTATGCACCCAAACTGCGGATGGACCGTAAAAGACCGTCAATTGCAATGCTGTCGGCGGCCTTCTGCATGACAGTCCGCAACGTGTTAGCTTACAGGACATTGCCAAGGGGAGCTTGGCGGCATGACTGTTTGCGGCGATGTGCTCCATTAAGTGTGAAATTTAAGCGCCTGGCTTGCCGTGATTTGCGCTTTTATTGCTAACTTTGCAAACAAGGAAAGATGAAAAAAATATTCCACATAGTATCGCATTTTGATGTCGGCGGAGCCGAGCGCGTGGCAGTGAACATAGCAAAGTCGAAGACTGAAGGCTACGAATACCACATAGTAGAGCTGCTACACGCCCATTCGCAGTACTCAAAGGTGTTCGTGAACGAGTTGGAGGAGGCAGGCATAAGGCATCATCGCGCCCATGTGCCCGACGTGCATTTCCACTATGTTTTCGAGCGGCTGGCGGCCGCTGTGTTCCCCCTGTGGTTCCTGCCGCTGTTCATGAAACACCGCCCGGCGGTGATCCACACGCACACGGAGATGCCCGACCTGGCGGTATGGTGGTTTTTTACGCTATTTCCACGCCTGCTCAGGGGTTGCAAGGTAGTGCGCACGATACACAACACGCGGCTCTGGAGCGGCATGAAGGGCACTGGCCTCCGCGTGGAAAGGTTTTTCATAACGAACAGGTGCAACGTGGCCATCTCGCGTTCGGTGCGCGACAATTACGCGGAAGAGTATGGACAGGTGCCGCCTATAATATATAACGGAGTGGCGGAAACTCAGCAGCGCAATTGCGAATGGTTACAAAAAGGCAAAACAAACATACTGTTCGCAGGACGTTTTGAGCCGCAGAAGGGCATAAGTACGCTTATAGAGGTGGTCAAACGGCTGAAAGACGACAGCAACCTGCACTTCCACATAGTCGGCGACGGCAGCATGCGGCAGTGTGTGGAGCGTGAGCTTGGCGCACAGCAGAATGCCACTTTGCATGCTCCAGTGCACGGTTTGGCTGCATATCTGTCATCGTTCGACTATATGTTCATGCCTTCTGAATTCGAGGGACTTAGCATAATGTCAATCGAAGCGAGCCTGGCCGGACTTCCGGTGGTTGCCAACCGTTGCCCCGGTCTTGCTGACACCTTGCCCGAAGACTGGCCGCTGGCGGTAAAGGGGAACAACATAGACGCTTATGTCGAGATATTCAGAAACGCCGAAAAGAACGCGAACAGGGATGCATTAGGTGAAGAAGCACGCCTGTTCGCAAGAGAGAGATTCGGAATAAGGCGTATGCAGGAAGCGTATGAGGCCGTTTACTTGTATTGACAATGAGTAAGAATCAAATAACGGAAAAGCCAAGGGTGGGACAAAGACATATGCCAAACATGATTTCAAGGGCCGCCTCAACGGTTTACAACACGGTTGCCAGAGCCGTAGAACGGCGCGACCTTACGCCGTGGGAGCACGAGCCTCGCATGGCGACTCCCGTCTACGGAGTGTACCATGTGTTCTGCGACAAGGGCTGGCGCGAGCTTGTGGCCGACCAAATAGGCCGCTTGAAGGCGGGCGGCCTGTGGGAAAATACGGAGAGGTTTTACGTGAGCTGCATCGTGAAAGACCGCGGCGAGGCCGACGAGTTGCGCCGCATGATAGGCGAAGACAAGGCGGAGCTGATATCCGTAGAGACCGACCCGATGAAGTATGAGTATCCAGCGCTCGAGTTCATACGCTCCAAAAGCCGCGAGGAAGACTGCCTGCTATACTATTTCCACACAAAGGGCGTGTCATATTACGGCGGCGACCGCTCGGACAAGAACTTCCGCCGGCTGCGCCGCAACATAGACGCCTGGCGGCACATGATGGAACATTTTCTCTTCACGAAGTGGCGCGTGGCTGTCAATGCGCTGCAAGACGGCTACGACACTTACGGCTGTTACCGCCTGCCTCCATACCCCAAACCTTATTATATGTACGCCGGCAACTTCTGGTGGGTGCGCTCCGATTATGTGCGCCGCCTTCCCCCGTTTCCCAAGAAGCGCATAGCCACCGACCGCTTCATCGCCGAGGAGTGGCTGTATAAGGCCGGTCCGAAAGACTTTTCGGCTTTCGACAGCCTGGCAGACCTGTACTACGTTTATATGGACGAGTCGCTTTACGCGTCGTCGAAGCTGCCCGTGTTGAAGTGGCTCAGGTTTGTATGGTGCTTCAATTGGGTGAAACTCCGCAAGCACCTGTTCAAGTATGATTACAAGGCGAAGCGTCAGATATGTTATCAGGTGTTGCGGAAAAACGACAGGATGTCGCCGGACAAGTAGACAATTGACAAGCATGTAAGGATGTTTGCTTGCCAATTGTATGCCATACAACTAAAATTTTAGTTTTTATTATGCCGAAATCAAAAAAAGTGTTACCTTTGCACCGAATTGGTTTCGGCGGTGTGTTACTGCGCCCCGGATTAAAAGGGAACAGGGTGAGAATCCCGGACAGTCCCGCTGCTGTGATGCTCTGTAAGCTTCCTGAACGGTTATGCCACTGGCGGTTTGTTGTTTTCGGCCGGGAAGGCGTCAGGAAGAGGGCTAGTCAGAAGACCTGCCATTCGTTCAGGTTCGTTCCTGCTCGTGGGATAGGGGAACGCTAACTAAAAAGAAAAAGAATGATAAAAAAGGTATTGATCGCCAATCGTGGCGAAATCGCGGTGCGCGTGATGCGTTCTTGCCGCGAAATGGGATTGCGTACAGTGGCCGTCTTTTCAGAGGCCGACCGTGCCTCGAGGCACGTCATGTACGCCGACGAGGCTTATTGCATAGGCCCGGCCGAGTCTCGTGAGAGTTATCTTAACATTGACAAAATCCTTAATGTGGCTCTGCAATGCAAAGCCGACGCCGTGCATCCGGGTTACGGTTTTTTGTCAGAGAACGCTGAGTTTGTGCGCCGTTGCGAGGCAGCCGGACTGATATTCATCGGTCCGAGGCCAGAGACAATGGAAGCCATGGGCGACAAGATAGCCGCCCGCAAGCGCATGATTGACGCCGGAGTGCCCGTTGTTCCGGGTACTACCGAACCGCTGAAAGATGCCGACGAGGCCCTAAGGATATGCAATGAGATAGGCTATCCGGTAATGCTTAAAGCCTCGATGGGCGGCGGCGGCAAGGGCATGCGCCTCATCCACAGCGCCGACGAGGTGAAAGAGGCTTACGACTCGGCGCGTTCAGAGTCCATGTCATCGTTCGGTGACGATACGGTTTATCTTGAAAAGTTTGTCGAGGAGCCACATCACATTGAGTTCCAGATACTTGGCGACGCTTACGGAAATGTCGTCCACTTGTTCGACAGGGAATGTTCCGTACAGCGCAGAAACCAGAAAATAGTAGAAGAAAGTCCGTCACCTTTCCTCACGCCGGAGCTTCGGCGCGAGATGGGCGAGAAGGCCGTTGCAGCCGCCAAGGCCGTAAACTACCGCGGAACAGGCACCATTGAGTTTCTGGTTGACAAATACCGCCACTTTTATTTCCTTGAAATGAACACCCGTTTGCAGGTTGAGCATCCCATCACCGAGGAGGTCATGGGCGTTGACCTGGTAAAGGAGCAGTTGCGCGTGGCCGCCGGCGAGAAGCTGCGTTTCCGCCAGGAAGACCTCTTCCAGCGCGGACATGCCATAGAATGCCGCATCTGCGCCGAGGACACAGAGAACGGATTCATACCTTGTCCGGGCGTTATCAAGCAGCTGACCGAACCCAACGGCATCGGCGTGCGCATTGACAGCTACGTGTATGAAGGCTATGAGATACCCCTTTATTATGACCCGATGATAGGAAAGCTCATCGTTTGGGCCACCACTCGCCAGTTTGCAATCGAGCGCATGCGCCGAGTGCTTTATGAGTTCAAGATAACCGGCCTGAAGACCAACCTGAGTTATCTGCGCCGGATAATGTATGCGCCGGCCTTCGTAAAGGGCGAATACGACACGTCTTTCCTCGAGAAATACTCCCGTTCGCTGCAACGCACCAACGGAGACAACGAGGAAATAGAGAACATGGCACTCATTGCGGCCTATGTTGACTATCTGTTCAACCTTGAGGAGAACTCTCCGGTGCGTGTGGCCGACGCCCGTCCTATAAGCCGTTGGCGTGAGTTCGGACTGCAAAAAGGCGTGTTAAGGATTTGATTTTAATTCATAATTCACGGTTAATAAACATAAATTGTAATTATGGAGATGCACATAGGAGACCGCGTGGCAGACGTCACGCTGGTCAATAAAGACGGAAACAAGGTGGAACTCACCATTGACGGCAAGCCCATCGAGGTAGACATCGTGATGGCCGAGAACGGAAGCTGCTCGATATTGCACAACGGCAATTCTTACAACGCTGAGCTGATACGCGGCGAAGGGGGCAAAAACTATGACGTGAACATGTTTTACCGCTCTTACCATGTTGACGTAGTGGACACCCAGGCGAAGTATCTGCGCATGAGAAAGGGTGCGGATGAACGTCAGTCAGACAAGATTGTGGCCCCCATGCCGGGAAAAGTTGTCAGCATACCGGTAAGCGTAGGCGACAAGCTTTGCGACGGAGACATCGCCATTGTGCTTGAGGCGATGAAGATGCAGAGCAACTATAAGGTTACATCCGACTGCACGGTGAAGAGCATTCTCGTTGCCGAGGGCGACGCGGTGCAGGACAACCAGACGCTGATAGAACTGGAATTAAGTGATGAATAGACGTTATAGGGCTTGAAGGAGTTAGGGAGGCAAGAGTCATAACGCCTGCATAGAGGCACAGCATGCAAGCGTTTTGCTTTAAAAGCCCTGACTCCTTTGACTTTTGTATTTTCCTAAAAACATTAAAAATCAATGACAAGAGAAGAAATATACGAGCGGTTTGAGGAACTTGACCGCCAGGCTTCACAGGGTGGCGGAGCCACCAAGATAGAGAAACAACACGCCGCCGGGCACATGACGGCGCGTGAACGAATAGACACGTTGCTCGACAAGGGCACGTTCTGCGAGACCGACAAGCTGGTGAATCACCGCTGCACGCGCTTCGGGATGGAGAAGAAACAGATACCGGGCGACGGCGTAGTGTGCGGTTACGGAAAGATAGACGGCCGGCTGGTGTTCGTCTATGCCTACGACTTCACGGTGCACGGAGGCTCGCTCAGCGAGACCAACGCGGCCAAGATAGTCAAGGTGCAGCAGCAGGCCTTGAAGTGCGGAGCGCCGATAATAGGGCTTAACGACTCTGGCGGAGCACGCATCCAGGAGGGTATCTGCAGCCTTGCGGGATACGCGTCGATATTCTATCAGAACACCATGGCGTCAGGAGTGATTCCCCAGCTCACGGCCATTCTCGGCCCGTGTGCCGGCGGGGCGTGCTACTCTCCGGCGCTTACCGACTTCATTTTCATGGTCAACGAGAAGAGCCACATGTTCATAACGGGCCCCGACGTGGTGAAAGCCGTGACCAACGAAGTCGTTGACAAGGAGGAGCTTGGCGGCGCATACACGCATAGCGCGAAGAGCGGCGTGGCCCATTTCATGTTCCCCTCAGAGGAAGAAACGCTCATGCAGATGCGCGAGTTGCTGAGTTTCCTGCCGTCAAACAACATGGAGGACGCGCCCATCGTGCCCTGCACTGACGACGTGAACCGCACGGTGGAGAGCCTGCAGACCGTCATTCCCGAAGACCCCAACCAGCCTTACGACATAAAGGACGTGATTGAACCCGTTGTAGACGACAGCTACTTCTTCGAGGTGATGCCTCATTTCGCAAAGAACGTGGTTGTAGGCTTCGCCCGTCTTGGCGGCCAGACGGTGGGCATCGTGGCCAACCAGCCGGCTTTCCTTGCCGGCGTTCTCGACATCAACGCTTCCGACAAGGCGGCACGCTTCATCCGTTTCTGCGACTGCTTCAACATTCCCCTCGTCACGATTGAGGACGTTCCGGGCTTCCTGCCGGGCACGGCGCAAGAGCACGAGGGCATCATCCGCCACGGCGCGAAGATTGTCTACGCATACGCCGAGGCCACAGTGCCCAAGATAACGCTCATAACGCGCAAGGCATACGGCGGCGCTTACATCGTGATGGCCAGCAAGAACATCGGCGCAGACGTAAACCTTGCATGGCCGCAGGCCGAAATCGCCGTGATGGGAGCGTCAGGCGCAATCAACATCTTGTACCGTAAGGCCGGCGACGAGGAGAAGGCCCAAGCCGTGAAAGAGTATGAGGAGGAATTCTCCAATCCGTACCGTGCGGCCGAGCGCGGCCTCGTCGACGAGATAATAATGCCTCGCGACACTCGCTCGAAGCTGATAAAGGCCTTGGAGATGGCGCGCAACAAGAACCAAAGCAACCCACCGAAGAAGCACGGCAACATGCCGCTGTAATTCTCTGGCGATATGACATGAATGCGGAAACAGGACCGTCCTGTTTCCGCATTTCTGTTTTCCTTGCATCCATGCCTGCCATGACAATGGCATCACGCCGGCTTTTCTATTGTCCTGCGGCCTTATTGTTGCCGCCATGCCTGTTTTTCAAATAGCCGAGGCATTCGTCAAAAATCTGCGCATGGGCAAGCTTCATCACGACGGAATACAACACGGCGACAATGACGACGCGGCAGACCAGCAACAGCCATGGGTCGGCAATGGCGGCCGTCAAAGGCCATACGGCACCGGTAACCAGTGCGGCCGCAAGCATGAACGGGCAGATGTCGCGCGCTACTTCCGCCGTCCTTATGCCTGTAAGGCGGTGTAGAAAATACTGCCACACGGCCAGGAACAATATGCTGCTTGCCGAGTAAGCCGCAACCATGGCCATTATGCCATGGCGTGCGAACACAAGAACAATGCCTATCTGGACCAATATCTGCGCAACGTTGCACCAAAGGTATATGTCGCTGCGCCCGCGGCTGATGACGAGGTTCTGGTACAACGTGTAGAACGGCATGAACGCTCCGCTGACGCAAAGCACCTTGAGCAGCGGCACGCTGTCAAGCCATTGCTCGTGGATTGTGACAAGGATGAACTCTTCGGCCACCATGGCCAGCCCGAACATGGCGGGAAACGACAGCATCGCCGTGAAGCGCATCATCTTGCGGAACACCCTGCGTTCGCGTTGGCTGTCGTCGCTGATTTGCGCCATCACCGGTTGGGCCACCTGGGCCACCGTGCCGGTAAGGAAAGAGTATGCCATGGTGTTCCATTTGTTTGCCTGCGTAAAGTTGCCAACGGCCTTCATCGGGAATATGCGGCCGAAGATGAAAACGAGAAGGTTGCCGCTCAGCGTGTTGAGTATCATTGTGAAAAGTATCTTCACGCTGAAACCAAACATGTTCCTGATAGGGCGCATGTCGACTTTAAGCGACGGATGCCACGGCGTGCATATGTAACGGCCTATGTTGACGACAGTGATGTAGATGACCTGCTGCCACGCGAGGCTCCAGTAGTTCATTCCGTTAAGGGCCAGCAACACGCCGGCCGTACCCGACACCGACAGCGCGGCGAAGCCAATCACGGCGCCTTCCTTTATCATCAGGTTTTTGAACATGTAGGCGCCGTGGGCTATTCCGAACGACGCTATGACAAAACTAAGGAAAACAAACCGTGACACTTCCACCAGGGCCGGCTGGCGGAAGAACCGTGCTATTAGCGGTGCGCAGAAGAAGAGCACCGTGTATATGGACACGCTGACCAGCACGTTGAACCAGAACACGGCGTTGTAATCGCGGGCCGACGGGGCCTTCATGTTGGTAAGGGCCTGCGTGAAGCCGCTGCTTTGCAGGTTGCCGGCTATGGCGGTGAATATGGCAAGCACGCCCACCATTCCGTAATCGGCCGGCGTCAGCAACCGTCCGAGGAATATTCCGAACACGAGGTTGAGCACCTGCGTGGAGCCGTTGTTCATAAGTCCCCACAGCAGTCCCTTGGCCGTTTTTTCTTTAAGGTTGTCCATTTGCCGGGCAAAGATAGTGCATGTTGGGCGAAATGCAAAATAAAAGGGAGTGAAACGAGTTTTTATTTTCATTTCCGAGACGCCGCCCGCCCAGTCCAAGGGCGATGCAAGCCTGAACGAACAACAAAATGGCGGGAAACGAAACGGAGGCCGCTTTCGCCCCTCATTCTGGTGTGTTCGTAACATGTTGACTGCCAGAACGTTATGCCTGCCGTTGCAAAAGGTCGCAAATCGCGTTGCAATTAATGGCCTTTTGCATGCCAAAAGACGGCAAATCGGAGCGTAAAAGGCCGTCAATTGCAACGCTGCCGCTGGTTGTCTGCATGACAGTCAGCAACGCGTCGGCTCACAGGACAGTGCCAAGGAAGGCTCGGCGGAGAATCCGTCACTTGCCTTTCGCGGCGACAGGCAAGCGTGTTCGGCGCGAAATAAGGGCAGAATTTGGCGGCAATTATTGTAAGTGTCATTTTTTTCCGCTATCTTCGCAAGTTGAAGGTATGAGGAATTTTGTGTTTACGGCATGCCTTGCGGCGGCAACATTGCTGTCGGCCTGCGGCGGGAACGGCGGGGCCGGGCCACGGCGGGCGGTGTACTATTGGAGCACGGTGCTCGATGTTGACACGGCGAAGGCGGCTTTCATCAAGGCGCACGGCGTGGAGCGGATGTACGTCAGATACTTCGACGTGGTGGAAGGAGACGACGGCAGTCCGCGGCCTAACGCCACTCTGCGCTTCAAGACGGCCGTGCCCGAGGGCGTGGAGACGGTGCCGACGGTGTACATCGTGAACGACTGCATGGCCGGCGACACCACAGGGCTGGCCGAAAGAGTGCTGCGCCGCATAATGCAGATGAACGAGACGAACGGCGTGGATGGTGTAAGAGAGATACAGACGGACTGCGACTGGACGCGCCGCACGCGCGGAAGATACTTCGGCTTCCTCAAGACGCTGGCGCGGCTGGCCGGTCAAGAGGGCATAAGCGTGTCGGCCACGATACGCCTGCACCAGCTTTCAGAGGCTCCGCCGCCTGTGGAGAGAGGCGTGCTGATGATGTATAACACAGGCGACTTCACCGACATTGACTGCCAAAAGCCCATCCTGGACGTGCGCGACGCCGCCCCTTACCTGCGCAGTCTGGCGCGGTACAGGCTGCCCCTGTCCACGGCATACCCGATATATTCGTGGCGGATACTCTTCCGCGGCGGCAAGTACGTAGGCATAATGCACCGTGACGACGACCTGCCCGTGCTTGAGGGAGACTCCATAGTGACGCGCACGCCTTCTGTTGAAGACATACTTGACGCGGCGCTGGCCGTGGCCTCAAGACGCAACGACGCGCACGACGAGATTATATTGTTCGACCTTGGCAACCGGAACATAACCAGATATGACTATGAAGACTATGAAAAGATTTATAATTGCCACGATAATTAGCGCGAGCTTCATTGCCGACGCACTGGCCTGCGCGCCCGAGACGCCAACGCACAACGCCTACATGTTCAGCGTGTACCGCAGGGAGAAGATGCAATCGCCTTTTGCGGAGGACATGAACAACTGGTGGAAAGCCTACGCCGACGACCCCACGAGCCGCGACAACGAGTATTACAAGCAGCACGCGGACACCCTGCGCTCCATAGCCCGGCGGCGCGGCGACAGGCACATGCTGGAATACATGAAGTGGCTGGACGAATATCTTAGGATAAGCGACGGCATATCGATGGACTCCTGGGACTATCCCACCAAGCTGGAACTGGCCGCGCGCGACAGCACTCTGCACGCCATGCTCGCCGCGGCGCAGGCTTACAAGGGGCGGCGGATGCGCGAACAGTTCGCACTGCTCGCCATGCGCGCAAACATGCTGCTGGGCCGCGACAAAGCGAACATGCTCTACTGGACGGCCACGGCATCGAAGCTGCCGCGCGGAGTGTGGCGTGACATGTGCCGCAACATCTACGCCCGCGCCCTGCTGAACAGCGGGCTGCGCCGCGCCGCATGCGAAATATACGCCGAGCAGGGCGACATGCGGAGCATAAGCTGGTGCATGCGCGGCTACCGCAACCTGGCCGGAATAAAGAAAGTGTACGCAGAAGACGCGGACGCGCACACCTTATTATATTTGGTGCAGGACTTTGTCAACAATGTGCAGGAGACAATCGACTCTTACTTGGACGGTCAGCCGGACACGGCTTGGATAAAATGGAAAGGCAATCAGCCTGTGCTTACAGCCGACGCACAGGCGTTTGTCAGCTTCGCCGACGGCGTTCTGGAAGAGGGAAAGACACCGGTGCCCTGCCTGTGGCAGAGCGCGGCGGCAATGGTGCAGTATCTGCTGGGCAACCATGAGGACGCCGCAAGGCGCGCAGACGCCGCCACGTACATGAAGGGCAGCCGCCGCATGAGGGACAACGCACGGTGCATACGCCTGCTTGTGAGGGCCTCGACAGCACCGCTTGGCGGCGAAACATCAGGATGGCTGACTGACGAGATGCGCTGGCTGGACAGGAAAATAAAGGCCGAGCGCGGCAACTCGCCTGAATACGGGAACCACTACACCGACGTGAAGGAGCGCATAGCCTACCGCGTGCTTGCCCGGCGATACCACGCCGCGGGGCTGCACAACGTGGAAAACGCACTGTATGGCATGATGGAGGAGAACGAGTTTGAGTTTCTTTCGTCGCAGAACGACTGCGACGCACACATATCCGTAGCCGAGGATTACGCATGGAACAACAACTACTCGGCGTGGAACGAGTATTTCCAGATGCTTGCCGGCACCAAGGCAGACAGCCTGGCTGCATATTACGCTTATCTTACATCGGCCAAGACAGACGTGTTCGAGCACTATGTGGCACAGCAGGTGTATGCCGACAAGGACTATTACAATGACCTCATAGGCACACGCTATCTGGCAGAAGGCCGCTTCGCCGACGCGCTGGAGTACCTTGAACGCGTGGACACGGACTATCTGCAGAAACAGAACATCAGCTGGTACATGGCCAACAGGGACTACACCGCGCCGCGGTGGTTTGTGCGCCAGCTGCCCAACATGCCCGAGACCGACGGCGCCGGCAAAGCCGTGCCCGCAGAGAACCTGAAAGTGAAGTATTGCAAGGACATGATTCAGCTGCAAAGCCTGTACAACCTGGCACCCGCAGGCGGACAAAAAGACATGCGGACGTATGAGCTGGCCGTGCGCTATTACCAGGCTTCGTGCTACGGCGACTGCTGGTTCCTGACGCATTACGGCCATAGCGTGAACGACAGCGCACGTGCAGGGGAGTTTGACTTTGCACGAAAGGCACGTGGACTGCTTGAGGTCTGCCGCCTGTCAGGCAACATGAAAATACAGTATGAGGCCCTATACGCGCTGGCTTACACGGACACGGAGCCGTGGTATGCCGTTTCGTATGACGAGAATTATGACCTGATAATAACCCCGTTGCCCGTTTCATCCCAATACAAGGCACTTGAAGCGTTGGCGAAGTTTGCAAAAGACCATCCGGAGGAAGTTGACGAACACACGACGAAATGCGATGTGCTGAAGGAGTTTGAAAGAAGAACTGACACCCACCCCAGCCCTCCTGAAGGGAGGGAGCTTGGTTAGCTTAGTTGGTGAAAGATGAGATAAAACAACGCCGTGAACTTGTAGTTTGCAGGTTCACGGCGTTGTTTTTTATTGCTTTTGTACCTTGACGGGCACTTCTTTATGGCTTGCAATACATTTCAAACTCCCTTCGGGAGGGTTGGGGTGGGTGTTTGGTGAGTGTTTGGTGCTACTTACATATACCCCAGCCACCTGAGGATGTCGTTCATGTTGGCTACGACCATTAGGAGGATGAGTATGCCGAAGCCGACATACTCGGCCTTGACGAGGAAGTTCTCGCTCGGCTTGCGGCGCGTTATCATCTCGTAGAGCAGGAAGAGCACGTGTCCGCCGTCCAAGGCCGGAATGGGCAGTATGTTCATGAACGCAAGGATGATGCTGAGGAAGGCCGTCATGCGCCAGAACATCATCCAGTCCCACGTCGGAGGAAACAGACTTCCTATTGCGCCGAAGCCTCCGAGCGACTTCGCTCCGTCGGCGGTGAATACGTATTTCATGTCGTCAACATAGCCGCGAAGCACGTCTATGCCGTAAACCGCGCCGGCAGGAAAGCTCTCAAAGAAGCCGTATTCAAGTTTTACGGGTTTGTAATAAGTACCCAGATAAGTGCGCCCAACGCCGAGAGTGAGGTCGGGATTGAGCACTACTTGCGCCGTGTCAGGTTTAGCTTTTCCGCCGTCATGCGCGAAAACAACGGTTGTAGTGCGCGCCTTAAGGCTGTCGGCAGGTGTAGTCGCGGCTGCAAGCATGTCGCTCATGCGGCCTATCTGGTCGTCAAACTCGTTCCAGGAGTCGATGCTCTTGCCGCCTATGGCCAGCAGCTTGTCGCCCTTCAGCATACCTATTTTCTGCGCCGGAGTGCCCGCCAGCACGCTGTCTACGTCGGCAGGGATGAACGGCCGCGCAAATACGGGCTGCTCTTTGACCATGGTGAGCAGGCTGACATCCTCAGGCATGGTTATTGTTACTTCGCGGCCCTGGCGCATTACGGTCACGGTATTGGCGTTGGCTATGGCGCGGTACATGTCAACGTCGAACTTCTCAAACACCTTCTCGTCGGTGCGCAGCAGTATGTCGCCGTCGCGGAAGCCTATCTCCTTGGCCGAATCATTGAACTTCATGCCCATGGACATGTCTTTAAGGGCGTAATAAGAGTCGCCCCACGTGAAGAGCACCATGGCGTAGATGAACAGCGCAAGCAGGAAATTGACAAGCACTCCGCCCACCATGATGAGCAGACGTTGCCATGCCGGCTTGGAGCGGAATTCCCATGGTTTGGCCGGTTTTTTCATCTGCTCGGTGTCAAACGACTCGTCTATCATGCCTGAAATCTTGCAGTAGCCACCCAGCGGAAGCCAGCCTACGCCGTAGGTGGTGTCGCTTTTCTTGGGCTTGAACTCGAAGAGATGGAACCAAGGGTCGAAGAACAGGTAGAACTTCTCGACCCTTACGCCGAAAAGTTTTGCGAAAAAGAAGTGCCCTCCCTCGTGGAGCAGCACAAGAATCGAGATTGCCAGCATGAATTGGAGCAGGCGTATCAAAAATATTTCCATAATCTGTAAATGAAGAGTGAAGAACGGAGAGCGAAGAATTTATTTATGCCGACCCTCCGTCTTCATGGCATTTAAAATTTGTTTCTTAATTCTTAATTCTTAAATTTTAACTCCCAAAAATTCTTTTGCCACGCGTCTCGCTTCGGCGTCGGTGTCAATGTATGTGTCGTAGTCGGGTTTGTCGTTGAATGCCACGCGGCTCATCGTCTTCTCGATGATGTCGCTCATCTGCATGAACGAGCAACGGTCTTCAAGGAAGCCGCGGTTGACCACCTCGTTGGCGGCATTGACTATGCAAGGCATGTTGCCGCCCTTGCGTATGGCTTCAAAGGCCAAAGCCAGGCAGCGAAACTTCTCCAAGTCTGGCTCAAAGAACTCGAGCGGTTGCTTGAACAGGTCCAGGCGGTCGCCGTTCAGATGCAGGCGGTCGGGATATGAGAATGCGAACTGGATTGGCAGGCGCATGTCAGGCACGCCGAGCTGGGCCTTGACGGCTCCGTCGCAGAACTGGACGGCACTGTGGACTATGCTTTGCGGATGAACAAGCACCTGTATCTTGTCGGCCGGAACACCGAAAAGCCACTTGGCTTCGATTACCTCAAAGCCTTTGTTCATCATTGTTGCGCTGTCAATTGTGATCTTCGCGCCCATGTGCCATGTGGGATGACGCAATGCGTCGGCCTTTGCGACAGTGGACAGCTGTTCCTTGGTGAAGTTGCGGAAGGGCCCCCCAGAAGCGGTGAGCAATATTTTCTCAATCTCGTTGTCACCCTCGCCGATAATGCTTTGGAATATCGCCGAATGCTCGCTGTCAACCGGAATGATTGGCGAACGGTATTCTGCCGCTAACCTGCAGATAAGTTCGCCGGCAACGACAAGTGTCTCCTTGTTTGCCAGGCATATCTTCTTATGCGCCCGTATGGCGTGAATGGTAGGGCTAAGTCCGGCAAATCCTACCATGGCCGTCAGTACCATGTCTATTGGTTCAGCCCCGACAATCTCGTCAAGTGCCTTCTTTCCGGCATAGACTTTGATGTCGGGAAGGTCTGCAAGCAGGCTTTTCAGTTCTTCATATTTGTTTTCGTTTGCTATTACCACGGCCGCAGGATTGAACTCACGTGCCTGTGCTGCCAGTTCGCGGACCTTATTATTGGCCGTCAGGCAATAAACCTCGTACAGGTCAGAGTGGTCTTTTACCACCTGCAGGGCCTGTGTTCCGATGGAGCCTGTCGAACCAAGAATGGCTATTTGCTTTTTCATAAGTTTCGTGTTACACACATTTTGTAAAATGGGAATTTGTTACCGGCCATGCCGTTTCAAGCCAAGTCAAGCAGGCCTTCAGGCAGACTTACGCGAATCTTGCGGCTTTCCGCATCAACGGAAACTATAAAATCGTCAGATGCAGGTATCAGTATCTCGCGTCCGTCGGGCCTCGTCACACAGAAAAGAATGTTGTCAGTAGCATCGTCAACATAGGCCAACGTCCCTATAAGTCCGTCGCCGGCATCGGCGTCAAGAATCTCGAAGCCTGCTAATTCATCCCATGTAAGTTCGTCTTCGCCGCGGTCGGAAAGATGTTTTGGAAAATAAACGTCGCAACCGGTGAGTTCTTGCGCCTCGCTTTTAGAATTGATGTCGCAGAATTTCACCAAAGCAGTATCGTTGTTCTTGAACCTGTATTCCTCGAAAAAGAACGGAACAAGTATGCCGTCGACCATCAACACAAGATAATCAGCATCGACACGGTCAAAAACATCATCGCTGAACTGCAACGAAACTTCGCCTTTCACTCCGTGCGGCTTGCCTATTCTGCCAATCTTGTAAACCTCTTCAGTCCTAATCATATCGTTTAAGTTTGCAAGAGCCAAGGCTTGACACGCAAGCATAATGCGCATGTTGCTTGCCTGCCATCCCGTTGTCACTTGTTTGCCTGTTTACTTGTAATTCGCCTTATGTTTGCTCCAAGCGCGTTAAGACGGCCTTCAATGTTTTCATATCCGCGGTCTATCTGCGCGATGTTGTCAATCCTGCTTGTCCCGTTTGCACTCAGCGCGGCTATCAGAAGGGCTATTCCCGCACGGATGTCAGGACTCGTCATGCGCCCGGCACGCAGCCTTATCTTATGGTCATGGCCTACAACCACGGCTCTGTGAGGGTCGCACAATATGATTTGCGCGCCCATGTCTATGAGCTTGTCGACAAAGAACAGGCGGCTTTCAAACATCTTTTGGTGGAACAAGACGCTGCCTCTTGCCTGGGTGGCGACAACAAGCAATACGGACAAGAGGTCTGGAGTAAGTCCCGGCCATGGCGCGTCGGCCAATGTCATTATGGAACCGTCTATGAACGATTCTATTTCATAACGCTTCATGTAAGGTATTATGAGGTCGTCGTTCTCAATGTCTATTTTCACACCAAGGCGCCTGAATGCGTCAGGAATGATGCCGAGATTGCGCACTGAGACATCCTTTATGCGTATCCCGTTGCCTACCATCGCCGCCATTCCGATGAAAGACCCCACCTCGATCATGTCAGGCAGAATCTTGTGTGAGGCTCCGTGCAGGCTTTCAACGCCTACAATCGTAAGCAAGTTGGAGGCTATTCCGCTTATGCGTGCCCCCATGCGGTTGAGCAAATGGCAAAGTTGCTGGATGTAAGGTTCACACGCGGCGTTGTATATGGTTGTCGTCCCTTTGGTCAGCACCGCCGCCATTATGATGTTGGCTGTGCCCGTTATCGAGGCCTCGTCAAGCAGCATGTAGCATCCTTTGAGGTGCTTGCCGTTTATTTCAAATGTTTCGCGCTCGTCATTATGCGTGAAAGTGGCTCCCAAGTGCTTGAAACCGAGAAAGTGGGTGTCGAGCCTTCGCCGTCCGATTTTGTCTCCGCCTGGCTTTGCCACGACTGCCTTTCCGAAGCGAGCGAGCAACGGCCCTATCAGCAACACACTGCCCCTAAGCGACGAGCACTTTTGAATGAAGTCATCGCTTTCAAGATAGTCGAGATTGATATTTTCAGCCTTGAACGAATATTTGTTTTTGTCCAGGCGGTTTACGCTTACACCTATTTCCGTAAGCAGTTGTATGAGATTGTTTACATCGAGAATGTCTGGCACGTTTTTAATTATCACTTCGTCTGAAGTAAGCAGCGACGCGCATATTACTTCAAGGGCTTCGTTCTTCGCGCCCTGTGGAGTTATGGTGCCGCTTAACGGGTGGCCGCCCTCAATGATGAAAGATTCCATTTGTCGGTGTTTTGTCAGTTTGCGTGTTATCTCCTTTTGCGTCGTTTCTCTCCCGGTTCCCTCATGTTGCCGATGTTGAATTTGAAGTTGTCCAAATCCAACTGTATCTTTCCGTCGGTAAAATGTGCAAGGTCAGATGCAATCTTCTCATCGTCGCTTGAACCGTGACTCCATTGTATGAGGTTGCGTTTCATTTGGTTGGCGGTGAGTCTTGTCAGCTCGTCGCGTTCAGGGCCAGGCTCCATGTTCTTCAGTTTCTCAAACAGTTCAAACATCATGCTTCCATAATGCCTTATGGGGTTTGTCTGTTTGGGGTAGTTCATGGGTTGAGGCTTCTTCATTATGTTTTTAGCCTCCGTTATGTCTACAGGGTAGTCTATGTCAAGTTTGAAATTACTCATTATGGCAAGATGGTCCCACAGCTTTTGCTCATAGTCAGCCCCGTCTTGCGCCTGTGGAAACATTCTTTCCATTATGCCGATGATTGTCTCAGCACAACGTTGGCGCTCGTCCTTGTTTTCCAATGTGACGGCATAGTCTACCATTTTCTGCACTTCGCGGCCGTATTCCGGCAATATGAGTTGCTCACGTTGAGTGTTGTAATCTAATCCTTCGATGTTCATTACGTTGTTAATTAGGGTGTTTCTGCTTCCAGGTGGTTTTGTGACGTATGGCTCCTGTGGCTTACAAAAGCTTCTTCGGTGTCTTCGCCACAAAGTCTTTCAGGTAGAAAGGTACAAAGTATGCCACATCCTCAAACTTGCCTTCGGCCATTCGTTTTTCTGCCAATGGGAACATGTATCTGGCCAACGGCTTGATTTCTTTTATCAAAACAGCGTTAGGATGGTTTATTGTGTCGATGCATTTGCATGCTCCGTTGCCGAAGAAATACACCTTACCCTTGTCCAAATATTCTTTATAAGTGTTTTCGTCTACCACGTCTGCCTGCACCGGCCTTGCCTCACGCAGTGCGCGGTCGTATATTCCGGCATACACTTCCATGCGGCGCGCGTCGAGCATCGGGCACAGCAGGGCGTTTTCGTCGACATCGTGCTCGAGCAATACGGGCACGGCCAGCAGTTCCAGCGTGGGCACGGCTATCAGCCTGACATCCCTGCCATAGCAGATGCCTTTGGACATTGAAACGCCGATGCGCAATCCGGTGTATGAGCCGGGGCCGCAACTTACGGCGACAGCGTCAATCTTTATGTCGCGGCTGTCAACATAAGCCAAGGCCTCGTCCACGAATACTCCCAGGCTGACCGCGTGGTTGGGGCCTTTGCCGCCTTCCTTGTTGAATATGCAAACGCCGTCTTGGCTGACAGCCACCGAGCACACGTCGGTGCTTGTCTCAATATTTAGAATGCAAGACATAAAATGAAAATATCTTTTTAAATAATGTGCAAAAGTACGCTTTTTTCCCAAGAAATATGTACTTTTGCATAAATTTAACTACATATATTGTTATGATACAATCAATGACGGGTTACGGAAAGTCTGTCGTAACTTTCAATGAAAAGAAAATACACGTTGAGATAAAATCGCTCAACAGCAAGGCGTTGGATTTGTCAACGCGCATCGCTCCGCTTTACAGAGAGAAGGAAATGGAAATACGCCAGATGCTTTCAAAAGCCTTGCTGAGAGGAAAGGTGGACTTCACCATTTGGGTGGAAAGGGACGCTTCGGCCGAGGCCACTCCCATCAACATGGCTCTTGCCGAGAACTATTACCGCCAGATAAAGGCCATGTCGGCAACTATCGGCATACCGGAGCCGCAAGATTGGTTTGCCACCCTGTTGCGTCTGCCCGACGTCATGGCCAAGACCGATGTCGAGGAGCTTTGCGACGAGGAGTGGGCTGTTGTGCTTCATGGTATAGAGAAGGCGCTCAATGCGCTGGTGTCTTTCCGCAGGCAAGAAGGCGAGGCCCTTTTCCACAAGTTTTCCGAAAAGCTTGACAACATAGCCAGGCTGCTCGCTTCTATAGAGCCTTATGAGAAATCACGCATCGAAAAGATACGCGCAAAGATAGTGGAAGGCCTTAAAAGCATCCCCGACGTTGAATATGACAAGAACCGTCTTGAGCAGGAGCTTATCTATTACATCGAGAAACTTGACATAAACGAGGAAAAACAGCGTCTTGCCAACCATCTTAAATACTTCCGCGAGACTATGACCGAGGGCTTCGGACAGGGCAAGAAGCTTGGCTTCATAGCGCAGGAGATGGGGCGTGAAATCAACACCACAGGCAGCAAGAGCAACAATGCCGAGATGCAAAACATCGTGGTGAAGATGAAGGACGAGCTTGAACAGATCAAGGAACAAGTGTTGAACGTATTATGATAATAAGAAGTTAAGGCGGCTTGCTCCTCCTTCCTTTAACTCATTCAACTTATGAAATCAGTAAAGACATGGCAGGTAAAGTCATAATTTTTTCCGCTCCCAGCGGCAGCGGAAAGAGCACGATAATAGGCAGACTGATGTCTCACAAGGAACTGAACATGGCGTTCAGCATATCATGCACCAGCCGCCAGCCGCGCGGCACGGAGCGCAACGGCGTTGAATACTTCTTCTTAATGCCCGGTGAGTTCCGCCAAAAGATTGCCGATGGAGAGTTTCTTGAATACGAGGAGGTGTACAAGGATCGCTATTACGGCACTCTGAAAAGCCAGGTGGAGCGTCAGCTCGAGGCCGGCGACAACGTCGTTCTCGACGTTGATGTAAAGGGAGCGTGCAACATAAAGCAGTTTTACGGCGACCGCGCCCTGGCCCTTTTCATCCAGCCTCCGTCGATAGAGGAGCTTCGCCGGCGCCTTGAAGGGCGCGGCACCGACGCTCCAGAAGTGATAGAAGACCGTTTGGCACGCGCCTCTTTCGAGCTTACATTCGCCCGGAAGTTTGACAAAGTGATTGTGAACGACGACCTTGACCGCGCCGTCAACGAGGCGTTTGATGCGGTTAAGGAGTTTATAAATAGTGAAGTTTAGAGTAGTCTTGACTTCTTAATTTTATTTCCATGCTCACAACCGGCATCTTCGGCGGTTCGTTCAACCCCATACACAACGGCCACATCGAGCTGGCGCGGCGGCTATTGAGTCTTGCCGGGCTTGACGAAGTGTGGTTCGTAGTGTCTCCGCAAAATCCGTTCAAGCAGGGCGAGCGGCTTCTTGACGACGAGCTTCGCCTTGAGATGGTACGCCTTGCATTGGCCGGAGAGCTGCGCATGAAAGCCTCCGACTGCGAATTCCTCCTGCCCCGGCCGTCTTACATGTGGCATACGCTCCAATCGCTTGCCAAGGATTATCCCGAGCGCGAGTTCGTCTTGCTCATCGGCGCGGACAACTGGGTGCGCTTCGACCAGTGGTATGCCGCGCGTGAAATCATCGCCAACCACCGCATCGTGGTCTATCCGCGTGAAGGCACGCCGCTTTCCGCCGCCTCATTTCCCCAAAATGTCACGCTCGCCGACACCGGGCTCATTCCCGGCAGCAGCACCGAAGTGCGCCGCCGCATAGCCTGTGGGCAGCCAATCGACGGCCTGGTGCCGCCCGTCGTGGCGGAGTTTATCCATAAAAACAACGTGAGTTCGGTATAAGAAAATCATTGGAAAAGTTGTGGGAATGGAATGTTTTTAGTATCTTTAAGGGTGAAAAT
>CALUGP010000030.1 GCA_944320195.1 uncultured Prevotella sp. | reverse complement strand
GACAGAGTCCACCACGCTTCTTGCTTAGCACAGCGTACCAGGGTGGAACTTTTATTTTATATAGGTATGAAGTATTCTAAACAACCCCTCACCATAGAGCAGCAAATTTCCTTGCTGAAAGACCGTGGGCTTGCCATTATTGACGAAGCTGCTGCCCAAAAAGTGTTAGGCTCCATCAGTTATTTCCGGCTTGCCAACTATTTCCGACCGATGGAAACGGACAAGTAAAACCACCAGTTCAAGACCGGAGCCACTTTTGAGAACGCCGTGCGGCTCTACGATTTTGATGCTTCTTTGCGCGAACTGGTGTTCAAAGCCATTGCCCGTATAGAAATCGCTATGCGCACGAAGATGATACATCATTTCTCGTTGGCCACGGTGCGTTTTGGTTTGTGGACAAATCCTTGTCGAGGGAAGAGAGGTTATTTCAGGAAAACATCGGCAGCGTGGAGCGCGAGTTGCACCGCACGAGAGAGGAATTCATTAAAGACCATTTCAAGAAATACGATGACCCGCCTTTTCCGCCTGCATGGAAGACCTTGGAAGTGGTGTCGTTCGGCGTATTGTCGAAGATGTATTACAACTTCAGCGACATAAAGGTAAAGAAAAACGTAGCCCGCAGCCTTGACCTGCCCCAGCACAAGATATTGGAAAGCTGGGCGGCCAGCCTGGCGGCATTGCGTAACTGTTGTGCCCATCATGCCAGAATGTGGAACCGGAACTATCCCGTTACGCCCGCCATTCCTGCCAAGCTGAAAAACGCTTGGATAAGCAATACCGCCGTGGCGGACAACAAACTGTACATACAACTATGCTGTATCGCCTACCTGCTGAATAATATCCTTCCCGGAAATACATTCACGCAAACGCTGAAAGCCCTGATTGCGGCATACCCTAACGTGGATACCACTGCAATGGGTTTCCCTTCCGACTGGAAAACAGAAGCCTTATGGCAATGACTGCATAGAAACATCCCTTTTCTTCCGTTTCCGTCCCGGCGGATATGCCATCCGCCAGTCATGAGTATAAGGATTTGTAAATCCGTAAGTCCGCATTCCTCTCACGAAAAACTTGGTGAGTCTTTGCAGCACGAGAACCCCCAAGCCTCTCAACGATGCTAAAATCGGGTGTCGTTTTATTTTTATACCCCATGGAGAATCAAGGAGAAATCATACTATACCAGCCCGACAACGAAGTGAAGCTGGAAGTGCGGCTGGAAGAAGAAACGGTGTGGCTGACACAGGAACAGATAGCTACCCTGTTTGGTACAAAACGCCCAGCCATAACCAAACACTTAAGCAATATATACAATAGCGGAGAATTGGATCAAGACAGCACATGTTCCATTTTGGAACATATGGGTAACGATGGGAAACAAAAGTATGTGACCAAATATTATAATTTGGATGCAATCTTGTCCGTTGGTTATCGGGTGAACAGCAAAAATGCTACTCTTTTCCGGCGTTGGGCAAACAAAGTGCTGAAAGAATACCTGCTGAAAGGCCATGCCATCAACTATCGGCTGGAACAGATGGATACAAGGCTTCAGAAGCACGAAAGGCAGATAGAATAACGGACAAGGTGGATTTCTTTGTCCGCACCTCGCTGCCACCCGTGGAAGGCATCTTCTACGACGGCCAATTGTTCGATGCCTACAAGTTCGCCACCGACCTTATCCGCTCCGCACGGCAATCCCTGCTGCTGATAGACAACTACGTGGACGAGTCGGTACTGCTGATGCTCAGCAAACGGAATGCCGGCGTGAAGGCCGACATCTACACGCAAACCGTCAGCCACCAACTGCAATTAGACATACAGAAGCACAACAGCCAATATCCCCCGATAGGCATCCACACCTACAAGAAGTGCCACGACCGCTTCCTAATCATAGACGGGACGGACGTCTATCACATCGGCGCCTCCCTGAAAGACCTCGGCAAAAAGATGTTCGCCTTCTCCAAATTAGAGATACCCGCTACGGCTATCACCGCTTTGCTGTAAGGCATCTAAAAAACTTCTCCATTATTCCGCCTGCTCTTTGCGAACGACCGCAAAAGGCAGGCGGCTTTCTTGAATATATCCGCATGGGTGCTCACGATAGTGACGGTCATTGTAGGGCATGGCAGGCATTTTGGCGCATGAACGGGAGCGGACTCGGCTTGTATGTGCTTTTTATAACAACGGCTACGCCTCGGCAATCTGCAAATTCATGCAAGCATGATTTGTCGTTGCGCTTGGCTTGCGCGTTCTTTGACAGACTGGAAAAGGAATAATGGAGAAGTAATCCCATCTTCTTGGCGTGTGCGTAAAAATATTCGTAAAAGTTTGGCGGCATGGGATAGTTGTTGTATTTTTGCAGCACCAGACCCCCCAAGCCTCTCAACGATGCTCAAATCGGGGGTCGTTTTATTTTTATACCCCATGGAAAATCAAGGAGAAATCATACTATACCAGCCCGACAACGAAGTGAAGCTGGAAGTGCGGCTGGAAGAAGAAACGGTGTGGCTGACGCAGGCGCAAATGGCTGAATTGTTTCAGACATCCAAGCAAAACGTAAGCCTGCACACGAACAACATCTTCAAAGAAAAAGAATTAAGTCCGGATTCAGTTGTCAAGGATTCCTTGACAACTGCCGCAGACGGGAAGAAATATCGGGTCAAGTATTATAACCTCGATGTCATCATTTCCGTAGGCTACCGCGTGAAATCCATTCGAGGTACACAGTTCCGCCAATGGGCAAACAAAGTGTTGAAAGAATATCTGCTGAAAGGCTACTCCGTCAATCAGCACCTCAGCAACTTGGAGGATCGGATGAACAGCAAATTCATGGAGCACGAACAACGCCTGAACCGGATAGACAGCAAAATAGACTTCTTTGTCCGCACCTCGCTGCCACCCGTGGAAGGCATCTTCTACGACGGCCAATTGTTCGATGCCTACAAGTTCGCCACAGATCTTATCCGCTCCGCAAGGGTATCCCTGCTGCTGATATACAACTACGTGGACGAGTCGGTGCTGTTGATGCTCAGCAAGCGGAATGCCGGCGTGCCTCTGACTTGCAAAAAAACCGACAGGTGCGACATGCTTGTTATGTCGGACTCACGAATACATGGCAAATATAAATTATAATTTCATGTTTCACAAACATTTCAGATTAAAATCCGCGGATTGCTCTGTCATATTCGTTTTTTTGTATTACTTTTGTACCAAATTTTCATGATTCCAGTTAAAGAACAACACATCCTTACTATATGAGCAGGAAAAAGAAACCGTTACCAATATTGGAGAACGTCACAATAACAGATTATGCGGCAGAAGGCAAGGCTTTGGCAAAAGTAGACGACATTGTGGTATTTGTGCCGTTTGCAGTACCCGGCGACGTTGTGGACTTGCAGGTTCGCCGTAAGAAACATCGTTATTGCGAAGCTGAGATAATCAGGATGGTAAAGCCAAGCGGTGTGCGCGTTGAGCCTTGTTGCTCTCATTTCGGTCTGTGTGGCGGCTGTAAGTGGCAAAATGTGCCTTATGCCGAGCAGCTCAAGATGAAGCAGAAGCAGGTGTATGATCAGTTGACGCGTATAGGTAAAGTCGAAATTCCTGAAATAAGGCCGATTCTTGGGTCGGAAAAGATTTTTGCCTACCGTAACAAGTTGGAGTTCGGATGCAGTAATAAACGGTGGCTGACAAAAGATGAGATATCATCTGGCACGGAATATTCACAAATGAACGCCATTGGTTTCCACATCAGTGGGGCGTTCGACAAGATTCTTCCAATAGACAAATGCTTTCTGATGGACGACCTTCACAACCGTATCCGAAACGAAGTCCGCGACTATGCTTATTCTACAGGAATGACATTTTTCGACTTGAGGAATAAGCATGGATTGCTGCGTGATATTGTCATACGCAATTCTGATACTGGCGAGTGGATGGTATTGGTACAATTCCATTACGATGAAGAAGGCGACTCCGTTCGTGCAAAGGCTTTGATGCAGCATATCGCGGATTCGTTTCCAGAAATAACTGCATTGCTCTATGTCGACAATCAAAAGGCCAATGATACTTATAATGATCTCGAGTTGCAAGTGTTCAAGGGCAACGATTACATTTTCGAGACTATGGAAGATTTGAAGTTTAAGGTCGGGGCGAAAAGCTTTTATCAGACAAATACGGAACAAGCGCTGCGACTTTATTCAGTAGCTCGCGACTTTGCAGGCCTTACTGGGACAGAACTTGTTTACGACTTATATACAGGTACGGGTACTATCGCCAATTTCGTGTCACGTTATGCGCGGAAAGTAATAGGTATAGAATATGTGCCTGAAGCAATAGAGGACGCTAAAGTCAATTCAGAAATAAACGGGATAAGAAACACTGAGTTTTATGCAGGCGACATGAAAGACATACTTACGGACGATTTCATTTCAGACAATGGCCGTCCGGATGTAATCATTACCGATCCTCCACGTGCCGGAATGCATCCGGATGTCGTACAGACAATCATACGTACAGGAGCTAAACGCATTGTATATGTAAGTTGTAATCCTGCAACTCAAGCCCGCGACCTTGCAATGTTGGATCAATATTATAAGGTGGGTGCAGTCCAGCCGGTAGACATGTTCCCACATACACCGCATGTTGAAAATGTTGTGCTGTTGGTGAAAAGATCTGACATGTGTTGTTGATTGAAACGTTTAATAGAAATGTGAATGATAATTTGTAAAATGATGGAATACAGGCGTTTATACATATACGCATTGATTGCTTCTTGCCTTTTTGCCACTGCTGACGTTTGTGGTCAGGACAAAGCGAAAGTCTTTGACAAGCCAAAATTCAGTGGGTATGTCATCGGACAATACCAATATAATGACCAGTCAGGGGCAGAAAGTAATTCTTTCAATTTAAGGATGATCAGGCTGTCAATCGACGGCCGCATACTTGGAGATTTCGCTTATAAAGTGCAGGGGCAAATCAATGGCAGCACTTCAACATTGGGCGAAAGTCCAAGAGTCGTGGACGCGTTTATTGAATGGCAGAAACTGTCTTTCCTTAAAATAAAGGCAGGACAGTTCAAGCGTCCTTTTACGTTTGAGAATCCGATGCATCCAATTGACCAGGGATTTATGGGATATTCCCAAAATGTCAGCAAGCTGGCAGGCTTTAATGACAGGGTGGGCGAACATGCTTCAAACGGTCGTGACATAGGTGTGCAATTACAGGGCGATGTGTTTAAAACGGCGTCAGGACGTGCGTTGCTGCATTATCAAGTAGGTGTTTTTAACGGGCAAGGTATCAACACTAAAGATGTTGACAATCAAAAAGATGTTATTGGCGGATTATGGGTCATGCCTGTTCAGGGGTTGCGCATAGGAGCCTTTGGATGGACCGGTTCGTACGCCCGTAAGGGAAGCGACGGCATAAAGAGCCTTGACAAGAACCGTTATGCGATAAGCGGAGAATATGTTTTTGACGATTGGACATTCCGTTCGGAATACATCCATTCTACCGGATACGGCTTTGCGTCAGTGTATAACCAGGCTTCAGATTTAAAAGTGGATGATGTAAATGTTGATGCCGGCAATAAGGCTGACGGCTTTTACGCGTTGGCTATAGCTCCGGTAATTAAAAAGAAACTACATGTAAAAGCCAGGTATGATTTGTATCGCCCACAAGCAGAGTGGGGTACAAGCAAGACTTTTTACGAATTGGGAATTGATTATGTTTTTGTAAAGAATCTGCAAGTCAACTTAGAATATGCCTTTGTTAACGACCGCTCGCTTGCGAAGCATAATTACAGCATGATAGACACCCAATTGTCATTCAGGTTTTAGTTTGATTAGATGTAACCAACAATAGTATTAATACCATAAAAGGCAATCTTAAATCTTTTATTGCAAAGGGTTTCCGGATGCCTGTAAAAAACGAAAAGCAATGAATATACCGTCAGTTTTTTGGATTGTGCCGATAGCCTCGATATGCGCGTTGGCTATGGCATGGTACTTTTTCAAGTACATGATGAAGGAAGATGAGGGAACCGTTCGAATGAGGGAAATTGCCGGCTATGTGCGTATTGGCGCCATGGCTTACCTCAAACAGCAATACAAGGTGGTTGCCTTGATTTTTGTCATTTTGTGCTTGGTTTTTGCATTCATGTCTTACGTATTGCATATTCAGAATCCGTGGGTTCCGTTTGCGTTTCTTACAGGCGGCGTGTTTTCTGGACTGTGTGGTTTTTTCGGAATGAAAACGGCTACATACGCTTCCGCACGTACAGCCAACGCCGTCAGCAAGAGTCTTGACCGCGGATTGCGCATTGCATTCAGGAGCGGAGCCGTAATGGGACTTGTAGTGGTCGGATTAGGTTTGCTGGATATAGCGTTATGGTTTGTTTTGCTCAGTGCGTTCTACAGTGGGGAAAACACGGCTCTTGTTACAATAACGACAACAATGCTTACGTTTGGCATGGGGGCTTCAACGCAGGCGTTGTTTGCCAGAGTTGGAGGTGGCATATATACCAAGGCGGCTGATGTTGGTGCAGATCTTGTAGGTAAAGTCGAAGCTGACATTCCTGAAGATGACCCACGCAACCCGGCGACCATAGCGGACAATGTAGGCGACAATGTAGGCGATGTTGCCGGAATGGGCGCCGACCTTTATGAAAGCTATTGTGGCAGCATCCTCAGTACTGCGGCTCTTGGTGCCACGGCATTTGCCTTGAACGGAGACATGCA
Source organism: uncultured Prevotella sp. (assembly GCA_944320195.1). Classification (GTDB taxonomy): domain Bacteria; phylum Bacteroidota; class Bacteroidia; order Bacteroidales; family Bacteroidaceae; genus Prevotella. Next base: position 20,120 of record CALUGP010000030.1, on the reverse strand, counting down.
ATTAAAGGCTGTGATTGCGCCGATGCTTATAGCCGCGGTGGGAATATTCTTGTCTTTGGCCGGCATATTTATGGTGCGGACTAAAGAGGGAGCAACGATGAAGGATCTGCTTCACTCGTTGAGTCTGGGAACTAATGTTTCCGCAGGATTGATAGCGGTTGCTACTTTCGTAATCCTTTATTTGCTGGAAATTGACAATTGGATAGGCGTGTCGTTTTCTGTAATTAGCGGACTTGCAGCCGGTGTCATCATAGGCGCGGCAACAGAGTATTATACAAGCCAAAGTTACAAACCTACAAAAAGCATCGCAAAGTCTTCTGAAACAGGTTCGGCGACAGTTATAATAAAGGGAATAGGGACTGGTATGATTTCAACTATGGTTCCTGTAGTAACGATATCGGCCGCCATATTGGCAAGTTATCTTTGCGCGAACGGGTTTGACATGTCGATGAGTTCGGAAAGCATATCCAAGGGACTATATGGCATTGGAATAGCCGCGGTGGGAATGCTCTCGACACTTGGTATTACGCTTGCAACTGACGCGTATGGCCCCATTGCAGACAACGCGGGCGGCAATGCTGAGATGAGCGGTCTTGACCCTGAGGTGCGCAAGCGTACAGACGCCTTGGACGCATTGGGAAACACTACGGCTGCTACGGGCAAGGGGTTTGCCATTGGCAGTGCGGCGCTTACGGCCTTGGCCCTTCTTGCGTCGTACATTGAGGAGATTAAAATCAATATGGCAAGAGCCGTGGAGGAAGGCAGGACTTTCATTGACAATGCCGGTGAAGTGTTTAATCCGGGCAACGCGGACTTGCTGGGGCTTATTGACTTTTTCCAAGTAAATTTGATGAATCCCAACGTGCTTGTAGGGATATTCATCGGCGCAATGGCCGCTTTCATGTTCAGCGGCATAACCATGGGGGCAGTAGGCCGTGCTGCCGGATCAATGGTTGAGGAGGTGCGCAGGCAGTTCAGAGAGATAAAGGGCATATTGGAAGGCAAGGCTACGCCTGATTATGACCGTTGCATAAAGATCTCCACCCGTTCAGCTCTACGCGAAATGATTTTGCCTTCGCTTTTAGCCATCGTCATTCCGGTGGTTGTAGGCATGGTGCTTGGGGTTGCAGGTGTATTGGGACTGCTGGTAGGCGGAATGTCGACAGGTTTCACCCTCGCCGTCTTCATGGCTAATTCCGGAGGTGCCTGGGATAATGCAAAGAAAATGATAGAGGAAGGCCATTATGGAGGCAAGGGCTCTTCGTGCCACAAGGCCGCGGTTGTAGGCGACACGGTAGGCGATCCGTTCAAAGACACGTCTGGCCCATCGTTGAACATCTTGATAAAGCTCATGTCAATGGTAAGCATAGTCATGGCCGGACTTACAGTCGCTTTTATTTGACCTGCGGCGAGCGTCCGTATTCCAGGACATGCCAAAACGTGTTACAATATGCCGCTAATTGGCGTATGATTGACGGCCTTTTGCGACATGAAAGGCCGTCTTTTTCCGACCGCTTTGTCAGCCAGTTGCGATGTGTGGATGGATTTTGGGTTAGGTATACATTTATAATATAATATTTACAATGAAAAAAGATTTGAAAATAGCAGTTGCCGGAACTGGATACGTAGGCCTGAGTATAGCAACTCTCTTAAGCCAGCATCATCATGTAACGGCTGTAGACGTGGTTCCCGAGAAGGTTGACTTGATAAACTGCCGCAAGTCGCCCATACAAGATGAGTACATAGAGAAATATTTGGCCGAGAAAGATTTGGATCTTGTAGCCACGCTTGACGGCGCAAAGGCATACGGCGATGCCGATTTTGTCGTCATTGCGGCACCGACAAATTATGATCCGGTGAAAAACTATTTTGACACAAGCCATGTGGAAGAGGTTATAAATCTTGTGAAAAGTGTCAACCCCAATGCCATAATGGTTATAAAAAGCACGATTCCTGTCGGGTACACTGAGAGCATCCGCAAGAAAATCGGATCGGACAACATAATATTCTCGCCAGAGTTCTTGCGTGAGAGCAAAGCGCTTTACGACAACCTTTATCCAAGTCGCATCATTGTGGGACGGCCGGAAGGCGACGAGCGTCTGGATGAGGCCGCACACGAGTTTGCCTCGCTGCTTCAGGAGGGAGCGATAAAAGAGAATATCGAGACGTTGTTCATGGGCTTGACTGAAGCCGAAGCCGTGAAGCTGTTTGCCAATACGTATTTGGCTCTGCGCGTGTCTTACTTCAACGAGCTTGACACTTACGCCGAGATGAAGGGACTTGACACTCAGGCCATCATCAACGGCGTATGCCTCGACCCACGCATTGGCACTCATTACAACAATCCGTCGTTCGGTTACGGCGGATATTGCCTGCCCAAGGACACCAAGCAGCTTCTTGCAAATTATGCGGATGTGCCGGAAAACCTGATACAAGCCATCGTGGAGAGCAACCGCACACGCAAGGATTTCATTGCCGACCGCGTGCTTCACAAGGCCGGTTATTATGATTATTACAACCGTGGCGACTACAATCCTTCTGAAGAAAAGAGATGTGTCATCGGTGTCTATCGTCTGACGATGAAGTCAAACAGCGACAATTTCCGCCAGTCAAGCATACAAGGAGTGATGAAACGCATAAAAGCCAAGGGTGCGGAAGTCATAATCTATGAGCCTACATTGGCAGCCGGCAGCACGTTCTTTGGCAGCGTTGTGATCAATGATCTTGACGCATTCAAGCAGCAAAGCCAGGCTATCATTGCCAACCGTTACGATTCATGCCTTGATGACGTGAAAGACAAGGTCTACACAAGGGATATTTTCAAAAGAGACTAGAAGTTAAGAGTTAAAAATTAAGAGTTAAGAAAATTACCTTTGCTATTGATTTGCAAAACATATTTTCTTAACTCTTAATTTTTAACTCTTAATTCTGTTAGTGTGTGTCTCTGTACCAGTTGGTCTGGTTTTTCACATTTGCAATGCTTCGGTTTATGGACGGGTCAGAGATTGTAAGGCCAGAGAATGTATTGATGACATTCTCTTTGCCTGAATATGAAGAATAGTATGTGTCGGTGCAGGCTTTATATGGAACAAGCCGTTCAAGTTGACTGTTGAATTCGTCAAGAAGTGATTGGTTCATGCATAGACGATTCACATAATCACCAAAATCAAAGAATATTGTATTCTCAAATCCGTCAAGGTCTTGTATTTCAGTTACATTGCAAGGCAAATCTGGGCAACTCGCGTTTATCTGTTTCATTATATACGCCATTTCTTCAACTTCACGACAATCAGTAACCCCGATAGTACCACACGGCATTTTGAACGATGAATAAAAATCATAAAAACCGTCAACTACACCTTTGAAATCATTATTAAGCAAATCAATGCCTATTTTGTCATACGGCATACCTTCAATCATTATTTCACATGTTGATGCAATCAGGTAATCTGTGACATTTCTCAAGTCGTAAGCGGTTTCAATGTTCGACATGTAGCAATCGTCAAACAATACATATTCCATCCGTTGGCCTGTATTTGCCAAGCCTTCAGCCAGTGTCGCAATGTCTGTTTGATACCGGCTGTCGCTTGCGCTGCCAAAAAAACGTGTCTGATATACGGGCTGGCCTTTACTGTTTGTTTTTGTAACGCGTGTCCCGACATTAGTGCCAGACGGAATCCACCCCATCCCGTGGCAACCTATCGCCAACGCGTATTTGTTGGCCGGAGCAAACTCTTTTGCATCACGAATTATTTGTGATATGCCGTCGGCCGTGGTGTAATCGCACGCGTCAAAACTGTATTCGTTTAATGTGTCACGCCGGCATTCGCCGTCTTCATAAGAAATCCTTATCATGTGTGACGTGTAGCCGTTTTCTGATATGAATACGACTAACGAGTTGCCGCCAAGCCCGTGGTTTTGTTCTATGGCGGTCTCGAATGCAGAAATGTTTTTCAGAAAATATCCATATATTCCGGAATCGGCCCAAGGCATATACATTATGACTGTCTGATTGGCAATTTCCGGATAATCAGGTTGCTCGTCATTCTCTTCAGTGCATGAAATGAATATTGAAGGCACCGACATAATTGATAACACGAAAAGTGTTTTAAATGATGATATAAGGTGTTTCATAAGTTAATGTGCGGAGTTAAAAATTAAATCCGTGCCACTCACAAAACTGATGGCTCGGTGGCACGGATTTAATGCGTCTGTCATTTGCTTTTAAGTTCGGCCAAAGACTGCTTAAGGGCTGCAATCTTTTCTTCAGAGTCACTCTGCTTCTTTCTCTCCAAAGCGACAACGGCTTCTGGGGCATTGGCAACAAACTTCTCGTTGGCCAATTTCTTCTTTATCCCGGCAAGGAAGCCTTCAAGGTGTTTTAGCTGGGCTTCTTGCTTCTCAATCTCTGCGGCAACGTCAATGAGATTGCCCACGGGAACGGCATATTCATCAGTCCCTATCATGAATTGCACGGTGTTTGCAGTCTTCTCGTTGACCACGTTGACAGAGTTTAGATTGGCCATTTTTATGACGACTTCATCGTAGAGCGCATGCCTGTTGTCGCCAATGGCTTGCAGCTCAAGCTTCTCTTTTGGAGATATGTTCTTTTGATTCCTGACAGTCCTGACATTGCTTATTATCTGCTTTATGCATTCCATGTCATTGGTGAGAAGCTTGTCTGCGTCATTAGAAGAAGATATCGACAAGTGGTCGAGCATTATGCTTTCACCGTCCTTGCGTTCATATATGTGCTGCCAAAGCTCTTCCGTAATGAACGGCATGAACGGATGCAGCATCTTTAACAGGTTGTTGAAGAAACTTAGTGTCATGTCGTATGTCTTACGGTCTATCGGCGAACCATAAGCCGGCTTCACCATTTCAAGATACCAACTTGAGAACTCGTCCCAAAACAGGCGATAAACAGCCATAAGAGCCTCTGATATACGATACTTCTTGAAGAGGTCGTCAAGTTCGGCGTTGGTGATTTTCAGTTTCGCTTCAAACCATTCAACAGCTGTTTTGTTGGCTTCCGGTTGTTCGATGTCAGCTACATCCCAACCTTTAACAAGGCGAAAGGCATTCCATATCTTGTTGTTGAAATTACGGCCTTGCTCGCACAGGCTTTCATCGAAAAGAATGTCGTTGCCTGCTGGCGCGGACAGCATCATGCCCATGCGCACGCCGTCTGCACCGAATTTGTCAATAAGTTCTATTGGGTCTGGACTGTTACCGAGACTTTTGCTCATTTTACGACCCAGTTTGTCACGTACAATGCCTGTGAAATATACATTTTTGAAAGGCATTGTACCGCGATATTCGTATCCGGCCATAATCATACGGGCCACCCAGAAGAAGATTATGTCAGGTCCGGTGACTAGATCAGAGGTGGGATAATAATATCTGATGTCTTCGTTCTCTGGATTGTTAATTCCGTCAAATACGGAAATCGGCCAAAGCCATGATGAGAACCATGTGTCAAGACAATCATCGTCTTGGCGCAAGTCTGTTATCGTAAGATTGTTATTGCCACTTTTTTGTTTTGCCATTTCAAGCGCTTTTTCAGGCGTTTCCGCTACTACATATCCGCCATTGTCTGGCAGGTAATATGCAGGAATACGGTGCCCCCACCATAATTGTCGGCTAATGCACCAGTCTTTTATGTTTTCAAGCCAGTGGCGGTATGTGTTCTTATATTTTGACGGATAGAACTTTATGTCGTCGTTCATTACTGGAGCAAGGGCAATGTCTGCAAAATGTTGCATCTTCAGGAACCATTGCGTGGAAAGTTTGGGCTCGATGGGAACGTTTGTCCTTTCTGAGAAGCCGACCTTGTTGGTGTAATCTTCAACTTTTTCCATCAACCCGGAGTTCTTCAGGTCTTGCTCAATTTGCCTGCGCACATCCATGCGGTCCATACCTATATACAATCCGGCGGCTTCGGCAATGGTGCCGTTGTCATTGAAAATGTCAATTGTCTCAAGGTTGTGCTTAAGCCCCAAAGCGTGGTCATTGATGTCGTGAGCCGGCGTAACTTTCAAACATCCCGTACCGAACTCCATGTCAACATAGTTGTCTTCAATTACTGGTATCTGTCGATTTACCAGCGGAACAATGACATGTTTGCCTTTAAGCCAAGTGTTTTTAGGGTCTTCTGGATTTATACACATGGCTGTGTCGCCCATAATCGTTTCAGGGCGAGTGGTTGCTACAACGGCATACTTGCCTGGCTCTTCAACAACCATGTAACGAAGGTAATAAAGTTTGCTGTGCTCTTCCTTATAGATGACCTCTTCATCGCTGAGCGCCGTCTGTGCTTTCGGATCCCAATTGACCATTCGGACACCACGATATATAAGTCCTTTGTTGTAGAGATCACAGAAAATCTTAATCACACCCTTTGAACGTTTCTCGTCCATGGTGAACGCAGTCCTTTCCCAGTCGCAACTTGCTCCCAGTCTTCTCAACTGTTTCAGGATGATGCCTCCATGCTCATTAGTCCAGTCCCAAGCATGCTTCAAAAACTCGTCACGTGTCAGGTCTGTTTTCTTTATTCCTTGCTGTGCAAGCTTGTTGACGACTTTAGCTTCTGTTGCGATTGACGCGTGGTCGGTTCCCGGCACCCAACAAGCATTCTTTCCCTCCATCCTTGCACGTCTTACAAGTATGTCTTGGATGGTGTTGTTAAGCATATGTCCCATGTGCAATACTCCCGTGACATTTGGCGGCGGTATTACTATGGTGTAAGGCTCACGTTGGTCTGGATGGCTGCTGAACAGTTTGTTGTCAATCCAATATTGATACCATTTCGACTCCACCTCTTTCGGGTCGTATTTGCTAGCTAATTCCATTTTTATGTAATATTTATATTGTATTCAATAAAAAACGATGCAAATTTACTAAATATTCATGGAAAATATCTACATTTGCAATGCTAAAATATATATTTATGCATACAAGAGAAGAAAAATTGGCGGCATTCGGCAGGCTGATAGATGTGCTTGGTACATTGCGTGTTAAATGCCCGTGGGATAGAAAACAAACGAATGAGAGCTTGAGGCCCAACACAATAGAAGAAACGTTTGAATTGTGTGACGCTTTGATGAAGGATGACAAGAAGAACATCTGCAAGGAACTTGGAGACGTTTTGTTGCATGTTTGTTTTTACTCTTTGATTGGCAGCGAGACTGGGGATTTCGACATTGCTGATGTCTGCAATAAGGAAGCAGACAAGCTGATATTCAGACATCCGCATGTTTATGGCGACATCAAGGCGGACACAGCTGACCAAGTTACCGAAAATTGGGAACAAATCAAGTTGAAGGAAAAAGATGGAAACAAAAGAGTCCTTTCAGGTGTGCCTGATGCCTTGCCTTCATTGATTAAGGCATATAGAATACAAGACAAAGCCAGGAATGTAGGTTTTGACTGGGAAGACAAGGGCGATGTTTGGGCGAAAGTGCGTGAAGAGTTGGACGAACTTGAAACCGAACTGCGGAATGGCGACAAAGAAAAGTCTACTAAAGAATTAGGCGATTTCTTATTCAGTGTGATCAATGCAGCCCGTCTTTACCACCTGAATCCCGACAATGCGCTTGAACATACCAATCAAAAGTTCATAAGGCGTTTTAACTACATAGAAGACCATTCAATAAAAGCCGGCAAACCATTGACAGACATGTCATTAGAGGAAATGGACGAGTTGTGGAATGAGGCGAAACGAAATGAAAACGATAAAAATGCTTAAGACATATGAGAACATTTAAAACCATATTGACTGTTTTATGCGCAGTGATTGTCGCCGGCTGTGCAGATAAGAAGAAAAATGTCGCTGTGATTGAAGTCTCGGGGGATAGTCTGGCTGTAGATTCAACCGTATATGGGCGTTGTGGGGAAGGGACTGCAATGCATACCTTGGAGCTTGTCACAGACAAAGGCGATACGGTTGTATATACGCTGGAAGGAATCGACACGTGTTCTAATGTGCAAGGCGGTTTGTTCATCGGTGACCGTATAGCCGTTATAGGTGAGCGTGTGCAAGGTTTGAATGAAGAAATGTTTGCTAAGAAAGTAATCAATCTGACATCTCTTCTTGGAACGTGGAGCAGTCTTGACAAAAAGTTCGAGATTGCCGAAGGTGGTACCGTAGTTAGTAATACAGGGGAACCGAAACCTTATACGGAATGGAAAATTCTAAACGGAAAGCTTGTCCTTACGCCTGATACGTTTGACATATATTCTTTAGGTCCTGATTCGTTGTATTTGGAAAACAATGACGGCATTTATGGATATAAGCGCATGCAAAAGCGCGTGGTCACGATCAACGATGTCAAAGATGCACAATAAACCAAGCGCAGAGTACCATGCAACCATTTAAAGTACGAATTCTTGGATGTGGTAGCGCTTTGCCCACATTAAGACATTTCGCTTCTTCGCAGATTGTGGAAGTGCGAGATAAAATGTTTATGGTAGATTGTGGAGAAGGAACTCAGATACAAGTGCGAAAAGTCAGAATACATTTCAATAAAATCTCTGCCATATTCATAACGCATTTGCATGGAGATCATTGTTTTGGTCTTATCGGACTGATTTCTACGTTAGGAATGTTGGGGCGTACCGCCCCGTTGCATGTGTATGCTCCGAAAGAACTGGAACCGGTGTTAAGCATGCAAATGGGTTTCTTTTGTTCCGGTTTGGAATACGATGTTTGTTTCCATGGAGTGGAAACAACTGAACGTTATGTCGTTTATGAGGATAAAAGCGTGGCCGTAAAATCAATACCACTGAGTCATCGTGTGCCATGTTGCGGATATATGTTCAGTGAAAAGCCTACGCTGCCACATATCCGCAGGGATATGATTGACTTTTACAATATTCCTGAATGTTATAGGAACAACATAAAGAACGGTGCCGATTGGACTACTCCTGACGGCGAAGTGATACCAAATTCAAGACTTACGTTGCCGGCAGACAGGCCGCGTTCTTACGCATATTGTTCAGACACAAGATACATGCCAGAGCTTTATAAGCAACTGAAGGGAGTCGACTTGCTTTATCATGAGGCCACTTATTGCAGTGACAATGAAAAAAGAGCGGTGCTATATTGCCATAGCACGGCTCGCCAGGCAGCTACAGTTGCACATAACGCACAAGCTAAGAAGCTTGTCTTAGGACATTTTTCAGCAAGATATGATGACGAGAACGTCATACTTGACGAAGCTCGAACTGTATTTCCAAACACTTTCTTAGCTGACGAAATGAAGGTTTTTGACGTATAAAACGACAAAAAACGCATGTGAAATTTTGCCTGATGACATATTTGCTGTATCTTTGCCTTCGGAAAATATGCATTTATGGCAAGGAAGTTACTCATGTTACCGTTTGTTGTGGCTTTGTTGTTTGCTGTTCCGGCAGTCAGCCGCACAAATGCAGCGATAGAAATAGTCGAATTTGACAATCAGGAAATTTCCATTTCCGTTAAGGCTTCTAGAATACATGTGACAGGAGCCGAAGGGGAGATCATGCATATATATAATGTTACAGGCGTGCGTGTCATGAGTGTCAAGATTGACGGGCCCGACAAGTTTTACGATTTAAACCTGCCTAAAGGTTGTTATATAGTGAAAGTAGGCAGGATGACAAGGAAAATATCAATAAAGTAAGCCTTTTCTTAATATTTTGTCAAGAATAGTCATTGTTTTGCTAATGGGTTTTCTTTTGCTTTCTTCTTGTAATGAGAAAACCAACAATCCGTATAAGGGACTTACCTTGGATGCTTTTTCCGAGTTAAGCAGTGGCTGTTATAAACTTGACGCACGCGTTATACGTGAACGTATTTCCGGAATTGCTGAGAACGACGGCGCGCCTTTGTCCATGGACATACGGACACGGAAGTTTTATTTGAATAATAACAGGTTTATTTGGATAAATCGTCTCGGAGTGTTCAGCCGTGCTGACACTCTTTTGTCAATAATCAGACAGGCCGGGCGTTATGGTTTTAATGCCAGAATGTTTAGGACGGATGCAATTGAGGAAGATTTGAAGCGGGTGCGAAGTTTGGATGTCGGCGGTGGCAATGAAAGCATAAACGAGATAATGGCCCGTTTGGAATACAATCTTACAAAAGCTTATTTGCGTTATTCCGCCAGTATGCGTTATGGCATTGTCAATCCAGACCATCTGTATAACAACTTTGAAAAATATGATTTAGATTCTGTCACAACAAGATTCAGGCAACTTTCAGATTTGGATGTAGAACGTCCTGATGATGCGTTTTATGTGCTTGCTCTCACAAAGGCCTTTAATGACAGTATTGGTGAATTCCTTTCCGAATTGCAACCGGACAATCACTTTTACAGGAATTTGATTGAGCGGTTAAACAATGTTGACATGTCTGCAAGTGAGCGCATTAAAACAATCTGTAATATAGAGCGTTGCAGATGGCAGTTTAAGCTATGCCGGGATAAAGCGCATGTTGATAAATACGTAGAAGTGAACATCCCTTCTTTTTCATTAAGAGCTGTTGACGGGGACAGTTTATTGATTATGCGTATAGGTTGTGGAACATTGGAAAACAAGACTCCTTTATTGGCCGGACTAATTAAGCGTATGGATGTGAATCCTCAATGGATTGTTCCCAAAAGCATATCAAAAGGTTTCTTGCACAACTATGAGTATATGCACAAGATGGGGATGTTCGTGTTGGACAAGAAGGATGGCAAGTTGCCGCCGGAAAGCGCATCGTATGGCAAAGTCATGAATGGTGAGCAGTTTATCGTTCAGGCAGGCGGTCCTAAAAATTCGTTAGGGCGAATAATATTCCGTTTCGACAACAATTTTTCGGTGTTCCTGCATGACACATCATCTCCGTGGGTGTTCCAACGCAAGAAAAGAGCGGTCAGCCATGGATGTGTCAGGGTGGAGAAGCCCTTTGAACTGGCTTTGTTCTTGATGGATGATAAGGATGAGGAAATAGTGGAAAAGCTCAAATATTCCATGACTGTAAAGCTCGTCAATGACAAGGATTCTTTGACAAAGAATAAAATCGACAGGAAGAAGCTGGTCAACTCGTTGCCAGTCAGGCCTGCAGTCCCGTTGTTTGTCAGGTATTTCACGGTTTATTGGGGTGATGATGGCCGACTGGCTGACTTTCAAGACATTTACGGATATGACGAAGCTTTGGCTGAACAGTTGAAACCGTATATTGAATGACATGGCTGTGAATGAGGAACATATTTGCAAGTTGCTTGCATCTGAAAAGACTAAGCATAAGGCTTTCGAGATGATTGTAAAGTCTTATAGCGAGTGCCTGTACTGGAAAATCAGGTACATAGTCCTTACCCATGAGGATGCTGACGATGTCTTGCAGAATACATTTCTCAAAGCTTGGAACAGCATAGGCTCTTTTCACGGAAAGTCAAAGTTGTCCACTTGGCTGTACAGCATTGCCATTAACGAAGCCCTTGACAACTTGCGGAAAAACAAGAATTCATTGAAAGCGGACGCGGCAGACAGCGTGTCGGTAGCTGGCAGGCTCATGGCCGATGAGTATTTTGATGGTGACGAGGCACAGGCTCTGCTCATGCAGGCGGTAGCCGCTTTGCCTGATGTTCAGCGAACGGTTTTCAACCTCAGATATTTTGACAATATGAAGTATAGCGAAATAAGTTCAATTCTCCATACTTCAGAAGGAGCGTTGAAGGCTTCTTACCATATTGCTGTAAAAAAAATATCCGACTATTTCCATTTACACGAATGATTTGACGGAAGTTGATTAAACTTTCCATGTAATGAAACGTCATAAGGGTAAATGGTATTGACAATGAAAGAGGAATTTTTGCTTGAACAACGATTTGGCAGACAACGGCCTTTCAAAACCCCTGACGGATATTTCGACAGGCTTGAAAGTGATGTCATGGACAAGGTGGGGTGTAGGCCTGTTGCCACACGGCTTACATGCAGACGGCATCTTCGTCGTGCTGCGTGGGCGGCATGTGCGGCGGCGGTCGTGGCTTTCGGTATATTCTGTTTCAAGGGCATGGATGCTGGAACCGGCGACATGCACGACACGGCTTTTGGCAACGCAGCATCGTCTGTAAGCGAAGATTATATGATGGATGAAATGTCAGACTTTGCCATGTTGGACAATGACGACTTTTATTATTTTATCGCAGATGAGTGAAATGAATATAAAAAGGCTTTTGCTAGGAGTAATGATGTTGCTTGCTGTGGTGGGCGCTGATGCGCAAAACAAGCGAAGGGGATTTGTTCCGGAGCGTTTCCAGGCTGATTTGGAGCAATATATTACCAGAAAAGCTTGCCTCACACCACAAGAGGCCTCAAAGTTCTTCCCCGTTTACAGGGAGATGCGCCGTAAGCAACATGCCGTGCATAAGGAATTGAAAGGGCTAAAGCGTGTCAAGCCGGTAACAGACGCGGAATGTGAAAAGAACATAATGATGCGTGACAAGTATCAGATAGAAATAAAAGAGATCGAGAAAGAGTATCATTATAAGTTCTTGCAGATGTTGCCGGCAAAGAAGGTGTATGATGTGCTTCGCGCCGAAGACATGTTTCACAGGCAGATGTTTAAGCGTGCCGCCAACAGGAACTTTAGGAAAAAATAGCGTGGTAAAGGGATCAGTGTGCGGCGTGAAAGTTTAAAAGATGTTTTTGATTCAAACCTTATGATTTTAAAAGGCCGTCAACGTCATTGCGAAAGACGGCCTTTTCATGTTGTTTTTATCACACATTCTAATGCTGCATTGACGTTATCACTTTTTCGATGACTTCAGGAAAGTGTTGCTGCTCAAGGACGTGCACTTTTTCCTCAATGTCGTCAGGCGTGTCGCAAGGTGAGAGCGGAGTCTTAAACTGTGCTATTATTTCACCTCCATCGCATATGTTGCTTACGTAATGTATGGTTATGCCAGTCTCTGTTTCGCCAGCAGCCTTGACTGCTTCGTGGACATGGTGTCCGTACATGCCTTTGCCTCCATATTTTGGCAATAGCGACGGATGTATGTTGACAATTTTGTGTTCGTATTTTTCTGTGACGAATCCCGGAACCATCAGCATGAAGCCGGCAAGTACGATGAAGTTTATGTCAAAATCTTCAAGCAATGGTATTAGTATCGTGTTGTCGCTTATTTCCTGTTTTGAAAGCACTTTGCACGGTATGCCGTGTTTGGCGGCGCGTTTTAAGGCGTAAGCTTCGGCTTTGTTGCTTATCACGAGACATACGTTTATGTCTTTGTTGTTTTTGAAATAATTGATGATGTTTTCACAATTTGTACCGTTGCCGGAAACGAATATGGCAATGTTTGTCATGGATGTGTGGGGATATTTGTTGATGAAATGAAAGTTGAAATGTTTAGTGTGGCCTGATTTTTGCGATTTTGTCATGTGCCTTCGTCAAAGTCATCGTCAAAATCAAATTCGTCAAATCCGAACATGGCCGGTTCGATGAATGCATCCAGGCTTCTGCGCTCTTTCTTTGTGGGGCGTCCTGTGCCTCTGGCTCTGTTGACGAAACCGCTTATCCGGCTCATCTCCATCAGCTCATATTGCTTCGGGTCGGTGACGTTCTCGTATATTTGAGGTATTAGTTTGGCGCCTACTCTTTGCTCGATGCATTGTAGAATCTTGAACGAGAATGTTATCGGAGGCTTTTTCACGTTTATCGTTTCACCGGCCTTCACCATGTGTGCCGGTTTGACATTGGTTCCGTTTATCGTTACGCGTCCGTTTTTGCATGCGTTTGCTGCAATGGAGCGTGTTTTGAATATCCGCGCAGCCCACAGCCATTTGTCTATTCTTGCAGTGTCATTAGCCATTCGAGTGCTTGTTAAATTGGTTCATTGTTATGTTAATGCCGGCCAAAACGAAACTCTTTATAATGTCAGTGGCCGTTTCTATGCTTGGCGAAAGCGTTTTCAGATCGTTCTCGTCATATTTGCCTAATACCCATTCCACCTGCATCCCTTTGGCAAAGTCATTGCCTATGCCTATGCGGAGACGTGCATATTGCTGCGTTCCGATGACGTTTTGTATGTTGCCCAGACCGTTGTGTCCGCCGTTGCTGCCTTTGCCTTTAAGACGCAGTGCTCCAAGCGGAAGTGACAAGTCGTCAACAATGACAAGCAGATGCTCCAAGGCAATGTTTTCCTTGTTCATCCAGTATCTTACGGCGTTTCCGCTCAGGTTCATGTATGTGGTTGGTTTCAGTAGGAATACTTTCCGTCCTTTCAGGCTGGTCTCTGCAATGTATCCGTAACGTCGGTCTTCAAAAACAATATTGGACGCTTTTGCAAAAGCGTCCAATACCATAAATCCAGTGTTGTGGCGGGTTCCGGCATATTGTTCGCCGGGATTTCCCAAGCCAACAATCAAGTATTTGTCCATTTATATCTTGATGTGCAAATAATCTTATTCGGCAGAGTTGTCGCTCGATGCGTTCATCGCAGACTTACGTGTGGCCTTGATAGAGCATACGACAACGTCTTTGCTTGTCGCGAGCTCAAGTCCCTCAAAGTGGAGGTCGCCTACTTTGATGCTCTTGCCAATTTGCAGGCTCGTAACATCTACATCCAGATGCTCGGGTATGTCTTGGTATTTGGCGGTGACATTGATCTTGCGCACAGAAAGATTCATACGGCCACCATCGCGTACACCTTGTGCCAAGCCGGTGAGTTTTACAGGGATGCCGATTGTTATAGGTTTCTGGTCGTTGATTTCATAAAAGTCTGCATGCAACAGAGCGTCTGTCACAGGGTGGAACTGCAACTCCCTCATGACAGAAGTGTGGCTCTCACCGTCGATGACCAAGTTGATTACATAAATGTGGGGAGTGTAGACAATCTTGCGAAGCTCTTTTATTGACACAGCAAAAGACAAAGCCTTAGGTTTGCCGTTTTCATCTTTTGCCTCGCCATAAAGGTTGCAAGGAACAAGTCCTTCTTTTCTCAACAATTTAGAAGCTTTCTTTCCAGTCTCGCTTCTTTTCTGACCGATTACGTCGATTTCTTTCATAATTGTGTTACTCTAAATTAAGTTATAAACATTGCTTAATTCACCATCACACGGGAAAATGTTTTCACGTTGTGCCTGAAAAAGCGATGCAAAAGTATCATTTTTTATTTTAACTTGCAAGCGATAATAAAAAAAACGGATAAAAACAAAGTGTTTTTCTTGCATGTCTTCTTATTTTTGCCTAATTTTGCAACGTTGAATGTTGAAAAATGTCCATACATACAATGATTAACAGGGAATTAATAAGGATAAAGGTAGTCCAGTTAACCTATGCATACTATCAAAACGGAAATCGTAATTTGGATGTAGCAGAAAAAGAGCTGCTGTTCAGTCTTTCAAAGGCTTATCATCTGTATCATTATCTGCTGGCACTGATAGTAGCCGTTTCAAAGGAAGCACGTAAGCATTATGAAGTCGAGTCGTTAAAGGCTCAACGTGAGGGCTTGCCCATGCCTTCAAGCAAGT
Source organism: uncultured Prevotella sp. (assembly GCA_944320195.1). GTDB lineage: Bacteria > Bacteroidota > Bacteroidia > Bacteroidales > Bacteroidaceae > Prevotella. Next base: position 4,625 of record CALUGP010000030.1, on the reverse strand, counting down.
TTGCTGATAACAAGTTCGCAATGCAGCTTGAAGAAAACAAACAGTTGTGTGATTTTATTTCAAACCAAAAGCAGGCTTGGGATGATGATATAGAATTTGTCAGAAAGCTTTATTCTCAAATAATCCAAAGTACAATATATTCGGATTATATGGCAAGTGAGGATGCTTCTTATGAAGCCGACAGGGAAGTATGGCGCAAATTGTACAAGTCGTTCATAATGGAAAACGAAGACATAGACGGTGTTCTTGAAGAAAAAAGTCTTTATTGGAACGACGATAAGGAAATTGTAGACACATTTGTTCTTAAGACAATAAAACGCTTTGAACCGGGAAATAGTATAAAACAAGAGCTATTGCCTGAATACAAGGACGATGAAGACAAGGATTTTGCACGTAAGCTTTTCCGTGCGACAATACTTAATGCCGATCAATATCAGCGTTATATGAGTGAGACATCTCGTAATTGGGACTTCTCACGTCTGGCTTACATGGATGTAGTGATCATGCAGATCGCAATTGCTGAGATGTTGACGTTCCCTAATATACCTATTAATGTGACCATTAATGAATATGTGGATTTGGCAAAGGTGTATAGTACTCCAAAAAGTTCAGGGTACATTAATGGGATGCTTGACAGTATCGCGCGTTATTTAGTGTCATCCGGTTTGTTGTTGAAGCCGATGAGTGACAGGCAAAAGAAAAAATAATCATTAATAATAATTTATAAAGAAAAATGAACACATCTGTTTTTTTAGCATCCCAGCAAGCTGCACAAGGGGGTGGAGGCATGTCTTTAATAATCATGATGGTGGCGATTTTCGTCATAATGTGGTTTTTCATGATTCGTCCCCAGCAGAAAAGGCAGAAGGAGATAAGAAAATTTCAAAACAGTCTCCAGGAAGGAACTAACGTTGTTACCGGTGGTGGCATTTATGGAGTTGTGAAGAAAATCGACTTGGCTACGAACATTGTTGACATTGAAATTTCAAAAGGTGTGACAATCCGAGTTGACAAAAATTATGTATTTGCTGATGTCGCATCAAATATGGGTGCTGCCAGTGCGCAGGCAAAATAAATGAGCGAAACGGGATTTGTACACATATTGAAACTTGTCAGGAACTTCTTATTCAGTTGGATGAATAGGGAGTTCCTGATTTTCTTGTTTTTTTTATTTTTAAGTGGGGCATTCTGGTTGTTGATGGCCCTAAACGAAACTTATGAGAAAGAAATAGAAATTCCCGTACAACTTGTTGAAATACCGAAGAATGTTGTCTTGACCAGTGATACAACCACTATCGTACGGGTTACTGTGCGTGACAAAGGGTTTTCACTTTTGGCTTATCTTTATGGCAATAAAATAAATCCGATTAGTGTTAAGTTTAAGAATTACGCAAAAAAGACGGGCGTTGGTGTCATTCCACAGGCGGAGTTGCAGAAAATAATGTCAAGGCAGCTTTTCAGTTCTTCTGCCATATTGAGCATGAAACCAGACAAATATGAGTATTTCTTTAACTATGGCTTGAAGAAACGGATGCCGGTAAGGCTTATAGGAAAGATTATTCCCGGGCAGAGTTATTATCTGTCCAAGATAACATTTTCGCCAGATTCAGTGGACATATACGCAAGTCGCGAGATGCTTGATAGCATAAAGCATGTGAATACTGAGCCTTTAAATATCCGAAATTTAACGGATACGGTTATTAAGGATGTTGCTTTGTATAGGATTAAAGGTGTAAAGTATGTACCTGAAAAGGTCAAGGTCTCAATATGTCCAGACATATTAACCGAAGAAAAATGCGAAGTGCCAATTGAAGCGGTGAACATGCCAGAGGGCAAGATATTAAGAACATTCCCTTCACGTGTAACGGTTACATTTACGGTAGGAGCCAGTTTGTTCAGGACTATCAGCCCAGAACGTTTTAAGGTTGTTGTCGATTATAATGAATTGATGGCAGAGCCTTCAGATAAGTGCAATATATATTTGCGCTCGGTTCCGCATGGAGTTCGAAATGCAAGGCTAAGTGTCGCCCAAGTTGATTATTTGATTGAAGAGCAATAGGTATGATTAAGGTTGCGGTGACAGGAGGCATAGGATGTGGCAAAAGCTTTATTTGTCAGATGTTGGAGCATAGAGGCATTCATGTTTATGATTGTGACAAAGCGGCAAAGCGCATAATGTCATTGTCTCGTGAAGTTCAGTCGAGACTTGTGGATGTTGTGGGGAAAAACGTTATTGTAGATGGGCGTGTTAACAAACCAGTATTGACAGAATACTTGTTGAAAAACGAAAGCAATGCGCAGCGGATAAATCAAATAGTTCATCCTGCTGTAGCTGAGGATTTTGTCAGTTCTGGATATTCGTGGATGGAATGCGCCTTATTATTTTCGAGCGGTTTCAATAAGCTTGTTGATAAAGTCATATGTGTTACAGCCCCACTCGGTGTACGTATTGACAGGATAATGCAACGTGACGGTATATCTCGTGAAAAGGCTTTGGAGTGGATTGAATGCCAGATGCCACAGGATGAAGTCAAGGCTTTAAGCGATTATGAAATAGTGAATGACGAGAGCGAAGGCCTGGATATGCAAATTAGTTCAATACTTGCGTCATTGGAAAGCATTGACGCTATTAAGTAATTCATTAATATTAATCATTTTAAGAAAATGGAACATACAATTCTTGCAGTGTCTGGAAAACCCGGACTTTATAAACTTGTTTCAAGGGGAAAGTCGAACTTGATAGTTGAAATGTTGGATGAAAGCCATAAGCGTCTGCCTGTTTTTGCAAGCGACAGCGTAACCAGCTTGAATGACATTGCGATATATACGGAGTCGGAAGACATCCCTTTGATGAAAGTGTTTTCAAATGTCTATAATAAGGAAAACGGAAAGCTTGTGTCTTTTAATTATAAAAAATCAGACAAAAAGGAACTTCGTGAATATTTCGCTTCCGTTCTTCCAGAGTTTGACCGTGAGCGTGTGCACGACAGCGACATCAAGAAATTGTTGCAATGGTATGACATACTGGTGAAAAACGGTTTGACTGAATTTGAAGAAGAACCTGCAGAAGCCGATAAGGGCGAGAATGAGAAAGAAAGATAGATACGACTGCGTGCTAAGGTATTTTCAAACTGAAATGCCTCGTGTCACTACAGAACTTGAGTTTGGCAGCGTATTCCAACTTCTTGTTTCTGTTATTCTGAGCGCACAATGTACCGACAAGCGTGTGAACATGGTGACTCCGGCATTGTTTGAGCGTTATCCTGACGCGATGGCGATGTCGGCGGCTGAGCCGGACGAGATTTACGAGTATGTAAAAAGTGTTTCTTATCCGAATTCAAAAGCCCGTCATCTGGTTGAAATGTCACGAATGTTGGTTTCGTCGTATGGCGGTGAAGTACCGCAGGCCATGGACGACTTGATGGCGTTGCCCGGTGTGGGGCGTAAAACTGCCAATGTGATACAGGCGGTTGCCTTTGGACATTCTGTGATTGCTGTGGACACACATGTGTTCCGCGTAAGTCATAGGTTGGGGTTGGTGCCTAAGAGTTGTGACACGCCGTTGAAAGTAGAGCGCGAACTGATGTGCAACATTCCGTCAGAGCAAGCCGCCGATGCTCATCATTGGCTGCTGTTGCATGGACGGTATGTCTGTACAAGCCGTGCACCGCATTGTGAAAAATGTCCGTTTGAGTCTTTTTGTCCTAAGAATTTTGAAGGCTCAAAATTAGCTTAGCAGGACTTAAGTTGTATTCTAAAAGTATGATTCATGCAGGCAGGAAGGATATTAGACTTTCTTGAAAGTATCAGGGCTAACAATAATAAGGAATGGTTTAACGCCCACAGGGCTGAGTATGACGCCGTAAGACGTGATTTCGAGGATGGTGTGAACATGGCGATACTGCGTATTTCCGAGTTTGACCCTACAATACGTCATCTTACGGCGAAAGACGCGACATACCGGTTTTACCGTGACACGCGTTTCTCTTCGGACAAGTCGCCTTACAAGACACACCTCGGAGCATACATAGCCGCACATGGCAAGAAGGCTCTTCACGGAGGGTATTATATACATCTTGAACCGGATCATTGCCTTGTGTCATGTGGAAACTATTGGCTTCCGACAAACATTCTTACGTCATGCCGCAATGAGATAATGGGAAACATTAGTCAGTGGCGTGGCATTGTTGAGTCTGACCGCTTCGTTGACGTTTTTGGTCGTCCCGGCGAAGGCGATTGGGATTCATCAAAAGGTTTCGGCCTGGAACTGTTGAAGACGGCGCCAGCCGGTTTTCCACGGGATTATGAGTTCATACAATATTTGCGCATGAGAGATTATTGCTGTTGGCATGGTGTTCCGAATGACTTTTTTGAGGGAGATGCATGGCCGGACGGGTTGGCGGAGATATTGGAGGTTGGCAAACCCATGATGGATTTCATTAATTCAGTCATAGACGATTATGAATGAAAAAATCCTGTCGCATGATAACAATGTGACAGGATTTTTCTTATATTTGTGCTTCCGAAATTACGAAAAAGGTCTAAGTAATTGAAAATGAGTTGCAGTTACCAACTCATAGTAGTAATAGGTTACGAATTAGTTAGTTATCTGCTGTTTTATTCTT